>NZ_JARVKV010000002.1 GCF_029813835.1 Streptomyces sp. DH37
CCCCGGCGCACCGCGTGCGCCGGGGCCTCCGCCCACCCGGCCGCTCCCGGCCGCCGCGGGTCTCAGGAGTCGAGCCCGATGGCGAAGGCGGCCTCCAGGTCGTGCTGGGAGTAGGTCCGGAAGGCGATGTGGGTCTCGGTGGACTCCACGCCGGGAACCTTGCTGATGCGGCCCGGGATGACCTCCGCGAGATCGTCGTGCCGGGCCACCCGCACCATGGCGATCAGATCGTGGGCACCGGTCACCGAGTAGACCTCGCTGACCCCCTCCAGCGCGGCGATCTGCTCGGCGATCTCCGGGATGCGGTCGGTGCTGGTCTTGATGAGCACGATCGAGGTGATCACGGTTTTCCCTTCTTCGGAGGGGGGCCGCGGCGGAGCCGCCGCGGGCGGTACCCCCGGGAGGCTGCGGTTCCCTTGGCCGCCGGGACCGGCCCGCTCACTGTAGCCGCCGCCGGTGGGGGGCCCGTGCGCCCGGGAGGCCCGGACCGCGGACGCGGATGATGTCGGCTCGGATACGGGCCACCCGCCGCGACGCACCCGGTGGTCGCCAGGCCGTAGGGTTGCGGGGATACCCCCGGCCCGGTGCCCGGTGGTCGCGTGGCGGGGGACATCCCCGGTATCCGGGGCACCCGGACACCGGGGCCCGCAGGCGGCGGGAGCGTCAGGACGGCAGACGGCAGGACGGCAGGGCGAGAGCAGCGGGACCCAGTCAGCGGAGCGGCGCACGCGCCGGTGACACCGAAGGCGCCGACGGCGCAGGGAAGACCGAGGAGAGGACGGAACATGCCGGTTCCCCGACCGAACGAAGGAACGCGGTGGCGCTGCGCCATGTGCGGCAACCTCACCCGCTTCGACGTGACGCGCTCCAGCAAGGTGGTGGAGTACGTCCATCTGGACCTGGCCGGGAAGCCGGAGGTCGAGGAGCGCGAGGTGCTCAGTGAGACGATCGAGTCGGTGCGCTGTCGCTGGTGCAACGCGGTGGACCAGGTCGAGCTGGTGGACCGGCCCGGTTCCGGCGCCCAGGTGTGACGACGGGCGGGTGTGAACCGTGGTGGAACGGACGGGCGGTGAGCGCGCACCGGGGGATCCGGGCGAGGAGGCGCTCGACCGCCCGCTGCCCGAGAAGGTGCGCCGCCGGGTGGTGGCGCTGACGGGGGACGCGCTCGGCGGGCTCACCGTCGCCGAACTCCCCGTCCCCCTGCGGCAGTACGCCCGTTTCACCCCCCAGCGGCGGGTCAAGTTCGCGGGCAACGCCATGGCCGCCTCGCTGGAGGGCGACCCGGTCTTCCGGCAGCGCATCGCCGACCGGCTGCGCGAGGCGCTGCCGGAGCTGTCCGAGGCGGTCCTGGACGGCACGTTCCCGGCGGCCGCCGATCCGGTGGACGTGGCCGCGGTCGCGTACGTGCTGCGGCCGGAGGGCTGGGTCAAGCTCGTCGCCGCCGCGGGCGAGGAGGCCCAGCGGGCGCAGGCCGAGCGCGCCGGCGAGGAGGCCGAACGGGAGCTGGCCCGGCTCCGCGAGGAACTGGCGCAGGCCAGGGCGGCCGAACGCGCCCACACCGAGCAGCTCCGCGCGGAGCTGGAGGCGGCCCGCAAGGAGGCCGACTCCCTCCACCGCAAGCTCCGCAGTGCGCAGAGCGACGTCAAGCGCGGCGAGGCCGCGGTGCGCAAGGCGCGGGCCGAGCTGGAGGAGGTGCGGGCCGCCGCCGCGGCGGAGAGGACCGCGGCCGAGAGCGAGGCGCGCCGGCTGCGGTCGCGGCTGGCGGAGGCGGAGTCGGCGCTGGAGGCCGGCCGCCGGGCGGTGCGCGAGGGGCGCAGCGTGGAGGACATGCGCCTGCGGCTGCTGCTGGACACGGTGCTGGACGCCGCCCAGGGGCTGCGGCGCGAACTGGCCCTGCCGCCCGTCACCCACCGCCCGGCCGAGACCGTGGACGCGGTCGAGCCGGGCCGGATGACCCCCAAGGACGTCGCGCGGCGCGCCCTGGCCGAGGACGACCCCGCGCTGCTCGACCAGTTGCTGGCGCTGCCCCAGGCGCATCTGGTGGTGGACGGCTACAACGTCACCAAGACCGGCTATCCGTCGATGCCCCTGGACAAGCAGCGGCTGCGGCTGCTGGGCGGGCTGGCGGGGCTGGCCGCCCAGACGGGCGCCGAGGTGACCTGCGTCTTCGACGGGGCGGAACTGGCGGCCCCGGTGCTGCTGGCACCGCCGCGGGGGGTGCGGGTCCTGTTCAGCAAACCCGGGCAGACCGCCGACGAGCTGATCCGGCGGCTGGTGCGCGCCGAGCCGCCCGGCCGTCCGGTCGTCGTCGTCTCCACCGACCGGGAGGTGGCCGACGGCGTGGCCGCGGCCGGGGCCCGGCCGGTGGCCTCGGTGCTCCTGCTGCGGCGCCTCGGCCGCACCTGACGGAACGTCACCTCCCCGCGGGCGGGTCCGGAATGTCCGCCGGATGCGGCACTCAGCGTCAGGCGGCGGTCGCTGGCAGTGGGGCGATGGTAAAGGATGTGGCCGCTGGGCGAGATTTTTCCTATGAGGATTTGAAGCGATCACGGCGCATGGCTAGTGTCTGGCCCGAACCTCTGCGCAGTTGATCACCCAACCGGGGTGACAGCGGAGGAACCGCCGAATCCGCGGCGCTCATCGCGGAGCCGGGTGGCCCCCAACCACTCCCGGCAGGCGGCTGAGGAAGAAGGAGCTCGCCCCAGTGGCGTCCCACCGTCGACCCAAGCAGCCGAACCGCACCCGGGTGACCGTGCTCACCGCGACCGCAGCAGCGGCGGTCGCGCTGACCTCCCAGTCGGCCCAGGCCGAGCCCAAGCCCACCAAGAGCGAGGTCAAGGCCAAGGTCGACAAGCTCTACGAAGAGGCCGAGCACGCCACGGAGAAGTACAACGGCGCCAAGGAGAAGCAGGAGAAGCTGCAGAAGCAGGTCAGCAACCTCCAGGACAGCGTCGCGCGCGGCCAGGGAGACCTGAACGACCTGCGCGACAGCCTGGGGTCGATGGCCACGGCCCAGTACCGCAGCGGCGGCGTCGACCCGTCCCTGCAGCTGTTCCTCTCCTCCGACCCCGACAGCTACCTCGCCAAGGCCTCCGCGCTCGACCAGCTCAGCAGCAAGCAGGCCGACGCGCTGAAGAAGATCCAGTCCAAGCAGCGGACCCTCTCGCAGCAGCGCGAGGAGGCGTCCGACAAGCTGAAGGACCTGGAGGAGACCCGCAAGGAACTCGGCGACAAGAAGAAGAAGATCCAGGGCAAGCTCGCCGAGGCCCAGCGGCTGCTGAACACCCTCACCGCGCAGGAGCGCGCCGAGCTGGCCGCGGAGGAGGAGCGCGCCAACCGCGCCTCCTCGGCCCGCGTGGACCTCGGCAGCTCGGCCTCCGCCACGCAGCGCGCCTCGGCCGCCCTCGGCGCGGCCCAGTCCAAGCTCGGCTCCCCCTACGTCTGGGGCGCCACCGGCCCGAGCTCCTTCGACTGCTCCGGGCTGACCTCCTGGGCGTACAGTCAGGCCGGCGTCGCCCTGCCGCGCACCTCGCAGGCCCAGGCCAACGCGGGCACCCGCGTCTCCATGAGCCAGCTCGCCCCCGGCGACCTGGTCTTCTTCTACAGCGACCTGCACCACGTCGGCCTCTACGCGGGCAACGGGCAGATCCTGCACGCCCCGAAGCCGGGCGCCAACGTGCGCTACGAGTCGATCAACAACATGCCGTTCATGTTCGGCGTGCGCGTCTGACCGGCCGCCCCTTCCGCTTCCCAGCCTCCTCCGTCCGGGTGAATCCGGGCGGGGGAGGCTTTTCGGTGCCCCCTTCCGCGTCCCGCCGCTGACCTGCCGTCCGGACGGAGCGCGGCGCGCCGGGCGGGGAGACGGTACGTGAACCGAGCGTGCCGGTACGGCTACTGTCGGCGGCCATCGTCCCCCAGCGGAAGGGAGAGCGGTCCCACCGTGGCCCCGCAGCGTTCGCCCCGACAGGACTCCGGCCGTCCCGGCCCCCGAGAAGGCGCCGCCTCCGGCCGGCGCGCCCCGCGCTCCGGCCCGTCCGGGCTGGGCACCCGGGTCACCGCGCTGTCCCTCGCCGCGGGCGCGGCGCTGTCCCTGACGGCGGCGCCGGCGGGAGCCGACCCCGCGGACGAGGAGGCCCCGGCCGCGCTGAGCGCGCGCGTGGACCGGCTCTACACCGAGGCGGAGCGGGCCACCGAGCGGTACAACGCCGTCTCCGAGCGCGTGGAGGACCTGCGCGAGGAGGTCGAGCGGGCCCAGGACGGCGCCGCACGCGACCAGGCCAGGGTCAACCGGATGCGCGGGGCGCTGGGCTCCCTGGCGAGCGCGCAGTACCGCTCCGGCGGCATGGACCCGGCCCTCGCGCTGGTCCTCTCCGAGGGACCCGAGGAGTACCTCGCCAAGGCCGCGACCCTGGACCGGATCGGCGACCGCCAGGCCGCCGGGCTCAAGGCGTTCCGCAACACCGTGCGCGCGCTGGAGCAGCAGCGCGCCGAGGCCGGCGGGAAACTCGCCGAACTGCGGCGCCAGCGCGCGACCCTGAACAGGCACCGCGAGACCGTGCAGCGCAAGCTCGGCGCCGCCCAGCGGCTGCTCAACAGCCTCCCGCCCGAGGAGCGCGCGGCCCGCGAGCGCGCCTCGCGCGGCGCCGACCGCCCCGCGGCGCGGGCGGAGGCGGACGCGGTCCCCTCGGCGCGGGCCGCCGCGGCGGTGGCCGCCGCGCGCGGGGCGGTCGGCTCGCCGTACGCCTGGGGCCAGGCCGGACCGTACGCCTTCGACTGCTCGGGGCTGACCTCCTGGGCGTACGGCCGGGCCGGCGTCGCCCTGCCGCGCACCTCGCAGGGCCAGCTCCACGCCGGGCGGCACGTGCCGCTGGACCGGGCGCTCCCGGGCGACCTGGTCGTCTACCGGTCGGACGCCAGCCACGTCGGGATGTACGTCGGCGGCGGCCAGGTCGTGCACGCCCCGCACCCGGGGGCGCAGGTGCGGTACGACCCGGTCGGGATGATGCCGGTCGCCGCGGTGGTCCGCCCCTGAGGACCGCCCCTTGAACACCGCCCCCTGAACCCCGTCCCGACCCCCGCGCCGGGACCCGGCCGCGGCGCACCGGCCTCCCGCACGTCCCGCGGCCCGGCCCGTACGATCAGCGGTGTGACACGGCGGTGGCGGAACGCGTTGGCGGTGCTGGCGGTACTGATCGCCGTGCTGCTGTCGTCCCCGTCCGGCTGCGGGGGCCCGTGGGACGACGGGGACGCCGAGCGCGGGCTGCTCCAGGCGGTGCTGGACCGCCAGGCCGAGGCCGTCCTCACCGGTGACCGCGAGGCCTACCTGGCGACCGTCGACCCCCGCGCGGACGGCTACCGCGACAGCCAGCGCACCGTCTTCGGCAACCTCGCCCGGCTGCCCTTCGACCACTGGTCCTACCGCGTCACCGGCACGGGCGACGAGGCCTTCCCCCTCCCGGACGGGAAGGGCGGGGACGGCCGGGACGCCGGGCCGCGCCGGATCGCGGTGCGGGCCGAACTGCGCTACCGCGTCGAGGGCTACGACCCCGTGCCGGTGCGGGACGTGGAGTACCTGACCCTCACCGAGCGGGAGGGCCGCTGGTACGTCTCCTCCGACAGCGACGGCGCGGCCGGGGGCCGCCGCGGCACCCAGCAGCTGTGGGAGCAGGGGAGGGTCACCGTCGTCCGCGGCGAGCGGAGCCTGGTGCTGGGGGTGGGCCGCCCGGAGTTCGACCTGCGCGCGCTGGCGGACGACGCCGACCGCGCGGTGCCCGCGGTCGGCGCCGCCTGGCCGCGCGCCTGGCCGCGCCGGGTGCTGGTCCAGGCGCCCGCCACGCTGGAGCGGATGGCGGGGCTCCTGGGCGGCCCGCCCTCCTCCTACCGGGGCATCGCCGCCGTCACCACCGGCGAGGTGGGCGGCCGGGGCAGGACGCCCGCGGAGCGGATCGTGGTCAACCCCGAGGCGTACTGGCTGCTCGGCGAGGAGGGGCGGCGGATCGTGATGGCCCACGAGGTCGCCCATGTGGCCACCCGCGCGCACACCACCGAGTCCACCCCGATGTGGCTGTCGGAGGGCTTCGCCGACTGGGTCGGCTACCGGGGCACCGACCGGCCCTCCACCCGGATCGCCCCCGTGCTGACCGACGCCGTCCGCAGGGGCGAGGCGCCCCGGCGGCTGCCGACGGACGAGGACTTCGACTTCGCCGGGGACGCCGACCGGCTCGCCCGCTCCTACGAGGGCGGCTGGCTGCTGTGCCGGATGGTGGTGGCGCGGTGGGGCGAGGAGCGGCTGGTCGAGCTGTACACGGCGGCGGGCGGGGCGGGCGACGACGGCATGGACCCGGTGGTCCGCGAGGTGCTCGGCGTCGGCATGGAGGAACTCACCGAGAGCTGGCGCGCGTACGTGCGGCAGGAGCTGGGCGGGGGGTAGCGCGGAAGGCCGGGCCCCTCACCGGACCGGAGCCCCGCCGGGCCCCTCACCGGGCGATCAGGTCCTTCCGCTCCGGGGACGCCGCGCCCTCCCCGTCCGAGCCGGCCCTCCCCTCCTCCGCGCCGGCCGCCTCCGCGCGCCGCAGGGGCTCGGTCACCGTCGTCCGCCACAGCCGGGCGCAGGCCAGGACCGCGGCGGCGACCAGCAGCCCGTTGCGCACCACCAGCAGCGTGACGCCCAGCGCGTCGCTCGCCACCACGCTGCCGAAGTTGAGGGGGAACTCCAGCAGCGTCACCCCCGTCGCCACGACCACCAGCAGCGCGGGCAGTCCCTGCCGGCCGGTGCGCAGCGTCACGCACACCGCCGCCAGACCCACCAGCCAGACCATGTACTGCGGGCTGATGACGCGGCTGGTGACGGTGAACAGCAGCACCGCGGCGAACGCGGCGTCCGCCGCGGTGCTCGCCGTCCACTCCACCGCGCGCAGCCGCCACCGCAGCAGCCAGCCGAAGGCGGCGGCGGTGCACAGCAGGGCCGCGGTGCTCACCAGGTCCACGTAGGGGCCCAGGAACTCCACCGAGCCGTAGTTCAGCAGCACCCGGCCCTCCCAGCCGAAGTGCCGCGCCACGTGGAAGACCAGGGCCCCCACCGACTCGACCTCGGTGCCGCGGTCGCGCTGGTGGGTGAGGAAGTCCAGCGCGCCGGGCATGGCGGCGGCGAACGCGGCGGTCAGCGCGAGGGCCACCGCCACGGCGGCGCCCCACGCGGCGCGGGTGACGCGCCCGCGCGGGGTCCCCACCAGCAGCAGCGCGGGCCACACCTTCAGCAGCGCGCCGAGGGCCGCCAGCGCACCGGCCGCGCGCGGACTGCGGGCCAGCACCAGCAGCGCGGCGACCGCGACGGCGGTGACCATCAGGTCGTAGCGGGCGTACACGGTCGGGCCCAGCAGCGGCACCCCGGCCACCCACACCCACGCCCCCGCGCGCCCGCGTCCCGACCCCCGGCGGGAGGCGTACAGCAGCAGCGCGAACGCCGCGGCGTCGGCGGCGCAGACCAGCACGTAGAAGGCCGCCGGATACTCCAGGAACGGCAGCAGCGCGGGGGAGAGGACCGCCAGCGCGGCGGCGGGCGGGTACTGCCAGGTGACGTCGTCCGGCGGGAAGGCGCCGGTGCGCAGCACCTGGTACCAGCCCTGGTAGATCACGGAGACGTCGCTGGTGACGTCCGGTCCGGGCACCGCGACCACCTTGAACACGCACAGGAGCACCACGGTCCGGGTGGCGGCCCAGGCCGCGACGAGAAGGCGCATGGACCGACCGTACCGGGTGCCGCTCCGGCCCCCGGCGGGCAGCGGGTACTGTCGGCGGCGATGGACAAGACCCTGATCGTCACCAACGACTTCCCGCCCCGGCCGGGCGGCATCCAGGCGTTCCTGCACAGCATGGCGCTGCGGCTGGACCCGGAGCGGGTCGTCGTCTACGCCTCGACCTGGAAGCGCGGCCGGGAGGGCGCCGAGGCCACCGCCCGCTTCGACGCCGAACAGCCCTTCACCGTCGTGCGCGACGCCACCACGATGCTGCTGCCGACCCCGCGCACGACGCGCCGGGCGGTGTCGCTGCTGCGCGAACACGGTTGTGCGTCGGTGTGGTTCGGGGCGGCGGCGCCGCTCGGCCTGATGGCCCCCGCGCTGCGCCGGGCGGGGGCGCGGCGGCTGGTGGCGACCACCCACGGCCACGAGGCGGGCTGGGCCCGGCTGCCCGCCGCCCGGCGGCTGCTGCGGCGCATCGGCGAGGGCACCGACACCCTCACCTACCTCGGCGAGTACACCCGCTCCCGGATAGCCGCGGCCCTCACCGGCGAGGCGGCGGCCCGGATGGTCCACCTGCCGCCCGGCGTCGACGAGAAGACCTTCCACCCCGGCTCCGGCGGCGACGCCGTACGCGCCCGGCTGGGCCTGGCCGACCGGCCGGTCGTGGTGTGCGTCTCGCGGCTGGTGCCGCGCAAGGGCCAGGACACCCTCATCCGCGCCCTGCCGGCGATCCTGGCCGAGGTGCCCGAGACGGTGCTGCTGATCGTCGGCGGCGGCCCGTACGGCGGCGAGCTGCGGAAGCTGGCCGAGGAGACCGGCGTGGCCGGCTCGGTGCGCTTCACCGGCGCGGTGCCCTGGGAGGAACTGCCCGCCCACTACGGCGCGGGCGACGTCTTCGCCATGCCCTGCCGCACCCGCCGGGGCGGGCTCGACGTCGAGGGGCTCGGCATCGTCTACCTGGAGGCGTCGGCCACCGGTCTGCCGGTGATCGCGGGCGACTCCGGCGGCGCACCCGACGCCGTGCTGGACGGGGAGACGGGCTGGGTGGTGCGCGGCGGGGCGCCCGGCGGCGAGGCGGCGGCGGAGACGGCCGACCGGATCGTCACCCTGCTGAAGGACCCCGGGCTGCGCCGCCGGATGGGCGAGCGCGGCCGGGAGTGGGTCGAGGAGCGCTGGCGCTGGGACCTGCTGGCGGAGCGGCTCCGGGCGCTGCTGTAGGGCACCGTACGGCGGGCTCCGGCCCGCCCCGGCCGGGGCGCGAACGCCGGACTCCCCCGGCCCGGACGGAGCCTCCGTCCGGGCCGGGGGAGTCCGCGGACCTCCCGCCGCGGCCGCGCGGCCTCGCGCGGCGGCCGCCGCGCTACGCGTACAGCGCCTCGATCTCCTGCGCGAAGTCCCTGGCGACCACGCCGCGCTTGAGCTTCATCGAGGGCGTCAGATGGCCCGACTCCTCGGTGAACTGGGTCCGCAGCAGGCGGAACCTGCGGACCGACTCCGCGCGGGAGACCGCCGCGTTGCCGTCGTCCACCGCCCGCTGGACGGCGGCCAGCAGCTCGGGGTCCTCCAGCAGCCGCTCCCTGTCCAGACCGGACTTGCCGTGCTCCTCGGCCCAGCGGGGCAGGAACTCCTCGTCCAGCGTGATCAGCGCGGCGACGAACGGGCGGGCGTCGCCGACCACCATGCACTCGGCGACCAGGGCGTGGGCCCGGATGCGGTCCTCGATGACGGCCGGGGCGACGTTCTTGCCGCCCGCCGTCACCAGGATCTCCTTCTTGCGGCCGGTGATGGTGAGGTAGCCGTCCTCGTCGAGGGAGCCGATGTCGCCGGTGTGGAACCAGCCGTCCGCCATCGCCTCGGCGGTGGCGGCCTCGTTGTTCCAGTAGCCGCTGAAGAGGTGCTCGCCGCGCAGCAGCACCTCGCCGTCGTCGCCGATGCGGACCGTCGAGCCCGGCAGCGGCTGCCCGACCGTGCCGATCTTCGGGCGGTCGTACGGGTTGAACGCGGTCGGCGCGCAGGACTCGGTGAGGCCGTAGCCCTCCAGGACGGTGAAGCCGATGCCGCGGTAGAAGTGGCCCAGCCGCTCGCCCAGCGGGGCGCCGCCGGAGATGGCGTGGGTGGCCCGGCCGCCGAGGACCGCGCGCAGCTTGCCGTAGACCAGCTTGTCGAAGAGTCTGTGCCGCAGCCTCAGGCCCAGCGAGGGGCCGGAGGGGGTGTCCAGCGCGCGGCTGTAGGAGATCGCGGTCTCCGCGGCCCGGTCGAAGATCTTCCCCTTGCCCTCGGCCCGCGCCTTGGCCCGCGCCGAGTTGTAGACCTTCTCGAACACCCGCGGCACGCCCAGGATCAGGGTGGGGCGGAAGCCGGCCAGGTCGTCGGTGAGGTGCTTGATGTCGGGGCTCAGGCCCAGGCGGATGGGCGCCATGACGGCCGCGAGCTGCACCATGCGGCCGAAGACGTGGGCGACCGGCAGGAAGAGCAGCACCGAGCCCTCGCCGGGGACGAACAGCGGCTTGAGCCGCTCGACCACGTTGCCGCAGTCGGCGAAGAACGCGCGGTGGGAGAGGACGCAGCCCTTGGGCCGGCCGGTGGTCCCGGAGGTGTAGACGATGGTGGCCGGGGAGTCGGCGTCGGCGGCGGAGCTGTGCTCGTCCAGGACCGCGTCGGTGATCTGGCTCCCGGAGTCGACCAGTTTCTGCACCGCGCCGTCGTCGAGGGTCCACAGGTGGGCCAGGGCGGGGAGCCGGTCGCGCACGGACTCCACGGCGGCGGCGTGGGCGCCGGTCTCGACGACGCAGCCGACCGCGCCGGAGTCGCCGAGGATCCACTGGACCTGCTCCGGCGAACTGGTCTCGTAGATGGGCACGGTCACCGCGCCCGCGCTCCAGACCGCGAAGTCCAGCAGCGTCCACTCGTAGCGGGTGCGCGACATCAGGCCGATCCGGTCGCCGGGGCGGATCCCCGCGGCGATCAGGCCCCTGGCCGCCGCCCGCACCTCCGCCAGGAACTCCCCGGCGGTCAGGTCGAGCCAGTTCCCCCCGGCGTCCTTGCGGGCGATGACGGGAACGTCCGGGTGCTGCACGGCATTGCGGCGGATGAGATCGGTCAGATTTCCGTCCGCGGGCACCTCGTACAGGGCCGGAAGGCTGAACTCGCGCAAAACTGATGCTCCTCATCGGCGCCGCCACGGATCCGCTGGGGAACGGGCTTCCGTCGGCTCTGGCCCAAGACAGGGGGGTCTTGAGGGTGGACGGCCACGGACGTTACCCACCGGTACGGGGCTCGGGGTAGGGGGTGGCGCCGAGATGTTCGGTGCGTCACACACCACGGGACTGTCCCCAGCAGGGTAGTCCACGCCCCCGGCGGGCACGAAGGAGACGCAGGTCCGGAGGGTGCGCGCGGACCCCCGCGCGCCGGGGCACGGAATCTTGGGGTGGCTTGATGCGAGTCCACGTGGTGAGCGACGTACATGGCAACAGCCGGGACCTGGCCGCGGCCGGCGACGGCGCGGACGCGCTGGTCTGCCTGGGCGACCTCGTGCTGTTCATCGACTACGCCGACCACACCCGCGGCATCTTCCCCGACCTGTTCGGGGCCGAGAACACCACCCGGTACGTCGAGCTGCGCACCGCCCGCCGCTTCGAGGAGGCCCGCGAGCTGTCGGCCCGCCTGTGGGCCGGGGTCGCCCCGGGCGGCGGGGCCGGGGGGACCGGCACGGCGGAGGTGGTGGAGGAGGCCGTCCGCCGCCAGTACGCCGAGCTGTTCGCGGCCTTCCCCACCCCGACGTACGCCACCTACGGCAACGTGGACGTCCCCGCCCTGTGGCCCGAGTACGCGGCCGAGGGCACCACCGTCCTGGACGGGCGGACGGCCGACATCGGGGGCCTGCGCTTCGGCTTCGTCGGCGGCGGGCTGCCCACCCCGATGCGCACGCCCTACGAGGTCGACGAGGAGACGTACGCGGCCAAGGTCGCCGCCCTCGGCGAGGTCGACGTGCTGTGCTCCCACATCCCGCCCCTGGTGCCCGAGCTGTGCTACGACACCGTCGCCCGCCGCTTCGAGCGCGGCAGCGAGGCGCTGCTGGAGGCGATCCACGCGGTGCGCCCCGCGTACGCGCTCTTCGGGCACGTCCACCAGCCCCTGGTGCGGCGCACGCGGATCGGCCGGACCGAGTGCGTGAACGTCGGCCACTTCAGCGCCACCGGCAGGCCGTGGGTCCTGGAGTGGTGACCGGAGCGGCGAGGGGACGGGGCGGGCCGCCGCGCCCGCGCGCGGTAGCCTTCCCCCGCAGACGGCAGCGGACCACGGGCCGGGCGCAGCAACGCGGAGGAGCCACAGGGATGGCCGAACACACCAGGTCGAGCATCATCGTCGAGGCGGCACCGGCCGAGGTGATGGGGGTGATCGCCGACTTCGAGCGCTACCCGGAGTGGACCGGTGAGGTTAAGGAGGCCGAGGTGCTCTCCACCGACGACCGGGGCCGCGCCGAGCGGGTGCGGCTGCTGCTGGACGCCGGGGCCATCCGGGACGAGCACACCCTCGCCTACGAGTGGGCCGGGCCCGAGGAGGTCCGCTGGTCCCTGGTGAGGTCGCAGATGCTGCGCACCCTGGACGGCGCGTACCGCCTGAGGGCCCTCGACGGAGGCGGCCGCACCGAGGTGACCTACCAGCTCACCGTGGACGTGAAGATCCCCATGCTCGGCATGATCAAGCGCAAGGCCGAGAAGGTCATCATCGACCGCGCTCTGGACGGGCTGAAGAAGCGCGTCGAGAGCGGCGCCGCGTCCTGACCGTGGACGCGCCGGGAGTGCGCACGGTCCTGGTCACCGGTGGCGGCGGCAGCGGCCGCACCACCGTCGCCGCCGCCACCGCGCTGGCGGCCGCCCGGCGCGGGCGCCGCACGCTGCTGCTCAGCGCCGAGGACCCCGCCCTGCTCGGGGCGCTGTTCGGGGCGGACGCCGGAAGCGGCGGCGACGGGTACGGCGCCGGCGCGCCCCACGAGGTGGCGCCCGGTCTGAGCCTGGCCCGCATCGACTCCGGCGCCGACTTCCGGGCCCGCGCCGTCGCCCTCCAGGAACGCGCCCGTTCCGCCCTGGACCTGCTGGGCGCCGAGCCGCTGGACGACGACGAGCTGGCCGAGCCGCCCGGCGCCGACGCCTTCGCCCTGCTGCGCGTCCTGCGCGCCGCGCACGACCCCGGCGACACCGAGGGGCACGACCTCGTCGTGGTCGACATGCCGCCGGTCGGGCAGGCGGTGCGCACCCTGGCGGCGCCCGAGCACACCCGGCGCTGGCTGCGGCGGCTGCTGCCGCCCGAGCGGCAGGCCGCCCGCGCGCTGCGGCCGGTCCTGGCCCAGCTCGCCGGGGTGCCGATGCCCGCCCGCTCGCTGTACGAGGCCGCCGGCCGGCTGGACCGCGAACTCGCCGCCGTACAGGCGGTGATCGAGGCGCCGGGGACGACGGTGCGGCTGGTCGCCGAGCCCGGGCCCGCGGCCGCCCGGGCGCTGCGCGCCGCCCGCGCCGGACTCGCGCTGCACGGCCTGGCCGTGGACGCCGTGGTCGCCAACCGGATGCTGCCCACCGCCTCGCCCGACCCCTGGCTGGCGGATCTGGCGGCCCGGCAGCAGGAGGCGCTCAAGGTGCTCCTGGACGAGTTCCGGGCCGACTCGGTGGCCGTGTGCGAGCTGCCGCACCTGGGCCGGGAGCCGCAGGGCCCGGCCGACCTCGGCGAACTGGCCGAGCGGGCGCCGCTGCCCGCCCCGGTGGACGGTCCGCCCGCGGACGGACCGTGGGCCGTGGAGGACCGGCTGGACGACGAGGGCGTCCTGCTGTGGCGGCTGCCGCTGCCCGGCGCCACCCGCGAGACCCTCTCCCTGGTGCGCCGCGGCGACGAGGTGGTCGTCACCGCCGGGCCGTTCCGCAGGGTGCTGCCGCTGCCCGCCGCGCTGCGCCGCTGCACGGTGGCCGGCGCCCGGCTGGCCGGGGGCGAGCTGACGGTGCGCTTCGAGCCCGAACCCGGGCTGTGGCCCGCGCGGGAGTGACCCCGCGCGGGGCCGGCGGGACGCCCGGGGGCTCCGGCGGCACCGTGGCGTTCGGGTAACGTCGGGGGAGAGAGCCCGTCCGCCCGGACGGCTCGCCACCGGCCGCCGCGGCCCGCCGCGGCTCCCACCGCAGTCACCGCCCCAGGAGCCCGCCATGAGCGATGCCACCGAGCGCCCCGCCGACGCCGGTCCCGACGCCGATCCCGACGCCTGGGCCACCGCCTGCGAGGAGGACCTCGCCGCCGAGCGCGAGCGCCGCCGCGAGCGGTACGGGACCCCGCCCGGGAGCGCCGCCGAGGAACTGCTCCGCCTCGCCGACGCGATCACGGGGAAGCTCGCCGAACTCGGGGTGCCGCTGACGGGGTCCGCCGCGCGGCAGTTCGCCGAGTTCGCGGACCGGGCCAGAGCGGTGGTGGAGCCCGTCGTCGAACGCAATCCGAAGGTCTTCGACCACCTCGCGGCCGCGGGCGGCGAACTCCTGGCCGCCTACCGCGCCGCGGTGACGGACCAGGAGCGGCGCTGGACCCGCGACGGGACGGACGGCGGCCGGACGGAGGACGCCGGGAAGCGCGCCGAAGAGGACACCGGGAGGAGTGCCGGAAAGAGCGCCGGGGCGAGCACCGCCGGGAGCGCCGGGGAGGACGCCGCGGGGGACCGGGGCGCCCCGGCGGACCGGGACGGGAGCCGCGGCCGGGACGGGGACGGGCAGGGCGGGGACGGAGAGGACGACGGCCCCACCGGATCCCAGCGGATCGAGCTCGACTGAGGCCCGGTCCGGCCCCCCGCCCCGTTCGGGACCCGTTCGGAACCAGTTCGGGGTCCGTTCGGGGTCCGTTCGACCACCGTTCAGACCTTGTACGGACCGGGTTGGGTTTCGCAGTCGGTCCGTTCAAGCCTCCGCCCTCCGGTACGGTTGTGCACAGCGGGGATCGACCGAGTAACTGAGGGACACATGGGACTCACCATCGGCGTCGACATCGGCGGTACGAAGATCGCGGCCGGCGTGGTCGACGAAGAGGGCACGATCCTCGAGACCAGCACGGTGCCGACCCCGCCCACCGCCGACGGCGTCATCGACGCCATCGCGGAGGCGGTCCGCACCGTCAGCACCGGGCACGAGATCGAGGCGGTCGGCATCGGAGCCGCCGGCTACGTCGACGACAAGCGGGCCACCGTCCTCTTCGCCCCCAACATCAAGTGGCGGAACGAGCCGCTCAAGGACAAGGTCGAGCAGCGCGTCGACCTCCCGGTCGTCGTCGAGAACGACGCCAACGCCGCCGCCTGGGGCGAGTACCGCTTCGGCGCCGGCCAGGGCCACGACGACGTCGTGTGCATCACCCTGGGCACCGGTCTGGGCGGGGGCATCATCATCGGCGGGAAGCTCCACCGCGGGCGCTTCGGCGTCGCGGCGGAGTTCGGCCACGTCCGCGTCGTCCCCGACGGCCTGCTGTGCGGCTGCGGGAGCCAGGGCTGCTGGGAGCAGTACGCCTCGGGCCGCGCCCTGGTCCGCTACGCCCGCCAGCGCGCCAACGCCACCCCCGAGAACGCGGGGATCCTGCTCGCCCTCGGCGACGGGACCCCGGAGGGCATCGAGGGCCGGCACATCAGCCAGGCCGCCCGGCAGGGCTGCCCGGTGGCCGTCGACTCCTTCCGCGAGCTGGCCCGCTGGGCGGGCGCAGGCCTGGCCGACCTGGCCTCCCTCTTCGACCCGTCCGCGTTCATCGTCGGCGGCGGCGTCTCGGACGAGGGCGACCTGGTCCTCGACCCGATCCGCAAGTCCTTCCGGCGCTGGCTGGTGGGCGGCCAGTGGCGTCCGCACGCCCAGGTGCTCGCCGCCCAACTCGGCGGCAGGGCCGGTCTGGTGGGCGCGGCCGACCTGGCCCGCCAGGGCTGACGGCGAGGGGGCGCGGGTGCGTACGCCGACCGGGGGCACCGAACACGGGCACACGCCCGGCGACCTGCCCGCGTCCCGCACCGAGCCCGACGGCTCGGCCGTGGTCCGGCTGCTGAGCTACAACGTCCGCTCCCTGCGCGACGACACGGACGCGCTGGCCCGGGTCGTCCGGGCCTGCGCGCCCGACGTCGTCTGCGTCCAGGAGGCCCCCCGCTTCTTCCGCTGGCGCAAGCACGCGGCCCGTCTCGCCCGCGAGACGGGCCTGGTGTACGTCACGGGCGGGGCGACGGCCACCGGGCCGATGATCCTGTCCTCGCTGCGCGCCACGGTGGAGCGCGCCGAGGACGTCCTGCTGCCGCGCACCCCCGGCCTGCACCGCCGCGGCCTGGCCACGGCGGTGCTGCGCTTCGGGCCGTCCGCCCGGCTGGCGGTGGTCTGCTGCCACCTCAGCCTGGCCGAGCGGGAGCGGTACGCCCAGGCCGGGATGGTCCTGGACCGCCTGGCGGGCATGGGGGTGGAGGCCGGGGCGGTGGCCGGCGACCTCAACGACGAGCCCGGCGGCCGGGCCTTCCGCCGCCTCGCCGCCGTCCTCCAGGACGGCTGGGCCACCAGCCCGTGGGGCGGCGAGCTCACCTCGACCGCGGGCGAGCCCCGCAAGCGCATCGACGCCGTACTGGCCACCGGGGCGGTGACGGTGCTGGGCTGCGGCGTGCCCGCCGGCCTCCCCGGCGTGGCCGACGCGGACCTGCGGGCGGCCACCGACCACCTGCCGGTCCTGGCCGCCCTGCGCGTCCCCGCCGCCCACCAGGGGCGGTCCGCACCCGGTCAGACCACCGCGCCGCGCCCCGGGTCGTCGTAGCCGTCGTCCTCGTCGTCGCGCATCCGCGTCACCAGCGTGGCGAAGCCGCCCAGGAAGCCTCCGACGCCCAGGGTGGCGATCCACCACGTCACCGGCTGCTGGAACAGGATGGTGAGGATCAGCAGCAGCGGGCCGCCCAGGACCGCCAGCCAGGCGAAGCGGCTGGTGAGGTCGCCCTTGGGGAGCGGCGGGGGCTCCGGCGGCACGAAGTGGCCCTCGTCGTCCTCGCCGAGGTCGCCGTCGGACGCCTCGGCCGGACTCCAGTCGCGCGGCCCGGAACCGGCCGCGTAGACGGTGAAGCTGCGCGCCGGCCGCTCCCCGGCCTCGGGGCCGGGGGAGTCCTCGCGCCCCTCGCGCGCCTCCGGACCGTCGACCCGCTCCCGCTCCCGTTCCCGCTCCCGTTCCCGCTCGTCGCCCGGCGGCTCCGCGGGCTCCTCGCCGTAGGCGGCCACGATCTGGGCCCAGGCCGCCTCCTCGTCCAGGGGCTCGGGTCCCTCGCCGCGGTTGTGCTCACGCTCCGTCACGTGCCGTCTTCCTCGCTGTGAGGCGGGTGATGAATCCGTACGAGTCCGCGAAGATCCGCTCCGCGTCGTGGTCCAGTGTGGCCACGTGCAGGCTCCGCTCCAGCACCGTCTCGGTGACGTCCCGCGAGGAGACCCTCTCCAGGATCAGCGCCGAGTCCGAGGGGGACACGACGTTGTCCACCCGGCTGTGCAGGAGCAGCAGCGGCTGGGTGACCCGGGGCAGCTCCCCGCGCACCACCGTGAGGAACCGCCACAGGGAGTGGGCGGCGTGCAGCGGCACCCGGTCGTAGCCGACCTCCACCACGCCCTCCTTGGCGATGTCGCTGGTGATGCCCTTCGTCGAGGGCACCAGGTGGCGCAGGACCGGCAGCGCGTACCCCTGGATCCGCGGGAGGGTCGCCGCCGGGTTGACCGCCACGACCCCGCTGACCGCGTCGCCGTGCCGGGCGGCCAGCCGCAGCGCGAGCGCCCCGCCCATCGACAGGCCGCAGACGAAGACCCGCTCGCAGCGTTCGCCCAGCCGGCGCAGCTCGTGGTCGACGGTCGCGTACCAGTCCTGCCAGCCGGTGACCGCCAGGTCCTGCCAGCGCGTGCCGTGTCCCGGCAGCAGCGGCACGGAGACGGTCAGGCCCCTGTCGGCCAGGTAGTGGGCCCAGGGGCGCATCGACTGGGGGCAGCCGGTGAAACCGTGGCACAGCAGGACGCCGACCTCGCCGCCGTCGTGGCGCAGCGGTTCGGCACCGGGGAGCAGGGGCACCGTGGATCTCCGTTCGGTGGTCGACTCGGTGGGCGGCCCGCCGGCCGGCCCCCGTCGGGACCGGAGCCGGGGCCGGGACCGGAGCGGACGGGACGGCGGGCGGGAGTGCTGCCACCCTACGCGTGCGCGCGGTGACCGGGTAGGCCGGACGACCCGCGCGGGGCCGGAACGGCTGAGGGGGGTCCGCGGTGGCGGGATATGGTCTTACCGGCAGACACAGGAGGTTCCTCGGTTGTTGTACGGCGTCATGAAGCTCTCCCTCGGGAACGGACTCAGGCTCGCGTTCCGTCCCTGGGTGGAGGGCCTGGAGAACATCCCGGCCGAGGGGCCGGCCATCCTCGCGAGCAACCACCTGTCGTTCTCCGACTCCTTCTTCCTGCCCGCCGTCCTGGAGCGCAAGGTCACCTTCATCGCCAAGGCGGAGTACTTCACCACCCCGGGGATCAAGGGCAGGATGACGGCCGCGTTCTTCAAGGGCGTCGGCCAGCTCCCGGTGGACCGTTCGGGTGCGCGCGGCGCGGGCGAGGCGGCGATCAGGAGCGGCATCCAGGTGCTGGAGCGCGGCGAGCTGTTCGGCATCTACCCCGAGGGCACCCGTTCCCCGGACGGCCGCCTCTACCGCGGCAAGCCGGGCGGGCTGGCCCGGGTGGCGCTGGCCACCGGCGCGCCGGTCATCCCCGTCGCGATGATCGACACCGAGAAGATCCAGCCACCGGGCAAGGTCGTCCCGAAGCTGATGCGGCCGGGCATCCGGATCGGCGAGCCGCTGGACTTCAGCCGCTACCGGGGCATGGACGGCGACCGCTTCGTGCTGCGCGCGGTCACCGACGAGGTCATGTACGAGATCATGAAGCTGTCCGGCCAGGAGTACGTGGACATGTACGCCACGGCGGCCAAGCGGCAGATCGCGGAGCGGGAGAAGGCCGAGAGGGCGGAGAAGGCCGCGCGGCACAGGGCCGAGAAGACCGAGCGGGCCGGGGAGTCCGGCAGAGCGGCCTAGCCGCCGCCGGGGGAGGGACGGGGGGCGTGGCGATGGCCGCGAGAATGTCTGTCGAACAGCCGCTGTGGAGCGCGCTGACCGCCTACCGCGTGCTGACCATGGGGTACGCGCTGGCCCTGTACGTCCACGCGTACGACGCGTACACCCGCCCGCTCGGCGCGGGCGCCTATCTGGCCGTCCTCGCGCTGTGGACGCTGGCGACCGTCCGCCGGGTGTCCTCCGCCGAGCGCTGCACACCGCCCTTCCTGGCGGTGGAGCTGGCCGTCGCCCTCACCGGCATCCTGCTGACGCCCGTGGTGGACACCCAGGCGCGCATCGACGCGGGCGGCCCCACCCTGCCGTCGATATGGACGGCGGGCGCGGTGCTCGGCTTCGCGATCAAGAAGGGCTGGCGCTGGGCCGCGGGCGCCTCGCTGCTGGTCGGCGCCGCCAACGTGGTCGCGGCGGGCGGCTTCGCGCAGGACACCGTGCACAACGTGCTGCTGGTGTGCATCGCCAGCATCGCCATCGGCTACGTCGTCGAGGTGGCCCGCGCCAGCGAGCGCACCCTCGCCCGCGCGCTCCAGATCGAGGCCGCCACCCGCGAGCGGGAGCGCCTGGCCCGCGACATCCACGACAGCGTGCTCCAGGTGCTGGCCATGGTGCAGCGGCGCGGCGCCGCCATCGGCGGCGAGGCGGCCGAACTGGGCCGGCTGGCCGGGGAGCAGGAGGCGGCGCTGCGCACGCTGGTCTCCAGCGGTGTGGTGCCCGAGGTGCCGGCGCCCCGCGCCGCCGGATCCCCCTCCTCCCCTTCCTCCGCCGCCTCCTTCGCCGCCGCCGTACCGCCGCCGGAGGAGGACGGGACCTGCGACGTACGCGCGCTGCTGTCCGCGTACGCCGGCAGCAGGGTGTCCTTCGCCGAGCCCGGCGCCCCGGTGCCGCTGCCCGCGGCGGCGGCCAGGGAGCTGACGGCGGCGGTCGGCGCCGCCCTGGACAATGTGCGCAGGCACGCGCGAGGACCGTCGGGGGAGGAGGCGCAGGCGTGGATCCTGCTGGAGGACGAGCCGGACGCCGTGGTGGTGACCGTCCGGGACGACGGGCCCGGCATCCCGCCCGGGCGGCTGGAGGACGCGGAGGCCGAGGGCCGCATGGGGGTGGCGCTGTCCATCCGCGGCCGGCTGCGGGACCTGGGCGGCGACGCGGAACTGGTGTCGGTGCCGGGACAGGGAACGGAAGTCGAGTTGAGGGTGCCGAAGGATGACCAGCACAACCAGTGAGCCGGGCGGACCGGGCGGGGAGACCGTGCGGGTGATGGTCGTCGACGACCATCCGATGTGGCGGGACGCTGTCGCCCGCGACCTGGCCGAGGCGGGCTTCGACGTGGTGGCCACCGCCGGGGACGGCCCCCAGGCCGTGCGCCGGGCGCGGGCCGTCGAACCGGACGTCCTCGTCCTCGACCTCAACCTGCCCGGGCTGCCGGGCGTCGAGGTGTGCCGGCAGCTCGTCGGCTCCGGCCCCGGCGGCCCCACCGGCCCCCGGGTGCTGGTGCTCTCCGCGAGCGGTGAGCACGCGGACGTGCTGGAGGCGGTGAAGTCCGGGGCGACGGGCTACCTGGTGAAGTCGGCGAGCACGCGGGAACTGCTGGACGCCGTGCGCCGCACCGCCGCCGGGGACCCGGTGTTCACCCCGGGCCTGGCCGGTCTGGTGCTCGGCGAGTACCGGCGGCTGGCCGGCGACTCGGCGCCGCGCAGACCCGACCAGCCCGACGCGCCCCGGCTGACCGAGCGGGAGACCGAGGTGCTGCGGCTGGTCGCCAAGGGACTGTCGTACAAGCAGATCGCCGAGCGGCTGGTCATCTCGCACCGCACCGTGCAGAACCACGTGCAGAACACCCTGGGCAAGCTCCAGCTCCACAACCGCGTGGAGCTGGTGCGCTACGCGATCGAGCGCGGGCTGGACGACGCCTGAGCCCCGCTCCCGGCCGCCCCCCTCCCCGCCTGCCCGCCCGGCCCCGCCGCCCCGCCGCTCCGCCCGGGGCGGCGGGGATCCGCGCCCGCCGCCCCGGCGTTCCGCCGTCCCCGGCGCCCGTACCGCCGCTAGCGTGACCGGGGCGGCCGGCCGGTGGTTCCGCGGGATCGGGGGAACCCGCCGGAGGAGGCCGGAAACCGGGAAACCAGGCGGAGAAGGGAATCTCATGCGGGTCGGAGTGCTGACCGGCGGCAGCGACTGCCCCGGGCTCAACGCGGTGCTGCGCGCGATCGTCCGCAAGGGGGTGCAGGAGTACGGCGACGAGTTCGTGGGCTTCCGCGACGGCTGGCGCGGCGTGCTGAGGGACGAGACCGTGCCGCTCGACATCCCCGCGGTGCGCGGCACCCTGCCGCGCGGCGGCACCATCCTCGGCTCCTCGCGCACCAACCCCCTGGCGGGGGACGACGGGCTCGACCGGACCCTGGGCACCCTCGCCCGCCACCGGCTGGACGCCCTGATCGTCGTGGGCGGGACCGCCACCCTCGGCATCGCGGCCCGGCTCGCCGAGGAGCACGGCGTCCCCCTGGTGGGGGTCCCCAAGACCATCGACAACGACATCCCCCTCACCGACTACACCGTCGGCTTCGACACCGCCGTCGGCGTCGCGACCGAGACCATCGACCGGCTGCACACCACCGCCGAGTCGCACAAGCGGGTGCTGGTGGTCGAGGTGATGGGGCGCAGCGCCGGATGGATCGCCCTCCACGCGGGCCTGGCCGGCGGGGCCAACTGCATCCTCATCCCCGAGCAGCCCTTCAACGTGGACCGGGTGTGCGAGTGGGTCGAGTCCCGCTTCCGGGCCACCTACGCCCCGATCGTCGTCATCGCCGACAGCGCCCTGCCCGAGTCGGGCGAGGTCACCCTGCACCGCGGCGCCACGCCGCTGCCGGGCGGAGACCCCCGCGCCCGGCTCTCCGGGGTCGGCGAGTGGCTGGGCAGGGAGATCGAGCGGCGCACCGGCAAGGAGTCCCGCACCACCGTGCTCGGCTACATCCAGCGCGGCGGCAACCCCAGCCCGTTCGACCGCTGGCTGGCCACCCGCTTCGGCCTGCACGCCATCGACGCGGTGCACGAGGGCGACTGGGGCTCGATGACGGCCCTGCAGGGCACCCGGGTCACCCGCGTACGGCTGGCCGAGGCGACCTCCACGCTGAAGACGGTCGACCCCGCGCTCTACGAGGAGGCCAGCGTCTTCTTCGGCTGAGCCGCGGCCGGGCCGGCCCCCGGCGGCGGGGACCGGCCCGGGGCGGGGCGCCCTCAGACCAGGACGGCCGCCAGCAGCCCGGCCGTGATCTCCGGCCCCTCCATCGTCAGCACCGACTCCGGGTGGAACTGCACCCCGGCGAAGTGCGGCCCGCGCAGCGCGTGGACGTCGCCGCTGACCGGGTCGCGGCTCAGCTCCACCCCGTCCCCGGCCAGTTCCGCCGCCCGCTCCGCGCCGCAGCGGGCGGTGTAGGAGTTGTAGAAGCCGACGGTCCGCTCGGTGCCGAACAGGTCGATCCGCTCCTGCGCGCCCTGGTACGGCCGGTCCTTGCGGACCAGTTCCAGGCCCAGCTCGGCGGCGATCAGCTCGTGGCCCAGGCAGACCCCGAGCAGTCCGTGCCGGTGGCCGCGCAGCAGTTCGGCGGCGAGCGAGCGCAGCAGCCGCACCTTGGGGTCGGCGGCGTCGCGCGGATCGCCGGGTCCGGGACCGAGCACCACCGGGCCGGTGTGGGCGAGCGCCGCCTCGCGCAGCCCCGGCTCGTCGTACCGCCGCACCGCCACGTCGAGGCCGGTGGAGCGCAGCAGGTGGGCCAGCATCGAGGTGAAGGTGTCCTCGCCGTCCACCACCAGCACCTCGCCGCGGACCGGGCCGCGCCCGGCGCCGGGGGAGGGCGTCCGCATCCGCAGCCAGAACGGGGCCAGACCCGCGCGCCGCGCGTCCAGGGCGGCCCGCACCCGCGGGTCGTCCGCCAGCACCGGCCGTACGGGGGCCTCCCCGGGCCGCGCCGGGCCGGGGCGCACCCCCAGCGCGGTCAGCACCCCGGCCGCCTTGGCGTGGGTCTCGGCGACCTCGCCCGCCGGGTCGGAGGCGCGCACCAGCGTGGCGCCCACCGGGACCCGCAGGGCGCCGGTGGCCGCGTCGACGTCGGCGGTGCGGATGAGGATGGGGGAGTCCAGCGTCTGGAGGCCCGACCCGTCGCGGCCGATCAGCGCCAGCGCGCCCGCGTAGTAGCCGCGCCCGCCCCGCTCGTGGCGCCGGATCACCCGGCAGGCGTTCTCCACCGGGCTGCCGGTGACGGTTGCGGCGAACATCGTCTCGCGCAGCACCTCGCGGACGTCCAGGGTGCTGCGGCCGCGCAACTCGTACTCGGTGTGCGCCAGATGGGCCATCTCCCTCAGCCGCGGCCCCACCACCACACCGCCCATGTCGCCGACGGTGCACATCATCTTCAGCTCCTCGTCGACGACCATCGACAGCTCCTCGGTCTCCTTGCGGTCGCCGAGGAACGCCAGCAGCCCCTCCACCGTCGGGCCCCGGTCCGGATAGCGGTAGGTGCCGCTGATCGGGTTCATCACCACCGTTCCGCCGGTCATCCGGACGTGGACCTCGGGACTGGCCCCCACCAGGGTGCGCTCGCCGGTGTGCACGACGTACGTCCAGTACGCGCCGCGCTCCCCGGCCAGCAGCCGCCGGAACAGCGCCAGCGCGTCGGCCCGGCCGTAGCCCTCGATCGTGCCCCGGTAGGTGCGGCGGACGACGAAGTTGGCGCCCTCGCCGGCGCCGATCTCGTCCTCGACCACCCGGCGCACGATCTCCTCGTACGCGCCGTCGCCGACGTCGAAGCCCCCGCCGGTGACGCGGACCGCGTGCCGGGGCAGCGCGGCCATCAGCGCGTCCAGGGGCACCTCGTGGGACTCGGAGGGCACGAGCACCGACAGCGGTGTGCCGTCGTCGGCCGCGTCGAAGCCGCGCTCGCGGATCTGCCGGAACGGCACCAGGGCGAGGACGCCCAGCTCGCCGTCGGGGATGTCGGCCAGCCGCTCCACCTCGCCGACCGGCCCGAGCAGCACCTCGACGGTGCGCCCGTCCCGCCCGGGGGTGCGCCGCAGCAGCAGGGCGAAGGGCGGGCCGTCGGCGGCCAGCAGCCGCTCCACCAGGGCGCCCGCAGCGTGTTCGGCGTGTTCGGCGTGTCCGGCGTCCTCGGTGACCGGGGTGTCTGCGGCGTGTTCGGGGTCTCTCACGGTGGTTCGTTCCTTCCTGTCGGGGAGGAACGGCCCGTGTGCCGGCTGCCGGCACACACGACGAAGGCCGCCCCTCGGGCGGCCTTCGCGTCGTGTGTCAGTGCGCGCGTCGGTGGGCCGCCGGAGAAGCGGGCCACCACCAGGCTGCGGCCGTCACGGCCGGCACGGTCGTCTGCGCGAACATGCTCCGCACCCTACCCCCGCCCCCTCCGCGCCCGCAGGTTCCGTCTCACCCATCGGGCAGACGCGAGGGGCGCCGGACGCCACCCCGTAATCTGGGTGTGTGACCGTGAACGCCAAACCCGACGCCGGTGCCCACACCTGGCGAGACCTACCCGCGGCGCAGCAGCCCGACTGGCCGGACCCCGAGGCTCTGCGCGATGTGATCGCCGAGCTCGAGTCCTATCCGCCGCTCGTCTTCGCAGGTGAGTGCGACCAGCTGCGGGCCCGCCTGGCGTCCGTCGCCAAGGGCGAGGCGTTCCTGCTCCAGGGGGGCGACTGCGCCGAGGCCTTCGACGCCGTCTCCGCGGAGCAGATCAGGAACAAGCTCAAGACGCTGCTCCAGATGGGAGCGGTGCTCACCTACGCGGGCTCCGTCCCCGTGGTCAAGGTGGGCCGGATCGCCGGGCAGTACAGCAAGCCGCGCTCGAAGCCGACCGAGACCCGCGACGGGGTGACCCTGCCCTCGTACCGCGGCGACTCCGTCAACGGCTTCGAGTTCACCCCCGAGGCCCGCACCCCGGACCCGGAGCGGCTCAAGCGCATGTACCACGCGTCCTCCGCGACGCTGAACCTGGTGCGCGCCTTCACCACCGGCGGCTACGCCGACCTGCGCCAGGTGCACGCCTGGAACCAGGACTTCGTGAAGAACTCCCCCTCCGGCCAGCGCTACGAGGCCCTGGCCAGGGAGATCGACCGGGCGCTGAACTTCATGAACGCCTGCGGGGTGGACCCGGAGGAGTTCAAGACCGTCGAGTTCTACGCCTCGCACGAGGCCCTGATCCTCGACTACGAGTCCGCGCTGACGCGGGTGGACTCCCGCACGGGCGATCTGTACGACGTCTCCGGCCACATGGTCTGGATCGGCGAGCGCACCCGGCAGCTCGACGGCGCGCACATCGAGTTCGCCGCCCGCGTCCGCAACCCGATCGGGGTCAAGCTCGGTCCGTCCACCACGCCGGAGGACGCCCTGACGCTGATCGACCGCCTGGACCCCGAGCGCGAGCCGGGACGGCTGACCTTCATCACCCGCATGGGGGCCGACAAGGTCCGCGACAGGCTCCCCACCCTGGTGGAGAAGGTCACGGCCTCCGGCGCCCAGGTGGCGTGGGTGTGCGACCCGATGCACGGCAACACCTTCGAGGCCGCCAGCGGGCACAAGACGCGGCGCTTCGACGACGTGCTGGACGAGGTCAAGGGCTTCTTCGAGGTCCACAAGGGCCTGGGCACCCACCCGGGCGGCATCCACGTCGAGCTGACCGGCGACGACGTCACCGAGTGCGTGGGCGGCGGTGACGAGATCTTCGTCGACGACCTGCACCAGCGCTACGAGACCGCCTGCGACCCGCGGCTGAACCGCAGCCAGTCGCTGGACCTGGCCTTCCTGGTGGCGGAGATGTACCGCGACCAGTGAGCGGCGCCCGCCGAGGCACCCGACCGTGGGGCGTGGATCACAGCGATCCGCGCCCCACGGCGCTGTCCCGGGGGCTCCCCATGGGTTAGGTTAGGGTTGCCTCACCTAAACGGGTGGGGTGTCCGACCCGCCCTTCGTGGAGGTGACCGCGTGTACGTCTGCTCGTGCTTCGGCGTCACTGAGGAGCAGATCCGCGCGCACGCGGCGGCCGGGGCCTGCACCCCGCGCCAGATAGCCTCCGCCAGCAGGGCCGGCACCGACTGCGGCTCCTGCGTGCGCCGCATCCAGGGGCTGCTGGGCCGCGGCGCGTGCCCGCGGCGCGAGACCGCCGCCTCCGCGGCCGGAACCGCCCTCTCCGCCGCGCCGGCCGCGCCGGCCGCGCCGGCCGCACCCGCGCGGACCGCCGCCGCGGCCTGACGCCCGCGCCCGGCGCGGTGGACCCCGCGGACCCCGCGGAGGTCAGTACGAGCCCTGCGCCGAGCCCGCGCCCGTGTGCGACTCCGAGTCCGGCTGCTCGATCTGCTGGGCGAGGTACAGCGGCTCGCCCAGCTTCTCGATGAGCTGGAGCTGGGTGTCGAGGTAGTCGATGTGCTCCTCCTCGTCCGCGAGGATGTACTCGAAGATGTTGGCCGAGGTGATGTCGTCCTTGGCCCGCATCACCTGGATGCCGCGCCGGAGCCGGTCGATCGCCTCGACCTCGACCTGGCGGTCCGCCTGGAACATCTCGGTGACGGTCTGGCCCACCCGCACGTGGAAGAGCCGCTGGTAGTTGGGCAGCGCCTCCAGGAAGATGATGCGGTCGGTCAGCCGCTCGGCGTGCCGCATCTCGTCGAAGGACTCGGCCCTCGTGTACTTCGCCAGCCTCGTCCACCCGTGGTGCTCCTGGAGCTTCGCGTGGAGGAAGTACTGGTTGATCGCGGTCAGCTCGGCGGTGAGCTGTTCGTTGAGGAACTCGATGATCTCGGGGTCGCCCTGCATGCCGACGTGTCCTTCCGCGTGGCCTGGCCGGATGCGCGCATCCTCGCACCGCCACCGCGTCCGGTCCAGTAAGTACCTGCTTGCCCGGAATGCGTGGTCCAGGGCCGGGTGCGGTCGCCGTACGCCCTCGGTGCGGGCGTGGTCACGGGCACCCCCGGGGGTCTGTCACCATGGAGGCATGGTTCAGCCGGAAAGCCGCGAAGGGGAGCGTCCGCAGCTTCCGCCGGGGCAGCGGCCCCAGCGCGGCTGGCCGGTGACGCACTACGGCCCGGTCCCCAGGTTCCGGCCCGAGCGCTGGGAGTTCCGCGTCTTCGGGGCCACCGCCGACGGCGGCACCCACCGCTGGAACCACGAGGAGTTCTCGGCGCTGCCGTACGAGACCGTGGTGGGCGATCTGCACTGCGTCACCCGGTTCAGCATGCTGGACGTCGAGTGGGGCGGGGTGCGGACGCGCACGGTCCTCGAGCTGGCGCCGCCCGCGCCGGACGTCACCCATGTGATGGTGTGGGCCGAGTACGGCTACAGCGCCAACCTGCGGCTCGCGGACTTCGCCGACGACCGCACGCTCTTCGCCACCCACCGCGCCGGCGAGCCGCTCACGGCCGAGCACGGCTTCCCGGTGCGGCTGGTCGTGCCCCATCTGTACGCCTGGAAGGGCCCCAAGTGGGCGCGGGGTGTCGAGTACATGACCGCCGACCGCCGGGGCTTCTGGGAGGAGCGGGGCTACCACAACCTCGGCGACCCCTGGCGCGAGCAGCGCTACTCGTACCAGGAGGAGCCGGGCGACGGCCCCGAGCTGTAGCCCGCTTCCGCCGCCCGGCCCCGGGGGCGTCCCTCAGTGGTACCGGTGCACCACCGCGTGGCCCCTGCCGCGGCCGATCAGCCAGCGGTTGACCGGGGTCGTCACCACGAAGGCGACGGCGAAGGCGAAGGCCAGCGCGCCCCAGAACAGCCCGTCCGACAGGTGGGCGTCCATCGCGCCCGGCGTCAGGGCGAGGACGCCGTTGTCGACCAGCTCCATCACGGTGATCGAGACGGTGTCGGCGGCCAGGGCGACCTTCAGGGCGTTCCGGAGGCCGACCCCGGCCCGCAGGACGGCCGTCAGCGTGAAGCTGTAGCCGAAGAGGAACGCCAGGGCGATGGCGAGCGCCATGGTGGGAGCGTTGTGCCAGCCCAGGGCGGTGCCGATGACCATGCCCAGCACCTCGCCGACGGCGCAGCCGACGAGGCAGTGCAGGGTGGCCCTGGCGGCCACGGCCCAGGAGACGGGCCCGCGGCCGGTGTGGCCAGCGCGGCCGGCGGGCCGCCCGCCGTGCGCCTCGTGTCCCGCGTGCGGGGCGCGGCCGTGGTGGACGTGCTGCCGGTGCGGGGTCTGCTGCCGGTGTCCCTCGTGGGAGCGGGGCGACTGCGACGCCATGGGATCGGCACCTCCGTCGGTGGAAGGGCGGCTGTCTGCCGCACAGAGACAACGCTATACCCCCTAGGGGTATTCCGTCACCCCCTGAGCCCCTTCAGCCGGGCGATGTCCGCCGCGTGCCCCTCCTTCCCGCCCGGCGTCTCGATGACCAGGGGAACGCCCTCGGTGGCCGGGTGGCGGAACAGCTCGCGGAACGGCTCCGCGCCGATGTGGCCCGCGCCGATGTTGGTGTGGCGGTCCCTGTGCGCGCCGGCGACGTCCTTGGAGTCGTTGGCGTGGATCAGCCGCAGGCGCCCCTCGCCCACCACCGCCGTCACCTCGTCCAGCAGCGCCTTCATGCCCCCCTCGGCCGCCGTGTCGTGCCCGGCGGCGAAGGCGTGGCAGGTGTCCAGGCAGACGCCGAGCCGCGGGTGCCTGTCCAGGGCGTCGAAGTACGGGCCCAGGTCCTCGGCCCGCGCGCACAGCGAGGCGCCCTGGCCCGCCGTGGGCTCCAGCAGCAGCCAGGGGTCCCCGGAGTCCCCGGCCGGGTCCAGCTCCTCGAGCAGCGGCAGCATCCGCTCCCGCACCTGGGCCAGTGCCGTGGCGCGGTCGCGCCCGCCGGTGGCCGAGCCGGTGTGGACGACCACGCCCAGGGCGCCGATCTGCCGGGCGCGGCGCAGCGAGTGCCGCAGGGAGCCCACGGACAGCTCGGCCGTGGCCTCGGTGTGCGAGCCGAAGTTGATCAGGTAGGGGGCGTGGACGTAGGCCGGTATCCCCTCGTCCGCGCAGGCCGCGCGGAAGGCCTCGTCCTGCCGGGGGTTGCCGGCCGGCGTGGCCCAGCCGCGCGGATTGGCGACGAAGACCTGGACGGCCTCGGCGCCGATCTCGCGGCCGTACGCCAGGCCCTTGGCGGCGAGCCCGCCGGCCACGGCGACGTGGCTGCCGACGGGGTTGCGGGCGCGGGGGCCGGAAGGAGCGGAAGGGCCGGAAGAGGGGGAAGGGGAGGCGGGGGAGGTGCGGGGGCGGGGGGCGTCGTGCGGGGAAGGTGCGGTGCTCACACATCGAGGGTGCCAGGCCCGTCCGTGAGGGGTGCGCGGGGCGCACCGGGCCGGTCAGTAGGCCGAGTCGACGTTGTCCATGGAGCCGTACCGGTCGGCGGCGTAGTTGCACGCGGCGACGATGTTGGCCACCGGGTCGTACAGGTCGTACTTGGTGCCCTTGACGTGGTAGGCGTCGAAGGTGGGCTGGATCACCTGGAGCAGGCCCTTGGAGGGTATGCCGTTCCGGGCGTTGACGTCCCAGTTGTTGACGGCCCGCGGGTTGCCGCTGGACTCGCGCATGATGTTGCGGTGGATGCCCTCGTAGGTGCCGGGGATGCCCTCGCGCTCCATGATGGCCAGGGCCTCGCGGATCCAGCCGTCGAGGTTGTCGGGGTAGGAGACGGCCTCGCGCCGCTCGCGCTCGTACGCCCGCTCCAGGGACTCGCCGTCGCGGTCGCCCCAGTTGCCGCGGTCGCCCCAGCCGTCGCGGTCGTGAGAGCGGGCGGCCTTCCGGGCGGCGGCCTCGCGCTCCGCGGCGGCCTTCCGGGCGGCGTCGCGCTCCGCGGCGGCCTCCTTCTCGGCGGCGGCCTCGCGGGCGTCGGCCTGGGCCTGCTGGTAGGCGCTGGAGGACTGCTCCCGGATGCCGCCCTGCCGGGCGGAGACCTCCTCGGCCTGGGCGGCCAGGGTCGCCGGAAGCGGGGTGGAGGCGGAGGCGGGCGCGGGCCGGTCGGCCGCCGTCGCAGTGGCCCGGTCCGCCTCCGCCGGGGCGAAGCCGAGCGCCAGGGTGGCGGCGCCGGTGACCGCGGCGAGGCCGACGGCGGAGAACGCGCGGGTGCCGGTCGGGGCGGTGCCGGACAGGCGGAACTGGTCGAGAACGCGGAACACGGACATGGGCAGGGGGACCTCTTCCGATCGCTTGCGTCGCGGAGCCGGGTCAGCCGGGCCGGCCACGGGGCCGGGCGGGGAGGCGCCGGGTTCTGCTCCTCGGCGCTGGCGACCGTTGCATTGTTAGCGACCGGAACTTAACGGGACAAAGGTGTGACCTACTATCCGCAGTAGTAGGTATCCGGCTCCCAGGGATCCCGGGGCAGCGCTTACGGCCGCTCAGGGCGGCCGTAATGTCCACTATGCGACTTCGTAAGTGACCTGGATCCTATGGGCCGTCTCACACCGGATGCCCGTTCGACCAACCGTCCGTGCGCGGATCAGCGCACCCAGACGGTGATCGACGAGCCGCGCCGGGCCCGCTCCCCGCCGGCGACGGACTGGTCGAAGACGGTGCCGGTGAAGAAGACCCTGCGGACCCTCACCTCGAAGCCCGCGTCCTCCAGGGCCCGCCGGGCCTCGTCCTCGCCCATCCCCTCCACGTCCGGGACCTCGACCATGTCCGGCCCCTTGGAGACGGTGAGCGTCACGGTGTCGCCCTCGGCCGCCACCGCGCCCTCGCGGGGGGACTGCCGGGCGACCGCGCCCTCGTCCTCCTCCGAGAACACCCGTTCCGGGGCCGTCCGCACCCTCAGCCCGGCCTCCTCCAGCCGCTGCCGCGCCGTGCCCTCGGCCTCGCCGACGACGCCGGGCACCTCGATCCGCGCGCCCTTGGAGACCACGAGCGCCACGGCCGTGCCCGGACGGCGCACGCTGCCCGTCCCGGGCTCGGTCCGGGTCACCGAGCCCCGCTCCACCTTCTCGGAGAACTCCCTGGTCACCATGCCGGGCTCCAGCCCGGCGGCCTTCAGCTTCCGGCGCGCCTCGGCCGGCGTGTCCCCCGTCACGTCGGGGACCTCGACCCGCTCCGGGCCCTGGGAGACGGTGACGGTCACCGTGCCGTTGCCGCGGATGCGCTCACCGCGGCCGGGATCGGTGCCGATGACGTGGCCCCGCTCCACGGTGTCGCTGTAGTCCCGGACGATCCTCCACTCCAGCCCGGCCTCCTCGATCGTCCGCTTGGCCTCGGCCTCGGTCATGTCGAGCACGCCGGGGGTCCTGGTGAACTGCCCGGAGTTGATGTACCAGACGCCCAGCACCGCGCCGAGGACCAGCAGGACGGTGGTGACCAGCGCCGTCGCCGAGCGGCGCGGCCGGCGGCCGGGGCCCCGCGGGCGGCGTGCGGGGGGCCCGGGCGGGCCCGCCGGCTCCCCGGGCTCCGCCCGCACGGCCGCGGGCACGGGCAGGACGGTGGTGCGGTCCAGGGGGCCGGCGTCCGGGGAGCCGGGGGTCTCCGGCGCGCGGCGCGGCAGGACGGCGGTGCGGTCCTCGGCGCCGGCGGGAGCGGAGGAGCCGTCCCGGCCGGCGGCGGCCGGGGGCAGCGCGTCCAACTGCTCGCCCGTCAGCGCCTCCCGCACGGCGCGGACCTCGGCGAGCAGCTCCACGGCGTCGGCGGGACGCCGCCCGGGATCGCGGGCGGCGGTGCGGGCCACCAGGTCGTCGAGCGCGGGGGCGAGGCCGGGCACGGCGGCCGACGGGGCCGGTACGTCCTCCTGGAGGTGCTGGTAGAGCACCTGGGCCGGGGTGCCGCCGGCGTGCGGCTTGGCGCCGGTCAGCATCTCGTACAGCACCACGCCGCAGGCGTAGACGTCGGCCCGGGCGTCGGCGGCGCCGTGCTCGATCTGCTCGGGGGCCAGGTAGGAGACGGTGCCCAGCACCGAGCCGGTGGAGGCGGAGGTCTGGCTGCCCACGGCCCGCACCAGGCCGAAGTCGGCGACCTTCACCCGCCCGTCGTCCCCTATCAGGACGTTCTCCGGCTTCACGTCGCGGTGCACCAGCCCGGCCAGGTGCGCCGCGCCCAGCGCGGCGAGCACGGCCTCCAGGACGTCCAGGGCGGCGCGCGGCTGGAGCGCCCCGCGCTCGCGCAGCACGTCGCGCAGCGTGCAGCCCTCGACGTACTCCATGGCGAGGTAGACGTAGCCGCCGTCCTCGCCCTGGTCGAAGACCCCCACCACGTTCGGGTGGGCCAGGCGCGCGGCGGACCTGGCCTCCCGGATGAAGCGGCCGACGAACGAGGCGTCGGCCGCGAAGGAGGGGTGCATCACCTTCAGGGCGAGCACCCGGTCGAGCCGGGTGTCCAGCGCCCGGTAGACCGTGGCCATGCCGCCGACGGCGATCCGCGCCTCCACGCGGTACCGGCCGTCGAGCACGTGCCCGATCAACGGGTCCCGAAGGGTCGTGTCCACGGCGCAGAGTCTACGAGCCGCCGTCCCCGCGTCCGCCCGCACCGGACGCAGGCGCACCGGAGTGCAGCGGAACGGTGACGAAACCGCTGCCGCGGCGCGACGGCGGAGCGGGAACCGCCGGGCGGCGCCTACCCGAACGCCGGCCGCTCCGGGTCGAAGTCCGCCGTCCCCTCCACCGGCGAGGACGCCAGCGCGAAGTGGCGGCGCGGGATGCGCCCGGCCCGGTACGCCAGCCGCCCCGCCTCCACCGCGTGCCGCATCGCCCCGGCCATCAGCACCGGCTCCTGGGCGCGGGTGACGGCGGAGGCCAGCATCACCGCCGCGCAGCCCAGCTCCATGGCGAGCGCGGCGTCCGAGGCGGTGCCCGCGCCCGCGTCCAGGATGACCGGGACGGACGCCCGCTCGGTGATCAGCCGGAAGTTGTGCGGGTTGCGGATGCCCAGGCCCGACCCGATGGGCGAGCCCAGCGGCATGATCGCCGCGCACCCCACGTCCTCCAGCCGCCGCGCCAGGACGGGGTCGTCGCTGGTGTACGGCAGGACGGTGAAGCCGTCGTCCACCAGCGTCTCGGCGGCGTCCAGCAGCTCCACCGGGTCGGGCAGCAGCGTGCGCTCGTCGGCGACGACCTCCAGCTTGATCCAGTCCGTGCCCAGCGCCTCGCGGGCCAGCCGGGCGGTGAGCACGGCCTCCCCGGCGGTGAAGCAGCCCGCGGTGTTGGGCAGCACCCGGATGCCGTGCCGCTCCAGCACCGACAGCACCGAGCCGGAGACCGTGGGGTCCAGGCGCCGCATCGCGACGGTGGTCAACTCCGTGCCGGAGGCGATCAGCGCCCGCTCCAGGACGTCCAGGCTGGGCGCGCCGCCCGTGCCCATGATGAGCCGGGAGGTGAAGGCGGTGTCGCCGATGGTGAGGATGTCGTCGGCCATGGGGAAGTCAGCCTCCCTGTACTGCGGTCAGGACCTCGACGCGGTCGCCGTCGCCGAGCGGTGTCGCGGGCCACTGCCCGCGCGGTACGACGGTCTCGTTGACGGCCGCGGCGACACCGGTGGACGCGGTGGTCAGGGAGGCCACGAGCCGGTCGAGGGTGAGACCGGCCGCGACCTCGCGCGGCTCGCCGTTGACGCGGACGGTGACGGTGGCGGTGGCACGGGGGGCGCCGGTGCTCATACGGGGCTCTCCTGGAGCGTTCGGTCGAAGCGCCGGGGGGTGAACGGGCGCGCTTCGTCGGGGAGTTCTCCGGTGGTCAGGGCCTGGGCCAGGGCGTCGCCGGTGACCGGGGCGAGCAGCACCCCGTTGCGGTGGTGGCCGGTGGCCAGGTGCAGGCCGGGCAGGGCGGTCGGACCGAGCAGCGGGGCGTTGTCGGGGGAGCCGGGGCGCAGGCCCGCGCGGGTCTCCACCAGCGGCAGCTCGGTGATGCCGGGCACCAGCTCGTGCGCGTCGCGCAGCAGCTCGTAGACGCCGCCGGCCGTCACCGTGGTGTCCCAGCCCTGCTCCTCGCTGGTCGCGCCCAGCACCAGCTCGCCGTCGGTCCGCGGCACCAGGTAGACGTGGCCGCCGCGCACCAGCGCCCGCACGGTGCGCGAGAGGAACGGGGCGTAGGCGGCGGGCACGCGCAGCCGCAGGATCTGGCCCTTGACCGGGCGCACCGGCGGCAGCACCTCCCGGGGCACCCCCGCCAGCCGGCCGCTCTCGCCGCCCGCCGCCAGCACCACGTGCTCGGCCTCCAGCGCGGTGCCGTCTGACAGCACCGCCCCGGCCGCCCGGTCCCCGGCCAGGAGCAGCCGCTCGGCCCGCTGCCGTACGAGGGACACCCCGGCCCGCTCGCAGGCGGCCAGCAGGGCGGCCGTCAGCCGCCGGGGGTCGGTCTGGTGGTCGCCGTCCACGCGCAGCCCGCCGCGCACGCCGGGAGCGAGCATCGGCTCCAGGCGGCGGCACTCCCGGCCGGTCAGCCACGCCGACTCCAGCCCGCAGCGCCGGTGGAGCGCGTGCAGCTCCCGCAGATGCGCCCGGTCGTCCGCGTCCAGCGCGACGGCCAGGGTGCCGCAGGCGCGGTAGCCGGTCTCCCGGCCCGAGACCTCCTCCAGCTCGGCCGTGAAGGCCGGATAGCGTCGCGCCGAGGCCAGATTGAGGGCGAGCAGGGACTCCTCGCCGTAGTGCAGCTCGGTGACGGCCGCCAGCATCCCGGCCGCGACCTGGGCGGCCCCGCCGCCCGGCGCCGGGTCGACGACCGCCACCTCCGCTCCCCGCTGGGCGGTCCGCCAGGCCGTGGCCAGCCCGATGACGCCGCCGCCGATGATCACCACGCGCATGGCGCCGTGCCCTCCCTTCGCCGGCATGACCCGGATCAGGTTCGTACGGTCGGAGGCCGCGCCAGCCTCCCTCTCAGCCCGGTGCGCCGGGCTCCCGCGCGTTCTTCGTTCGCCGAACGCCCGCCACCCTATCCGCGCGCCCGCCGCGGCTGAAGGGGAGCCCGGCCGGCGGCGGCCCGCCGCGGCGGGCCGCCGCTGTGGCGGGGGTCTCACCGGGGCCCGCCGCGCGGCCGCGCGGCGGGCCGTCCCGACCTCCTACAGTGATCGCGTGAGCGCGCGAACCGAGCAGCAGAGCAGGCAGCGGGTCCTCGTCGTCGGCGCCGGGGCGGCCGGCGTGCACACCGCGGTGCAGCTGCGCGAGCAGGGCTGGCCGGGAGAGGTCACCCTGGTCGGCGCCGAGCCCCACCAGCCGTACGACCGGCCGCCGCTGTCCAAGGCCGTGCTGCTGGGCAGGGCGACCGGATCCGCCTTCGACGTCGACTTCGGCGCGCTCGAGGTGGACCTGCGCCTGGGCGTGGCCGTCACCGGCCTGCGCACCGCCGACCGGGAGGTGGACACCGCGAGCGGCCCGGTGGCGTACGACCGCCTGGTCGTCGCCACCGGCGCCGAGCCGGTCCCCCTGCCCGGCGCCGAGGGCGTCCCCGGGGTGTACCTGCTGCGCACCCTCGACGACGCCGAGCGGCTGCGGCCGGTGCTCGCCGGGCGGCGGGACGTGGTGATCGTCGGGGCGGGCTGGATCGGCGCGGAGTTCGCCACCGCCGCCCGCGAGGCGGGCTGCCGGGTGACCGTGGTCGAGGCCGCCGACCAGCCGCTGGCCGGCGTGCTGCCGCCCGAGGTCGCGGCACGGACGCGCGCCTGGTACGAGGAGGCGGGCGCCGTGCTGCGCACCGGATGCGCCGTCACCGCCGTCACCGCCGTGCGCGCCGCGGGGACGCCCCGCGCCCCGGTGTGCGAGGTGGAGCTGTCCGACGACTCGGCGCTGACCGCGGACGCCGTCGTCGTCGGGATCGGCGCGCGCCCGGCCACCGGCTGGCTGGCGGGCTCCGGCGTGGCGCTGGGCCGGGACGGCTCGGTCCTCGCCGACGACCGGCTGCGCGCCTCGGTCCCCGGCGTGTACGCCGTCGGCGACTGCGCCTCCTACCCCTCCGCCCGCTACGGCCGGCGGCTGGCGGTCCACCACTGGGACAACGCGCTCCAGGGGCCGCGCACGGTCGCCTCGGGCCTGGTCGCCGGGGAGGCCGAGACACCGCCGTACGACCCGGTGCCGTACTTCTGGTCCGAGCAGTTCGGCCGCTTCGTCCAGTACGCGGGCCACCACACCGACGGGGACGAGCCGCTGTGGCGCGGCGACCCGGCGGACGCGGCCTGGTCGGTGTGCTGGCTGCGCGACGGCGTGCTGCGGGCCCTGCTGGCCGTGGGACGCCCGCGCGACCTGACCCAGGGGCGGAAGCTGATCGAACGCGCCGCCGCCCTGGACCCGGTGCGGGCCGCCGACCCGGCCGTCCCCCTGAAGAGCGCGGCCCGCTAGTGACTGTCGGTGCCAGATGGCAGGCTTGTGCCGTGAACGAGATTGACGCGAAGACCGATGCTCTCGTCCCGGCCTGGCTCACCCTCCCCGACGTCGCCGAGAGGCTCGGCGTCGAGGTGACACGCGTGCGGCAGCTCGTCAGGGAGGGACAGCTCATCGCGGTGCGCCGCGGCGAGAACCGGGTGCTCCAGGTGCCCGCCGACTTCGTCGGCGGGCCGTCACGAAAGATCGAGGCTAGCGGGGGGCTGTTACTGGGATAGCGGGGGCTGACCTGCGAAGTAGTGCCCATAGAGGGGGCACGTAGGCCCCCGTCCCGGATACCCGGGGCGGGGTCTTTCCGCGTGTTCGGCTACCACTCAAAGTGGCAGACCGCACCGTCACCCGCGCACATCTGGTGCACCTCGACGGTCATCGGCGCCGGCGCTGGCCGGACCTCCGGCGCGGGGATCAGCGCCGCGGCCCCGGCCGCCAGCAGCGAGATCGACAGGCTGGCGAGGAAGGAGGTCCATCCGGAAATCCGGTTACCGCTGACCGTCCCAGCAGGTGACGGAACCGGCTTCACCGGAATTTGGGTTGGTATTCTCATAACTGAGCTCCAATCTATGACTGGGTTGAGCTACTGATCAGCGGGTGATGGCCCGCTGGTTCCTGCGGCGGCCGGGTGTTGGAGCACCCGGCCGCCGTGCATGATGACGCCCCCAGGATGATGCCGAGAGCCGTCCGCGCGGCAACGTGTTTTGGCGCCGCATGGTGTGACTGTCGCCCTGTCCGGTGACAGCAGCGACAGGACGCTATAACGGATCCGTTCCGGCCACATACCGCTAGCGCACAGATCCGCCACCGGCCAATTTGGGTAACCCAACCCGTCAGCAAGCTCAGTTAGGGCACTTGACCTGCCGGTTTGCATGAGCGGGCATTCCCTGACCAGCCTGCTTACGCCGTCTTGCACTGGTGCACAGAATGCCTGTGTGGTCTTAAGAGGCAGGACGGACGCACTGCAGGTCGCCGAACAGAGCCCTAAACGTGGCCGAATTCAGTCGTTCCTTACGGCGAGCAGATCGAAAACGCCCCGTTGCCTGCTGGTCCCACCCCCGGCAGCGTCACCCCCGACTGGCAGCAGCACGGAAGGCCCCCGCTCATCCCAGGCGGCGGCCTCCGTCGTTGCGCAGCTACTCCTCGGGCAGTAGTCGGCGGGTGACGCTGGCCGCGAGCTGACGCGCTGCGGTCGATGCCCGCCCGTACCGCCGCACCGCAGTGGTCCCAGGCGTTCTCCAAGGGGAATGCCTGGGACCACCAGGGCGGGGGCTTCTCGCGCTTCTTCCGGCCGAACATGTGCAGCAAGATGTTTCTACCGGAAGCGCGGGCCAACCGTGGCGATACGACCACGGTTGCCGCCCCAGCTGTGGGGCTCTGCCCCACAGCTGCATGGTGCTCTGCACCCCGCAGGCGCCAACCGTTGCCTAGACGGGGACAGTTGCGGCTCGTAGCGCGCTAAGCGGTGTCGTCAAATGGGTTCGGGTCTTGTCATGGCCGGGTGGTTCGTCGTCATGGACTGACCGATGCCAAGTGGGAGTTCGTCCGGCCGTTGCTGCCCCGGCCGCGCCGGGGCACAGTCGGCTGGACGACCGCCGGATCCTGAACGGGATCGTGTGGAAATTCCGGAGGGGGCACCGTGACCAGGGGCTCGGCCGGTCCCGGGGCGGCCTGACCCCCAAGATCCACCTGGCCTGCGACGCGGCCGCCCGCCCGATGGCTCTGGTGGTCACCGGCGGCAACGCCAACGACTGCACCCGATTCACTGTCGTGATGGAGGCGATTCAGGTGCCCCGGACCGGCCCGGGCCGCTCCCGCACCCGGCCGGACCACGTCATCGGCGACAAGGGCTACAGCTCCAAGGCCATCCGGGCCTGGCTGCGCCGCAGGGGCATCGCGCACACGATCCCCGAGCGGGCCGACCAGGTCCGCAACCGGCCCGACGCGGCAGCCGCGGCGGACGGCCACTGGCCTTCGACTCCGAGCTCCACAAGCGCCGCAACGTGGTCGAGCGGTGCTCCAACCGAACCGACTCAAGCAGCGGCGCGGGATCGCCACCCGGTATGGCAAGACCGCCCAGTCCTACCAGGCAGCCGTCACCCTCGCCGCACTGCTGATGTGGGCGTGACACTTTGACGACACCGCCTACTACTGCAACGGTGCTTGCCGTAACGGGAGGCTGGGTCTGTCGTTGTTCTGGGCATGGGTGGGGACGTGGTCGAGGCGCAGATATGGGCCGGTGAACTGGATGCTCTGTATGGCTGTTTCGCTCATCGTTTCGGCCGGTCGGAGCCGCGGGAGTCGGCTCTGGCCTACATGCGCGGGCTGATAGCCCCGCTGGAGCGAAAGAACGGCTGGACGCTGGCGGAGGAGGCCGGCCATGCAGGCCCGGACCGCATCCATCGGATGTTGAACCGGATTGAGTGGGACGCCGATGAGGTGCTCGACGACGTGCGTCAGTACGTGGTCGACAACCTCGGCGACCCCGACGCCGTCCTGGTCGTGGACGACACCGGCTTCCTGAAGAAAGGGACGCGGTCGGCCGGGGTGCAGCGGCAGTACTCCGGCACCGCCGGACGCACGGAGAACTGCCAGGTCGGCGTCTTCCTCGCCTATGCCACCGACCGCGGGCGGACACTGATCGACCGGCGTCTGTATCTGCCCACATCCTGGACCGACGACCGCGACAGGTGCCGCCAGGCCGGCATCAACGACGACGTCGCCTTCGAGACCAAGGTGGCCATAGCCAAGGCGATGGTCCGCCGCGCCATCGCGGACAAGATCCCGTTCCGGTGGGTGACCGCGGATGCCACCTACGGCTTCTCCAAGGGATGGCGGTCCGAGCTGGAGCGGGCGGACGTCTTCCACGTCATGGCCACCACCCGCCACGACACCGTGGTCACCCGCTGGGCGATCGACCATCCCGTCCACGACCTGTTCAACGGTCTTGCCCGGCAGAAATGGAAGCGCCGTTCCTGCGGTAGTGGGGCTCACGGCCTGCAGATCTACGACTGGGCACGTGTCGAGGTGCGGCCCTGGCGCCGGCCCGACCGCCGTCACTGGGTGATCGCCCGCCGCAGCGTCGCCCGCCCGCAGGAGATCTCGTACTACATCGCCTACTGCCCCGCTCAGACCACCCTGGATGACCTGATCCGCATCGCGGGCAGCCGATGGGCCATCGAGGAATGCTTCCAGAGCGCGAAACAGGAATGCGGCCTGGACGACTACCAGGTCCGCTGCTACCCCGGCTGGCACCGCCACATGACCCTCGCCATGGCCGCCCACGCCTGCCTGACCGTCCTGCGAGCCCGTGAGCTGGATGCCGGGAAAGCAGAAACGGATCCTCCCAGCTCATCCACCTCAGCCTCGCCGAGATACGACGGCTGATCACCCGCCTCACCGACCGCCAGCCCACACACGTCGAGCACATCCTGCACTGGTCGACATGGCGCCGAAGACGACAACACCAGGCCCGCACCAGCCACTACAAACGACGCGGACACATCCCCTGACCTGGCTATCAGTCACGGCAAGCACCGTTGCAGTACTAGGCTCCGTCTGGCAAACGATCTTGGGCTGGTTCGCGGAGCCAGAGGATCAGTGAGGCGAAGCGGACTCCCGCCTTGTAGCGGGTGGCCAGTTTGTCGAAGCGGGTGGCGATCGCGCGGAACTGCTTGAGGCGGCTGAAGCAGCGCTCGACCACGTTGCGGGCCTTGCAGAGCTCGCGGTCGAAGGCCGGCGGTCTGCCGCCGGCCTGTCCGCGCCGCACACGGTTGGCCTTCTGATCGGCCCGCTCCGGGATCACCGCCCGGATGCCCCTGCGCCGCGGGGACTGGCGGATCGCCTGGGACGAGTACGCCTTATCGGCGATGACCGCGTCGGGCCTGCGGCGGGGCCGTCCGGCGCCGGTTCGGGGCACCCTCACCGCGTCCAGAACCGCGTCGAAGACGGTGGAATCGTTGGCGTTGCCGGGCATGACGAGGACGGCCAGGGGCAGGCCCCGGCCGTCGCAGGCCAGGTGGACCTTGGTGGTCAGCCCGCCGCGGGACCCCCCCAGCGCCTGGCCAGCCGCCGAGCGTGCCAGATCTTCCAGTTCGTCCCCCCCCTCGCCGCCCCTTTTTGCGGGCTCCGGCGGCGTGCTGGTGGGCCCGGTTGACCGTGGAGTCCACCGACACCGTCCACTCCACCGCTCCGATCGAGTCGTCGCGGACCTGGACCTCCTGGAGCAGGCGGGCCCAGGTACCGTCCGCCTCCCAGCGGGCGAACCGCTCGTAGACCGTCTGCCACGGGCCATAGCGCTCGGGCAGGTCACGCCAGGGCACCCCGGTCCGCAGCCGCCACAGCACTCCGTTGATCACCTGTCGATGATCCCGCCACGGCCGCCCCCGGCCGTCCGCTCCTGGCAGCAGCGGCGCTATCCGCTCCCAGGCGGCATCCGTCAACTCACCTCGACCCACCACAAGATCAATTATCAGACACGGCCTAACCTCGCGCTTTCATGAAGCGGCCTGTCCGACAGGCGGTCAGGTAAGCGAAAAGTGCCTCTGACCAGCGAGAATGAGGATTGCTGAGGTCCTTGTTCCCGCTCCTGTCGGAGGCGCTTTCCAGGTGAAGCAGCCTACCGGGTCCTACCCCCATGTCCGTGTCCAGGATGACGGCCGAGCCGTGGTCTCCCAGGCCGGGTCGGTCCTGCTGGTCGAAACAGCCCGCGAGACCGGTCTGGACCAGGCGATATCGCAGGTGCTGGCTCCGTGGCGCAAACCGCGGGCCGTCCACGACCCGGGCAAGGTCCTGCTGGACATCGCACTGGCGGTCGTACTGGGCGGGGACTGCCTCGCAGACGTCGCCATGCTGCGGGCCGAGCCAGCCGTCTTCGGCCCGGTCGCCTCCGACCCGACCGTCTCCCGCCTGATCGACACCCTCGCCGCCTCCGGCGAGAAGGCCTTGCGGGCCATCCGGTCCGCACGGTCCGAAGTCCGTCAGCGGGTCTGGTCGTTGGCCGGGGAGAATGCCCCGGACGCCGACGGACAGGTCACGGTCGACCTCGACGGCGTCTTGGTGACCGCACACTCCGACAACCAGGACGCGAGCGACCTGGAAGAAGACCTACGGCCATCACCCGCTGACGGCCTTCGTCGACCACGGCTCGGGCGGCACCGGAGAGCCGGTCGCCGCCCTGCTCAGGCTGGGGAACGCGGGCTCGAACACGGCCGCCGACCACGTCACCACCGCCCGCCTCGCCTTGGCCCAAATGCCCAAGACCTACCGGCGCGGGCGGCAGACCCTGATCCGCTGCGGCTCCGGCGGCGGCACCCACGCCTTCGTCACCTGGCTCGCCCGGCGCGGGCGGTGGCTGTCCTACTCGGTCGGCATGGTGATCACCGGCGCGATCCACCAGTATGTGCTGAGGATCCCGGCCTCGGCCTGGACGCCGGCCGCCGAGACCGGCGGCGAGATCCGCGACGGCGCCTGGGTCGCCGAACTGGCCGGCGACGTCCTTCACGGCTGGCCGGCGGGCATGCGGCTGATCGTCCGCAAGGAACGACCGCACCCCGGGGCCAGTTGCGGATCACCGACGCCGACGGCATGCGGATCACGTGCTTCGCCACCAACACCGCCGACCGGCCGATCGCCGAGCTCGAGCTCCGTCACCGGCTGCGAGCGAGGGCCGAGGACCGCATCCGCGCCGCCCGGGCCACCGGCCTGCGCAACCTGCCCCTGCACCGCACCGCCCAGAACCGGATCTGGCTGGAGATCATCCAGCTCGCCCTCGATCTGCTGGCTGGGGGCACCCCCGGACGAAGTCTGGGGGAGGCTGCCGATGCTCGCTCTGGCCGGCACCGTCCGCCTCTTCGAGCCCCGCCGCCTGCGGTTCCGCCTGTTCACCGCGGCCGAACAACTGGTCACCACCGGCCGCCGCCGCATCCTCCGGCTGACCCTGCACTGGCCCTGGACCGGCATGATCACCGGAGCCCTCGAACGGTTCGCCCTCCTGCAGTCCCCGGCTGATCAGCGGATTCCCCGTCCCGACGAGCAGCACCACCCGACCCGGGGCAGTGGAACCCGGCGCCCACCCGACGCGACAGCCGGGCCGCCGACCTGCCCGGGTTCGGAAGCAGAACGCGTGAGGGTCCGCCAACTCTGTCGGCGGACCCTCACGAAAGATCGAGGTTAATAACCAACCTCGCGGGCAGAACTATGCCCCATAACAGTCAATGCCTCACGGGAAGCGGAAACAACGCTATCCCACTCCTGTGAGTGGATTATTTCTGTATCGCTCGAGGCTGAAATGGAGATAGCTGTATCGAGCGCAGATTTCAGCGTCGTCAATGCCGAGGCTTCCTCTTCACTGACGAGGATCGAACCCACCCTTCCTTTAGGGTTTGCGAGAACTCCGGTGTCGTCAAAAAAATCCAGCGCATCATCTAGTTCAGAGTCTTCAAAGTCCTTAGTCCAATTTTCCTCTTGCCACTTCCTGTCGGCTAGCTTCATCAGCCAGTCACTCAACTGTTCACGGAGCCATGGGGTTCGGAGATTCGGATCATCAGGGGGCATTCCAGCTCCTCCATGTCTGCCACTCGCTAAGTGGGATGTGTGCCTCTACTGGGTGATCTTTTATTTTCGCCCCAGGTGGGAGAAGTTCCCCTCCTCGCCCGACGATCCTACCCCCTGAGTTGACCACTACATGATCAACCCGCTGGGTGTCCCATTTTGAGTTAGGGTCCCCCTTGTCTATGCGAACACTATCTTGTGATCTCCCTGGGGCTCGCCAGGTAAATCCTTGTTTGTTGGGATTCTTCCTGAATTTGCTGGTCATCTCAGGGGCGGACCAACCGCTAGGTATCTTTCCGGATCCTCGCGGAAACCAACCAGGGCCGATGTCGGGAGAACCTTTTCCAGGGCGAGGCGAAGATGAGCTTGGCTTGTGCCCAATTATTGCCGCCAGGGCGGCTGGAGTCTGGTAGTAGCCGCTGGAGGTGTCGTATCCCAGACCTTCTACCCACTCGTCAAACTGGGTCCCGTAGTCGCATCCTGGGGCGCCTGCGCCTCCATCCCAGCAGTCGCTGTCGAATAGCCAGCCACCTAGTTCGGCCGTGTGTGCGATGTTGCTTAGCGCTCCATAGGTCATTTCCCCATAAGTCGAGCATGCTCCTGCAAAGAATCCCAGGGCTTCGCATACCGCACTGGTATCCCTAGGGCCCTTCTTGGGCTTTTCCTTCACGATCGTTGGCTGCGGCCAAGAGTTGATGGGGTGAGGCGGTGGAGGCGGTGCGTTTCCAAAAGTGAGCCCGTTCCCACCGTGGTGGGCAGGTTCGGGCATGGGGTCGCCGTCGTCGGGGCAAGCTTCTCTGCCGCTTCGGCCACAGTCGAGACCGAGGCCGGTCGGGTCGGAGAAGGTTATGGGGTTGTTGATGCTGTAGCTGTAGCCGTTGAGTGTTTGAGGCTTGTCGAGCTCAAGCAGGGGGTCGACGCTGATGAACTGGCCGACAGCGGGATCGTATTGGCGAGCCCCGATATGAGTTAGACCGGTGGATGTGTCAGCGGGTTTGCCGAGGAATGCCTTGTCGTCAGGCCAAATAGCGGCTTTAGGGCCGCGGGGTGCGCCGAAGGGTGTGGTGTAGCGCTTGGTGACAGCGTAGGTATCGGCGTCCAATGCGATGCTGCTGGTGCCATGGTGGTCGGCAGCGAGAAAGTTGAACTTGGTGCCAGAGGAACCTGCAGTAGCAGTGCGGACAGCGATGGTCTGGCTATTGGCGGTGTAATAGCGGGTGCCAGTGAGAGTCTTGGCGGTTCCCTTGACGGTCAGGCGGACTTCCGTGCCTCCGAGGTAGAGGATCGTGTCGCCGTCGCCTGTGGCGCGGCGGATGAGGAGTTCGCCGTCCGCGTCATAAAGGTAGTCGGTTGCCTTGGTGTTCTCGGTGAGTCTGGTGAGCTTGCCTTCGCTGTTCCAAAGCAGGGTCTGCTGAGCGGTTGCTCCAGGACGGGACTCGGTGTTGCCGGCGGCGTCGTAGCGGTAGGTACCGGCCTTGGCCCCGGTGGTCTCGTCGAGGGTGTGAGGCTTGGTGTCGGCAGGGTCGTTGTAGGTGTAGGTCGTGGTGCTGTCGCCGAGGGCGGTGTGCTGGGTCTCGGTCTTGCGCTGACCTGCGATGTTGTAGGTGTAGGAGGTCCAGTACGGGGCGGCTCCGTCGAGGTTGGCGGTGGTGCGACCGGAGATGGAGCAATCCGCTGCCTTGGGGGTCCAAGCCTCGGCCAGACGGCGGTGGCCGTCGTAGGCGAAGCACTGGTAGTCGGGCTTGGCGGTGCCGCCTTGGGTTGCTGCATCGAAGATGGAGGTGACGTTGCCGGCGTCGTCCTGGGTGAACTTCAGCTCCTGCGGCATATAACCGTGGAAGTCATCGGTGACGTAGGCGCGGGTCAGTCGGCGCGTACCCGGTTGGTAGTCCCAGTTGAGGTAGGCCTTCTTCGCTGTTTGCTCACCGCTTTTGCCCAGCGTCAGCTGCCGCAGGTCCCCTTGAGGGGAGAAGACGGCGCCGTGGAGGTAACCGGTGGTGCCATCAGCGGTCAACTGCTGGCCGGTGGCGTTGTAGGTATAGCGAACGGTTTCGAGCGGAAGGCCGCCGACGGCGGGCTGAGTAGCCTGGCTAACGGTGCCGTCAAGGCGGTAGCCGGTGGAGAAGGACAGGGCCTTGGGGACACCGGCGGCGACCAAGGGGTCGGTGTCGGGCAGGATCAGTTGGCTGCCGGTGACCTGGTAGAGACTGTCGTAAGCTGTTGCCTTCCGGGTGTAGGCCTTGCCGGTCAGGCCGCCGTCGTAGCGTACGGCGGTGTCCTGCTGGCCCTTGTACAGGGTGTCAAAGGTCCAGGCGGCGAGCTTGTTGGCGTCGGTTCTGTCCGTCTGCCAAAGGCCTGTCTTGCGGTTGAGTTCGTCGTATCCGTAGAGGAGCTTGTTGTTCTCGGCGTCGAAGGTGTAGTCGACGCGGTCGAGATCGTCGTAGAAGGTGCGGCTGGTGCCCTTGTCCGGGTCGGTGGCGCTGTCCTGGCGGCCGAACAGGTCGTAGGTGTAGGACCACTTGGCCTGGTCAGGTCCGGTGATGGTTTCCTGCTGGCCGGCGGGTGTGTAGGTGTATTTGGTGGTGGTGTAGTCGGTGCCGGTCGGCTGCGGTCCGCCGTACTGGCGGCTCTCGGTCATCTGGCCGAGGGCGTTGGTCACCACTGCGGTGGCCTGGCCGCCAGTCGGTGCGGTGGTGGTGACGGTGTCGCCGGTGTAGGCGGTAGTGGTGGTCCAGCGGGTGACGTTGTAGTTCTTGGTGACCTGCTTGGTTGCCCGGCCCGCGCCGTCATAGGTGGTGTCGGTCTGTACGGGGGCCTGGCCGCCTTCGGTCTGCACGATGGTGCTGGACGGGCCGGAGAGCTCGTCCCAGATATCGCCCTGGCTGCTGACGGCGAGGCCGCGGTCGTCGTACAGCGTCAGGGACACCAGCCGTCCACCGACGGGGGTGGGGGTCTGTGTCTGACGGCTGCGGAGTAGGGAGTCGTAGAACTCGTAGGTCGTGTTGTAGCCGGATCCGTCGCCCTTGAGGGTGTTGGTGGCGATCCAGGAGAGGTCGGAGCTGGTGACCTTGTAGGCATATATGTAGTTAGGGGTCTTGTTCAGAGCTTTGAGGCGGTTAGGTAGCCAGACTTTAATGACCCGGCCGAGGGCGTCGTACTCGGATTCGGTGATCCTGTCGTTGGTGTCGACGGTCTTGAGAAGAGCGCCGGTGGCGAAGTCCACCGTGGTGGTCGTCGTGTGCTGCTTGGCGTTCTCGACCGTGGTGGAGGTCAAGGGTCCTGCCGCCGCTGGCGTGTAGGTCGTCGTCGCGGTGGTGCGGCCGTTTATGTCCTTGACCGTCAGCGGCCGGCCGAGGCTGTCGTAGGTGGTGGTGGCGACCTTCTGCCAGATGGGGTTGTTGGCGGTGGTGTAGCCCTTGGCCCGGCCGGTCCACTGCGGTTCGCCCTTGGTGGGTGTCTGGGTGGAGGACCAGGTGGTGGTGTCGTAGGCGGTTGCCGTGTCTGAGATAACGTCGCCAGGGCGGTTGGAGTCCGCAGGCAGGTCGAGGGCGTCGCCGGTGATGGCGCAGGGTTTGGCGGTGACGCGGGTGCGGGAGATCAGCGAATTGATGCCGACTGCGTCGTTACGGGCGTACCAGGTGCGGGTGCAGCGCTCGTCGCCAGTGATGGCGCTGTCGCCCTTGTCCTCGACGGTGGCGGGCATGCCGTAAGCGTCGTAGGTGGTCACGACAGACCGGACCCGGTCGTAGGGGGTGATGGCGCTGGTGATGTTGGTACGTGTGTGGGTGGCGCCGGTGCGGACGTAGTACGCCTCAATGTCGGCGTAGGACTTGTGTTGGGTGGCGGTCCGCTTCGACCACGGGTCGTTGATGGTGCCGGAGACCTCTGCGGTGCCGTTGTAGGTGACGCTCTCGCGGATGAAGCCCGCGTACTGGTCGGAGTCGGTGATTTCGGGAGCCTTGACGCCAGTGACCGTGACCGTCTTACGACTGTCAGGGGCGAGTTTGCCGTCCGCACCCAGGACACGGTCGCCGTTCATGCCGCGCAGGTAGACCTTGGTGGTCTTCAGTTGTGTGCTGTCTTGGTCGCCGACGAGGTGGGTGACCTTGCCGAAGCCGCGCCAGATGGACCAGGTGCGTTCCCTGGCCGGGGTCATCGGGTCGTCGTTGTAATGCCAGGCACCACCGCCCTCGTACCGGTAGGTGTGCTGCACGGCTTCGGAGCCGCCGTGGGTGGCAACGGTGGAGACGGAGGTGACCGGGTACTTCTGGAACCAGTCCAGTTGCGATTCGCTAGCTCCGTTGGGGGACCAGTAGACCGGGTAACAGCGGCGGGTGTTCTGGTCCACCTTGGGCATGGTCTGTCCAGCCACGCAATCGGCCTCGGCGTAGCTGACGATCGTCTTGGCGCCGGTCTCGGAAGTGATGGTGCGCAGGCGCGGTTTATCGAGGGAGATGATGTCGTCGGTGGCGCCGTCGACTCGGTTGGGCAGGAAGACGTGGGTGAACTTCACCGGGTCCAGGGCGAGGTCGGTGCCGTGCTTGCCGGTGTGCCTGATCTCGTCCAGCCACAGTGACTGGTCGTGGGAGTCACCGGTGTCGCCCGGGTCCAGGTAGAGGTGCTTCAGCGCCCAGTGGTCCACTGCCTGATGAGCCGGTGTGGTGGCGGCTGCGTTCCAGGCGTAGGTGGTAATGCCGGTCAGCCGCTTACGGGTGAAGAAAGAAGGCGTGGAGCTGCCGGTGCACTTGTCGCCGTCTTTGCATATCGCATCGAAGGGGACATCCGGCCAGTTGTTCTTGGTGTCCTCAGTCAGGGAGTCGCAACCGGTGCCGGAGGCGATGCAGCGCTCTGAGTAGGTGAAGACGACCTTGTTAGAGGCTTCCGGTGTGGCGGAGAACATGGCTCCGGCGCGCTGGCCGTAGCGGATCTCTCTGAGGTATCCGCCGCGGGTGTAGCCAGTGCCGGTGGTGTCATCGCCGAGTTTGTCGTAGTTGTTGCCTTCGGCGGTGTACCAGTAGGACATAGCGTTGCCGTGGGTGTCCTCGATGTAGTCGAGGTTCCACCGCCAGGCCTGCTTCTTGTCCCGGCCGGAGAACGATGTGCCGCCGGTGTAGCCGGGTTCGCCGGAATCGTCGCCGAAGACGGGCACGGTCCACACCGAGTTGGTGCGGTCCTCCGCGCCGGCGCCGTCGAGCTTATTCAGACCGAAGACGTACTTGGTGCCGTCGCCTTTGATGACGGTCCAGTGCTCGCCTTCGCCATCGATACCGGAATCGCCCCCGTCGCCGTTGTCGGCACCGGTGCCGTGAATGACGGTCGAGGCGTCGTCGTTCTTCAGGCGCCACTTGCCCGACGTGTCGTCCTTGACCAGTTCGGTGGCCTGGCCGTTGAGTACCAGGGAGGCGTTGTCGTACTTCCAGCACAGGTCGAACTTGCCGGTCTGGCCGTCGTCGTCACAGGAGCCGTACTTGCGCTCGATGTAGGAGGAGGTGAGTTCGAATCCTTCGCCGACCGCAGTGGTCTGGTTGTTGGTGTTGGCGGTGCGGCCGTCGACTCTGCCGGAGTCGTAGGAGAGGGCCAGGTCCGGCTGCGGCCCGGCTGCGGCGGGCGGGGTGCGCAGCGGGTAGGACCAGGTGAAGGAGCCGGATGATCCGCCGGCTTCCCAAGTGGATGATGCGGCCAGCGGGGTGGCCTTGTAGGTACCACTGCCGGACTTGGCGCCAGCCGCCAGGGCCAGCACCATCGTCTCCCCCGCGGACGCGGTCCTGGCGGGTGCGGTGGCGAAGGTCAGCTGGGTGTTCAGTCGCTCGCGCTCACGATCGTTGGTGAAACGCAGCGAGGTGCGGGTGCGGCACGCGGCTTTCCCCGGGGCGTCCAGGGCGCAGTCGGGCAGCCGCTGGATCTGCAGGCGGCCGGCCCAGTCGCCGCCGTAGGCAGACGCGAAGGCCGAGTAGTCGATTCCTACCCGGGCGGCGCCACCTGTGGCGGGGCCGGTGACGGTGAGGACGACGCCCTTGACTCCAAGCTTCCTCGCCTGCTTCTGGCCCAGGACCTTGACGGTGACAGCCTGGGCAGTCCGTGCCTTCTGTCGTCCCTTGGTCTGCTTCGGTGCGGCCAGGGTCACCGGCAGGGCGCCTGGCTTCGCCGTGTCCTGTCCGTCGGCGCCGAGTGTCAGGGTTTCCTGGCTGCTGTGGGGCCAGGTCACCGGCCGCTGCTGGTCGGTGCGCGCCCGTTTGGCCGCGTCCAGGGTGGCGGCCTCGGATTCAGCCATGATGCGGGCTGTTTCCTTATCGACTTTCGAGGTCAGGGGCACAACCTTGGAAGCACGCGGGGGGTTCAGGTCTGGGGCGCCCAGCGGTTTGGGGGCATCGGCGAAGGCGACCGGGGACAGCAGTCCTGGCACCATGGCGAACCCGGCCACTGCCGCGATCCGCCGCACCCAGGAGCGTTTGGCCTGCGCTGTGCTACTTGGTTGGGGTGCGCTGGCCCCGAACTGGTTCATCACGTATCTCCCTCGCGTGCGGCCGCCCAGAGACAGGCGGCCGCACGCTGTCGAAGGTCTGAAAGGAAGGAGTGAGTGCGGGGCTGCTGCCTCCGCCTGGGGCGGCTACGCCGCTGGCTGTGCGATTTGAGAAGTCACCTGGTCAGGAGTCATCGCTCCGACCCACAGGCGCAGCTTCGCCAGGTCGCCCGGCAGGTGGTGGCCTGTGGTTCCGCCGCTGGAGCCCCGGCCGGCGGAGAGGGTTCCGCTGCCCTGCTGGGGTATGGCAAGGCCGGGGTCTTCTTCACCCTGGTAGGCGAACTGGCCGACGAAGAGCTGCGCCACGCCGAATCGCTGCTGGCCGCTGTCGTCGGTGAAGGCGGCGGTGGCATCAAAGACTCCGGTCACATCGATCCAGGTGTCCCACTCGTGCGCACCGATGGGGTCCTGGGCGGCTGCGGTCGCGGTGTCGAGGACTGTGCCGTTTGCGTCGACAGCCACCCGGCCGAACTTCCACAGGTAGAGGTCTTGGCCGTACTTCTCCACCCACAAGGCCCAGGAGGATTCCTTGCCGGCCGGTGTGGCCTGCGCGGCGACCAGCCCGCGGTAGCCGGCCGGTTTGGCGGCCAGCAGGTCCTTGTTCAGCCGTACCCGGGCGGACACGGTGAACGAGCCGGTCTCATCGACCATCGGCCCCCCGGTCGAGGCGTAGCCGGAGGTGCCGTTCAGCACCAGCGCGGTGGCGTCCTCGCCGGCCAGCGTCGCTCCCGTGCCCGACAGGGTGAGCGGGCCGTTGCGGTAGGGGAAGGCGGTATTGGCCGGGTTGTCCGGGTCCTCCGGGCTCTCGACGATTTGGGTTCCTCCGGCTGGGGAGGTGGTGGCGTCCCAGTGCGCGACCAGTTCGTTGGTCGGCACACCGTCCTTCGTCAGCCGGTACTCGCCTAGAACCTGCTCTGGTTCGTGGTGCTCCTGCCAGACGGCGACCTCGTCGATGCGGCCGCGGAAGTACTCGCCGTAGGTGCCCCCGACCTTCGACCGGCCGATCTGCAGGTTCCTGTTGCCCGCCCAGGGGGTGTAGGTGGAGGCGGCCTTGGCCAGTACCAGCGGCTCGCCCTGCGGCTGGCCGTTGACGAACAGCTGGATGGTGTCGTTGCTCTTGTCCGCGTTCCCGTGGGTGTTGAAGACGCCGGCCAGGTGGGTCCATACCCGCACCGGCGGTTCCGAGGCGTCTGCCAATGAGCGCAGGTACACGGGGCCGTTCTTGTCCTGGTCGGTCCTATTAAAGACCCACTTCTTGTAGTGAGAGGAGTAGTACAGGGTGAACGCCGACCCGTAATCGCCCGGGGCTGAGAGGACCACGCGGTTGGCTGACGCGTCCGTCAGGTAGACCCAGGCGGACACTGTGAACGAGCCTTCGGTGTTGACCGCCACGCCGTCGGTGGAGGCGTAGCCTCGTAGGTCGGGATTGCTGGAGCTGTCGTTCAGCCACAGGGAGTAATCGCCTGCTCCGCGACGTCCCAGGGTCGACCAGCCGGTTCCGGCCTCGTCCCGCAGCACCGCGTCATGGCGTACGCCGACTTCGCCGGTGTCCTTGGCCAGGGTCACGCCCGATCCCGGTGCGCCGTCGTCGAAGCGCCACCGCCCCGTCGGGCCTGAGGCAAGTTCCACCTTGAAGGTGAACTCCTGTGGCGGCCCCCACCGCACCCGGCCGTCCTTGCCGAGCTGGAGATCGCTGGCTTCTACCGACAGCGTCTGTGTGCCCGACAGGCCTGGTACCACGTCCTTCACGGTCACCGGGGCGTTGACGCTTGTGGCGTTCACCTGCTTGGTCGCGGCGGCGTCGCTGGACAGCAGCCGCCATCGGTAGGCCCGTATGTCGTTGTCGGCCGCGTTCGGCTTGAAGGTGAAGGTGCCCGGTTTTCCGGGGCCGCCGTACGGGTTGCAGAGGTTGGTGGTGCACTCCAGGTAGGGGCCGCCGGAGGTGATGACCGGGATCCGCGGGGCCAGGGTGTCGATTCTCAGGTAACACCAGGAGGAGTAGGGGGAGAACAGATCACCGGACTTGCCGCTGTAGCTCCAGTGCGACTGGGTTCGCGCCCGGAACCGGTACAGCCCGCCGTCAGCCAGCTTGGAGGTGGTGATCTTCTCCAGCGTGCCGTCCGGGTGCCACCCGGTGTCGGGCTTGTAGCCGCTCCACACCTGTGACCAGGTACCCGAGGTCGTGCCGGTGCTGCTGCGCTGCATCACGAACTCGGCCTGCAGATAGCCCTCTTCCTCACCCTCGTGGGCTTCAACCTTGGTCTGCACGCTCGCCTGCAGCGTGGGGGTGTCCACCGTCACCGTCAGCGGATCGGAAGAGGCGCGGCAGTAGGCCCTGGTACCCGTGCCGGGGATCGCGCCGACCGATGCAGGCACCCCGGGCCTGTGGACGTACCAGACCTTCAGCTCGGCGTTGGGCGCGAACCGCTTCCACGCCCGGGGCTCGCTCTCGTCCTTGGCCCGCAGCATCAGCGTCAGTCGGGAGATCTTGCCGTCCGCCAGCGCTCGCACGGTGGAGGTGAGGTTCTCGTCGGTCTCTTCGGGATTGTCGTTGAACTCGATCCAGCTGTCGGGCTGCTCGGGGCTGCACAGGCTGCCGCGGCCGGCGGAGACGTAGCGGTCGCCCATCTGGTCCAGCTGCTTCGGGCCCGGCCAGCGGGTGCCTTCGGAGATGTTGTCGGTGCGCTCCAGATCCACCCAATAGGGGGTGCAGTTGAACGACCAGGTCTCATACGCGCGGAAGGTGGCGTCCAACACGTGCTTGCCGGCCAGATTCGGCGCCCCGTACTCGAAGTACATCCGGTCCACATAACCCGAGCCGCAGGCGTAGCCGTCCGCGGTGCCGCAGCGGCCCACGCCCTTGGGTTCGCTGAACTTCCAGAACTTGTCCCCGTCGGAGGACAGCTTCGTCCACTCCGACTTGCCCAGGCCCACCGAGGGGTCGATGAACACCGGGTAGACGGTCTCCGATCCGCGCAGCAGTTCCAGGTCCGGCTCCACTGAGACGGCGCCGTCGCCGACCGTCACCGGCAGTTCGGCGGTGGCATCGCCTTCGCCGGGCTCCGCCGCAGGGCTGCTGCCGTCTGCGGTGTCTTGGGTGGTTCTGGTGGAAGTCGGCAGCAGTTGCGTCTGCGGGCCCACCGCGCCGTCGCCGGCCGAGTCCCACATCTGGCCGGCTGCCCCGCGGAAGACGGGGTTGCCGTCCGCGTCCACCGCCCGCAGGCCGCCGCCCTCGCCGGGCACCACGCTCAGTCCCTCGCCCGCGGCGGTGAGGGTGATCTCCTCTAGCGCCGGGTTGGCGGCCGCCTGCGCGGTCTTGACCACCAGCACCTCGCGGTAGCCCTCGGCCGTCGCGGTCAGCTGCAGATCCACGCCCTCCAGGACATCCGGGTAGGTCGCGGTCGCCCCGTCCAGCACCGGCGCGGGCAGCGCGGCGGGCCATCCCAGCTTCAGTCGCTGCCCGCCCAGGCCCAGGCTCAGCATCTGCGCGCCGCTGCCCCCGCCGGAGAACGACAGATCCACCACGGCCGCCCTCGGTCCGATTCTGCCGTCGGAACGTTTCTCCAGCGTGATGTCGATGTCCCGCCATGTGCCGTCCCCGGCCCTGGCCCGCTGCGGCTCCGTCGACTGCGTCAGCGTGAACGTGCCATCCGGGTTGGCCATGGTCTGCGAGTACTCGGTCCGCGCCGCGACCACCTCGACCGGCTCACCCGAGGTCGCCGCCTGCTGGGAGGCGGACTGCTCCGTCAACGCCTCCGTCGGCACACCGGCGTGGGCCGGGACGGCTGGCAGCGCTAGGGCTGGCAGCGCGGAGAGCATCACCGCGGCCGCGGCCGCCCCACTCGTCGACCGGCCCAGCCGCCGTCTGCGCACGCGCGCACGCCAAAACCCCCGCACCATCCCCACGCCCCCGCCCCAAGGTCACACGATCTTCAAAAGACCGCCGCAGTCAACCCGCCCCCCACCCACCGGTCAAGACCACCTGCACATGACAAGCCAGCCGGAGGCCAAGGTTGACCAAAAAGCTCACCGTGGACTGAGGCTTTTCCAACCTCAGCTTGACGTCGCCAGGTGAAGGGCGAGCACGGCCTTGACCAGGTCGGTGATGCGGGTGGTGCTGCAGCGGAGCTTGCGCAGCAGGCGCCAGGACTTCAGGGTGGCCATCACCTGCTCGCCGACCGTGCGGATCCTGGCGTGGGAGACGTTGACGGCCTTCTGGCCCGCGGAGAGCTTGTCCCAGCGGCCGCGGTACGGGACCCGAACGGTGCCGTCGGCGCCCTGCTATTCCTGCCCTGGTATCCCTTGTCTGCCCAGCAGCGCGCGCTGGCCTCGGCCAGCGCCTCGATGACGCCGTGGGTGCGGGCGGCTTTGATGTCGTGGACCGCGCCGGGCAGGGCGGGCGAGGCCCACAGCAGACGGCCGAACGGGTCGGCGATGACCTGTACGTTCATGCCGTGGCGCTTGTGCTTCCCCGAGTAGTACGGGCGGTCGGCGGCGATCCGGTCGATGGGCAGCAGGGTGCCGTCCAGGATGACGAACGCCTTGCGCGCGGCAGTGCGGGCGGCCGCGGCGAGGTTCGGGGCGACGGCGGCCAGGACCAGTACCGCCTCGGCGACGTAGCGATAGACGGTGGCGATCCCGACGCCGAATCCGGCCGCGAGCTGGGCGTAGGTGTGGCCGCACCGCAGATGGGCCAGGACCAGCAGGGCCTGCCGGTCCGCGCTCAGCCGGCGCCACCGCGTGCCCCGCTCCCGGCGCCGGGTGGACAGCAGTCGGGAGAGGTGCCGCAGGGTCGAGCTGGACAGATCGATCCCCGATGGGTAGACAAGCACGTGAAGCTCCGGGCGGACAGGTTGCTCTTGGTCGACAACCCATCTACCAGGAGCTTCACCTCTTCTCGGACAACGCCTCCGCGCCAACTGACCAGCCCGTCAGCCAAGTTGGAAACGGCTCACTGGCCTTCGACTCCGAGCTCCACAAGCGCCGCAACGTGGTCGAGCGGTGCTCCAACCGAACCGACTCAAGCAGCGGCGCGGGATCGCCACCCGGTATGGCAAGACCGCCCAGTCCTACCAGGCAGCCGTCACCCTCGCCGCACTGCTGATGTGGGCGTGACACTTTGACGACACCGCCTAGTGGCCGGTGGTCCCGTTTCGGGCTCAGTCCGGTGCGGCGCGTTGTCATGAGGATCGGCCCGGGCCCCTCCCGGCGAAGAGCCCCCCACAGCGAAGCGGCCTTGAGTCGAGAGATCGTGAGGCGACACTCCTGTGACGATGCCACGGTCTCAGGCATGCCGGTCCTCCCCAATGGCCCTCTGTCCCAGCCGCTCACCGTCTGAAGCGCGCTCCCTGGCGAACCGTGACCTTGCTGCTCGGCGGGGGTAGGTACTGAGCTCTTTCAGCATTGCCTCTCCAGGGTGAGGACGGCGGCGATGGCGGTCATCCGGTTGGGACTGCAGCGAGCTCTGCGGAAGATGCACCAGGACTTCAGTCTCGCGACGCTTCGTTCGACGGGTGCTCGTGCCGATGTCAGGGCCCGGTTGATCGTTCGCTGGGTCGGGCTGAGGTCCTGGTGCGGAAGTCGTCTGATTGGTGTGGTCACCCATGGGCCGGCGCCGATGTAGGCGCGGTCGGCGAGGACGGGCACGCCTTGGCGTTCGCAGATCCGGATGATGCGGTGGGTGCGGGCCGCGGTCAGGTCGTGGGTGCGGCCGGGCAGGGCGGGCGAGATCCACAGCAGGTTGCCCGCGGGATCGGTGATGACCTGCACGTTCACGCCGTGGCGGCGGTGCTTGTGGGAGAAGTCGGCCCGGCTGTCGCCGACCCGGTCGCACTCGGCGAGCGTTCCGTCGAGCAGGACGTGATCGGGATCGCCTTCCCGCAGGACCCGCAGCAGTCTGGGCGCCCGGCGGGCGAGGTGGCCGACGACGGCGGTGACGTAGGCGTGGGCGGTGCCGACGGATATGCCGAAGCCGGCGGCGATCTGCGTGAGCGGGTCGTGTCGGCGGAGGTAGATCAGGGCGACGAGAGCACGCTGGTGAGGCGGGAGCTTGCAGCGGCGGTCACCCTCACGGGTGACGATGAGCATGGTTACCCACTCGACCAGGGCGTGAGGCAGGTCGAGTGAGGCAGGATAGGGAACCAACGAGGCTCCTGTGCTGATGGGTTGAGACGTCGAACACCTCTCTCAACGGCACAGGAGCTTCGTGCGTTGCGGGACGCTGGCCGGTCACCCGATCAGTGGCCACTCTGAAAGAGCTCACTCAGCGGCATACCGACCTGAAGAACGACTTCTACGCCAAGGTCCGTGCGCGCGGCGTAGTTCCCGACAGCGAGCGGCGGCTTCGCATACAGATCACGAAACTCAAGGAGCTCCGTGCCACCGACGCTGCCGAAATCCGGCAGCTCAAAACCGACGTCGAAGCTCTCGTCAGAGCGCTTCACACGTCCCAGGCCGAAAACCGACTGCTGCATGCGGAACTCGCCCAGACCGATGCCAGGGTCCACCGCCTGCCCACATCCCGACCGTCCGGTAATGACGTCTAGGGGTCGGTCGTACCGAGCGCGTTCCGGGCGGCCACGATCAATGCCCGCCGCGCATCACGGTAGTTGTTCCGGCGCTGCCTTCGCTCTTCACGCGCACTCCGCACATTGTCCCGCGGGTTCCGTTCATACTCATGAGGCACAGCCGCATTCGCGAGCAGCAGTCGCACTTGGTCACGGTCGAGCTGGGGGACTGCATACAGAGCCTCAATGACCTCCGCGTACTGCGGCGGAGGATCCCCTGCACGGCGCGGATCCCACAGCGGCGGATCTGAGGCGCACAGCCGAGCAAGCGCCGCCTTCGCCCGCACGGCCGACGGCTCGCTGGCTTGGCTCAGTTCGTCCAAGGCACGCAGCGCTCGCTCGGTCGGCGCCCTCGTCCGTGCCGCGTGGTAAGCGCCCTGCACCACCCGGTGCATGTCGGCGAGAACGCCGTCCATTCCGGGCGGCGCGGCGAGCTCCACTTCGGCATGAACGAGACCGTATGCGTGATACGCCTGCTCAACCTCCGCCCGCGATTGCGACGGCGTATGGAGCCCCTCCGTCGCCTCCATACACTCACTGGCCGCCCGCAGGTACGCGGTAAGGGCCGGCCAGCGAAGTTCACGCAGTGCCTGATGCTGCGTCGACTTGGCTGCGGTATCGGCGGCATCCCGCGCAGCCTGCGCCTGGGCATGCCCACCATGTGCTTGGATCCGGGCGCCCACGACAGTGCCCACGATGGTCCCGCACACACCGGCAGCACCAATCAGGGCCACTGTTATCTCCGTGTCCATGCGCAACATCATTGCGTACGGCCACTTTGTCTGAGATCAGGCAGCCGCTCCAGGATGCCTGGGGAGGATCTCGTGAACTCTGGCCAAGCCAACGAGAGGGTCGTTCCCGTCGTCTCCGGGAGCTTCTCCGCTCCCGGCCATGCCGTCTGCATCCGCGGCGGGGATCACGACGATCCCAGCGAGACTCTCCGTCACCCACGTCGGCGGGGTCCTTCCCGCCAGCACATCCGCCACATACTCGGGAACTTCCGAGCGGAGCCCGCGCAGCATGTGCGCGAGGTAGGGGACGGAGAAGTGCCCGTAGTCATTGGGAACCTCTTGGAAGAGGGCGCCACTGACAGCACTGGCGCGTTGCATGACCGCAGCTCCAGCGAACTGGCCATTCCTGATCCGCTGGACCGGACGGAGTAACTCCTTGGCCACCCTCCGAGAACCCCTCTGAGGTTCCCTCAGAAAGCGAGCAAGAGCCTCCGAGAGGTCCCGCGCCAAGGGCACGATCGGAGCGTCCGGGGCATCTGGGCTCGCAATATCCTCGAGCGGGGCAGCATCATGAAACGCTGCCACTGCGGAGTCGCGCCCATACAACTCGACAGCTGTCTGAGCCACCAAGGCGGACACGGCGGACACCCCCGCTCGGTCACGGTCCTTGCATGGAATTCCTTCATGCTTGCGGTCACATAACAATTCATTCCGGTACTCGACGTCGCCACAATAGAGGACATAAATCGCCGGGATCTCGTAGCGATCTGCTGCCTTGATCAATTTGGAGATCTGAGGCCGGTCATCCCCACGTGACTTGTAGTTGAAGTCGACGTGCCAGCCGCCGCGTTCCTGCTTCAGAATCTTGGCTTGGACGAGAAGCCCGTAGCAAGTTCCGTCGCGATCAACCCACCACCACTGCCAGTCCGCTCCGTTCTCCTTCTCCTCCTTGCCGGTGAACTTCTGGAAGATGATCCGGGGAAAGAGTTAGCCAGGAGTAGGTCGGTCGCGGATTTCTCTTCCCACATGTGGCTGGCCTCCAGCATCGCCGTCATGTGGTGGTCGACAGCCACCCGCCCACGGCGCAGAGCCTCAAACGGGCTGGACTGATAACTGGTGGAGTTGTTCAACGCGGCTCACCGCTCCTAGGGACTGGGAACATCGCACGAAGCTCACACCATCCAACCGCAACCCAGCGGGCGCCGCCCGGACTTCAATCGATCCTCAACATGCTGAACTTGACAGGGAAGCCTTCGACGACTAGACGGTGTCCCGTAACTGCTGGTCATGGATGAGATGATCTTGTTGTGGCTGGTGTGATCACGGCGTCGGAGCCGTCCTGGATAGCCCCGTTCACCGGGCTGAGCCCGCGGCAGTTCGCCAAGCTGGTCACCGCGCTGCGGCGGGAAGGAGCGGACCCGGTGCGCCGGGGCCGGCCGTGGTCGCTTCCGTTGGAGGACCGGGTGCTGCTGGTGGCCGCGTACTGGCCCACCAACCTCACCCTGCGCCAGCTCGCCCCGCTCTTCGGGATCTCCAAGTCGGCCGCCGACCGGATCGTCGACCACCTCGGTCCGGCCCTCGCGCTCCAGCCCCGCAAGCGGTACCGCAAGAACACCGTGCTCATCGTGGACGGCACCCTGGTCCCCACCCGCGACCGGAACGTGGCCGCCTCCAGCAAGAACTACCGCTACTCCACCAACCACCAGGTCGTCATCGATGCCGACACCCGCCTGGTCGTCGCCGTCGGCAAGCCGCTGCCGGGCAACCGCAACGACTGCCGGGCCTGGGAAGAATCCGGCGCCAAGGACGCCGTCGGCACCACCCCCACAGTGATCGCCGACGGCGGCTACCGCGGCACCGGCCTGACCATCCCGCACTACCGCCGGCACCAGGACGAGGACCTGCCCGCCTGGAAGGAAGAGCACAACGCCTCCCACCGCCGGGTCCGCGCCCGCGTCGAGCACACCTTCGCCCGCATGAAGACCTGGAAGATCCTGCGCGACTGCCGCCTCAGAGACGACGGCGTCCACCGCGCCATGCTCGGCATCGCCCGCCTGCACAACCTCACCCTCACCGGATGACGAGCAAACAAGCAGGTCAGCCGACACGTCCCTGAGAATTTACGGGACACCGTCTAGCGCGGTGTGCGCGGCGATCATCAGCTGGTGTCGGGAACGCTCACCCCAGTCGAGAGCCTTCTCGGGGTCTTCCAGCGGCGGCATGTCGAAGCCTGCGGCCCACTCGGCGGCAGCCTGCTGCTCCTCGGCGCGCTTGGCGGTGAGCCACTGCTCCTTGGATGCGGTGTCGGCGTCGCGGGCGGCCTTCCAGCAGTCGGTGCAGTCCCGCCCACCGAGCCAGCGGGCGAACCCGGCCCGCTTGTCGGCGGGGCGGTTCGCGAGGTCATGATCCACACTGTGTCCACAGGTGTGGGCAACTTTCTAGGACGCGCTCGCCTTCGTTCATGTCGGCGACCGCCGTGGAACTGCCGCAGCTGAGCGACGCCGCGATGGCGCCGGCCGCAAGCTCGTCGGTCTCACCGCCGCTGTAGAGGGTGGAGCCGAAGTTTTCGTCGATCTCCACCGGCGCCGGTCCGCAGCAAGCAGTCCCGCCCTCGGTGACCTTCAGAGCGGAGGCCGCGTAACGGGCCCGGACTGTCTCGCGGAGGTCGGGGGACTGGTCGGTCATGTCGGACCTTCCAACTTGCCGTTGGTGCATGCGGTCAGCCCGTCAATGCCTTGACTTCCTTGTCCACGGAGTCGGCAGTAGGGGTCAGGTCCCCATCGAGCGAGTCCAGAATCAGTCCAAGGGCGGCCTGCGGGTAATACTCGCGCCCGTGCAGCGGCTTGTGGCCTGCACCTTTGAGGCGCGCCAGCATCCCGTTCTCCGCCTCCCGGGCAGCCCCCTCAGGAAGGCCGGTGAAGAGCCGATGTCGGGTGTTGTAGCCGTCGCGGGCGTGCCGCGACAGCCGGACCTCTCCGTCCCCATTGCTGATGCCGAACTTGACCCCCGGCTTGCCGGTCACCCGGTCTGTGCCCGTCACGACGTAGAACACATCCTTCGGTTTGACGGCCCCGGCTTTGGCGGCTTGGCCGGTCCTAGCCTTCCGCTCGGCAGCAGCAGCGCGCGCTTCCTGCGCCCGGGCCCGTGCCTCCCGGTCGGCCTCCAGTTTCTGCATGGCAGCCTCGCGCTCAGCTCGCTCGGCAGCCTCGCGCTCAGTCCGGAGAGAGGGTTCACGCGCTTCCGCGTAGTTCCGCTCGGTCGCGTGCACACGCATCACGTGCATATAGGCGCGGAAACGGTCATAGTCGACGCCTGGCTCGAACCGCACGATCGCCTCTGCGATGTGCGCCTCGTCCAGCGTGTACTCGCCGTCCTGGTGGCGGTGATCCTCCCAGCTCGCCTCGACGACGCCCCAGAGTCGCGACGTCTCGATGCCTCGCAGGCCAGCCAGGTGGTAGCTGGCCTGGATGAGGTATTTGCCGACAGGGTCGTCCCAGAAAGGATCGTAGATATCGGGGCCGGGGATTCGACGGTCGGTATTCTGCGGAACAGCGGCACGGACGCCCCTCAGACGGTGCCGCGAAGCGGCGTACGTGTCGACCCCTACGTCACGCGCAGCAGCCCGCAGAGCCGTCACGGCCTGTGCCAGGGCGATTCCTGCAGAAGTGACCGCCTCCATACAGGCAATTACCTCAGCCGATTCGTATACCTCGCTCGCGCGCACCTCGATCGCAGCTGGGCCTGACTGCGGCTCTTCCGCCGAAACGATCGGCGCCACTCCCGCAAGGGCGGCTAACAGGTGATCGGCGTCCGCCCACGGGACCGTGATGTGCACGAACCCGGAGTCAGGGAGTGGGTGGACGTCACGCCCAGCGCCGTACTTGCTGTGCTCCCCGTGACAGGTCAGGTCAACCCCGACCCGCTCGGCGAGGAGCCGGATCCCTCGGACTGCTTCCACGGCCCAGCCGTTTCGTACCTTGATGGGTGCGCGACCGTAGCGGTCGAGGTCTCCTTGGTATGGCGGGGCAGGAATCTCAATGAGTACGCCTTCATCGCCCCTGGCGAGAAACGCCTCCGCGTCCGGAGCACCCCCTTCCCTGAGAACCGTTTGGAGGCCCCGCCCAAGACGCTGCTTCTCGTCCTTCGTGTACCTGGACCACTTGCGCACACGCACGCTGACTCCCCCCTCGATGGCCGGGCCACCCGGCCGGAACGGCGACTCTATTCCGCTGCTCTGACATCTCCGCCGAGCGGGCGTACCAGGACTTCGTCGAGCGGGACTGGACCGCCCCCGCCGGGGTGCGCGCGCAGGCGAGCAGGGACCCGACGATGTACAACAGGCCCTGTGTGCCGGTGTCCAGGGCGAGCGCGGCGTGCCGCAGCCGCTGGGTCGGGCAGCAGACTCGGCCACAGGGCTCGCATGCCGGCTTCGAGGGCCGGCGTGGACAGGCCAGCCGCGACGACGATCACCGTGGCGAGCGCTGGTCCGCCGTGCGGTCCGGCCACCGGGAGCTCAGCAGCAGGCTGGAGTTGAGCAGCGCGGTGGGGACGTGTACGGCGGTCTGGCCGTAGCGGTCCATGAGGCGCCCCTTGACCGGTTGCGCCAGCGCGGAGGCCAGCCCGTACAGGGCGCTGAGCAGGCTGCCGAAGGCGATGCTGCCGCCGTTTGCGGTGATCCACAGCAGGATCGCGATGGGCGCCATGGCGTTGGGGAGGCGGCCGGTGAGGGTGCCGCCGAGGAGGCGGGCAACGTGCGGGCTGCCCAGCACCGCGCCATAGGTGATGCGCGGTGCCGGGGCAGTCGAGGGGGCGGTCAGGGACAACGGGAGCTTTCGGTCAGTGGCGGGGGCGGCGGGCCGCGGTGGACGGTGGTGGCTGGGCGGTCATCGCCGTCCTGGTGAGGCGGCCGGTCGTCGTCGGCGCTGCATCGGAGGGAGGCGTGCGCAGCGACGGGTCGAGGTCGACGCGGTAGTGCGCGGCGGTCAGCATCTCGGCGGCCCAGGTTGCGTGCTCGTTCTCCCACTCCTCTCCCATGTCGAACGGCAGGCGGATCCAGTGCCCTCGCAGGGACGGCTCGAAGAGGAAGCCCGCACGTCGCAGGAAGTCTGTGGCGAAGGAATCGAAGGCGTCGTCGAACTCGACCTCGACTTCACCGCCCCGGCCGCGGGTGATGCGGATGGACTCGCTGTCGGGTCTCACCGGCTCCGTCCTGTCCCCGACGCCGTCAGGTGGGCGGTGGGTGCGTAGGTGGGCCTCGGCGGGACCGGACGTGCCGTGGGCGGTGCGGCGGTGGGTGCCGGACCGCGCTGCGGTGAGCGGCCGGCGGCGGCCTGCGCGAGTCGGCTGCGGCGTTCCATCAGCTCGTTCGGGGACGGGCGCGGTGGGCTGGCGGAGGCCGCGGGGTCGAGGGCGTGGTCGGCGTGCACGGTGTAGCCGTGGTGGCGCAGATCGTGGACGGCTTGGCGGGTGCGGCGCGGACCGTCGCGCTCGGGCTCGGTGAGTCGGAACATCCCGGGCTTGCCGGGCACGGGCTCGAACTGTTCCCGTACGAGGAACCAGTGAGCCAGGTCCGGCCTGACCGAGCCCAGCCCTACCGGGCGCGGGTGCGCTGGATCGAGCCTCACACCAAGCGGCGCACGTCGCTCTCGCAGTCGCACGGCACCGAGGAACAGGCGCAGGAGTGGATCGATGCCCTGAGCGCCCGCGGCGCTGCGCGGGATCGATCCGGCCACCTCCGTTCAGCCACTGGCTGCCTATGGGGAGGCGAACATGGCGTTGGCGTTGCGCGGGCTGGAGCCGAAGACCACCGATCCCTACCTGGCCGGCTGGCGGCTGCGGGTGGTGCCCTCCCTGGGGCATCTGCCGCTGCCGATGGTCAGCAACGGTGCGGTGGACCGCAGCGTGTACGGGTGGATCGCGGACGGGTGCAGCCGGTCCACGGTGAAGAACAACCTGGCGGTGCTGGTGCGGGTGATGGAGCAGGCCCGGCGGGACGGGCTCATCCAGTCCAATCCGGCCCGGGTTAAGGGCTGGCAGAGCGAGTACCACAGGGCCGAGGACGAGCTCGATGATCCCCGCTCCCTGGCGCTGCCGGACTGGGCGGCTCTGACCGCGTTGGCCGACGCCCTGGTCGCGCGCTCCCATGGGACGTTCGCCGGGCGGGGCGAGGTGGTGGTCTTCGCCGCGTGCACCGCGGCCCGGATCGGAGAGGTCTCGGGGGTACGGGTTCGCGACATCGACCCGGTGAACTGGATCTGGACCGTGCGCCGCCAGACCACCCCTTCCCCGGGCGGGCTGGCGGACAAGCGGACCAAGGGCAAGGTGGCCCGTCGGGTGCCGTTGATCGAGGAGGTGCGGCCCCTGGTCGCCCAGCGTCTGCTGGCCGTGGGTCCGGATCCGGATGCCCGGCTGTTCACCGGTCCGCGCGGCGGACGGATCACCACCGCGGTGCTGCGGGACGCCACCCGCTGGGACGAGGTCGTCGCGCGGCTCGGCTACGAGCACCTGCGCCGTCACGACCTGCGGCACACCGGGCTGACGTGGATGGCCGACGCCGGGGTCCCGCTGCATGTGCTGCGGAGGATCGCTGGGCACGGATCGCTGGCCACCACCCAGCGCTATCTGCATCCGGATCTGCGGTCGATCGCCGAGGCGGGCCGCTCGCTCAGCGCTCACCTGTCGGTGGTGGCCGGCCCGCCGAAGCCGCCGGGGGCGGTGCGCCGGGTGTTGTAGGCATCCCACAATCGGGTGGAGAACCCCGGCGATCTTGGTCCCCAGGGAAACGTGCTCTGGTCTGCGGTTTCTTCTCGCGGTTGGTCCCCAGGTGGTCCCCAAGGGGGCGGCGGCGCGTCGGCTGGCCTGGTGTGCCGTCAGACGATGAAAGGCGCTCCGACCTGGGATTTCTCCCCGGTCGAAGCGCCTTCCGACACCGTCGGGACGACAGGATTTGAACCTGCGACCCCTTGACCCCCAGGCGTGTGTCATTCCGCAGGCTTTGCCGTAGGAGCTGTGTTGGGATGGCCTGGTGGGTTCTCTCTGCGGCACAGGCGTTCGCTGGTGTACGTGCTCGTTGATGTCAGCCGTTGATGTCGAGCATCTGTCCCGCCTCAGTTCGTCCCAGCCGTAGGCGTCGGCACCTTGTAAGGCGGACACGGTTGCCTTCATTAGGTGCTGATGGGCAGTTCCCTGGCCCGCTGGCGGGCTTGGGCGCGTATCTCGGTGAGGCGGGAGTAGAAGCCGTTGTGCCGGTTCTGGTCGAGGTTCAGGGGTAGGTCGAGCCTGGTGATCAGGTCGGACTCCAGTGTCCATGGCTCCGGGTGTTCCACCCAGCACACGCGGGCGTGCTCCGCCATCCACCGGGTGAGTTTGGCTTCCCCGGCCTCGCCGAAGGTCATGCGCTTGCCGCTGCCCACGCGACGCAGCTCCAGCCCGAGCAGGCAACCCAGGGTGAGCCGGAGCGTGGAGCCGGCTGCGTTGCCCCGGAAGTGGTAGCGCACCCGCGTCCGCAGGTTCTGGGTGCTCTTCCGATTTGCCATGTACCGCGGAGCGATACCCACGTAGAGCAGATGGCCAGCGGGCAGGTCGCGGAACGGTGCCTTCTCGAAGTGCCAGCCGTAGACACCGGCTACTGCGGGGACGGGGCTAGGGCGTATCAGGATCTCATTTGCTGGCCACAGTCGGCCTAGGCTGGAAAGAGCAGCCGCGTACATAGGTACCTCCAATAATGGGCAAATCTACAGACGCGTGGGTGTCGGCCTCGGTTCCGACGGCTGGCTAGTCGGTATGGATAGTCCTATCAAACAGTCAGTCTTGGTCATATCTGGTCATGCATAAGAAGCTTTCGGTCACAAAAATAAACTTGTGGCGACGTTTAAGAAATTATTCGCGTTGACTATCGGCTAGGCGCTATGGTTTGGCTGTTGTCGCGCCGGTCAAGAGCGTGGCCAATCCTATTGGGGGGCATTCTCGTGAGCATCAATATCGATCCGCTGCGGCTGTCTCAGCCGCAGGACTCCAGCACGTACCTCGCCATCAAGACCCCTCAGGGAGGCCGTACCGTCTACAGCGTGCGTGTTCCTCTGTTGGACCTCCCGACCATCCTTCCCGTCCCCGACCCAAACAACGTTGACAAGGACAACCGCAAGGTCGACCGCCTCCACGCTAAGCACTTCGGCGAATACCTCCACACCAAGCAGGACTGGGTCGCCCCTGCTCTCCTGGCTCGGGATGGCGGCGGTTGCACTTTCGAGAAGGTGGACGAGTACGGAACCGTCGGCTACCTCACCGTCCCGTGGGCGATCGGCGGTATCTCTTCCCTGCGGACCATCGACGGCCAACACCGCGTTCTTGGCGTTGCTATCGAGAAGCAGCGCATCACCGACGCTATCTCTGCCGTCGATCGTGAGATGGCCCGCAAGGTCAGCGTGGAGAAGGTAGCCAAGCTCGAAGCTGAGCGCGAGAAGCTCATCAGCCAGATGAACCGCCTGAAGGCCGAGTACGTCGGTCTGGATATTTACGTCGAGCCGGACCCGATCAAGTCCCAGCAGATGTTCGTGGATGTCGCCGACAACGCCAAGGGCATCAGCAGCGCTGTCCGGGCCCGTTTCGACAGCTACAAGGTCGCCAACCGGACCCTGTCCGACGTCATCGACCACCCGCTGCTGAAGGGTCGGGTCGACGCCGAGCAGGACCGCATGACGCTCAAGAATCCCAACCTCATGGGCGCCAAGCACGTAGCCGACATCACGCGCGCTGTCATCGCCGGCGCTGGCGGTCGGATCAGCAAGAAGGCCGAGCAGACTCTCACTGACGGCGAGGTGATCGAGCAGGTCAAGGACTTTCTCGACGTCATCTCCAACGCCTTCACCGATCTCGCGGCCCTCACCGAGGACGATCCGGAGGCGGAGCGTCAACCTGGTGAGCTCACCATGGCCCAGGAGGTGCGCCGTACCTCTCTCCTTGGCTCGGTGGGCATGCTCCGCGTTCTCGGCGGAGTGTTCCGTGAGCTACGAGCGGGTGACAACCCAGCCGAACTCGATGACATCACCGCCTTTTTCAAGCGGCTCGACCCACACATGACCGCGCCGGTCACCGAGACCAGCATCTGGCGTACCACCGCAGCGAACGACGACTTCGAGCCGAACGCCGCCGCGCCGATCATGCGCACCCAGAACATCGTCCACCTCGTCGGCGTCATTACCAGTTGGTACAAGAAGGCCCCCGCCTCCCTGTAACCAAGCAATAAAGGTAGCGAAGGGTGTCCCCCGCCTTCGTGAGCGACGCCCTTCGTCACCTCCGACGACCCGCAGGTGGCCCCGGGTGCCCGGGGCCGCTACGCGCATTCGATCGGCACTTTGGTCAACCCTGGGAAACGGTGTCCGGCACGATCCGGCTCGTGAAGCCCGCGTTCCGCAACCGCTGGTATGCCGCGGCCACGTCGTCAGGTACGTGCTGCTCGACCATGAACCCCTGCCGGGGGTAGATCATGAGCCGTTGCTGAGCACCGACCAGCATGTCGATCACTAGGTGAGCGTCCTGGATGGAGTCGACGTATTCGGTCAGGGACATGCGGGCAGACGCGCTCACCCACTCGACTTTGGGCCACAGCTTGCAGGCCGTCGCGTAGGCTCGCCGCTCCTCGTACGGCTTGCTGACCAGCAGGACGGATGAGACGGGGACGCGTTGCTCTTCGAGTAGCGCGCGTGAGAAGCGGATGTTCTCCCCCGTGTTCCGGGCGTGCGGCTCAACGAGGATCGCTTCCGCCGGCACGCCCAGCTCTACCGCTCGCTCGCGGTAGTGCTCGGCTTCGCCTCGCGGCATGCGGTCGCGCGTTGTGGGACTGGTCGCGCCGGTGAAGACGATGAGCGGCGCCATGCCGCGGTGGTAGAGCTCTGCGGTGGTGTCCGCCACGCCGAGATCGTGGCTGCCGAGGCCAATGGCGACCGAGCAGGGGCGCACCTCGTGTCCCATCTGCTGGAAGTCCCAGAGTTGTTGAGCGTCCACCCATGCCTGAGCCGAGATCACTTGGCCTTTCCTCCGTCGTTTGCCGAGTCGGGCACCTTGAAGTCGTATGTCCACGAGAAGCGCGTTGCTGCGTGGACACCGATCGCGAACTCCACCACGGTCCCGTCTGCGGTGAAGGTGGTGCGGTGAAGCTCCACCACCCACTCGCCCGGTGAGAGCTGGAGGAGCTGCGCCTCCTCCGCCGTGGGGACACGTGCGAACAGCGTTTCCTGCATGTGGTCGATCTCGTATCCGGCGTCGTACAGGACGCGGAAGCCACCGCCGCGGCCGGCGGGCCCCGGCGTCGGATCGACGATGCGTGTTCCCTCGACGTGCTCGGGGCGGTAGTAGCTGGTCAGTGTGTGCGTGGGCTGGGAGCCCTCCTTAACCACACGTGCACGGGCGTACACCTCCGCACCCTCCGGCAGACCGTGCGCCTCAGCGACAATCGCCGACGCTTTCACCCGGCTGACGGTCTGCGTCTGCTCGTTCCGGCGGTAGGCGCGCCCGGACGCCACTCGGTCCGCGATGAACGCCACCTCGTCGCCGTCGCGCCACTTGGCCTTGTCGTACCGCGCGATACCGAGCCGCTTGAGCGGCGCCCGCTGGCGCACAACGGTGCCGTGACCGCGCGACGAGGTGACCAGTCCCTCGGCTTCCAGGGCCTTGTAGGCCGCGTGGACCGTGGACTTCGAGCCTTCACCCGCTTCGACCAGCTCCCTGATCTGCGGTAGCTGATCTCCCGGGGCGTACTCACCGGTCCTGATCTTTTCGGCCAGTCGGTCAGCGAGTTCTCGCCACTTGGGCGCCATGTAGCACTCCTCTCAACACCGCCAGTGAAGCACAGTCCCAGGACTGTTGACAGTCCTGGGACTGTGCGTCATCGTCTTGCTCAGTGGCTCGCAGTCCTAGGACAGTGAGCTTCGGAGGGCCTTCTTTGTGCTGCTCCGAAACGCAGGGCGGACACGCTGCAGGACCGCCCGGTAAGGCCAGAGGACAGGGCTTCGGCCCGACTGGCGAGGTGGCCCGGTGACCGCGAGCAACGGCCGGAGGGTGGGGACACGGTCCCCCTTGCAGCACGTCCCTTTCTCTTCGATCGACAGGAGCTCTGATGTTCCGACGAAAACGATGGGCACCGCCGTGACGGACCGGCCGGCGGTGTCTGTGCGGTAGCCCGGTCCGCCCTCTGCCTGGCACCGCAGCGGCTGACGCTGCGGCCGGTTGCCTCCTCCGCCCGTCCGGTCCCGCGCACTGCGCGGCGCTGTACGGGCGGGGCGTGGGGAGCCGGATGTTCCTGCTCTACGGCCGCGGCCCCGGTGGTGCAACACCGGGGCCGCTCTGCTGGGCCGTTCCACTGTGGAAGGGATCCACGACCCATGAAGCACAGCATGACACTCCGAACGGTTGCCGCCGCTGGCCTGGCCGGTGGGGAGCCGTCGGCCGCCGAGCTGGACGCGATCGACGCCGAGATGCCGCTCATCGCGGCCGAGGTCGAGCTGCTGGACGCGCAGATCACGGTGCTGGACCGGGTGCCGTCCGAGCTGGACGCCCGCCGTCTGCGCCGGGCCCGCCGCCGGGTGCTGGCCGCCCGCCGGACGCTGACCAACCAGGGCATCGCCGGTTCGCCGGAGGTGGCCTGATGGCCGGCACGTTCACCGCGCAGTTGGCCACCCGCGGCGGCCGGTGGCACCTGTACGTCGCCCTGCCGAACACCGGGGAGCCCTGGCCCGGCCACGACTTCGGCACCCGGACCACGGTCCCCACGCGGGCGGAGCGTTCACGCGCCTTGAACGCGCTGGGCTACACGCTCACCGACGACGCCGAATGGGTGTGGGTGGAGGACAGCGAAGTCCACGATGACCCCGCCTCGCCGGTGCTGCTGATCGCTGCGACCAGGGTGTGGGAGGCGGCCGGATGAACAGCGTTCAGATCCGTTCAGCCGAGCGCGCCCTGTCGGTGGGGACGTGGCTGATCGTGGCCGGGGCGATGCTCTACTCCATCCTCACCGTCACCCCGCTGATGGCCCGGCACACCCCGCCCGGGTGGGGCTGGACCGCGCCGATCCTGCCGCTGGTGGTGGACGCCGCGGTCGTCATCGTGGTTCGTCTGGACGCCGTGCTGGCCCGCCTGGGCGGGCGCGGCGGGCGGTGGCCGGTGGTGCTGCGGTGGATGACCGGCGCCATGACCCTGGCGTTGAACGTGGCCGACTCCGCGCTGAAGAAGGACCTGGTGGGCGTGGCGGTGCACGCGGTAGCACCGCTGCTGCTGATCGTCACCGCCGAGACCGGGCTGGCCTACCGCCGCGCCATCGCCGCCGCCCAGGAAGCGCAGGAGGCCCGGCAGCGCGCCGAACGGGAACGGGCCGAGCAGGCGGCCCGTGAGCGCGAGGAGGCGGCCGAGCGGTGGGCCCGGGCCGAGCGCGAGCACGCCGCCCTGCTCGCCCGTGAACAGCGTGAACACGAGGCTCGTCTCGCCCGCGAGCAGGCCGAGCGCGAGGAGCGGGCCCGGCGGGAGGAGCGGAAGCGGGCCGAGGCCCGCGAGCGCGCCGAGCGGGAGGCTCGTGAACGCGCGCAGCGCGAGCGTGAACAGACTCAGCGGGAGCGTGAACGCCGGGAGCGGGAGGCGGCCGAGCGGGAGCGCCGTGAACGCGCCGCGCTGCTGGCCGGTGGGCCCGTGGACGAGAAGCTGTCCGAGGAGAAGGCCCGCCGGATCGTGCACGCTGCGTTCGTCGAGGGACTGCCGGTGCGGGCCGCGGTCGAGCTGTGCGGCTGGTCGATCGGCTGGGTCTCCGCCCGCTACCAGGAGCTGCGCGACCAGCCCACCCCGGCCAGCAGCGCCGGGCGGCCGGTCAACGGCACCGCGCTGGCCAGTAGGCCCTGATACGGCTCCACGGCCTGCCGCCCACCTTGCTCGGTATGTGCCTGCCCGGCGCCTTCCCTCAACGAGTCATGCCCCAGCTAAGGGCCGAGGCTGTCCAGGAAGTTAGTGACGGCATCCAGCACGCGCTTCCAGCGGCGGTGTGCCCTGCTGCAGTAGCGCCGTCTACGCCACCAACTCCGTGGCTGCGGCACCGGCCTGCCGCACAGTCCACACGGCCGCGTCCGCACCGTCAATCCCCCGCCCATGCCGCCCACCGTAGCGGCCCCTCGTGCCGGGCCCGGCCGTCCACCTTCCACAGCTTTGGCCGGGCCCACCCTCCCAGAACAAGGAGTGCACTCAGCATGACCGACACCACTCTCACACCGGTAGCGGGCCCTGAGGCCCTGCCGGACGCACCGCCGCCGCAGCAGCAGGTGCCCGAGCAACCGGCGCCCGCGCTGGCCGCCGAGGTGGACCACACGCCCGGCGGCTGGCCGGTTGTTCCGCTCGCGGTGACCGGCACGAACACCACCGCCACCCTGCTCGGGGCCGCCGCGCTGGTCGGCGGACCGGCGGCGCTGGCCGTTGCCGCCACGGGCGCGGTCGTCGTCGGCACGGCCGCCGCCGCGCGTACCCGGCGCGGCTGGCGCGGTACGGCGCGGGCCGCCCGCACCGGCACCGCCCGTACTGGGAACGGAGCGGCACCAGGGGCGCGCGGTACCCGCAGCGCCGGGACCGGCCGGGTGCCGCTGCAGAAGCGGCCGACCAGCCTGAGCAAGAAGAACGGCGCGGGACGCGGGGCCGGTACGGCAGGCACGGCCGGTGCCCGCGGCAAGGCCGCCCACCGGGCTGCCGGTGCGGGCCGGGCCGGGGCGCTGCCCAGGGCCCGCACGGCATCCATCAGTGCTGGCACCCGGCCGGGCCGGGCCGGTGGGCGGATGACCCAGGCGCGGGCAGCGCGGGAGGCGGCCCGTGCGGCGGCCCCAACGCGGACCGCGCGGCGGGCGGAGACGACCGGAGCGCGCCGCGCGGTGGCCGATGCCCGCCGCGCTGCGAAGCACCAGGCCCGCACCGCCTCCCTGGCCGGTAAAGGACCGGTCGGACGGACCGCGGCCAAGGCGCTAGGCGCAACGAGCGCGGCCCGCCGGAAGGCGGTGGACCGGGCCCGTGCGGCGCGGGACCGCGCGTCGGCCCGGCACCTGGACGGGCAGCGGGAGGCGGTGCGCACGGCACCGGCCCGCAAGCGGGCCCGGAAGGCGCTGTGGCGGTCCGCAGCCCGGTTCCAGGGCCGTCGGCTGCTGGCGGTGCTCCTGGCGGGAACGCTCGGGCTGATCGGGCTGGTCACCACCCCGCTGGGGCGCCGCCTGGGCTGGGCGTGGCTGATGTACCCGGGCCGCCGCCTGTATCGGGCGATGACCCGCACCGCCGCCGAGCAGCGCGCCGCCCGCGATGCGGCGATCCGCGAGCAGCAGGCGGAGGAGACCGCAGCGGAGGCGGACGACGGCGAGCAGATCGGGGACACCGCCGAGCGTCCGGCTGGCGCCGTCCCTGCCGCACCCGGCACGACCACCAGTGAGGGAGAGAGCATGTCCGGTTTCCGGTTCGAGGAGGCCGCGGCCGAGATGGAGGCCGCGGCGCAGAGCTACGAGCCCGAGAACGCCATGGAGATCCTCGCCATGGTCGAAGGGCTTCCCGCCGCGCTGACCAGCGTGGCGAACGTGATGCGGATCCTGGCCGAGCGCGCCGATGGCGAGTTCCCGCTGGAGAAGGAGGTGGCGGACGGCTTCAACGACATGTTCGGCGCGCTGATGTCGGCCGTCGCGGTGGCCGAGGACATGGGACCGCTGTTCCGCCAGGTCCACGAACAGGACATCGCCCGCCACGAGGACCCGCGCAACGGGCCCCAGGCCGAGAAGGGATGGAACGTCTGACCATGACCGCCAACACCGCCTCAACGGGGCCGGTGTGGGACTGGGCGGCCGGTCACGGACCCGTGACCGGCGCCCTGTCCGCCACCACCGGATGCCTCGCCGTCGCCACCACCGGTACAGCCGCCGGCATGCCGCCCGGCTGGGCGCTCGCCATCGGTGCGGCCGGAGCGATCGGCCACACCGTCACCAGCCTCCGCGACCGCCTGTCGGCCCGCACCATCGGCATGCGGGCCGCCTCCTGGCTCATCGGCGCCGGATGGACCACCTGGGCCATGGCCTCCGGCCCGCTGTCCTGGACCGCGCTCGGCTCGCTGGCCACCCTCGGAGTCGGCATCGGCGCCGCCGCCCGCGCCACCCTGCTGCACGAGGAGGCCCGGGAGTTGGAGGCCATCGCCGCCGCCGAACGCCAGGTCGCCGCCGAGCTCTCCGCCGAACGACGGGCCATCGCCGCCGAATGGGTCGACCGGATCCAGCGGGTGTGCGGGATCACCGTGCGGGTGCGGGCGGTGGAGATGTGGCCCACCGGCACCGGCTTCACCCTGGACGCCGACCTGCCGCCCGGCGGGGCCACCTACGACCGCATCGCGCGGGAGGCCCCCAAGCTGTCGGCGGACGCACGGCTGCCGCACGGCTGCACCGCCACCGCCTCCCCGGGCATCGACCAGGGCCGCGTCCTGGTGGACGTCACCACCGTCAACGTGCTCGCCCAGGAGGTGACCTACCCCACCGACTACGGGCCCCTGTCGGTCCTGACCGGCATCCCGTGGGGACTGCGGACCAACGCCGAGGAGATCCGCGCCTACCTGCGCGAGCAGTGCGCGCTGGTCGTCGGCCCCACCGGCTCGGGCAAGACCAACATGGTCCACACGATCCTGGCCGGGTTCGCCCGCGCCGAAGACGTACTCACCTGGGTCATCGACCTCAACGCCGGATCGGCCGGCCTGCCCTGGGTGCGCCCCGCCCTCGACCGCGACGGGCGACCGGTCGACGGAATGCGGCCCGGGGTGGACTGGCTGGCCGCCTCCCCCGAGGAGGCGGCCCTGATGCTGGACACGGCGGTGCGGGTCGCCAAGCACCGCAAGACCGTCTACCAGGACCTGATGGCCCGCGCGAACACCGACCTGCTGCCCATCAGCCCACAGATCCCGCAGATCATGCTGGTCATCGATGAGGGCGCGGAGATCCTAGCCAGTAGCGACAAACCCTCCCGCATGCTCGCGGCCAAGATCCTGGAAGTGATCCGTATCGCCCGCGCCATGGGCATCCGCACCGTGCTGACCGCGCTCGGGGCCACCGGCGCGGTGCTGGGCAACCTGATGATCCGCCGGGAAGCCAAGGTCCGCGTCGCGCTCACCGGCGGAGAGACCGAGGGCATGGACCTGGCCAAGCAGTTCCCCGGTACCCGCGGCCTGCGGGTGGACCAGGCCCCCTACAAGGGCGCCGGATTCCTGGGCACCCCCGAGTCCCCGGCCGCGCTGTTCAAGTCCTGGCGGATCCTGCCCAACCAGATCCGCGACATCACCGCCGCCACCGCCGACCGCCACCCCACCCTCGACGGACCGTCCGCCACCGCGGCCGGAGACGCCTACGCCCGGCGCTGGGATCCCGGCCGCACTGCCTGGATGCGCGACACCACCAGCGAGCGAGAGCCGAACCCCGGCAGCAATCTGGCGGAGCGGGGAGGGCTGAACCTCTCCGCCCTCCGCGGCGAGCAGCTGCCCACCGCGGAACCGGACGAGGAGGAACTCGCCCGGCGCTTCCGTGAGCAGATCGACGCCCAGTTCGCCACCGCCCCCGAAGCAGGCGCGACCGAGTCGGACGAGCCGCAGCCGCCCGCTCCGGGCGGGCTGAACCTGTCCGCCCTCAAGGCCGGGGACAACCCGGCTCGCGATGCGGCACTGGCGCTGCTGCTCGCCGCCGGCCTCGAGGGCACCGGAGCTTCCGCCATCGCCCGCGCACTGGCCGACGAGCACGGCACCACCCGGCAAACCGTCGTCGGCTGGCTCAAGAGCTGGACCGAGGACGGCACCGCCGTACGCGTCGGCACCGGCACCAAGGCCCGCTACGTCCACCACCGCCACGCACCCGACAACCCCACCGAGCAGTGACCGCCTGTCGCCTGTCGCCCCACCCGCACACAGCCTCCCAGACGACTCGGTGAGGGCCGAAAACCGTTTGTGACCTGCGGCGCGACAAGTGACAAGACAAGACAAGCGACACCCCGCACGACAAGCCGGATGACAAGACACACGACAAGCAGAGCCCCGCCCCGCCACCCGTCGGGCGGGGCTCTGCGTTTCCGCACACCCACCACTCAAGGAGGCCGTCATGAACCGCTGCGAACCGCCGGGGCACCTCGCCCCGCACCTGCCCGCCGACCTCTACCACCGATTGGACGACCGCACGATCGTCATCGTCCACACCCCGCCCCCGCGGCGCCGGGCCACCGCCTACGCGGTGCCGCTCGCCGTCGGGTTGGCCGTCGCGTTCGGGTTCATCGGCCTGGCCGCCGCCGCCCTGGCGCTGTTCGAGTTCGCCGTCCGCACCGCCGCCCTGCTGGGCACCCTGGCGGGCCCGATCGGCATCGGCACCTTCCTCCAGCTCGCCCGCCCCAAGAGCAAGTGACGCCCGGAGCGGGCCGCACTCCCGGCCAAGGAAACCGCGGCCCGCTCCGGCACTCCCAACTCCCCGCAGAGACTCAGGAGGTCTCCAGCATGACCCACCCTGTCCGCATCCGGCGAGCGACCGGCCACCAGCCGCGGCTGCTGGATCTGTTCTGCTGCGCCGGCGGCGCCGCCATGGGTTACCACCGCGCCGGATTCGACATCACCGGCATCGACATCGCCCTTCGCCCGAACTATCCCTTCGCCTTCCACCACAGTGACGCGCTGGAGTACCTGACACGGCTCATCACCACCGGCGAGATCGAGCAATACGCGCTCGTGCACGCCTCCCCGCCCTGCCAGCACGGTTGCGCGCTGACGGTGGGCACCAACCGCTCGCAGGGCTGGGGCCGTGCGCACGTCGACCTCGTGGCCCCCACGCGAGAGCTGCTGGACGCCACCGGCCTGCCCTACGTCATCGAGCAGCCCAACGGCCGCGCCCCGGTCCGCAAGGACCTGCGGCTGTGCGGGGAGATGTTCGGCCTCGGCGTGCTGCGCCACCGCTGGTTCGAACTGGGCCGCTGGAGCACCGCCCAGCCCGCGCACCCCAAGCACCGCGGCCGGGTGCGCGGCTGTCGACACGGCCAGTGGTTCGACGGCCCCTACGTGGCCGCCTACGGCTCCGGCGGCGGCAAGGCCACCGTCCCCGAGATGCAGCACGCCATGGGCATCGACTGGACCGACGTGCGCGAGGAGCTGACCGAGGCCATCCCACCCGCCTACACGGCATGGATCGGCTCCACCTTCCTCACCACCACGGACGCCGGGGCGGTGACCGCATGAACGACACCCTGCTCACCGCCGCCCTGGCCGCCGCCGAGCGCGGCTGGCACGTCTTCCCGCTGCGCCCCGGCATCAAGCGGCCCGCCCTGCACGGTTAGAACACCTGCCCGCGCACCGGCCCCTGCACCGGTGGGCACCGCAAGTGGGAGCAGCGCGCCACCATCGACCCCGACCGCATCCGCGCCGCCTGGGCCCGGGCTCCGTACAACATCGGCATCGCCACCGGCCCCTCCGCCCTGGTCGTCATCGACCTCGACGCCCCCAAGGACAGTGCGGACGCGCCTGGCGGCGCGGCGACCTTTGCGGCGCTCTGCGAGCGCACCGGACAGCCCGTCCCCGCCACCTACCGCACCCGGACCGCCAGCGGAGGTGAGCACCTGTACTTCACCGCCCCGCCCGGCGTCCGGCTGGGCAACACCGCCGGCACCCTCGCACCCCTCGTCGACACCCGCGCCTGGGGCGGCTACGTGGTCGCCTCCGGCAGCACCACCGCCGCGGGCCCCTACGCGGTGGTGGACGACCGTCCGGTGGCGCCGCTGCCTACCTGGCTGCTGCGGCTGCTGCAACCGGCTCCCGCCCGCCCTATCGGCCCGCTGCGGCTGCCCGCGGTCAGCAGCAGCCGCGCGGCCCGGGCCGCGCTGGAGGCCGAGTGCGCCACGGTGGCAGCGGCACCGGAGCAGCAGCGCAACATCACCCTCAACCGGTGCGCCTTCAAGGTGGGACGGTTCGTCGCCTGGGGCGACCTCCCCCGGCACACGGTGGAGGAGGCCTTCCAAGCGGCCGGGGAGGCGGCCGGCCTCACACCGGCCGAGTGCCGCGCCACCATCCGCTCTGCCCTAAACGGCTCCATGCGCACCGCCCGCCCCAGGGAGGCAGCATGACCCCCTGCCCCGCTCCCTCCTTGGAAGGCCGCCCCGCCACAGCGGACCCGCCCGCCGCCGACTCGGCCGCGCCCCCGGCGGCCGGAGGCGACCGAAAGGACGTCGCCCGTCAGGGCGTCCGCTCTGGTCCTGGCCCGCGCCGCGGGGACGGCCGGTACCCGATCGCGTGGCTACACCTCACCGCACCCGGCCGCGGCGCGGTGCCCACCGCCCACTCGTGGTGCGCGTGCGGCCACGACCGCAGCGCCGTCGGCCACCGCCAGGTCCTCGCCCTGATCGACGCCCACACCGCCCACCGCGAGAACTGCCCCCTGCGCCACCGCACCGAAAGCAGGCCCGCCGCATGACCAACCTCCAGCCCACCGCCCTCGACGGCGCCGAGCTGCTGGACGCCGTCGAGCACTTCCACCGGCGCTTCAACGTCTTCCCCACCGAGGCCGCCTACGTGGCCGTGGCGCTGTGGGACGCGCACGCGCATTTGCTGGACTGCTTCGACTCCACCCCGCGCCTGGCCTTCCTCTCCCCGGAGCCAGGGTCGGGGAAGTCCCGGGCGCTGGAGGTGGTGGAGACCCTGGTGCCGCGCTCCATGGCCGCCGTGGATGCCTCCGCCGCCGCGCTGTTCCGCTCGGTGGCCGGACTCGACGGTGGTCGGCCCACCATCCTCTTCGATGAGATCGACACCGTCTTCGGCCCCAAGGCCGGAGACAACGAACAGCTCCGCGGCTTCCTCAACGCGGGGCACACCCGGGGCCGGGTGATGTACCGGTGCGTCGGAGACGGCGCCAACCAGCAGGTGCAGGGCTTCCCGTCGTTCTGCGCGGTGGCGGTGGCCGGACTCGGCTCGCTGCCGGACACGATCCTGACCCGCTCGGTCATCATCCGCATGCGCCGCCGGGCCCGCAACGAGAAGGTGGAGCCCTTCCGCACCCGCATCCACGTCGCCGAGGGCAACGCGCTACGCGACCGGCTCGCCGCCTGGGCCGAAACTGTGCAGGAGGAGGTGGTCGGCGCCTACCCCGAGCTGCCCGAGGGGGTGGCCGACCGGCCCGCCGACGTGTGGGAGCCGCTGATCGCGGTGGCGGACGCGGCCGGGGGCGACTGGCCGCGCCGGGCCCGGAAGGCGTGCCTGACCCTGGTCAGGGCATCCCAGGTCAACGACAAGGCCAGCCTCGGCATTCGTCTGCTCACCGATCTGCGCGACCACGTGCTGATCGGGGTGGACAAGCTGCCCACCGTTGCCATCCTGGATCGGCTCAACGCGCTGGACGACGCGCCCTGGGCCGACCTGGACGGCCGCCCGCTGGACTCCCGGCGACTGTCGCGGATGCTCAGCCAGTACGTCACCGCCGACGGTGACCCGATCGCCTCCCGCAACATCCGTACCGCCGGGGGAGTCCTCAAGGGCTACCACGCCGAGGACCTGCACGACGCCTGGACCCGTTACTGCCCGCCCCCTCCGGAAAGTGCGCTACATCCGCTCCAGCCGCTACACCCCAGCTCACAGCCCGTGTCCGTGTAGCGCACCCCGCCCGGTGTAGCGGCTACATCCGGCCGCCCCGAGCCCACCGCCCGGGGCGGCCGGACCGCTCCCGAGAGGGGACGTAGCCGCTACACGCACCCTTCCCGCTACACCGAACCCGCCGCTGACCTGCGATGTAGCGGCGTGGCGGATGTAGCGGACCTCAGAGGAGAGGGCAACGCCCTACCCCGTCACTCGCTGCTGAGGAGAAACGCCCGCATGAGCTCAGCTCTGCCCGACACCTACGAAGTCCTCACCGTCCCCGAGGTCATGGCCGCGCTGCGGATGAGCCGGAGCAAGGTCTACGACCTGATCCGCTCCGGCACCCTGCCCAGCTACACCGAAGGCCGCTCCCGGCGGGTCCCCGCCGACTCGTTCCGTACATACATCCGCTCCAAGCTTCAGGAGGCTGCCTGATGGCCAAGCGCCGCGCCAACGGCGAGGGCACCATCACCAAACGCAAGGACGGCCGCTACCAGGCAGCCGCGTACGTCTATCGCCCAGACGGCACCCGCGTTCGCAAATTCGTCTACGGCAAGACCCGCGCCGAGGTAGCCGAGAAGCGCACCGAGATCCAGGAGAAGACCCGGCAGGGAATTCCCGCCGCCACCTCCGCGATGCCGTTCGGGGACTACCTCGTCTACTGGCTTGCAGCCGTGGCTGCCGAGCGACTCAAGCCCTCCACCTTCATGAGCTACGAGGTGATGGCCCGCCTGTACATCGCTCCCTCACTCGGCAGGAAGAAACTCAACCGGCTCAGCCCCGCCGACGTACGGCGCTTCCTCGCGGAGTTCCGCGACGGCTGTCTGTGCTGCCTGCGAGGGCTGGACGCGAACCGCGCCGAGGACGAGCGGAGATGCTGCGCCAAGGGGCAGTGCTGCCGCCGCCGGCCGTCCGCGCGCACAGTGCAGTACGTCCACGCCGTGCTGCGGTCGGCTCTGCAACAGGCGGTGCGGGAAGAACTCGTCGGCCGCAACGTGGCGCGCATCGTGGAGACACCTCCGGTCGCTCGGCAGGAAGTGCGGCCGCTGGACCGGACCAAGGTGCGGATGCTGCTGAAGGCGGCCCGGCTCCATCGGCTGTACGCCCTGTGGCTGTTGCTCGTCTCCACCGGCCTGCGTCGTGGGGAAGTGCTCGCTCTCACCTGGGACGATGTCGACCTCGACAGGCGACAGCTCCGAGTGCGCCGCAACCTCCAGCGCATCAAGAAAGAGCTGGTCTTCGACACTCCGAAAACCGCTCGCTCCCAACGCACCATCTCGCTGCCCCGGCGGTGCGTGGACGCCCTCAGGGAGCACCAGGCGGCCCAGCGCACCGAGAGGGCCGCCGCTGGGTTGAAGTGGGACCCGCTGCCGCACCAGCCGAGCGGGCTGGTCTTCACGACGCCCACCGGCCGGCCGACCGATCCGCGGAGCCTGAACCGGATGCTCACCGTTCTCTGCCGTAATGCGAATGTGCGCAGAGTACGGGTGCACGACCTCCGGCACACCTGCGCCTCACTCCTGCTGGCTCAGGGGGTAGATGCCCGGACCATCATGGAGACGCTGGGGCACAGCACGATCACCATGACGCTGGACACCTACGCGCACGTGATGGACACGACCCTCAAGGCCGCGGCCGAGCGCATGGAGGAGGCATTGGGCTCGGAAGACGAGTAATCGCGAGGGCCGCGAAAGCCCTTGAACGCCCTGCCGATCGGAAGTCCTGAAGCCTCCGGTCGGCAGGGCAGGAATCGATACGTCAGCCGCTGTCTCGGCCGCACAGTCCGCGGTGATATCGAAGGTGCGATTCGCTGATCTGATGAGAAGGGTGTCGTCGGAGTCGGCCTACCGGACTGCCGTCGGAGGTCATGCGGACCGTGCCCCCCGTATCGACGTAGACCGTGAGTGTGTCGAACTGGACGTGATGGTTCGGGCAGAGAACAAGCAGGTTCGGTAGCTCATCCGGGCCGTTGTGCGGGTGGCCCAAGCCCCGTATGTGGGCGGCCTCGCTGTAGGTGCCGAACCGGGTCTGCAGCCGGAGGCCACAGACCTGACAACAGTCGCCGTGCAACTCCTTCACTCTCTTGCTCAGGGCGGTATCGCGGACGACCCGGGAGACGGTCGTGGCACGACGGTCCACGGGACCGGTTTCCGTCCCCTGCTCCGCATCACCAGCCAATACACCGCTTGCACTCTCGTAGCCCTGTAGCCCCAGACGTTCCAACAATGCATGTTGGTCGACGCCCGTGAGGTAGGTCTCCCGTAGCACGGCGATCGCTTGGGATCGGACGAATGGATCGTCCAGCAGATTTGCTGCCTGCTCGGTCAGTCCGCCAGCAGGGTTAAGTTTGTCCAGCACTGAGGAGTGGGGTTTGAACGAGCTGGCGGACGGTATGCCGCACACCTCCCACAGACCGCTCGTCTGCAGGTGCCAGAACGGGTACTCGGGGGTGACGGAGGAGTCGGGGCGACCGAACTCGGCCAGTAGGCCACCCACTTCATTGCGGAATTGCCGCCATGGCACACTGCGGGGCCGATGTGTCTCGACTCCGGAGATCGCCCACAACAGGGTCAGTGGTTTGTGCCTGCTGGGCTGCTTCCGCCCTCCGTGAACTTTCAGTCCCCTGAGCCTGTCCATGAGCAGGCTCGCGGTCATTTCCTCCAGAGTGCCGGTCGGCTGAGGCTGAGACGAGCCTGCGTCGTCATGCTGCTGCGGCAGAGGAAGGAGGGTGCCTTCATTATTCAGGAACGGGAGTTGATCTGGAGGAGAGGTTTTCTCCCTTCGGCCGGTCTGCTGCCTGACTTTCGGCAAAAATGCGTGCCCGTGTTCGACCCACCGGCGCCAGGAACGAGGAGCGTAATCAAGAGCCTCGGCGGCCGACACCGACGGGTTTCCCCGAGCGTGAATCCAAGCCCAGTCGAATTGGTCGCCATCCGCAGTCAGGTCGAGAACGGCCAGTTCGTAGACGTAGTTGATGAAGGAACCGTGGCCAGTCTCGGCCTCCTGCAGCACCTGTTCGACATGTTCGATGACAGCTACTCCGCAGAACTCCACGTATCCCTTCGGGCGCTTGTTGCGTGATACGGCCCTGAACAGGAGCAGAGGCGCGGCGCGGACACGGTCTTCCGCGGTGGCTGCGCGGTGCTCTTCGGAGGCTTCCAGCAGAGCTTTGTTCCCGCGGGTGCTTCCTGTCGGCACAGTGAGGCCGGCTTTGTGATCCCCGAAGTAACGCACGCGCCCGTGCTCCAGATCGAACACATCGTGCCAGGGAGTCTCCCGAGTGCCTGCCTTCCACGGGCTGGAACGGATCAGGAGCGCCGGGCGGCGAGCCCGATCAGGGCTTTGCACGCTGGCGATGACGTTGATACCTGCCTCCAGGAGGACCCGAGGGCGGTCCGGTGCGGCGGTGACGTGGTGGAAATTTCGGTAGCCATCGATGACCGGAACCGAGGGGTCTTTCTCCCGTGTGTACCGCAGTACCTCGCCGACCCGGACCGGGTTCTCCACTGAGCCTCCCCTGATGTCATGCGCCCGATCAGCGCAAGCAGGCCCCATGAGAGTGCAGGCACGGAGTGTGAGGAGCCTGACGCCGAACGTCAGTACGGTATGGGAAGGCGGAAGGGTTGCACTGCGAGGAAGGAAGCTTCGCAGTGCCGAGGCTCGGTTGATGTCAGCCGCTGATGTCAGAGGCCCCCTGGGATGATCCCAGGGGGCCTCTGACCAGTGTCGGGACGACAGGATTTGAACCTGCGACCCCTTGACCCCCAGTCAAGTGCGCTACCAAGCTGCGCCACGTCCCGATGCTCTCCCGGTTCGGGATCTTGTCCCTCGCCGTTCGCGCACAGAAACCATACCGCATTTCCGCGAGTGGTCGCGCACGCGGCGGTCCGGGACGGATGCGCTCTACAACGGTCCGGTCGGACCGTTCCGTGACGGCCTTGTCACTCGCCGTGCGCCAGGAGGAAGCCCCACGCCCGTGGCGGGCGCGGGGCGCCCCGCCGGACGACGGGGGTCCGGGGCGCGGCCCGAACCCCCGTCCGGGGCGGACGGCGGGGCCGGTGCCGGGTTTGCCGGGCTTCTGGCGGGAAACGCGATGGCCCTGGCCGTTGGACCCGAGGACTGGAGTCGCACGTGAGCCGTTCCCGGATTGTGATCGTCGGAGCCGGGTTCGCCGGTTACCAGACCGCCAGGACGCTGTCGCGGAAGCTTCGCGGGGCGGCCGAGATCGTGCTGGTGAACCCGAACGACTACTTCCTGTACCTGCCACTGCTGCCCGAGGTCTCGGCCGGGCTCCTCGAGGCCCGCCGGGTCTCGGTCTCGCTCGCCGGGACGCTGCCGAAGGTGCGGCTGGTGCTGGGCGAGGTCCACGGCGTGGACCTCGACGGGCGCTCGATCACCTACACCGACCCCGAGGGGCACGAGAAGCGGATGGGGTACGACCGCCTCGTCCTCACCGTCGGAAGCGTCAACAAGCTGCTGCCCATCCCCGGCGTGGCCGAGCACGCGGTCGGGTTCCGGGGCATGCCGGAGGCGCTGTACCTGCGCGACCACATCAGCCGGCAGATCGCGCTGGCCGCCAACGCCGAGGACCCGGAGGAGTGCCGGGCGCGCACCACCTTCGTGGTCGTCGGCGCGGGCTACACCGGCACCGAGGTGGCCGCCCACGGCAAGATGTTCACCGACTCCCTCGCCCGCCAGCACGCCCGCAGCCCCGGCGGGATGCGGGCCGACGCCCGGCCGCGCTGGATGCTGCTCGACATCGCGGACCGGGTGCTGCCGGGGCTGGACGAGAAGCTGGCGCAGACCGCCGACCGGGTGCTGCGCAAGCGCGGGGTCGAGGTGCGGACCGGAACCTCGGTGAAGGAGGCCACCAAGGACGGGGTGCTGCTGAACACCGGCGAGTTCGTCCCCACCCGCTCGCTCATCTGGTGCGTCGGGGTGCGGCCCGACCCGCTGGTGGAGCAGCTCGGCCTGCCGACCGAACGGGGCCGGCTGATCGTCGACGAGTACCTGAACGTCCCCGGCCACCCGGACGTGTTCGCCTGCGGGGACGCCGCCGCGGTGCCGGACCTGACCAACCCGGGGCAGTACACGGCGATGACCGCCCAGCACGCCCACCGGCAGGGCAAGACGGCCGCCCACAACATCATGGCCTCCTACGGCGTCGGCGACCGCCGCCCGTACAAGCACAGCGACCTGGGCTTCGTCGTCGACCTCGGCGGGCTCCAGGCCGCCGCCAACCCCTTCGGCATCCCGCTGTCCGGCCCGGTCGCCAACCTCGTCACCCGCGGCTACCACCTCGCCGCGATGCCGGGGAACCGGATCCGGGTGGCCGCCGACTGGGCGCTGGACGCGGTGCTGCGGCGCCAGGCCGTCCAGCTCGGCGTGCTGGACGCCTGGTCGGTGCCGCTGGACACCGCCTCGCCCGAGACGGCCCGCCTGCGCGGCTGACGACCCCCCTCACGGCACGTCACGGCACGTCACGGCATGGCACAGCCCGTCGCAGCACGTCACGGCACGTCGGTGCCGGCGGGCCGCCGGGAGACCGGCGGCCCGTACGGGCCGATCAGCTCGCGGTCCCACCAGGCGCCCGTGGAGCGCAGCTCCCGCCAGGTGGTGAAGCGATAGCGGTACAGCAGGGCGCGCACGTGGACGGGAGGAGCGTCGGGGAAGGGGTTGGCGCGCAGCAGGCGCAGGGTGTCCCGGTCGTTCTCCAGCAGCTTCCGCAGCAGGCGGGTGAACCAGGGGGCCGCGTAGGAGGGCGAGAGCGCGGCGAACCACATCAGCCAGTCCAGCCGCAGGTGGTACGGCGCGTACGGGCGCGGCAGCCGGCGCACGTCCCCCGGCTTGCCCTTGAAGCCGTACTCCCGCCAGCGCGTGGCACCGGTGATCCGCTCCTCGTCGGTGCCCTCGATCACCACCTCGTGGCGCACGCGCGTCACGCTGCCGAAGGCGCCGTAGGCGTTGACCAGGTGGAGCCGGTTGAAGGAGGCGTTCATCCGCTGGCGGCGCGAGAGCAGGTTGCGCACGGGCCAGTAGCTGAGCACCGCCACCAGCACGGTCACGGCGATGACGGCGATCCCGAACCACAGGGGCGTCGGGCCGTGGGCCGGGGCGCCGGCGACGGAGGAGCCGTCGATCGCGGAGAAGGCCAGCACGATCGTCAGCCAGTTGAGCCAGGCGAAGTTCCCGGACGCCACCAGCCACAGCTGGGTGGCGACCACGGCCAGCCCCGCGGCGCTCGCCACCGGCTGGGGGAAGAACAGCAGGAAGGGGACGACGAGCTGGGTGACGTGGTTGGCCGCCGCCTCCACCCGGTGCAGCGGACGCGGCAGACGGTGGAAGAACCAGCTCAGCGGACCGGGCATCGGCTGGGTCTCGTGGTGGTAGTCCAGACAGGTCAGCCTGCGCCAGCACGGGTCCCCGCGCCACTTGATCAGGCCCGCGCCGAACTCCACCCGGAACAGCAGCCAGCGCAGCAGGAACAGGGTGAGCAGCGGCGGCGCGACGTCGGCGTTGCCGAGGAAGACGGCCAGGAAGCCCGCCTCCAGCAGCAGCGACTCCCAGCCGAACGCGTACCACGTCTGGCCGACGTTGACGATCGACAGGTACAGCGCCCACAGCAGCGCCCACATCGCCATGGCCACCGCCAGCGGCACCCGGTCGGCCGCGCCCAGCAGCACCGCCGCCGACAGTGCCGCGCCCAGCCAGGCCACGGACGCGAAGAGGCGGTCGGAGTAGCGCAGCTGGAACAGGCTGGGCGAGGCGCGGAAGGCCGTCCTGCGCAGGAAGGCCGGGACCGGGGTCAGGCCGCGCTCGCCGATCAGCGCCCGGAACTGCAGCGCCGCCGAGACGAACGCGACGAGGTAGACGGCGGCCAGGGCCCGTTGGAGGACCAGACGGCTCAGCCAGTACTCGGGTGCCGCGAACCACTCCCACTCCATGGCGGACATGGGTACCACCCGGGGCCGCCGTCATGCGGCGGCCCCGGGCGGCCGTACGGTCCGCTCAGCGCTCCAGGACGAGGGCCTGGCCCTGTCCGACGCCGATGCAGAGGGTGGCCAGGCCGGTGCCGCTCCCCGCCTCGGCGAGGTGGTGGGCGACGGCGCCGGCCAGGCGGGCGCCGGAGGCGCCCAGGGGGTGGCCGATGGCGATGGCGCCGCCGTGGGGGTTGACCCGCTCCGGGTCGAGGTCGGGCCAGTGGGCCAGGCAGCCCAGCACCTGGGCGGCGAAGGCCTCGTTGAGCTCGACGACGTCCAGGTCGGCGAAGGTCCGCCCGGCCCTGTCCAGGGCGCGGTGGACGGCTTCGACGGGGCCGAGGCCGAAGAGGTGGGGCTCGATGCCGGTGACCGCGGAGGCGCGGATGCGGGCCAGCGGCTCGCGGCCGGTGGCCCGCAGGCCCGCCTCGTCGGCCAGCAGCAGGGCGGCGGCGCCGTCGTTGAGGGGGGAGGAGTTGCCGGCGGTGACGGTGCCGTCGGCGCGGAAGGCGGGCTTGAGGCGGGCCAGGGCCTCCATGGAGGTGGTGTCGCGGATGGTCTCGTCGCGGTCCAGGTCGACGCCGTCCAGCGGGACGACCTGGCGGTCGTAGTGGCCGGTGCGCCAGGCGGCGGCGGCCTTGCGGTGGCTGGCCAGGGCGTAGGCGTCCTGGGCCTCGCGGGTGATGGCGTGCCGGTCGGCGATCTGTTCGGCGCCCTCGCCCAGGGAGACGGTCCACTCGGGGTCCATGGCGGGGTTGGTCATCCGCCAGCCCAGGGTGGTGGAGTACATCTGCTGGTGGCCGGCGGGGTGGGCGCGGTCGGGTTTGGGCAGCACCCAGGGGGCGCGGGTCATGGACTCCACGCCTCCGGCGACGACGAGGGAGGCGTCGCCGACGGCGATGGCGCGGGCGGCGTGGACGACGGCCTCCAGGCCGGAGGCGCACAGCCGGTTGACGGTGGTGCCGGGGACGGTGACGGGCAGGCCGGCCAGCAGCACGGCCATCCGGGCGACGTTGCGGTTCTCCTCGCCGGCGCCGTTGGCGTTGCCGAAGACCACGTCGCCGATGCGGGCGGGGTCCAGGTCGGGGGTGCGCCCGAGCAGGGCCCCGAGGACGTGGGCGGCCAGGTCGTCGGGGCGGGTCCCGGCCAGCGCACCGCCGTACCGGCCCACCGGGGTCCGTACCGCATCGACCACATACACATCACGGAGGAGATCGTTGGCCATGGCAGCGATCCTGGCAGGGCGGCCGCCCGATGACCAGACGCGGCCGGCACACATGGCCGATCCCACATCCGCTGCTCCGGACGGGTGGGCACGGGCACCGGATCCTCACGGATCGCTGACGCGCCCGGCCGGTGACGGGCGCGGCCCCCGGTCCGGTCCTAGCGTGACCGTATGCGCGTACTGGTCACCGGAGGAGCGGGCTTCATCGGCTCGCACGTCGTCGACGCCCTGCGAGCGGCGGGCCACGAGCCCGCCGTCCTCGACACCGAGGCCGGCGGAGGCGGGACGAGGGCCGACGTCCGCGACGCGGCGGCGGTGGCGCGGGCCCTGCGCGGGGTGGACGCCGTCTGCCACCAGGCCGCGATGGTCGGTCTGGGCAGGGACTTCGCGGACGCCCCCGCGTACGTGGGCGCCAACGACCTGGGCACCGCCGTGCTGCTGGCCGAGGCGGCCCGGGCGGGGGTGCGGCGCCTGGTGCTGGCCGGGTCGATGGTCGTGTACGGCGAGGGGCGGTACGTCTGCCCCCGCCACGGCGTGGTGCGGCCCGGGCCCCGCTCGCCGCGCGACCTGGACGCGGGCCGCTTCGAGCCGCCCTGCCCCGTCTGCGGCGCCGCCCTGGAGCCCGGCCTGGTGGACGAGGACGCGCCCGCCGACCCGCGCAACGTCTACGCCGCCACCAAGCTGGCGCAGGAGCACCTGGCGGCGTCCTGGGCCCGCGCCACCGGCGGCCGGGCCGTCAGCCTGCGCTACCACAACGTCTACGGCGACGGGATGCCCCGCGACACCCCCTACGCGGGCGTGGCCTCCTTCTTCCGCTCCGCGCTCGAGCGCGGCGAGCCGCCGCGGGTGTACGAGGACGGCGCGCAGCGCCGGGACTTCGTCCACGTCCGCGATGTCGCCGCGGCCAACGTGGCGGCCCTGGAGGCGCTCGGCGAGCGGCCGGAGGGGACGCTGCGCGCGTACAACGCCGGCAGCGGCGAGCCGCACACCGTCGGCGAGATGGCCCGCGCGCTGGCCGCGGCGTACGGCGGGCCCGAGCCGGTGGTGACGGGGGAGTACCGGCTGGGGGACGTACGGCACATCACCGCCTCCTCCGAGCGGCTGCGCCGGGAGCTGGGCTGGAGGCCGGAGGTCGGTTTCAGCGAGGGGATGGCGCGCTTCGCGAGGGAGCCGCTGAGGCGGGCGCCGAGGGAGCCGCAGCCAGCAGGGTGACCTCGAAGCGGCAGCCGCCGGGGACGTTGCGCACCGAGGCGCGCCCGGAGTGCGCCTCGACGATGCCGCGCACGATGGCCAGCCCGAGCCCCGCCCCGGCCGGGGGAGTACGGGCGCCGTTGCCGCGCCAGCCGGTGTCGAAGACGCGCGGCAGGTCCTCGGGCGGGATGCCGCCGCAGCCGTCGGTCACCGACAGCACCACCGCGTCCCCCTCGCGGCGGGCGGCGACGGCCACGGTGCCGTCGGCGGGCGTGCGGTGGATGGCGTTGACCAGGAGGTTGGCCAGCACGCGGGTCATCTCCCCGCCGTCCACCTCCACGGGGACGGCCTCCACGCCGTCGTCGGCCAGCCGCACGCCGCGCTCGGCGGCCAGCGGGTCGGCGCCCGCGATGGCGTCGCTCACCAGGTCGTAGACCGACATCCGGGTGGGGGCGAGGGCGAGCGACCCGGCCTGGATGCGGGAGAGTTCGAACAGGTCGCCGACCATCGCGCCCATCCGCTCGACCTCGTCGCGGATCCGCCGGTGGTAGCGGCCGGGGTCCTCGGCGATGCCGTCCTCCAGCGCCTCGGCCATGGCGCGCAGCCCGGCCAGCGGGGAGCGCAGGTCGTGGCTGATCCAGGCGACCAGTTCGCGCCGGGAGGCCTCCAGGGCGCGCTCCCGCTCGCGGGCGGCGGTCAGGGAGGCGCCGGCCTCGGCCAGCCGGCGTGCCAGGGAGGCGAGTTCGGCGGGCATGGGGGAAGGGGGCGGAGTGAAGCCGCCGTCCTCCCCCAGGGCACGGGCGGCCCGCTCCAGCGCGCGGTGCCCGGCGATCAGCCGGCGGCCCAGCAGCAGCGCGGTGAGGGCGGACGCGGCGGCGGCCATCGCGCACACGGTCGTCACCACGGTCAGGTCGTGCCGGTTGAGGAACATCGCCCAGGCCACCGAGAGCGTCCCCGCCAGCATCGCGCCGATCGCGACGGCGGCCAGGACGGCGAGGGAGGCGGCCACCGAGCGGCGGCGCAGCGCGCGCAGCGCCAGCGCGCCCGCCACTCCGGCCGCGGCGGCGCCGGCCGCGGCGTACAGGGCGATGAGCAGCAGGTCGCGCACGCCGGTCAGCTCCCCTCGGGCGCGGGGTCCGGCGCGCCGTCGAAGCGGTAGCCCACGCCCCACACCGTGGTGATCAGCCGGGGCCGGGCCGGGTCGGCCTCCACCTTGTGGCGCAGCCGCCGTACGTGCACGGTCACGGTCGACAGGTCGCCGAAGTCCCAGCCCCACACCGCCGACATCAGCTCCTCGCGGCCGAAGGCCCGGCCCGGGTGGCGCAGGAGGTGCGCCAGCAGGTCGAACTCGCGCAGCGTCAGGGAGAGCGGCCCGCGCCCGTCGCGGGCGGTCCGGGCGGCCGGGTCCAGGGTGATGCCGCCGCCGTGCAGCAGCGGTCCGGCGGCGGGCGGCGCGCCGGCCCGGCGCAGCACCGACGCCACCCGCAGCACCAGTTCGCGTGGGCTGAACGGCTTGGTGACGTAGTCGTCCGCGCCGACCTCCAGGCCCAGGACGCGGTCCTCCTCGTCGCCGCGCGCGGTGAGCATCACCACCGGCACCGGGCCGGACCCGCGCAGCCTGCGGCAGACCTCCAGCCCGTCCAGGCCCGGCAGCATCAGGTCCAGGACGACCAGGTCGGGCGGTGCGGCGCGGGCGCGGGCGAGGGCGCCGGGGCCGTCGGCCGCCCGGTCCACGGTGAAGCCCGCGCGGCCGAGGTAGCCGGTCACGACCTCGGTGACGGTCGGGTCGTCGTCGACGACGAGCACGCGGCGGGGCGGGACGGCGGGCTGGAGCGGGACGCGGGGCGGGGCGGCGGCCATGGGGGGAGTGTGGCACCGGCCGTCCGACCGTGTCGCCGGGCGGAGCCGGGCGGTGGGAGGGCGTCCGCGTTTCGTAAGGTCGGCTGCCCGGAATGCCGGTTTTGCTCTCGTAAGGTGAGGGAGATGACCGACCCCGCAATCCCCCTCGGGGAGATCGTGCTGCCCTGTCTGAACGAGGCCCGGGCACTGCCCTGGGTGCTGTCCCGGATCCCGGACGGCTGGCGAGCCGTCGTCGTCGACAACGGCTCGACGGACGGCTCGGCCGGTATCGCCCGCGACCTCGGGGCCCGCGTGGTGCACGAGCCGCGCCGCGGCTTCGGCGCCGCCTGCCACGCCGGGCTGCTCGCCGCCGAGGCCGAGATCGTCGCCTTCTGCGACTGCGACGCCTCCCTCGACCCCGGCGCGGCCGAGCGGATCGCCGCCCCCGTGCGGCAGGGCGCCGCCGACCTCGTCCTGGCCCGCCGCAGACCCACCGGGCGCGGCGCCTGGCCGCTGCACGCGCGGGCCGGGAACCTGGCGCTGGCCCGGATGGTGCGGCGGCGCACGGGACTGAGGCTGCACGACCTGGGACCGCTGCGGGCGGCCCGCCGCCGCGCCCTGCTGGAACTGGGGCTGACCGACCGGCGCAGCGGCTACCCGCTCCAGATGGTGGTCCGCGCCGCCGACGCCGGATGGCGGGTGCAGGAGACCGAGGTGCCCTACCGGCCGCGCACGGGCCGCTCGAAGGTCACCGGCACCTGGCGCGGCACCTGGCAGGCCGTCCACGACATGCGGAAGGTGCTGCGGTGAGCCCCCCGTACGGCGCTCCGGGCCCGGGGACGACGCTGCTGGTCATCGCCAAGGAGCCGGTGCCGGGCCGGGTCAAGACCCGGCTCACCCCGCCCTTCACCCCGCAGGAGGCCGCCCGGCTGGCCGAGGCGGCGCTCGCCGACACCCTGGCGACGGTGGCCCGACTGCCCGCCCGCCGCCGGGTGCTGGTGCTCCAGGGGCGGCCCGGCCCCTGGCTGCCCGACGGCTACGAGGTGCTGCCGCAGTGCGCGGGCGGGCTGGACGAGCGGATCGCCGCGGCCTTCGGGGCGTGCGACGGGCCCGCCCTGCTGGTGGGCATGGACACCCCGCAGCTCACCGCCGACCTGCTGGCCCCGGTGCTCGCGCCGGACGGCTGGACCGGCCGCACCGCCTGGTTCGGCCCGGCCGCCGACGGCGGATTCTGGGCCCTGGGCCTGGCCGCCCCGGACCCCGCCCTGGTGCGCGGCGTGCCGATGTCCACCGATCGCACCGGCGCCCTCCAGCGGCGGCGGCTGCTGGACGCCGGACTGGCCGTGCGCGACCTGCCGGTGCTGCGGGACGTGGACACCGCCGAGGACGCGGCCGAGATCGCGGCCCGCACCCGCGGCCGCTTCGCCGCCGAGTACGCCCGGCTGCGGCAGGCGGTGGTCCGGTGACCGTCTCGCCGACCCCGCACCCGCGGACCGCGCGGCCCGAGAACCCCGCGGGCGCCGAGGGCCCCGCGGGCCCCGAGGGCACCGCCGAGGCCGCGGGCCGGCACCCCTGGCGCACCGACCCGTACGCCCGCGCGCTGCGCGCCGGACGCGGCCCCCTCTTCCTGCGGCGCTCCGACGGCTGGCTGCTGCCGCTGGAGGTCGAGCGCTGGTGCGCCGGGGCGGACGAGGCCGACCGGACGGTGCTGCGGCGCTGCACCGGCGCCGTGCTCGACATCGGCTGCGGTCCGGGACGGCTGGTCGCCGCCCTGACCGAACTGGGCCGCCCCGCCCTGGGCGTCGACACCGCGCCCGCCGCCGTCAGCCGCACCCGCGAGCGCGGCGGGGCCGCGCTGTGCCGCTCGGTGTTCGAGCCGCTGCCGGGCGAGGGGCGCTGGGGCAGCGCCCTGCTGATCGACGGCAACATCGGCATGGGCGGCGATCCGGCCGCCCTCCTGGCGCGCGTCCGCCAGCTCCTGGCCCCCGGCGGCCTGCTGCTGGCCGAGGCCGCGCCGGCGGAGGTCGAGGAGCGGGTCCAGGTACGGCTGGACGACGGCAGCGGCGCCCGGCCCGAGCGGCACGCCCCCCTCTTCCCCTGGGCCCGGCTGGGCCGGACGGCCCTGCGGGCCCTGGCCGGGCGGGAGGGCTGGACGGTGGTGGAGGAGTGGAGCGCCTACGGGCGTTTCTTCCTCAGCCTGCGCGCCGCCGCCCCGGCCGCCGCGACCGAGGCCGTCACCAGCGCCGTCGCCGACACCGCCGGCAGCCACGAGCGCTCGTAGTCCAGCGGCAGCAGCGAGGGGTGGTACGGACCGGGCCGCAGCACCACCGGCAGCGCGACCAGCGTCAGGCACCCCGCCACCACCAGCCCGCCCCGCCACACCGGCCGGGCGGGCAGGCGGCCCAGCGCCCGCCCGGCCAGCAGCACCGGCGGGGCCGGCAGCAGGTCGTGCGCCAGCACCGCGCCCGCCGGCCACACCGCCACCCGCGGCGGCGTCCCCTCGCGGGTGCCGAACAGCAGCAGCCATCCGCCGACCGTCGGCAGCGCGCCGCCCACGACGCCGAGCACCGCCCGGACCGCCGTCATCACAGCACCTCCAGCCGGGACACCCACTTGGTCTGGAGCACGCCCGGCCGGTTCGGGGCGATGACGCGCGCCGGACGGCCGTGGTCGCGGCTTAGGGCCTCGCCGTTGACGCGCAGCGCCGGCAGGGTGAGCGGATCACGGGCGTACGCGGCCCCCATCTCCGTCACGGCGTAGGCGCCGCGCCGCTGGAGGGAGACCACCCGCACCCGGGCGCCGGCGGGCGCGCCCGCCCGCTCCAGCAGGTCGCGCAGCCGCACCCCGCCCCAGCGGGCCGACGCGCTCCAGCCCTCCACGCAGGCGATCGGCAGCTCCACCTCCCGCTGGGCCGGCCCGGCCGGCTCCTCCGGCGTCAGCGTGTACGGGCGGGGGCCGTCGACCACCAGCCGCCAGTCGCGCACCACCGCGTCGGTGACGCCCGCGGCGGCGGCCGTGCGGTTGACCGGCAGGCCCTGCGGCCCGATGTCCGGGCGGCGCGGCGCGAGCAGGACCAGGGGCCGCAGCGGGGCGAGGGTCTGGCCCGCGGTCACCGCCGTCACGGCGCCGACCGCCGCGCCCACGCCCCGCAGCAGCGACCGCCGGCCGCCCGCCCCGGACGCGGGCAGCGCCCGCGTGCCCGCCGACCGGCTCCGCCGGTGCGCGGCGATCACCGGCGCCTTGACCGCCGGGTGCGGCAGCAGCGAGCCCGTCAGCACCCACGCCGGCGCCCAGTGCACCCGGCGGAACGAGAACGGCCAGACGTACCACTGGGCGGTGTTCATCAGCCCCAGGAAGACCTCCAGCAGCGCGGACGCCACCAGTACCGCCACCGACAGCCGCTCCAGCGCGTGCAGCGGCGAGCGCACGGCGGGCCGGACGTACAGCCGCGGGTAGACCGCCCACAGTTTGGCGAGCAGCAGAGGGACCAGCGCGATGCCCGCGGCCACGTGCACGCCGTGGGTGAGGCGGTAGCCCCGCACCGGCCTCGGCGGCAACCGGTCGGCCGGCGCGTCCGGCGGCTCCTGGAGGACGTGGCCGGCCAGCCCGGTGACGAAGCAGACCAGGACCGCCGCGCCCAGCCGGCGGCCCAGCGCGGTCGCGGTGCGCGGGTCGTGCGGCCCGCCCCGGAAGCGGAACGGGGCGGTGCGGCGAGTGGGACCCACGGCGTCACCATCCGGTGATCAGCAGGTGGTTGACGGCCAGCGCCACGGCCGCCTGCGCCGCCAGCCACCAGCGGCGGCCGGGCCCGGGCAGCAGCGCGGCGGCGGGCAGCAGCCACAGGGTGAACGGCAGCCAGATGCGCTCGGTCTCGGCTTTGCTCATCCCCGACAGGTCCGCCACCAGCGCCGCGCACACCGCGCCCGCCAGCAGCACCACCAGCGCGCGGTGCCGCCGCCCGGGCCCGGCCGCCGCCCGCCGCAGCCCGGCCACGGTGGCGAGCCCCACCGTCAGCACCTGCGCGGCGAGGTTGGCCCACACGTAGTACGCGTACGGCCGCACGCCCGCCGCCCCCTGGTAGTAGCGCTCGACCAGGGTGGTGTAGCCCTCGTACCACCAGAAGCCGGCGGCGGTGAAGGCGATCGCCCAGGGGGCCGCGCCCAGCAGCACGTACGGCACGGGCCGCGCGGTGCGGGCCACGGCCAGGACGGCCAGCGCGACCACCGCCATCAGCGTCAGCCCGTAGGAGAGGTAGACCAGCCAGCCGAACAGCACCCCCGAACCCAGCGCCGCGGCGCGCGGCGCGCGGACGGCGCCGGTGGCCGACAGCGCCAGCAGGGCGACGGCCCAGGCGGCGACGGCGGTGAAGTAGCCGTCCGCCGAGACGCCCATCCACACGGCGGACGGGGCGAGCACCAGGAAGGGCGCCGCGCGCCGCGCCGTCCCCTCGTCGCACAGCACCCGCAGCGCCATCAGGACCGCCACCGCGGCCGACGCGCCGGTCGTGACGCACCAGGCCGCCGCCCAGGCGCCGCCGCCGAGCCCGATCCGGTCCAGCCCGACGAAGGTCAGCAGCGCGCCCGGCGGGTGGCCGGCGACATGGGCGGGCCAGTTGCCGGGGGAGTCCATCAGGATGTGGTCGGTGAAGGTGCGCAGCGTCGCGCCGACGTCGTGGACGTCGTCCACGGACCGGAGGTACTCGTACTTCGTCGTCAGCCGCCGCGCCGCCCCCCGGTCCCAGCCGTCGACCAGCGCCAGCGACCACGACCAGGCCATCGCGCCGCCCCAGGCGGCGAGCAGCAGGCGCCGCCAGGGCAGCCGGCGGGCCAGCTCGGGGCCGTGGGCGACGGTCAGGGAGGCGAGGACGAGGGCGGCGGGCGTGCCCGGACCGGCGTGGGGCAGCCAGCGCGCGTACAGCGGCGGCCAGCGCAGCCGCAGGACCTCGAAGTCGTACAGGAGGTGGCCGATGAGTGCGGCCAGGGCGAACAGGGCCGCGGCGGCGCCGGCCGCGTACAGGTCCCGGCGCAGCTCACGGCGTGGTCCGCGGCGGCGCGGCGGGAGCCGGCAGGGGTGGGGGGCGGAAACCGGGGCACGAGGCGGGGAGGCGTGTTCCGGGCGGACGGGTGGGATGCTCACCCGGTTCACGCTAGGCGGAGGCGGCGCTTCCGCGGCCGTGTCGCGGGCTGGTGTCACCGACCCGTCAGATCCGTCCGGCCCACGGCGCGGCGGATACCGTTGACCGGGGACGCGGCGGAACGTAGGTTTCCGGGGGAAAGCGCTTACTGTCGCGTGTCGCTACGAGGGGACGGACGCCCGCATGCCGTTGACCGATCTTCCGCTGGAGGAACTGCGCGCCTACCGGCCCGAGGTGGCCGAGCCGGGGGACTTCGACGCCTTCTGGTCCAAGACCCTCGCCGCGGCCCGCGGGGCGGCCTCCGGCCCGGCGGAGTACCGGCGGGTCGAGGACGCCCCGCTGAGCACCGTGGAGGTCTTCGACGTCCGCTTCCCCGGCTGGAACGGCCAGCCCGTCGCGGCCTGGCTGATCCTGCCGCGCGGCGTGGACGGGCCGCTGCCCGCCGTGGTCAACTACATCGGCTACAGCGGCGGCCGCGGCCTGTACATCGAGCACCTGCTGTGGAGCGCGGCCGGTTACGCCACCCTCGTCGTCGACAGCCGCGGCCAGGGCCACGACACCCCCGACCCGGACCCGGACACCACCCCGCAGTACGTCGGCGGCTTCATGACCCGCGGCCTGGACGACCCCGCCCACCACTACTACCGGCGGCTGATGACCGACTGCGTGCGCGCCGTGGACGCCGTGCGCGAGCACCCGGCGGTGGACCCCGAGCGGGTGGTGGCCGCCGGCGGCAGCCAGGGCGGGGGCCTGGCCCTGGCCGTGGCCGGGCTGGCGCCGGAGAAGGTGGCGGCGGCGCTGGTGGACGTGCCGTTCCTGTGCCACTTCCGGCGCGGCGCCGAGCTGGCCGCGGCCGGGCCGTACCCGGAGATCGCCCACTACCTCGGGGTGCACCAGCGCACCGACCCCGACGCCGTCTTCGCCACGCTGAACTACTTCGACGGCCTGCACTTCGCGCGCCGCGCCACCGCGCCCGCGCTGTTCAGCGTCGGCCTGATGGACCCGGTCTGCCCGCCCTCCACGGTGTACGCGGCGTACAACCGCTACGCCGGGGAGGAGAAGGACATCCGGGTGTGGCACTTCGGCGACCACGCGGGGGGCCGCTCCTCGCAGCAGCGGGAGCAGCTGCTGTGGCTGCGCGGGCGCGGTCTGGCCGGGTCCTGATCCCGCGCGGCGCGGAAGCGGAGGACGGGACGGGCCCGCGCACACCATGACGGGCCGGCGCGGGCGACCGTGAGGGACCGCCGCGGGCGGCGGGCGCGCGGGCGCCGCGCCCGCACCGCGGCCCCGCCCGCCGGGCGTCCGTCCCGGCCTGCCGCGCGGCGCCGAACCGGCCCCCGGGCAGGCCGCGTTCGAGGGGCCGCACCGCCCGCTCCCGGCCTGGTGGAACGGCTCGCCGCCCCCTCCTCGGCACCGCCCGGCCGCGGCTGCGCTGCCCGGTGGCGGAGCCGCCCGGCGGCGAGGTCGCCGGCTACGCCCCCCGCGCGCCGGAGCCGTCGACCTGGCGGGGCCGTGGGTACCCGCACAGGGACTGCCTCTTCCTGCGCTCCGGGGCCCGGGCCCCGGCCTGGGCGCGCTGCCGGTGGAGGCGGTGCCGGTGGAGGCGGGGCGGCGGAGGCGCGGGCCCTCGGCCCCGCGGAGGTGCGGTGGGAGGCCTCAGCCGCGCCCGCTCAGGATCGCGGTGATCCGCCGGGAGGCCTCGCGCGCCGCCGCGGCCGGATCGGCGCCGCGCAGCACCTGCGTCTGGTACGCCTTGATCGGGTTGTCCGCCTCCAGCCTGCCCCACAGCGGCGAGTTGGGGGTGGCGTGCCCGTTGCGGGCGCCCTCCGCCATCGCCGCGGCGCCGGGGTCGTCCTCCAGCGCGTCGGCCAGTTCGATGCTGTTGGGGACCACGCTCATCGTCTGCGCCAGCTCCCGCTGCCACTTCTCGCCGGTCAGCAGCTTGACGAAGGAGTACGCCGCGTCCGGCTCGGACGCCCGCTCGGGGATGATCAGCACCGAGCCGCCGGTGAAGACCGCGCCCGGGGTCTTCGCGTCCTTGCCGGGGATCGGGAAGAAGCCGAGCTTGCCGGCCAGCGCCGGATTGGTCTCGGTGATCAGTTCCGCGGCGCCGGGCACGTCGACGATCTGGGCTATCTCCCCCTGCGCGAAGACCTCCCGCTGCTCGGGCTCGGCCTCGTCGGAGTCGACGGGGCCCTGTCCGTAGGACTGGAGCTCCCGGTAGAACTCCATGCCGCGCAGCGCCTCGGGGGTGTGGAGCGTCCCCGCCCACTGGCCGCTGCGCTCGACGGCGAGGTCGCCGCCCTCGTCCCAGATGAAGCCCGCCAGCACGTACCAGTTCTGGCCCGGCAGGTAGATGCCCTGCCGGCCGGGCTGGTTGAGCTGTGCGGTGGCCTCGATCCACTCCTCGCGGGTGGCGGGCGGTTTGGTGACCCCGGCGTGCTCGAAGAGGTCCTTGCGGTAGATGACGACGCGGTTGGCGGCGTAGAAGGGGACGCCGTACTGGTAGCCGTCGATCTTCCCCGGCTCCTCCAGGCCGGGGATCCAGGTGTCGCCGCCGAGGTCGGTGACCTTGATGGTGAGGTTGGTGACCCCGCCGGCCTCCACGTACTGGGCGACCTGGGTGTTGCCCACCTCGATCACGTCCGGGGCGTCGCCGGAGCCGAGGGCCCCGATGACCTTCTTGTCGATGCCGGGCCAGTCCTGGACGGTGACCTTCACCTCCACACCGGGGTTCCGGCGCTCGAAGTCCCGGACGACGTCGTCGGTGAGCTCGTCGGAGAGGCTGCCTCGCATCAGCCAGACGTCGAGGGTCCGGTCCTGGTCACCGGCGTCGGTGAGGAGGCCGCACCCGCTGATCAGCAGGACGGCGGACAGGACGGACACGAGGGGCCGGAAGGGGTGACGGACGGGCATGGCTGTCCCCTGGGAGGTTGCCGGTGGTACGGGGCGTGGGGGCGAGCGTGGGGGTCTGCACAGATTTGGCATAGACCAACACGGTGGTCAAGGTCTAGTCCAGAGGAAGTCCGAGTAAACCGGTTCGGGAGGGCCTTTGTGATCGCGGGGTGACCAAAGGGTGATCAAAGCGTCGTGCTCCGGGGGCTGCCCGGCGAGGGGTCCGGGAGCGGGACGGTTCACTCCTGCGGTTTAATTGCGAGCTGTTCGCAACAACGGTCTAGCCGCAACAGGAGTGTGGATCATGGGAGTCCGGGCGATACGGGCGGCGGCCGCCGTGGCGGCCGGCGCGGTACTGGCGGGCGCGTCGGCCTGCTCCGCGCCGTCCGACGGGAAGGGCGGCGCCGGCGGCGGTGCCGGGGACTCCCTGGTCGTGGGCATCGCGCAGGAGCCGGACACCCTCAGCCCCCTGCTCGGCTACGGCAAGGACGGCAACTCCAAGATCTTCGACGGGCTGCTGCGGCACGACGCCGGCATGGAACTGCGGCCCGCCCTCGCCGCGAAGCTCCCCGAGGTCGGCGACGGCGGCCGGACGTACACCTACACCCTGCGCGAGGGGGTGACCTTCAGCGACGGCACCCCGTTCGACGCCGAGGACGTGGTCTTCACCTACGAGACCATCCTCGACGAGAAGACCAACAACCCCTCCAAGGGCGAACTGGACGCCCTCGACAGCGTGACCGCCCGGGGCGACGACACCGTCGTCTTCCGCCTCAAGTACCCCTACGCCGCCTTCGCCGAGCGCACCGTGCTGCCCATCGCCTCCAAGGAGGCCGCGGCCGGACAGGACGTCAACACCGGCCCGTACAACACCGAGCCGGTCGGCACCGGCCCCTACGTCCTCACCGGCTGGAGCCGCGGCGAGAAGCTCACCTTCGAGGCCAACCCCGACTACTGGGGCGGCGCGCCGGAGGTCGAGAGGCTCACCATGGCGATCATCAAGGACGACGACGTGCGCGCCACCCGGCTGCGCTCCGGCGACCTCGACGCCGCGGTCCTGCCGCCCGCCCTCGCCGACACCTTCGCGAAGGACGACGGCAGGCGCGTGATCCGGGCGAAGACCGCCGACTTCCGCGCCGTCACCCTCCCCACCGCGGGCGGCGTCACCGGCGACCGGGCCGTCCGCCGGGCCCTGGACACCGCCGTCGACCGCCGGGCGATCGTCGACAGCGTGCTGGGCGGCGCCGGCCGCGCCGCGTACGGCCCCGTGCCCACCGACAGCCCCTGGTTCGCCAAGGGCACCGAGCGCCGCCACGACCCGCGCGAGGCCGAGGAGATCCTGGACGAGGCCGGCTGGAGGACGGGCGAGGACGGGGTGCGCCGCAAGGACGGCCGCCGCGCCGCCTTCACCCTCTGGTACCCCTCCGGCGACCGGCTGCGCCAGGAGCACGCCCTCGCCTACGCCTCCGACGCCAAGGAGATCGGCATCGACATCACCGTCGAGTCCGGCACCTGGGAGGTGATCGAGCCGCGGATGAAGGACGACGCCGTCCTCTCCGGCGGCGGCAGTCCGGCCGACCCCGACTTCGACCTCTACCCCCTGCTGCACTCCTCCCTCGCCCTGGACGGCTTCAACAACATGGCCGCCTACGACAACCCGGACGTCGACCGCGCCCTGGAGGAGGCGCGCCGCACGGACGACCGCGCCGCCCGCGCCGAGGCGTACGCCACCGTCCAGCGCGAACTGGCCGACGACCCCGGCTACACCTTCCTCACCCACATCGACCACGTGTACGTGATGGACGACGACTGGCAGGGCGTCACCACTCAGCCCGAGCCCCACGACCACGGCCTGGGCGCGGGCCCGTGGTGGAACGTCGAGGACTGGCGGCCCAAGCAGTGAAGACGGGACTGCGCGCGGGGCCGCCCTGGGGCGCGATGGCACGGCTGGCGGGACGGCGGGCGCTGGCCGCCGTCCCCGTCCTGGCCGCCGTGACCCTCGGCGTCTTCGCGCTCGCCGCCGCGTCCCCGTTCGACCCGGTGCGCCAGTACGCCGGGAGCGCCGGGCTGCGCGCCTCCCAGGAGACCCTCGACCAGCTGCGCGAGAACCTCGCCCTGGACGGCCCGTTCACCGAGCAGTGGTGGCGCTGGCTCACCTCCGCCGCGACCGGCGACCTCGGCCTGTCGGTCTCGCTGCGCCAGCCGGTCGCCCAGGTCGTCGGCGAGCGCCTGGGCTGGTCCGTGCTGCTGTGCGCGATCGCGTTCGTCCTGGCGGTGGTGCTCGGGACCGCGCTCGGCACCGCCGCCGCACGCCGCCGGGGCGGCTGGCTCGACCGCTGCGTCACCGGCGGCTCGTACGTCCTCCAGGCCGCCCCGCCGTTCTGGATCGGGCTGCTGGCCGTCTGGTTCTTCGCGCTCCAACTCGGGGTGCTGCCCGCCGGAGGGCTCACCGACAGCGGCGAGGAGACCGTCACCGCCGGCTCGCTGGTGCGCCATCTGGCGCTGCCGGTGACCGTGCTCGCCCTCTCCCAGCTCCCCTGGTTCGCGCTGTACGTACGGCAGGGCGTCGCCGACGCGCTCCACGAGGACCCGGTGCGCGGCGCCCGCGCCCGGGGCCTGCGCGAGCGGACCGTGCTGCTCGGCCACGCCCTGCGCTCGGGACTGCTGCCGGTGCTCACCCTCATCGGCTCCCGCGTTCCCGAGCTGATCACCGGGGCCCTGCTGGTGGAGACCGTCTTCAGCTGGCCCGGCATCGCCTCGGCCACCGTGGGGGCCGCCACCGCCACCGACTTCCCGCTGCTGGCCGCCGTGACCGTCCTCGCCACCGCCGCCGTCCTCGCCGGGAACCTGCTGGCCGACCTGCTCTACGTGCTGGCCGACCCCCGGATCGACCCGGAGGAGATGTGACCGCTCCCGCCCCCACCCCCACTCCCGCCCCCACCTCTGCTCCCGCCCCCGCTCTGCGGCGCGCCGCCGGCCGGCCCCCGGGCGCCCGCGCGCTGCGCACCCGCGTCTCGGCCGTCCTCACCGCCGCCACCGTCCTGGCCGCGCTGCTCGTACCGGCGCTGTTCCCCCTGGACCAGCAGGCCGTCGACCTGGCCGCCAAGCTCCGGCCCCCCTCCTGGGAGCACCCGTTCGGCACCGACGAGCTGGGACGCGACCTGCTGCTGCGCTGCGTCCACGGGTTGCGCGTCTCCCTGCTGGTCGGCGTGGTCGCCGCACTGGTGGCCACGGTCGTCGGCATCGCCGTCGGCGGCCTGGCCGGGGCGCTGGGGGGCCGGACCGACCGGCTGGTGATGCGGGTCGTGGACGTCTTCGCCGCCGTGCCGCACCTGCTGCTGGGCATCTTCGTCGTGGCGATGTTCCGGCCCGGGATCTGGCCCGTCATCGCCTCCGTCGGCCTCACCCACTGGCTGTCCACCGCCCGCATCGTCCGCGCCGAGACCCACTCCCTGCGCAACCGCCCCTACGTGGACGCCGCGGTCTCCGGCGGCGCCTCGCGGTGGCGGGTGGCCGTGCGCCACCTGCTGCCCGGCGTACTGCCGCAGGCCGGGCTCGCGGCCGTGCTGATGGTGCCGCACGCGATCTGGCACGAGTCCGCGCTGTCCTTCCTGGGTCTGGGCATCCCCGCCCACCAGGCCAGCCTCGGCACCATGGCCGAGGCCGCGCGCGGCTCGCTGCTCGCGGGCGCCTGGTGGCCCACCCTCTGGCCCGGCCTGTTCATCGTCGTCCCCACCCTCGCCATCGCCGGGGTCGCCGGCGCCTGGCGCGAGCGGATCAACCCGCGCATGAGATCGGAGCTGACGCTGTGACGGCCCGGCTGTCCGTGAGAGAGCTGTCCGTACGCTTCCCGCTGCGCGGCGGGCGCACCGTCGCCGCCGTCACCGACGTGTCCTTCGACCTCGCGGCGGGGGAGTGCCTGGTCCTGGTGGGGGAGAGCGGCTGCGGCAAGTCGGTGCTGGCCTCGGCGCTGCTGGGACTGCTGCCCGGCAACGCCCGCACCGGCGGCGCGGCCCTGCTGGACGGCCTGGACCTGCTCACCGCCGGGGAGGCCGCCCTGGCCCGCACCGTACGAGGGCGCCGCATCGCCCTCGTACCGCAGAGCCCCGCCGCGCACCTCACCCCCGTGCGCACCGTCCGCTCCCAACTGGAGGAGACGGTGCGGGAGCTGACCGGCACCCGCGGACCGGGGCTGCGCGAGGCCGCCGAACGGGCCGCCGCGCGCGCCGCGTTCCCCGCCGACCACCTCGACCGGTACCCGCACCAGCTCTCCGGCGGCCTCGCCCAGCGCGCCGCCACCGCCCTCGCCCTCGTCGGCGACGCCCCGCTGCTGATCGCGGACGAGCCGACCACCGGCCTGGACCGGGAACTGGTGGACCGCACCGTGGACGAACTGCGCCGCCACGTGGACGCCGGCCGCGGGCTGCTGGTCATCACCCACGACCTGGCCGCCGCCGAGCGCATCGCCGACCGGGTGGCGGTGATGTACGCCGGACGCGTCGTCGAACTCGCCGACGCCGTGGACTTCTTCGGCGCGCCCGGCCCCCGGCACCCGTACGCCCGCGGCCTGCTGGACGCCCTGCCCGAGCGGGCCTTCACCCCCATTCCCGGCATGCCGCCCGAACTGGACGCCCTGCCCGGCGGCTGCGCCTTCGCCCCGCGCTGCGACCGCGCCACCGGCGCCTGCGCCGCCGTACCCGCCCTGACCGGCGGACGCGCCGGGGCGGTCGCCTGCCACCACGCGCACTCACCCGCACCGGAGACCGCCGATGCCTGAGCCGAGACCCGAGCCGACACCCGAGCCGGCACCCGAACCGGCGTACGCTCCGGCGGCCGGACCGACGACCGAACCGGCCCTCGAACTGCTCGACATCACCGCCGGGTACGACCGCCGCGCGCCCGTCCTGGACGGGGTCTCCCTGACCGTGGGCGACGGCGAGGCCGTCGGACTGCTCGGCCCCAGCGGCTGCGGCAAGTCCACCCTCGCCCGCGTCGCCGCCCTGCTCCACCGGCCGTACGCGGGCACCGTACGGCTGGCCGGCCGCCCGGCGCACGGCTTCCGCCACCGTGCCCCGCGCGAGCTGCGGACCTCCGTCGGCGTCGTCTTCCAGCAGCCCCGTCTCGCCGCCGACCCGCGCCTCACCCTCGCCGACCTCGTCGCCGAACCGCTGCGCGCCACCGGGCGGCGCGGCGAGATCCCCGGCCGGCTGCCCGCGCTGGCCGCCTCCGTCGGACTCGGCGGCGACCTGCTCGCCCGCCGCCCGCACGAGGTCAGCGACGGCCAGCTCCAGCGCGCCTGCCTGGCCCGCGCGCTCGTCCTCCGCCCGAAGCTGCTGGTCTGCGACGAGATGACCGCGATGCTCGACGCCTCCACCACCGCCGCCCTCGTCGCCGCCGTGGAGGACCACCGCCGCGAACACGGCACCGCGCTGCTCGCGGTCGGCCACGACCGGGTCCTGCTGGAGCGCTGGTGCGACCGCGTGGTGGACTTCCCCGGCGGCCCGGACGCCCCACGCCCTCTTGCCCGACCGGCTCGCCCGCGGGGAGGGTGACGGCGGGGGAACCGCCGCCCGCGCGCCGGGCGGGCTCTCCCGCGACACGCAGGACGTGGGAAGGGGAGGGACATGACGGTATCCGCGCCGGGGAGGGACGAGCGGCTGCGGCGGCCTTCGGGGCTGCGGTCGCTGCGGCTGGGCGAGCTGAGGGTGACCTATGTGCCGGACGGCGCGGCGCAGCTCGTACCGCACCTGTGGCTGCCGGGCACCACCGGGGAGGTGTGGGCCGAGCACCCCGAGTACCTCGACGAATCCGGCCATCTGGTGGCCAGCATCGGCGGACTGCTGGTGGAGCACGGCGAGAGGGCCCTGCTGATCGACACCGGCTTCGGGCCGCACTCGGTCCCCGCCCAGCCGGGCAGCCCCCTCGGGGCCGTCCGCAGCGGCGCGCTCCCGGCCGGCCTGGCCCGGGCCGGCCGCCGCCCCGAGGACATCGAGGCGGTGGCCGTCACCCACCTCCACATCGACCACGGCGGCTGGGCCTGGCACCCCGACCCGGCGGAGGGCCGCTTCCTCTTCGCCCACGCCGACCACCTGCTGACCAGGCCCGAGTGGGAGCAGCGCCATCTCGCCGAGGCCTCCGGCATCACACGGGAGATGCTCGCGGCGATCGACCCCCGCGTGCGCACCGTGGAGGACGGCGAGGAGGTCTTCCCCGGCGTACGGGTGGAGTACGCCGCCGGCCACACGGTCGGGCACGCCGTGTACGTCATCAGCTCGGGCGGACGGCGGCTGATCGCCTTCGGCGACGCGATGCACTCGCCGCTCCAGGCCGACCATCCGGAGTGGCCCGCCCTCCCCGACCACGACCCGGAACGGGCGGCCGCGTTCCGCCGGCGCCTCCTCGACGAACTGGAGGAGCCCGGCACGATCGGCTTCGGCGGCCACTTCGCCGACGTGGTGTTCGGCCGCGTCCGCCGGGGCGGCCCCGGCCCCGCCTGGCAGCCGTACGAGGGGTGAGCCGCGCCGGGCCCCGGCCGCCGGCACCCCGCGGGGCCGCCGCCGCGCCCTCCGGCGGGAGCCCGCGGCCGGTCGGAGGGGACGGCCCGCGTCGCCCCCCGGCGAACGGACGCGGGGCCGCGCGGCCGACTCCCCGAAACGGCCGGGCGGCCGGGCGGTCGTTGCTACGATCCGCCACACATCACACGGGGGTTCGGCCGGGGGTCCCGCTTCCCGGTTCTGGTGGCCGCCTCCCCGTGGCCGTTCAGATCTCGGGGAGGGGATCCCGTGTTCGCTCGTCCTACCTCCGCGCGCGGCCGGCCGTCCGTACGGGCGTCCGTCGCCGCGGCCGTCGCCACCGTCACCGTCACCGCCCTGGGGCCGATGGCGCCCCCGGCGTCGGCGGACACCCCGCAGGAGACGGTGGTCCCGGCCACCGAACGCACCATCGACGTCTCGGCGGTGCCGTACAGGGCGGAAAGCGCCTGGGACGCGGACGGGGCGGGCGCCCGGGGGGTCTTCCACACCCTGGAGGGCCGCTCCGGGCTGCAGTGGACGCGCTACTCCGACGGCGAGACCGTCGCCGTGCCCCGGCCGGAGGGCGCGGGGGAGCCCCTGGCCACCGGCAGCGACGTGCTCGCCCACCGGGAGGGCGCCGAGATCACCCTCCGGGACGTGGCCGAGCAGGAGGCCGACGTCCTGCGCATCCCCGCGGGGCAGTCCTTCCACCGGGTCTTCGGATCCACGGTCGTCACCCACGAGACGGTCACCGCGGAGGACGGGACCTCCGTCAGGGTCCCGCACCTCCTGACCCCCGGGGCCGACGGAGGCGTACGCGACCTGGCGGTCGGGGGGATGCCCGCGGGATCGGTCCTCGGCGCCGCGGTGGCCGCCGACGAGAGGAGCATGGTCTTCCTGGGGAGCGTGGACGGGCAGCGGCGGATGGTGCTCGTCGACCGCGGGACCGGGCGCGTGGAGGGCTGGACCGCGCCGGTCCCGGACGCCTACGCCTACGCGGTGCCGACCTCCGGCCACCTGGCGATGTACGGCCTCACCGAGGAGACGATCCTGGTGGCGTCGCGCGACGACCTGTCGGCCGCCCCGGCCGAGGTCGAGCTGGAGGGCGGGACCGTCACCCCGGGGCACGACCTGGCGGCGGTGGGCGACTGGCTGGTCTACCGCGAGCGCGCCGGCAGACCGGCCGTCAGGGCGGTACCGGCGACGGGCGGCGAGCCGGTCACGCTGTTCGCGTCCGCCTACCCGGCCGTCTCCCAGGAGCTCTCGGGCACCGCCGTGGTCGTCGGCCGGACCGGCCTCGGCGAGGAGGACGACTGGGGCATCCACCGCGTGACCGAGGGCGCCGACGGCCGGCCGGCCGTCGTCACGGCCAAGCCGCTCCCGCGCCCGGACGTGACGATCCGGGGGGTGTCGCTGGCCCACGGGCGGCTGGTCGTCACCGACGACAGCCGGGGCCGCAGGGAGTCCTGGCTGCGGACCGTCACCGCGACGGGCGTTCCCGAGTTCGGCGAACGCACCCTGTTCACGGACGGCGGCACCCGGTTCGCCCCGTGCCCGGCCGAGGACCCCGGGTGTGCGGGGACCCAGGGCCTCGCGGACGGGCGGATCGCCTGGCTGGACCGGGGGACCGGCGGACAGGACACGATCCGGGTCGACGGCCAGGGGACGTACGACGACTTCTCCTTCCCCGCCGGGGCCGGCGGGCGGATCACGGACGTGTCCGGCCGGTATCTGGTCCACACCGCGGCCGACCGGCAGAGCGTGTACCGGATCGGGTACTTCCGCAATCCCGTGCTGACCCGTGAGCCGGGGCCGGCCGCCGTGTGGGGCGATCTGCTGTGGACACCGGGGGCCGCGCCGGGCGTGGTCACCGCCTACGACCTGGCGGCGGGGAGGACCGTGGCGACGGTGGACACCGGGGCGGGGTGTGTGCCCGAGGAACTGCAGGCCGTCGGCCGCCGACTGTACGTGGACTGCTCCGGCGGTGCGCCCTCGGTGGTCTACGACCGCGCGGCGGGGACGACGGTGACCGTGCCGCCGGGCGAGGCGCTGCTGGGGGACGGCTATGTCGTCACCCACGACCGCGCCTCCGGGCAGCTGGTCCTCACCACGGTGACCGGCGGGGCGGCGTCCGGCCGGGTGATCGGGGAGCTGCCCGACACCGGGGGCTCGCAGCGCCACGTGCGCTGGACGGTGGACGAGTTCGGCGGGCACGCGGCCTGGGTGGACGGCCGGGAGCGCGTCCACATCGTGCCCTCGGGCGTCCCCACCGGCTCTCTGGCCACCGTCGGGGCGCCCGACGACGCTCCCGAGGTGTGGGCGGCGACCTCCGAGGCCGCGCCCTCCCGGCTCACCTCCGTCCTGCTGTCCAAGCCGGCCGCCCGCTGGACGCTGACCGTGCGGGACGCCGTGACGGGCCGGACGGTCGACACGTCCACGGGCGCCGTGGCCGCGGGGCGCGGCCGGCTCGACGTCGGCTGGCACGGCATCCACCCGAGTGCGTCCCGCGACGTGTTCCTGCCGAACGGCAGGTACGCCTGGACGCTGTCGGTCGCCCCGGCAGACGGGAGCGGCGCAGCCCTGGAACACGGCGGGACGGTCGTGCTGCGGGGCGGCGGCCCGGCACGCCACGACCACGTCGGGCCGAAGCAGCCGGACGGCGTGGGCGACCTGCTGACGGTGAGCACGGGCGGCTGGCTGACGTTCCAGCAGGGTGACGGTTCCGGCGGTTTCTCCGGCAAGACGTCGGCGGACGGCTGGTCGAACCAGATCCTGGCGGTGCCGTTCGGGGACCTGAACCAGGACAACTGCAACGACGTGCTGGTGCGGATGCCGGACGGCGAACTGCGCGGCTACCAGCCCGAGTGCGGGGACGCGGTCGCGCCCGACACGCCCCACACCGCTCTGGGCACCGGCTGGGGCGCGTACAACGTCCTGACCTCACCCGGCGACCTGACCGGCGACGGCCGCGCCGACCTGCTGGCGCGGCAGGCGTCCACCGGCGACATCCACCTCTTCGCCGCGAAGGGCGACGGCACGCTGGCGGCGGGGAAGAAGATCCGCTCGGCGTGGACGACGTACACCAAGGTCGTCGGAGTGGGAGACCTGACCGGCGACGGCCACGGCGACGTCCTGGCCCACCGCAAGGACGGCGCCCTCTTCCGCTACGACGGCACCGGCACCGGCCTGCTCGAGGAGCGCGTGCAACTGGTGTCCAACTGGGGCCTGTCGTACGACACCCTGGTCGGCGTCGGCGACATCACCGGCGACGGCCACGCCGACGTCGTCGTCCGCGACACCAGCGGGGTGCTCTACCGCAACAACGGCAAGGGCGACGGCACCCTCACCGGCCGCCACGAGATCTCCGCCGGCTGGGGAGGCTACAAGGGCCTGTTCTGACGCACCGGCCCGGCACACCGGGGCCGGAGGGACGTCCCGCGTCCCTCCGGCCGCGGCCGGTTCAGGACACCGCCGTGATCACGGTGATCGTCGTGACGACCGCGACCGCGGCCTGCACGTCCCGGATCGCCTCGCGGACGCTGTCGCCCGCCCGGTTGCCCTCGGCGATCTCCGCCATACGGGGCTCGATCCGCTTGCGGGGCAGGCCGGGGAACGCCTGGCGGTACAGCTGTGCGGCATGCAGCAGGGCGATCAGGCCGGCGGTACGGTCGTCGGGATCCGCGCCGTCCACGACCACGGAGACCAGCCGCTCACGCAGCTCCCGTTCCACCGAGCCGTCCGCCTCCGGGTAGCGCCGCGCGCGGAAGAGGCCGAGGACGCGGACGCGCTCCTCGGTGACCAGGCCGCGCTCGCACAGGCTGTCCACCGCCGCCCGCACGGAGTCCGTCCGGTCCTTCGCCAGCCAGTCGGACGCCTTCCTCCGGTTCCCGCCGTCCGTCCAGCCAGCGATCCGCTCCAGGCGTCCGTCGAGCAGGGGGACACCGGTCGGGGTCCGGTCGACGACCTCCAGCCGTCCGCCGCTCACGGCCACGCGGCCCGCCATGACCAGTTCCAGCAGGATGCCGCCCGCGACGCCCCAGCCCGTGGCGGACCAGTCCTCGGTCGCACCGGACTCGTCGTCCAGCGACAGCAGCGTGATCTCCTCGCCCAGCGTGACGCGCACCAGCGGTTCCCCGTCCTCTCCCGGTCCTGTCGGTGACAGACGCACGAACGCGTCTTCGCGGTTGCTCCGCGCGGGAGGGCCGGACGGCCGCCGGGCGGACGCGGCGCGGGGAATCCCGTGCGGTCGCGGTTGTTGGAACGTACATGGTCAACGACGCCCTGCGCACCGTCCGCCTGTCGGTCCTCGACCGCTCCCTGATCCGGGAGGGGGAGGGCGCGGACGAGGCCCTGCGCGCCACCGTGCGCTTCGCCCGGGACGTCGAGGCGCTGGGCTACCACCGCTTCTGGGTCTCCGAGCACCACGGTGTGCCCGGTGTGGCCGGGTCCGCGCCGACCGTGCTCGCGGCGGCCGTCGCCTCGGCCACCACCCGCGTCCGGGTCGGGACGGGCGGGGTGATGCTGCCCAACCACCGGCCGCTGGTGGTCGCCGAGCAGTTCGGGGTGCTGGAGTCGCTGTTCCCGGGCCGGATCGACATGGGACTGGGGCGCTCGGTCGGTTTCACCGGCGCCGTACGGCGGGCGCTGGGAGCGGGGAAGGAGGCCGCCGAGCGGTTCGGCGACGACCTGGCCGAACTGCTGGACTGGTTCACCGGCGACGGCGCGCGTGGGGTGCGTGCCATGCCCTCCCAGGGACTGCGGGTGCCGGTGTTCGTGCTGGCCACGGGCTCGGGGGCGCGGTTCGCCGCCGAGCACGGGCTGCCGCTGGTGATCGCTCCGGCGCGCGGCGAGGAGCCGATGCTGGACGCCGTCGGCGCCTACCGCGCCGCCTTCCGCCCCTCCGCCCGGGCCCCGGAGCCGTACCGGAGGCCGTACGTGGTCGTCTCGGTGAGCGCGGCGGTCGGCGCCACCGCGGCCGAGGCGGAGGCGATGCAGGCGTCGGAGGCGTGGGCGACGGTCGTCTCCCGCACCCGGGGCGTCTTCCCGCCGCTGGAGCCGCCGGGGAAGGTGCTGGGAAGGAGGATGACCGAACGCGAGCGCACGCTGTTCGCCGAGGCGCGCGGCTCCCAGGTGCACGGGACCGGGCAGGAGGTGGCGGCCGCGCTCACCGGGCTGGCCGAGCGCAGCGGCGCCGACGAACTGCTGCTCACCCTCAACGCCCACGACCACGGCCTGCGCCTGGACTCCTACCGCCGGCTGGCCCGGCTGGCGGGCCTGAGCCCCGCCGGCCGGTGACCGCGGGCGCCGGGCCCGCCGCGCTCGGGAGCCGTCGAACCGGTGGCCGGCGGGGCGCCCGGCCCCGGCGCGCCGTGTGCCGTGCGGCCGGCCACCGTCCCGGCCGCACGGTGCGCGGCGGCGCTACGACGGCACGATGCCGCGCGCCACGCCCAGGTCCACCAGGTCCTGCGGACGCAGCCGCAGGTCGTCGGCCGTCGCGCGGACCCGGTCCGGGCCGCGCTTGAGGATGGCCGCGGCCGACTCCGGCGCGATGACGGAGAAGTAGCAGTCCGGGGTGACCCAGGTGTTCTCCGGCGCGGCCAGGGCCAGGGCGCCGCCGGAGCCGCCCTCGCCGACGACCAGGGTCGTCACCGGAACCCGCGCCTCGGCCACCGCCGCGAAGAGGTCCGCGATGGCCGAGCCCGCGCCGGAACGTTCCGCCGCCTCGTCGTTGGCCGCGCCCGGGGTGTCCACCAGGGTGAGCACCGGGATGCCCAGCCGGTCGGCCAGCCGGACCAGCCGGGCGGCGGTGCGGAAGCCCGCGGGCAGGGTCGGCGTGCCGCACTGGGCGGCGTAGGCGACCGTACGGCCCTCCCTGCGCCCGAAACCGCAGCGCATCCCCGGGTCGGTGCCGCCGCAGCGGTCGCCGGAGATCTCCTCGCGGATCTCGAAGTAGGCGTCCAGGTAGGCGTCCGCGCGCGGACGCCGCGGCGAGCGGGCCCGCTCCACCGCCTCCCAGCCCGTCTCCGGCAGCCCCGGCGCCCCCGGCGTGCCGCGGCCCAGCGCGCGCGGCGGCTCGGCCGGGCCGTCGGCGGGAGAGGTGAGCAGGGACAGCCAGCGCCCCAGGACGCCCCGCAGCTCCTCCGGCGCCACGATCCGGTCGATCTGCCCGGCCGCCAGCTTCTCCTCGGCGCCGTACGCGGCCGGGTCGGCGCCCGGCGGGCGCACCCGGGAGCCCGCGAAGGCGATCTGCGCGCCCGGCAGGGCCAGCGCCACGTCCGACCCGGCGCCGAGCGTGGCCCAGCCGCCGCCGGTCGTCGGATCCCGCCCGACGGCGATCTGGGGCAGGCCCGCCGCCCGGGTCAGCGCCGACTGCCGTGCCACGCGCTGGAGCTGGGTCAGGGCCCGCATGCCCTCCTGCATACGGCTGCCGCCGGTGGCGATCAGCGACACCACCGGCAGCCGCGCCTCGCGGGCGTGCCGGTGGGCGGCCTCGATCCGGTCGCCGGTGCGCTGTCCGAGGGAGCCGCCGAGGAAGGCGAACTCGAAGGCGATCAGGACCGCCGGGCTGCCGTCGACCGTGCCGGTGCCGCACACCACCGACTCGTACTCGCCGGTGTGCTCGCGCGCCCGGGCGCGCGCCTCGCCGTAGCCGTCCCAGCCGATCGGCCCGTTCCCGTCGGGGCCGTCGACCACGGTGCCCACGGGGTCCGGCAGTTCGGCGAAGCCGTCGGCCACCGCGTCGATCACCGCGCGGGCCGGGAGCCGTCCGGCCGGGGGCCCGCCCGCGGGCCGCTCAGCCACGGCCCAGCTCCCGCTTCATGACCTTGCCCATGTCGTTGCGGGGCAGGCCGCCGGTGAACCGCACCACCCGGGGCCGCTTGTGCGGGGCGAGCCGGCGGGCGACGTGGTCGATCAGCTCCTCCTCGTCGGGCGCCCGCCCGCCCGACGGCACCACCCACGCCACGATCCGCTCGCCCAGGTCCGGGTCGGGCTCGCCGACGACCGCCGCCTCGGCGACCCCCGGATGGCCCAGCAGGCAGTTCTCGATCTCACCGGCGCCGATCTTGTAGCCGCCGCTCTTGATCAGGTCGGTCGCCCTGCGGCCCACGATCCGGTAGAAGCCGTCGGCGTCGCGGGTGGCCATGTCACCGGTGCGGAACCAGCCGCCCGCGAAGGCCTCCGCGGTGGCGTCCGGCCGGTGCAGGTACTCGACGAACAGACTGGGCCCGCGCACCTGGACCTCGCCGACCGTCTCGCCGTCGCCGCCCTCGATGCGCCGGCCTTCGTCGTCCACCAGCCGGACGTCCACGCTGCGCAGGGGGACGCCCACGGTCCCGGCGCGGCGCTCGCCGTCCGCCCGCACGCTGGTGATCATCAGTGTCTCGGTCATGCCGTAGCGCTCGACGACACGCTGCCCGGTCGCGGCCGTGATCCGCTCGTGGTCGTGGAGCGGCAGCGCGGCCGAGCCGGAGACCAGCAGCCGGGCGCCGCGCAGGGCCGCGGCGAGCCGCGCGCCGCCGTCCCCGCCCTCCTCCAGGGCCCCGGCCAGCCGGTGGTACATCGTCGGCACGCCGAACACCATCGTGCCGCCCTCCTCCAGCGCCGCGGCGACGGCCTCGGGCGAGAACCGGCCCAGGTGGTGGAGGGTGCCGCCGCGCCGCAGCGGGCCCAGCACGCCCAGGATCAGCCCGTGCACGTGGAACAGCGGCAGGGCGTGCACCAGCACGTCGTCACCGGTCCACCGCCAGGCGTCGGCCAGGTCGTCCAGCGTGCTCGCGATCGCCCGGCGCGGCACGACCACGCCCTTGGGCGGACCGGTGGTGCCGGAGGTGTAGACGATCAGCGCGGGGGCGCCCTCGTCGGGCGCGGACGTGGTGCCGTCGGGGCGGGAGTCCGTCTCCGGTTCCAGCGGGACGTCGGTGCGCGGGAGCGCGTCCAGTGCCGGGGGCAGTTCGTCGCCGGGCGCGGCCAGCACCCGGGCGGGCGCGCTGTCGGAGAGGATGTGGGCCAGTTCCTCCTCGCCGATCCGCGGGTTGACGGGGACGGCGGGCACCCCGGCCAGCAGGGCCGCCAGTACGCCGACGCAGGTGTGCGGGGAGGGGGTGGCCCACACCGCGATCCGGCCGGCCTCGGCGATCTCCAGGGAGAGCGCGTGCGCGGCCCCGGCCAGCCGGCCGTAGTCGATCACCTGGTCGCCGAAGCGCAGCGCGGGCCTGGACGGCGCCTGATACAGGCTGGGGAACAGTGCGGGCACCCGGTGACTCCTCGTCTCGTACGGCCGTACGGTCGTCTCCAGGGTGGCCTACCCACCGGGCGGTGCGCAGCCCGGGGCGCGCGGTGTGATCTCAGTCGCCCGCGGCGTGCGGGAAGAGCGCGGTGAACGCCTCGGCCGGGTCCGCCGGCCCGCGGGTGAACGGCGAGTCGAAGTACCAGACCAGGAAGAGCAGGAAGGCGATCAGCGCGGTGAACAGCCCGGCCAGCACCAGCTCCCGGCCCGAGCGCTGGATCTGCAGGGCGAACACCATGCCCACCGCGATCACCGCGCCCGCCACCAGCCCGAACCACACCACGCCGGGAAGCGTCGGCTCGGCGCCCCGCACGCGGGCGGTGCGGGCCTCGTCGGCCACGGCGACCTGGTCCACCAGGGCCTGGTACGTCTGCGCCTCGCGCACGGTGGCCGGCTCGTACCCGGTGACGTTCCGCCGCAGGTTCCCGAAGAGCAGTGCCCCCCGCTCGGTCGTCTCGCCGTGCTCGGCCATGTGGGGCCACTCCACCGCGACCGCGTGGCGGACGTACGCGTCGACGTCGCCGCGGACGCGGTCGCGGGCCGCGGCGGGGTAGACCTGGGCGCGCTCGCGCACCTCGTGCAGCGCCTGCGCCTCCTGGCGCACCCACTCCTCGGCGGCGGATCGCCCCTCCCAGACGCCCGCGATGGCCAGGCCGAGGACGATCGCGTACACCACGCCGATCATCATCGTCATGTACTCGATGACGTCGGGCGTCTCGGAGGGGTCGTCGTCCTCGCCCGCCCGGCGCTGCCGCAGCAGGGTGACGGTCACGACGGCCGCGCAGGAGACGGCGACGGCGAGAAACAGGAACAGCCATTCGGCCATGGGGGTCCTCAGGGGCCTCGGATTGTCGGCGTGTTGGGGTGTCGGGATGGCGGCGCGGGATGGCGGGGTGTCGGGATGCCGCCGTGTCAGCGGGAGCGGGAACCGGACCGGGGGCGCAGCGCGGCGGCGGCCAGCACCGCGGGGGCGACGATCAGCAGGGCGCGCCCGACCAGCGGCAGTCCCGCGTCGGGCCGGTGGCGCCGGACCTCGGCGCGGGGCGCGGCGGGGACGGGGGAGGCGCTCGGAGCGGGGGAGGCGCGCTCCGGCGGCGGACTCCCGCGCGGCGGCACGGGTCTGCGGGGCCCGGAGCCGGGCTCGGGCCCGGGGGAGGGCGGTACGGCGGCGGGCGCGGCCGTCGGCGAGGGCGCGGCGGCCGTCGGGCGCGGCTCCACGGGCGGCCGGACGGGCGGGGGCGGCGGCGTCGAGGGCCGCGGTGGCGCGGACGTGGGCGGTGGCGGTGGCGTGGGCTGCGGTGGTGTGGGCGTGGGTGTGGGAGCCGGTGGCGGGGGCGGGGCGGGCGGACACGGGCATCCCAGGAGCGCCTCGAGCCGCATGCCAGGATCACCGCCGGCCGTGATCACCACGGACAGGCTCGGGCAGTCGGGGCGCCCCACGACCGTCACCGAGGAGTCGCCGTCGGTCAGCCGCACCTCGGTCCCGCCGTCGGTCCGGATCTCGACGCCCGGGACGGAGGGCGGGGCGGAGGACAGAGGGGAGGCCAGGGCGGGGAGCCGTGGGCCGGCCGTCCCGTCGGCGCGGGCGCTGCCCGCCGCGGCGAGCACCAGGGCGACCGCGCCCGCGCCCGCCCCCCACCTGATGTGCCTTCGGTTCACGGAGGATTCTCTGCGCAGGCGGAACCGCCGTCATGGTGAAACGGACACCGATTAACCCGAAAGGCTGAATGCCGGTGTCGACTCGTTGACGGACGCGGCCCACCGGCGTCCGGCCCGCCGTCCGCGGCGCGCGCCGTCAGGCGCGGTGGGCCAGCGGATCGTCCAGGACCGCGCGGACGACCGAGTGGGCCGCGCCCAGCAGCGGGCCGTCGGCCCCGAGACGGGAGACCGAGACCGGCGGCGGACCGGCCAGGCGGCGGCCCAGCTCGTGCTCCAGGGAGGGCAGCAGCCAGGGCGCCAGCCGGGCGAGGGCGCCGCCGAGGACCACGGTCTGCGGGTCGAGCAGGTTGACCGCGCCGGTCAGGGCGGTGCCCAGCGCGGTCCCGGCCTCCTCCAGCGCCCGGAGCACCGCGCGGTCGCCGCCCTGCGCACGGGCGGCGAGCAGGTCGATGCGGGCGCCGGGGCCGGGGTGCTCGGCGGCGGTGGCGCGCGGGTCGAACCCGGCGGCCCGCAGCACGGCCTCCTCGCCCGCGTACTGCTCCAGGCAGCCGATGCCGCCGCAGGCGCACGGGCGGCCCTCCGGGCGCACCGGCACGTGGCCCAGCTCGCCGGCGAACCCGCGGGTGCCGCGCAGCAGTTCGCCGTCGACCACGATCGCGGCGCCGATGCCGATCTCGGCCGAGACGTGCACGAAGTGGGCGGCCGGCGGAGTGTGGCCGCCCAGCCACAGCTCGGCCAGGGCGCCGAGGTTGGCCTCGTTGTCGATGGAGCACACGGCGGCGCCGGGGGAGACGCCGAGGCCGAGGGCGTCCCCGGCCAGGTGGGGGGCGAGGTCGAGGCCCGACCAGCCGAGGTTGGGGGCCTGGACGACGGTGGTGGTGCCGCGGATGACCAGACCCGGCACGGCCACCGCCAGTCCGGCCGGACGCAGCCCCAGCCCGCGTGCCTCGCCCGCCACCTCGTTCACCAGGGAGGCCAGCCGGCTCAGCACCGGGCCGGGGTCGCTGTCGCGGTTGGCCGCGTCCAGCGCCGTCCGGGCGCGGACCCGGCCGCGCAGGTCGACGGCGCACACGGCGAGGTGGTCGACGCCTATCTCGGCGCCGATCCCGCAGGGTCCGCTGTCGCTGAGCGCCAGGGCGGTGCCCGGCCGCCCGACCGCGCCGGAGCGTCCCGGACCCAGCTCCACCAGCAGCCCGGCGCCCAGGAGTTCGTCCACCAGCGTGGAGACGGCGGTGCGGGTGAGCCCGATCCGCGCCGCGACGGCGGCCCGTGACCGGGGGCCGCCGTCGGCCACCGCGTGCAGCACGCGCGCCAGGTTCCGCCGCCGCATCTCCTGCTGGGTGTTGGGCGCGGGTGCTGCCATCGGTCGCGTGCTCCTCGGAGGCTCTGCGGGCGGTGCCGCGGGCGGTGCCGCGGGCGGTTGTGGTGCGGGACGGTGCCGGGCGGTGCCGGACTGTGCCGGGTGGTGCGGGAAGGCGCCGCCGGTCAGCGCCGCCGCAGCAGCGTATCGGCGTCCTCCAGGGTGGCCGCGAGGCGGGTCAGCGTCTCCTCGTCGCGCTCCACCGCCTCGTACGCCGGGCCCTCGGCGGTGGACCAGCGGCGGGCGACCGCGGCCGCGTCCTCGCCCAGCACCAGCCCGGCGGCCTGCGCCGCAGCGCCGAGCGCGACCAGTTCCTGCGCGCGCGGGACGACCACCGGGCGCCCCGACAGCCGCCGCACCGTCTCGCGCCAGGCCGTGCCCTTCGCGCCGCCGCCGATCAGCAGGATCGGGGCGTCCGGCTCGGCGTCGGCGTCCAGGACCAGGTCGAGGGCGGCCAGCAGCGCGTAGACCGCGCCGTCGTAGGTCGCCTGGAGGATCTGGCCGGGGGTGGTGTCGTGCCGCAGACCGGTCAGGGTGCCGGAGGCGTAGGGCAGGTTGGGGGTGCGCTCGCCGTCCAGGAACGGCAGCACGGTCACGCCGCCGCCCGCCTCGACCGCCTCGCGGTCCAGGCCGAACAGGGCCGCGACGCGGTCCACGGCCAGGGTGCAGTTGAGGGTGCACGCCAGCGGCAGCCAGTCGGTGCGGGCGTCGGCGAAACCGGCGACCGTGCCGGTGGGGTCGGCCGGGCGGCGGGTGGAGACGGCGTAGACCGTGCCGGAGGTGCCCAGGCTCAGCACCGGCCGACCCGGGCGCAGGCCGAGGCCGAGGGCCGCGGCCATGTTGTCGCCGGTGCCGGTGGCCACCAGCGCGCCCTGGGGCAGCGGCAGCCCCTCCTGGGGCCGCACCGTGCCGGCCGCCTCGCCGTGGCCGAGCACCCGGGGCAGCAGGTCGGGGGAGAGGCCGACCCTCTCCAGGAGCTCCCGGTCGTACGCCTCGGCGGCCGTGGACCACCAGCCGGTGCCCGAGGCGTCGCCCCGGTCGGTGGTGCCCTGGCCGGTCAGGCGCTCGGTGAGGTAATCGTGCGGCAGCCGCACCGCCCGCGTGGCGGCGGCGGCCTCGGGCTCGTTCTCGCGCAGCCACTGCCACTTGGTGACGGTGAAGGAGGCCGCGGGGACGCTGCCGAAGCGCTCGGCCCACGCCTTCGGGCCGCCCAGCTCCTCCACCAGGCGGTCGCGCTGCGGGGCCGAGCGCACGTCGTTCCACAGCAGTGCGGGCCGTACCGGGCGGCCCCGGCCGTCCAGCGTCACCAGGCCGTGCTGCTGCCCGCCGACGGAGACCGCGGCGGCCCGGTGGACGGCCGGCCCGCACTGCTCCAGCGCCTGCCGCAGCGCCTCCCACCACTGCTCCGGATCGCTCTCGTGGTCGGGCGAGACCGTGTGGGGCGCCTGGCCGCGGGCGACCACCTGGCCGGTGGCGGCGTCGACGACCAGCGCTTTGGTGGACTGCGTCGAGCTGTCCACACCGACAACGAGCGGACCTTCGGGTGCGGCCATGTCGCCTCTTCCTCTCTGGGGCTTCTGGGCGCATACTAATTTGTCAACGGGCCTGACGAAATACCCGAGAGGCATGACATGAGCTACGAGCCGGCACCCGAGCACAAGTTCACATTCGGTCTGTGGACCGTGGGCTGGCAGGGCCGCGACCCCTTCGGCGACGCCACCCGACCGGCCCTCGACCCGGTCGAGTCGGTGCGCAAGCTCTCCGAGCTGGGCGCCTACGGCATCACCTTCCACGACGACGACCTGATTCCCTTCGGCTCCTCGGACGCCGAGCGCGAGGGCATCGTCAAGCGCTTCCGCCAGGCGCTGGACGCCACCGGCATGAAGGTGCCGATGGCGACCACCAACCTCTTCACCCACCCGGTCTTCAAGGACGGCGCCTTCACCGCCAACGACCGGGACGTGCGCCGCTACGCGCTGCGCAAGACCATCCGCAACATCGACCTGGCCGCCGAGCTGGGCGCCACCACCTACGTCGCCTGGGGAGGACGCGAGGGCGCCGAGTCGGGCGCGGCCAAGGACGTGCGGGTCGCGCTGGACCGCCTCAAGGAGGCCTTCGACGTCCTCGGCGACTACGTCGTCTCGCAGGGCTACGACCTGCGCTTCGCCATCGAGCCCAAGCCCAACGAGCCGCGCGGCGACATCCTGCTGCCGACCGTCGGCCACGCGCTGGCCTTCATCAACGAGCTGGAGCACGCCGACCGGGTCGGCCTCAACCCCGAGGTCGGCCACGAGCAGATGGCCGGACTGAACTTCCCGCACGGCATCGCCCAGGCGCTGTGGCACGGCAAGCTCTTCCACATCGACCTCAACGGCCAGTCCGGCATCAAGTACGACCAGGACTTCCGCTTCGGCGCCGGCGACCTGCGCCAGGCGTTCTGGCTGGTGGACCTGCTGGAGTCGGCCGGCTACGAGGGCCCGCGGCACTTCGACTTCAAGCCGCCGCGGACGGAGGACTTCGACGGCGTGTGGGCCTCCGCGGCCGGCTGCATGCGCAACTACCTGATCCTCAAGGAGAAGGCCGCCGCCTTCCGCGCCGACCCCGAGGTCCGGGAGGCGCTGAGCGCCTCGCGCCTGGACGAGCTGGCGCGGCCGACCCTGAACGAGGGCGAGACCGCGGCCGACCTGCTGGCCGACACCGCCTCCTTCGAGGGATTCGACGTGGACGCCGCGGCCGAGCGCGGCATGGCCTTCGAGCGGCTGGACCAGCTGGCGCTGGAGCACCTGCTGGGCGTCCGCGGCTGACGCCCGCGCCGGCGTGAGGCCCCGTGCGGGGGCGCGGGTGGCGGCTCGTGCCCCCGCACGGGCCGCTGCCGCGGGGACGCGGCCGGCCCGTCAGGGCCCGTCAGTCCCCGCGGCGGCGACGCCACCGGCGCCCCCTGCGGCGGCCCCTGCTCCAGAACCACCCCGCGGGGGGCTCGTCCGCCCGCCACGGCTGCGGCTCGGGCGGGTCGTCCCGCCAGCGGGCCCGCAGCATGCGCGTCCGCGCCGCCGGCTCGCTCACCTCGGCGCCGCGTACGAAGTCCTCGTCGAGCACGACGTCGTCCCAGGCGTCTGCCCCGGCGTCGTCGCCGTCTCCCCGTCGTGCGTGCCCACCGCCCACGGCGCACCTCCTGTGGACGGGGAACGGACGGCGTCCCGGGGAGAGTTCCCGCCCGCGCGGGCGCGGTCAGGCCGGGGCCAGCCGGTAGGCGCTCCCGGCCGCCGTCTCGAACTCCACGACCCCCGCCTGCGGCCGTACGGTCTCCACCGGCCGACCGCCGCAGGACACCTCCACCTCGCGGGCCGTCCGCACCCGGGCCCGGAGCCCGGCGCGGGAGAGGAGCTCGGCCCCGGCCAGCTCCCCGCCGCGCCAGACGACGCCGACCTCGAAGCCGCCGCGCGCCAGCAGCCCCCGCACCTCGCCGTCGGGCAGCGCGCCGGGCAGGGCGGGCAGCAGGTGGATCTCGTCGGTGTGGCTCTGCACCAGCCACTCCGTGATCCCGGCGGTGGCGCCGAAGTTGCCGTCGATCTGGAAGGGCGGGTGCAGGTCGAAGAGGTTGGGCGCGGTGCGCTCGGGGGTGAGCTGGTCGGCCAGCAGTTTGTACGAGCGCGCCCCGTCCTCCAGCCGCGCCCAGAAGTTGATCTTCCAGCCGAGCGACCAGCCCGTGCCCGCGTCGCCCCGCAGCTCCAGCGTGGTGCGCGCCGCCTCGAACAGCTCGGGGGTGCCGCGCCGGGTGATCTGGTTGCCCGGGTGCAGCCCGTACAGGTGCGAGACGTGCCGGTGGCCGCGCTCGGGGGCGGCGGCGTCCCAGTCCTCGCGCCACTCCTGGAGCTGCCCCAGCTCACCGATCCGCATCGGGGCCAGCCGCTCGCGCGCCGCCCTGGCCTCCTCGGCCAGGCCCTCCTCCGCCCCGAGCAGTTCGGCGCCCGCGGCGACGGCGTCGAACAGGTCGCGCAGGATCTGGTTGTCCATGGTCGGGCCCGCGCACAGCGAGCCGCCGGGACCGGGGTGGTGGGCGTTCTCGGGGGAGATCGACGGGCAGGTGACCAGCTCTCCGGTGGCGGGGTCCTCGACGAGGGAGTCCAGGAAGAAGCGCGCCGCGCCGGCCAGCACCGGGAAGCGCGCCCGCAGCGCCGTCTCGTCCCCGGTGAAGCGGTAGTGCTCCCACACCGACAGCGCCAGCCAGGCCCCGCCCGTGGGCCACATCCCCCAGAACGCCCCGTCCACGGGCGCGGTGCCGCGCCAGATGTCGGTGTTGTGGTGGGCGACCCAGCCGCGCGCGCCGTAACACGCCCGGGCGGTACGGGCGCCGGTGACCGCCAGGTCGTCCAGCAGGCCGAACAGCGGTTCCCAGCACTCCAGGAGGTTGGCGGGGGCCGCGGGCCAGTAGTTCATCTCGGTGTTGATGTTGATGGTGTACTTGCCGCCCCACGGCGGGTCGGTCAGGTCGTTCCACAGCCCCTGGAGGCCCGCCGGCTGGGTGCCGGGACGGGAGCAGGCGATGAGCAGGTAGCGGCCGTAGGCGAAGTACAGCGCCACGAGCTGCGGGTCGTCGCCGCGCGCGAAGCCCGCCACCCGCTCGTCGGTCGGCAGCGCGGCGGCGGGTGTGGCCGGCACCTCCAGCCGCACGCGGTCGAACAGCGCGGCGTGGTCGGCGGTGTGACGGGCGCGCAGCTCGGAGTAGGGCCGGGCGGCCGCCGCCTCCACGGGGGCGGCGGCGCGGACGGCGGCCGCGTCGGGGTCCTCGTCCACGCCGCGCCAGTCGCGGTGGTTGGTGGCGGCCGAGACCAGCAGGGTGACGGCGGTCGCGCCCTCGACGTGCAGCTCCCCGTCCGCCGAGCGCACGGCGCCCCCCTCGGCGACCGCCCGCACCAGGCAGCGGAAGCGCAGCACGCCCGCGATGCCCCGGGCGTCGTCGCCGGTGCCGTCCAGCGCGACGGTGTGCGGGGCGGGGGAGGACGCGGCGGAGCGCAGCGGGCTGTCGAGGCGGGCGGTGAAGGAGAGCGCGCCGGGGGCGTCGGCGGTCAGCCGGACCACGATCACCTGGTCCGGCGCGCTCGCGAACACCTCGCGGCGGTGGCGCACCCCGTCGCGCGCGTACTCCACCGAGGCGACGGCGGTGGCCAGGTCGAGCTCGCGCCGGTAGCCGGAGACCCCGCCCGTCCCGTCCCCCTCGGGGAGGACCAGGCGCAGGTCGCCGACCGTCTGGTACTGGAGCTGCTCGACGGGGACGCCCATCAGGTCGGAGTCGACCAGGGCCCGGGCCTCGTCCCACCGCTGCTCGAACACCAGCCGGCGGACCTCGGGGAGGGAGGCGAGAGCCCGGGGGTTGTCGTAGTCGTGCGGGCCGCCGGCCCACAGGGTGTCCTCGTTGAGCTGGAGCCGCTCGCCGTCCGTGCCGCCGAACACCATGGCGCCCAGGCGGCCGTTGCCCACCGGCAGGGCCTGGAGCCACTCGGCGGCGGGGCGGGGATACCAGAGGCCGAGCCCGCCGGGGGTCGGTCGGCCGGGGGGTGCGGGGCGGTGGTCCGTGTTCACTGACGGCTCCAGGGAGGGGCGTGCTTCGGCACCGGCTCGGTCGCGCGGCCTGGCAAGCGCTTACCGTACACCGGTGGCCCCCGGTTCGGAGCGGGCGGGAACGGGGCGGTCCGCCCGGCGCGGAACCCCGCGCCCGAGCCGGTGCCGAAGCGCACCCCTGGGGTGTCCGCGGGAGTGCCCGCCGACCGCCGCGGCGGTGGGCCCGCAGCGCTGGGTCCGTCGCCGGAGGCGGTCCTCGTGCCGGGACGCCACCGCCCGGCACGGCCGTGCGCGACGGCGCTCACCGTCGGGGAACGGGACCTCCCGGCCTCCCCCGCCCAAGGCCGGGAGGTCCCGCGTCACGGGGCGGCCGGGTCGAACCCCAGCTCCGCCCAGACCATGTGCCCCCTGCCGCCGGCGCCCGGCCGTATCCCCCACGCCTCGGCCAGGGCGCTGACCAGCAGCAGCCCGCGTCCGTTCTCCCCCTCGGAGCCCGCCGTGCCCGCGGCGCCCCCCTCGGCGCCTCGGGTACCGCGGGTGCGCGGCCGGGCGGGGCCGGCGCCCTGGTCGGTGACCTCCAGGCGCAGCCGCTCGCCCGTGACGCGCAGTTCGCAGTCGACCTTCTCGCTGTCGGTGTGCCGAACGGCGTTGGTGAAGAGCTCGGAGACGACCAGTTGCGCGTCGTCGCGGACCAGGGAGCCGATGTCCCACTCCGTCAGCCGGGCGAGGACCCGTCTGCGGGCCTCGGCCACGGAGGCGCCGATGGCCGGGAGATGGAAGACGTCCCGCAGGGCCCTCTCGACGGACCCCCCGGTGCGCTCTAACGGGCGAACATCGGGAAAGTAAGCCACGCCCTCAGTGTGAAGGGCGTGGACAACATCTGGCAAGGATCAATCTGTTGTTTGCAGAAACGCCCATGCCGCCCTGTCGGAACGGTCCGGCGGCATGACAAACTGCCGCGGGGGAGCGGCGGTTGGCGTGCGGGAGGGGCGGCGGTGGTGGACTCCAGGGCGGGCGGCGCCCCCACGGTTCTGCGCGTGGTGCTCGGCAGGCGGCTGGGGGACCTGCGGCGGCGGGCGGGGCTGACCTACGAGCGGGCCGCCGAGGCCCTCGACGTCACGCACGCCACGATCCGCCGGATGGAGCGGGCCGAGGTCGGCCTGAAGATCCCCTACGTCGAGAAGCTGCTGCGCACCTACGGCGTCACCGACCAGGCGGAGATCGACAGCTTCCTCTCCCTCGCCCGCGAGGCCAACCGGCCCGGCTGGTGGCACCGCTACCGCGACGTGCTGCCCGACTGGTTCAGCGCCTTCGTCAGCCTGGAGAGCGAGTCCCACGTCATCCGCGCCTACGAGCCGCACTACGTGCCCGGACTCCTCCAGACCGTGGAGTACGCCCGCGCCGTGCTGCGCGCGGGCATGCCGCACGCCCGCGAGGAGGAGATCGAGCGCGGCGTCGCGCTGCGGCTGGAGCGCCAGCGGCTGCTCACCCGCGAGGAACCGCCCCTGCTGTGGGTGGTGATGGACGAGACCGTGCTGCGCAGGCCCATCGGCGGGACCGAGGTCATGCGCGGGCAGATCTCCCGTCTGATCGAGGCGTGCTCGATGCCGACCGTGCGCCTCCAGGTCATGCCCTTCGCGGCCGGGCCGCACCCGGCCATGTACGGACCCTTCCACATCTTCCGGTTCCCCATCCCGGAACTGCCCGACGTCGCCTACAGCGAGAGCCTGGTGGGCGCCGTCTACTTCGACCAGCGCGACGACGTGTCGGCGTTCCAGGAGGCACTGGACCGGATGTGCGCGCAGGCCGCGCCGGTGCAGCGGACCGAGGCCGTTCTGGACGGCCTGCGCAAGGAGCTGTGAACCATCCCATGAAGAAACGTGTCTACAACGGCATGCCCGCCCGGCAGTTGGGGAGCGAGGGCTGGCACAAGCCGTGGAGCGGCGGCAACGGGGGGAGCTGTGTGGAGGCCATGCGGCTCGCGGACGGAAGGGTGGCGCTGCGCCAGTCCACCGACCCCGACGGCCCCGCCCTGGTGTACGCCCACCACGCGATGGCGAGGTTCATCCAGGGCGTCAAGGCCGGGGAGGCCGACTTCCTGCTCGCCCGCGACCCCGTGCAGTGAGCGCAACCCGCACAGCCCGCACAGCCCGCACAGAGCCCGTGTCGAGGGTCGCGAGACCATGACGGAGGACGGCAACGGCATGACCGACCAGCCCCACCAGCTCCATCAGCCCCACGAGGGCTTCACGCCCGAGCAGATCGACACCAGCAGGCCGCACCCGGCCCGCATGTACGACTACTACCTGGGCGGGAGCGACAACTACGAGGTGGACCGCGAGGCCGCCGAACGCCTCATCGAGATCGCACCGGACGTACGGGTGAGCGCCCGCGCCAACCGCGACTTCCTCGGCCGCGCCGTGCGGACGGTGGTGGGGGAGCTGGGCGTCCGCCAGATCATCGACGTCGGCACCGGCATCCCCACCTCGCCCAACACCCACGAACTGGCCCGGGCCGTGGCCCCCGACACCCGCGTGGTCTACGTCGACAACGACCCCATCGTCTCCACCCACGCCGGCGCCAAGCTCACCGGCGCGGGCAACGCGGAGTTCGTCCTGGCCGACGTCCGCAGACCCGAGTCCGTGATCGGCCACCCGGCCGTCCGCGAACTGATCGACTTCGACCGGCCGGTGGCCCTCCTCCTCGTCGCCGTCCTGCACTTCGTCAAGGACGAAGAGGACCCCGCCGGGCTCGTGGCCGCGCTCGGCGACGTCCTGCCCGCCGGAAGCTGCCTCGTCCTCACCCACGGCACCCCCGACTTCCACGAGAAGCGGCGGGTGGAGGAGGGGACCGACGTCTACCGCAACGCCACCGCCCAGGTCAGCCTGCGCGGCCACGCCGAGATCCTGCCGTTCTTCGACGGCTGGGACCTCGTCGACCCCGGACTGGTGCAGCTCCCGCTGTGGCGCCCGGACGGGCCGCTGCCCGAGCCCGGGGAACTGCGCCGCGTCGCGCTCTACGGCGGGGTCGGCGTCAAGGGCTGAACCGCGCGCCGGAACCCGGCCACGCCGCCGGTATCCGCTCCAGCACACCGCCCGCGAAGACGTCGTACAGGGGCAGCGACTCCAGGTGCACATAGCCGATGTGGCAGTCGCAGACGGCCAGCGGGCAGGACCTGGGCCGCAGCGCCGCGCGCCAGGAGCCGTCGTAGAGGTTGCCCAGCGGCTCGGGGACGAAGTGGCAGCGCCGCACCGTCCCCTCGCCGTCCACCGAGACGACGGACTCCCCGGTGCGGCAGGGGAGCCCGGCGCTGCGGTGGGGGTGGCGGCTGTACGGGAAGAGAGGGTCGATCGCCGTCCAGCGGTCGGCCTCCTCGTCCGTGTAGACGCGGCCCTCGGCGGCGTTGACCCACAGGTAGACGTGGTCGGGGAGGTCGGCGCGCAGCCGCAGCGCGCGGGGCAGGTGTTCGGGCAGGCCGACGATCCCGACGCTGTGGCGCACCCCCCTGTCCGCCAGTTCGCGGCACTTGGCCAGGAACCGGTCGTAGGGCGTCTGGTCCGGGTGGTGGGTGCACCACAGGGCGAGGGTGTCCGGGTCGGCGGCGTCCAGCCAGCCGGTGCGGCAGCTCAGGTTGGTCTGGATCGCCACCCGGGCCACGTGCGGCAGCAGGCTCAGTTCGGCCAGCGTGCGCCGGTACCAGGACCGCACCAGGCCCTCGCCCCACGGGGTGAACAGCACCGACAGCCGGTCCCCGCGCCGGTCGGCCACCCAGCCCGCGAACCGCTCCAGCGCCTCGCGGTCGGCGCGCAGCCGCTCCGGGGAGTCGCGCCGCTTGGCGAACGGGCAGTACGGGCAGTCGTAGTCGCACGAGGCCAGCGGCCCGCGGTAGAGCAGGGTTAGGTCCACGTCCGCCTCCGCTACCTCGGGTCGTACGCGGCCATCGCGGCGCGCACCGCCGGGGAGAACAGCGCGGGCCCGACCGCGTCGGAGTGGGCCAGGCCCTCCGCCGACAGCCGCAGCCGCCCCGGCGCGGCGCCCTCGTCCAGCCAGCCGCTCCCGGCGAAGGCGGCCAGTTCGGCGGGGAAGTGCTCGGCGGGCGGCGCGCCGAACCGGGCCGTGTACCCGGCCACCTCCATCCCCTCGGCCTGGAGCAGCGACTGGAGCAGGTGCCTGCGGCGGGTCTCGTCGGCGTCCATCCACCGGCCGACCTCGGCGCGGGCGAAGGACTCGGCCGGGCGGGAGACGTAGTCGTCGACGATGCCGCGTATCCGGCGCATGTCGACGGCGTAGTCGAAGGAGTAGTGCAGCGCGGAGGTGTAGGAGCGGGCGCCGCAGCCCAGGCCCACCATGCCGTCGGTCTGGCAGGCGTGGTCGGCAGCGTCCCCGGCCGACCGCGCGGCGTCCGGTGCCCCGGTGCGGCGGAACATCCGCATCGACACCTGCTCGTAGCCGTGGGCCAGCAGGTGGTCGCGGCCGTGGCGGTACAGGGCCAGCCGCTGCCCGTCCCACGCCGGGTCGGGACCGCCTCCCGCGGGCGTGCGCCCCAGACCGGTCAGCGGGCGGACGTAGAGCGGATAGAGGTACAGCTCCTCCGGCTCCCAGGCGAGCGCGGCGTCGAGCGAGCGCTGCCAGGTGGCGGTGGTCTGCCCCTCGATCCCGTAGATCAGGTCGATGTTGAGCACCGGGATGCCGGCCTCGCGGACGCGGCCCAGGGCGGCCTCGACGTCCGAGCGCCGCTGGGGGCGCACCGCCGCGCGCGCCTCGGCGTCGACGAAGCTCTGCACGCCGAGGCTCAGGCGCGTGGTGCCGCGTGCGGCCAGGACGGCCAGCCGGTCGGCGGTGGCGGTCGACGGGGAGGCCTCCACCGACAGCGGCACCGCGCGCAGGTCCGCGCCCATGCGTCCTTCGGCGATGTCGCACAGCCGCTCCAGCTCGGCGGCGGTCAGGAAGGTGGGGGTGCCGCCGCCGAAGGCCGCGGCGGCGAACCGGGCGCCCTCGCCCAGCGCTTCGCGCACCGGCCCCGCCTGCCGCTCCAGCGCGTCGAGGTAGGCGGTGGTCAGTCCGCCGGGCGCGCCGATGCGGGTGAAGAGGTTGCAGAAGCCGCAGCGCACCTCGCAGAAGGGGACGTGGAGGTAGAGGGAGAGCGCGTCGGTCCTCTCCCCGGCCCACAGCCCGCGCAGCGCGGGACGCTCCGGCAGCCGGCGGTAGGCCGTCTTGTGCGGATAGGCGTACACATAGCTCTGGTAGGGGCTCCGGTACGCGTCGTCCGTACGGTGCGGGCCGGCGGCGGCGTCGGTGTCGGCGGCGGTGCCGGCCGTGGTGTCGAGCGTGGCGGCAGGGGCGGCGGGGGTGGTCCCGGTGCTCATCGCGTCTCGCAGGCGTCGAGGGTGAAGTGGGCGTACGGCACCGTCCAGACGACCTCGTGACCGATCCGGTGGCCGGTGTGGCCGTCCTCTCCGTAGGCCGTGCCGTGGTCGGAGCAGACGATGGTGAAGCACGGGCGGCGGCTGCTCGCGGCGGCGAACAGGCGCCCGATGTGCCGGTCGACGTAGCGCAGCGCCGCGGCGTGGGTGGCCCGGGAGTCCCCGGCGCCGGCGGTGGCGCCGGGCAGGTGGAACCAGTTCGGCTGGTGCAGCGCCGAGACGTTGACGAACAGGAACAGCCGCTTCCCGGGCGGGAGCGCGGCCACCGCCTCCTCCGCGCGGGCGACCTGCGCCTCGAAGGAGGTGGGGGAGGCGACGGAGAACTCCGGCTCCCAGTGGCTCTCGGCGAACAGGCCGGGCAGCACCGAGCCGAGCGCGCCGCGCTTGTTGAAGAACCCCACGCCGCCGACGCACACCGTGTGGTACTCGGCCCGGGCCAGCCCGGTCACCAGGTCCGGCGCGTCGAAGACCCAGGTGCCGGGCGCGGTGGTCTCGCTGCCCTCGAAGCGCGCCGCGAACAGCCGCGGATGCGGCCCCGGGGTGACGGGAGTGGGCAGGAAGCCCGCGAAGAACGCCTGGTGGGAGGCGTAGGTGAAGCTGCCGGGGGAGTGGCGTTCCTCCCACCGCCCGCCCGGCAGGTGCCGCGCCAGGTTGGGGATGGCGCCCTCGGCGGCCAGCTCGCGGGCCACGTCGTGTCGCAGGGTGTCCAGGGTGACCAGCAGCAGGTCGTGGCTGCCGACGATCCGGTTCATGTCCGGTTCGCCCGCGCGGAGTCCGGTGGGTTCAGGCCGCGGCACGGCGGGCCTCCCCGTGCCGTGCGGACCCGTCCGGCACCGCCCCGCGCAGGACGGCCCGGACCTGGGCCGCGTAGGTGTCCCGCCCCTCGGCGGGTCCGCCGGGCAGCCCGGTCAGCCGGGGCAGCAGATCGCCGAAGGCGTTCACCTCGCCGACGGCGAACCGCCGCCAGCCGGTGGCGGGCAGCAGGTCCACGCCGACGCACAGGGTGCCGGGGAAGCGGGCCGCGGCCCGCTCGCAGATCCCCAGCATCTCCGTCCAGGGCACCCCGGCCGCCTCCGCCGCCGCACGGGCCGCCTCCAGATCACCGCGGGCGCCGCCCAGGTGGAGGTTGGTCATCGGGGAGCGGCTGGTGCGCACCAGGGCGTGGGTCGCCTTCCCGGCCACCACGACCACCCGCAGGTCGGCCGTCCGGCCGCCCTGGGACGCCTTGGGCAGCCAGCGTTCGATGTGCAGGCCGTCCGGCGCCAGGGCGTCCACCACGGCGGCGATCTCGGCCTCGCCGTCGTAGCGCCGCACCCGCAGGGAGTTGAACAGGGTGCCGTCCGGGGCGCGTTCGACGGAGGTGACCGCGCGCCACCGGCCGCGCCCGCCCGACTCGACGGCCAGCACCCCGGAGGCGGACGAGGCGTGGGCGAGCTTGACGAAGAACCGGCGCATCCCCGCGCCGCGCACCGCCGCGCGCACGTCCTCCCAGCCCGTCACCGGCGCCGCGCCGGGCCCGGAGGTCGGGGAGGGCGGCACCGGGACGCCCGCCTCGCGCAGCACACCGTGGCACAGCCGCTTGTCGAAGAGCACGGCGATGTCCCGCGGGCAGTCCAGCAGCGCGGCGCCGGCCGACCGGGCGGCCCCGGCGACCCGGCGCACGGCGCCGGTGAAGCGCGCGTACCAGCGGGCCGTGCCCTCCACCCGCGCCGGATCGCCCACCCCGCGCAGCAGGCGCTCGACCGCCGGGTCCTCGCCGGGCGAGTCGATCCGCACGGTCTCGCCCGGCGCGAACCGCACGCCGCCGGCGAGGACGCCGGCCCACGGCAGTACGCGGGGCGCGGGCAGCCCCGCGCCGGCGACGGCCGCCGAGAAGAGCTCCACCCGGCGGCTGCCGGGGTTGCCCACGACGGCGAACCGCGCGGCGGAACCGGCCGTCCCGCCCTCCGCTCGGCCGGAGCCGGCCAGCTCGCCGGGACTACTCGGAGACGGCGACATAACGCCAGACCTCGCCGTCGTACTCGTCCGGCTTCTCCTGGCCGGAGAGGTCCACGTCGACCCCGGCGCCCCCCAGCTCCTCGCGCAGCCGCTCCATCATGGCGTCGCTCAGGAAGTGGTGGCCGAGGTCGAGCTGCGCCAGGTGGGTGAGCGGCTGCCCGCCCAGCAGCGCCTCGGCGCCGGTGTCGGTGAGGGTGCCCATGGACAGGTCCAGCGTGTGCAGCCGCGCCACCACGGGCGCGCCCGCGACGGCCGCGGCGATCTCGTCCTGCAGCTCGCTGTTCTTCAGTCCCAGGCTGCGCAGCGCGGGGAAGCGGTCCCCGGCGAGGATCGGCGCCAGGTCCTCCACGGTCGCGTCGCCGCCGTACGTGCTGACGCCCAGCCACATCTCGAGCTGCCTGAGCGCGGGCAGCTCGCACTCGGCGACCGCGCGCACGACGGCGGCGGGCAGCCCGCCCGCCTCGAACGCCAGGGTGCGCAGGTGCTCGTGGCGCACCGGCCGGAACACCAGGCCGGAGCCGCCGCGCACCCCGAACTCGCGCAGCCGGGGGTAGGCCTCCAGGACCGGGGTGACGTCGGACTGCTCGATCCAGGAGATCTCCGCCTCCTCCATCACCAGATCGCCGATGAACACGGCCTCCAGGGCGGGGAACCGGTCCGCGGCGGAGGTGAGCATCTCCACGACGAAGCCGGAGTCCCTGTCGTAGGCCTCGCCCCACTGACCGATGATCAGGGCCCGGACGCCCGTGGTGTCCACGGTCGCCAGGAAGCCGCGCCAGAGGTCCTCGAAGTCCTCCGCCGGGGAGTCCTCCCGGTAGGGGTCGTGGGAGAGGCGCCAGGCCACGGAACCGGCCGCGGGCCGGGACTCGGCCGCGCCCGTGCCGCCGCCCGGCGGCACGAAGTCGTGGGCGGGCAGGGCGTGCAGCTCCCGCAGGTGTTCGTGGACGGTCATGGGACTCCCCCTGAGTGCGCTCCGGCAGTGCGGAACGTTCTATCAACCGCCACTGACAGTCCGTCCCGCGGGTCTCGCCCGGAGCGCCGGCCCCTCCCGCCCCGGCCCTCCGGACGCCGCCGTGCGGGCCGGTGGCGCGGGCCCGGCCGCCCGCCGGGATCACACGGCGCGGAAGGCGAGGGAGAACCGGGCGGGAGCCGCCCGGAGCCGGTACCCGGGCAGCACGCCCGGGCCGCAGGACTGCGAGCCGATGCCGTGCTGCGCGTGGTCGAGGTTCACCCAGACGGCGTCGCCGGGCACGAGGTCGCAGGTGTGCGCGGCGGCGTCGAGCCGCTCGCTCGTCCAGCGGCGCGCGGTGAACCACATCCGCGCGGGAGCCGCCTCGATCCGCAGCCCGCCGCCCCGGCCCGGGCCCTCCCGCAGCTCCGCCCAGCGCACGTCCGCGCGGGCGCCGTTCTCCTGGGGCCGGACGTACGGGGTCTGGAGGCCGTCGACCGTCTCCTCCCACAGCCCCGTCATCGCGGCCGCCCGGGTGTCGGGGTACGCCTCGCCCGGCCCGCCGCCGAACCACCGCGCGTACCCGTAGCGGGCGGGCACTCCCAGGCGTACACCCAGGCGCGGCAGCGGGCAGGGCCAGTCGCCCTCCGGCTCGACGGAGACGGACAGCCGCAGGGCCTCCGCCGTGGCGGTCCAGCGGTAGAGGACGCGCAGGCCGAGGTCGGTGGCGGCCGGGGCGACCCGGGTGCGCACGAGCAGGGCCCCACCGGTGTCGGTGCCGCTGTCGCCGTCGGTACTGCCGCCGCTGCCGCCGCCGTGGCCCGCCTCCTCGATCCCGACCGCGTCGATCCGGTGCCGCATCCGGTGCAGGCCCAGCTCCCGCCAGACGAGCCCGTGGCGGGCGTCGGGCTGCCAGGGCGCGCCGAGGTCGTTGTCGGTCGGGGCGCGCCAGACGTCCAGCCGCAGGTCCCGCACGGGGATGCCGCCGAGGGAGGCGAGGGCGCCGGTGGCCGCGTCGAAGACGGCCGGGCCCAGGGTGATCCGTCCCGCGTCCCGGCGCGGCGGTACCGGGACGCCCGCCGGGCGGGTGCGGGGCGGGGGCGCGGCGGGCAGCTGCCCCCAGGCCACCGGGTGGCCGCGTCCGGCCCAGGCGGTGTCGTGGGCGAGCGAGGCCCGTACGGTCCACCAGGCCTCGCCGGAGCGTCCGGCGTCCGTGGCGCGCGGCGGGCCGGGGAGCCGGACCTCCGCGCTCTCGCCGGGTCCCAGCGGCGGCACGGCCAGGGGGCCTTCGGCGACGGTCCCGTCCTCCACCCCGTAGGACCAGGTGAAGGCCAGGTGCGACAGGTCGGCGACGTCGTGGAGGTTGGTGACGCGCACCGCGCCGGACTCCCCGGCGCGGACGCCCTCGATGCGGACCGGCTCGATCACCTTCTTGTACTCGGCCAGCCCGGGGGAGGGCGTGCGGTCGGGGAAGAGCAGCCCGTCGCAGACGAAGTTGCCGTCGTGCAGCTCCTCGCCGAAGTCCCCGCCGTAGGCGAAGTACGGCCGTCCGTCGGCGGTGCGCCGGGCCAGCCCGTGGTCGATCCACTCCCACACGAAGCCGCCCTGGCAGCGCTCGTACCGCTCGAAGAGCCGCTGGTACTCGCTCAGTCCGCCCGGCCCGTTGCCCATGGCGTGGGCGTACTCGCACAGGATGAAGGGCATGGCGCGGCGGCGGGCGTCGGCCGCGGGATCCGCCAGTGCCGGCTCGGCCCGCCGTCCGATCAGCTCGACCTCCTCGTGCGGGGCGTACATCCGGCTGTACAGGTCGGAGTCGGGGCAGGCCGGATCGTTCTCGTAGTGGACGGGGCGGGAGGGGTCGCGTTCGCGGATCCAGCGGGCCATCGCGGTCAGCCCGCGCCCGCTGCCGCACTCGTTGCCCAGCGACCAGACGACGACCGAGGGGTGGTTCTTGTCGCGCTCGACCATCCGCCGCGCGCGGTCGAGCAGGGCCGGGGTCCAGCGGTCGTCGTCCACGGGGTTGTTCCGCCATCCGAGGTCGACGAACCCGTGGGTCTCCAGGTCGCACTCGTCGACGACCCACAGCCCCAGCTCGTCGCACAGGTCCAGGAAGGCCGGGTGCGGCGGGTAGTGGCTGGTGCGGACGGCGTTGACGTTGTGGCGCTTCATCAGCACCACGTCGCGCCGCATCGTCTCCGCGTCCAGCGTCCGCCCGCTCTCGGGGTGGAACTCGTGCCGGTTGACGCCGCGGAAGAGGACGCGCCGGCCGTTGACCCTCAGCACGCCGTCCTCGATCGCCACCGTGCGGAAGCCGACGCGCAGCGGGACCGTCTCGCCGTCCGTGGCCAGCCGCGCCCCGTACAGCCGCGGCACCTCCGCCGACCACGGCTCGACGGGGACGGTCGCCGACTCGCCCGTGGCGAGGTCGAGTCCGAGTTCGGGCACGGTGACCCGGCCGCCGGGCTCGCAGTCCACCCGCAGCGTCCCGGTGCCGGTGAGGTGGTCGTAGGAGGCGTGGACGGAGAAGTCGGCGACCGACCCGGCCGGGCGGTGCAGCAGCGTCACCTCGCGGAAGATCCCCGGCAGCCACCACATGTCCTGGTCCTCCAGGTAGCTGCCCGCCGACCACTGGTGGACGCGGACGGCCAGCACGTTGCCGCGCGCCCGCAGAAGCCCCCCGACGGCGAACTCGTGCGGCAGCCTGCTGCCCTGGAACCCGCCCAGCTCCGTGCCGTTGAGCCAGACCCGGGCGCAGGACTCGACGCCCTCGAAGCGCAGCACGCACTCCCCGCCCGCCGGCCAGTCCCCGGGCAGGCCGAAGACCAGGCGGTGGTCGCCGGTGGGGTTCTCGGTGGGCACGCGCGGCGGGTCGACGGGGAAGGGGTAGGCGACGTTGGTGTACGCGGGCGCGCCGTGGCCCTGGAGCACCCAGTGCCCGGGCACCGTGATCCGGCCCCACCCCGCCTCGGCGGACGGCTCGAAGCCGTCCTGTGCGAACCCCGCGTCCTCGCCCGTGCCCGCGGCGGTCTCCGACAGCCTGAACGCCCACGTCCCGTTCAGGCTCAGCCGCCGGGCGTCGGAGCGCGCGTACCAGGCACGGGCGGGCAGGGTGCCCCGGCTCGGCGTCACGTCCTCGTGGTCCATGCGTCTCCTCGCTCATGGCCGCTCATGGCCGGTCGTGTCCGGTCGCAGTCGGCGGGCTGTGGGTGCGCCTCCGGCGGGTCAGGTCCGCGGCCCGACCGAACGAAGTCCGATTCCGCGCGTTTCTGTTCCGTCGAGTCGCTTTCTGTGCGCCTCGAGTGACCCTGCCCTGCCGGAAGGCGATCCGGCAAGCCCGCGGGACCGGTGTGATCGCCGGGTTGATCGTTTGTCAGGAAAAGGGGCGTTACCTGAGGCGATGCGAGGCGGTTGTTCCATCGGATGTCACGTCAGTTTTGGCATGAACACTTCCTGAAAGCACGTCGCGCTGCTACTACGTAGTAGGCACAAGCTCCCTCCCCCCTCCCTCCACACCCCAGGAGGTTCCATGAAGCTGTCCCGTCTCGCGTCCGTAACGGCCACCCTCGCCGCCCTCGTCGGGCTCGGACTCGGAGGCGCGGGCGTGGCCTCCGCCCAGGAAGCGGCCGCCACCTCCTACGTCGCGCTCGGCGACTCGTACTCCTCCGGAGTCGGCGCCGGCAGCTACGACAGCGCCAGCGGCTCCTGCAAACGCAGCACCAAGGCGTACCCGGTGCTGTGGAAGAACGCGAACGCGCCCGCCTCCTTCCACTTCACCGCCTGCTCCGGGGCCAAGACGACCGACGTCATCAACAACCAGCTCGGCCCCCTGACGTCGGGCACCACCCTGGTGAGCATCTCCATCGGTGGCAACGACGCCGGCTTCGCCGACGCCATGACAACCTGCGTCCTCCAGGGCGAGAGCGCGTGCATCAACCGGATCAACGAGGCGCGCGCCTACATCTCCAACACCCTCCCGAGCAGACTCGACGCGGTCTACAACGCCATCCGCGGCAAGGCGCCCAACGCCCGGGTCGTCGTCCTCAACTACCCCCGCTTCTACAAGCTCAGCGGCAGCTGCGTGGTCGGCCTCAGCGAGCGGTCGCGCGCGGCCATCAACAGCGCCGCCGACCACCTGAGCGACACCATCGCCAAGCGCGTCGCCGACCACGGCTTCGCCTTCGGCGACGTCCGCGGCAGGTTCACCGGCCACGAGATCTGCTCCGGCGACGCGTGGCTGCACAGCGTCGACTGGCTCAACATCACCAACTCGTACCACCCCAAGGCGACCGGCCAGGCCGGGGGCTACTACCCCGTGATGGAGGGCCTCGCCTGACGCAGCCCGGCGAGAGCGGCGGCCGGGTCACGGCCCGCGGGTCCCGCGGGCCACCACCGGCCCCGCTCCCTCCGGTACGGCCACCACCGCCCGTCACGCCCGAGGCGCAGCTGGACGCCCGCGCCGGCCACCGTCCACCGGTTGCCCGTGACGCGCAGCCGCGGCGGCTCCCCCTCCCCGCCGTCCTCCCCGCCGTCCTCCCGGCACTCCGCCCAGGCGCCGGCGATCAGCTCGCGGGCGCGTGCCGACGTCTCGGGGCACGGCTCCCACTCCTCCTCCAGCACGGCCAGCGCCGCCGGGCCGCCCGTCTCCCAGGCGCGTACGGCCGCCGCCATCTCCCGCGGCGTACGGCCGCACCCCCCGGCCAGCCGCGCGGCGACGTCCGGGCCGGGCCGGGAGGCGGCCAGCCGCACCGCGTCCTGCCCGTGGGCGAGCGGCGCGGGCACGGGCGTGCCGGCGTGCCCCGGGGCCAGCGCCTCGGCCAGCAGCCGCCGCGCGGCGGCCGCCGTGCTCGCCGCCAGGAACTCCAGTGCCGCGACGTCCACACCGGGCGCGGGCGGTGTGCCGCCGCGCAGCGACACGGGCCCGCCCGGCACGTCGACCGCGGGCGGCGCCTCCGGCAGCGGGGGCAGGATCGCCCCCAGGGCGTACGCCTCCTCGGCCGGTACGCCCTCCGGCGTCCGCGCGCCCGCGGCCCCGGGCCCGGCCGCCCGTGCCGCGCGCTCCGCCCGCGCCGCGCTCCGCAGCTGGGCCTCCTCCAGCAGCGCGCGCTCGTCCCGGCCCCGCACCAGCAGCAGAAGGAGCGGATCCCGGTCCAGCAGCCGTGCCAGCTGGTAGCACAGCGCCGCGGTGTGCGGGCAGTGGTGCCACTCCCCGCAGTCGCACTCCGGTTCCAGCTCGCCGATGCCCGGCAGCAGCGCGACGCCCGCGGCGTCGGCGTCCTCGGCGAGCCTCGGCGGCAGGTCGCGGTCGAGCAGCGCGGCGATGTGGCCGGCCTCGCCGGCCACCACGTCCAGCAGCCGGTCCCACCCGGCGCCGTCCAGCTCCCGCACCAGCACGTCGCACCGGCGGCGCGTGCCGTCGCGGTCCCGTACGACCGCGGTGACCCGGCCCGGGCGGACCGAGACCGCGCCGACCGCGCCCGCGCGGGCGTATCCCCGGCCCCGCCGGAGCTGTTCGGAGTCGAGCGCGTCGTCCTCCAGCGCCCGGATCCAGGCCTGGCCCCACCAGGTCCGCGCGAAGCCCCGGCCGCGCGCGGGCGGCAGTGCCCCGAAGGTGCGCTCACCCGTCTCATCCGACTCGTTCACGTCCCGCTCCTCCGCAGCTCGACGAGGTCGGCCAGTTCGGCGTCGGACAGCTCGGTGAGGGCGCCCTCCCCGGAGCCCAGCACGGCGTCGGCGAGCGCCTGCTTGCGCGCGAGCAGCCGCGCGATGCGGTCCTCGACGGTGCCCTCGGCGATCAGCCGGTGCACCTGGACGGGGCGGTCCTGGCCGATGCGGTACGCCCGGTCGGTGGCCTGCGCCTCGACGGCCGGGTTCCACCAGCGGTCGAAGTGCACGACGTGCTCGGCGCGGGTGAGGTTGAGGCCGGTGCCCGCCGCCTTCAGGGAGAGCAGGAAGACGGGCGCCTCGCCGTTCTGGAAACGGCGCACCATCTCCTCGCGCCGCCGCACCGGAGTGCCGCCGTGCAGGAGCTGGCTGCGCACCCCGCGGCCGGTCAGGTGCAGTTCCAGCAGCTCCGCCATCCGCACGTACTGGGTGAAGACCAGGACGCCGGCGCCCTCGGCGAGGATGGTGTCCAGCAGCTCGTCGAGGAGTTCCAGCTTCCCCGAACGCCCCGCCAGGCGGGGGCTCTCCTCCTTCAGGTACTGCGCCGGATGGTTGCAGATCTGCTTGAGCGCGGTGAGCAGTCCCACGACCCGGCCGCGGCGGGCGATGCCGTCCGCCTCGGAGATCCCGGCCAGTCCCTCGCGGACCACCGCCTCGTACAGCCCTGCCTGTTCCGCCGTCAGCGCGACCGCGCGGTCGGTCTCGGTCTTGGGCGGCAGCTCGGGGGCGACTCCCGGGTCGCTCTTGCGGCGGCGGAGCAGGAAGGGGCGCACCAGCCGGGTGAGGCGCTCGGCCGCGGCGGGATCGCCGCTCTCGACGGCGTCGGCGTGGAGCCTGCGGAAGGCGCCCAGGCTGCCGAGGAGTCCGGGGGTGGTCCAGTCGAGGACGGCCCAGAGCTCCGAGAGGTTGTTCTCCACAGGGGTGCCGGTGAGCGCCACGCGCGCCCGGGAGGGGATGGCGCGCAGTCGGCGGGCGGTGGAGGAGAAGGGGTTCTTCACGTGCTGCGCCTCGTCGGCGACGACCAGCCCCCAGTCGACGGCGGCGAGTTCGGAGGCGTCGAGCCGCATGGTGCCGTACGTGGTCAGGACGAACCCGCCGGTCACCTCCGACAGGTCGCGGGCGGCGCCGTGGTGGCGGCGGACGGGGGTGCCGGGAGCGAACCGCTCGATCTCCCGCTGCCAGTTGCCCAGCAGGGACGCCGGGCAGACCACCAGCGTCGGGCCGGCGGTCGCCCGGTCACCCTGCCGGTGCAGGTGGAGCGCGACGAGGGTGACGGTCTTGCCCAGGCCCATGTCGTCGGCGAGGCAGCAGCCCAGGCCGAGCGAGGTCATGCGGTGCAGCCAGTCCAGACCGCGCAGCTGGTAGTCGCGCAGGGTCGCGGCGAGCGCGGGCGGCTGGGGGACGGGCTCGGGACCGGGGCGCTCGGGGGCGGACAGGCGCTCGCGCAGGGCCTCCAGCCAGCCGGTCGCCCGTACCTCCACTGTTTCCCCGCCGTCCCCGCCGTCCCCGCCGTCCCTGCCGTTCCCGCCGCCCTCACCACCGGCGCCGGGGAGGGAGCCGGTCAGCGCGGCGCCGAGGGCGTCGAGCGGGGCGATGTCGCGGTCCCGGCGGGCGCGGGCACGCTGTACGGCGGCCGGGTCGACCAGCACCCAGCGGTCGCGCAGCCGCACCAGGGGCCGCCCGGCCTCGGCGATCCCGTCCAGCTCCGCGCGGGAGAGCTCCTGGTCGCCGACGGCGAACCGCCAGCTGAAGGAGAGCAGCGCGTCGGCGGAGAGGGGGGAGGGCGTCCGGGACGCCGGAGGACGGGCCGGGCCGGTGCCCGCCTCCGCGCCGCCGGGGCCGACGACCGCGCGGGTGGTCAGCGTGCGGAGCAGTTCCCGGGGCCAGTGCACCGTCAGGCCCGCGGCCGACAGGGCACGGGTGACCGGTGCGCCGAGGAGTTCGGCGACCTCCTCCTCGGTGAGGTCGACATGGTCCGGTACGGCCGCCGACAGCAGTGGGGCCAGCGGCTCCCACGCGGCGGCGGCCCGGCGCAGGGCGAGCAGGGTGTCGGCGCGGGCCCGCGGGCCGGGGTCCGCATCGGCCGGCAGGGCGCCGGACCACAGCTCGGCGGCGTCGCGGGCCGGGGCGGGGTCGGTGGGGCTGTGCACCCGGAGGACGGCGCGGAAACGGGGTCCGGCGGTGTCCTCCGGTCCGTCCGGGCCGGTCACCTCGACGCGCAGCGACAGCCGTACGCCCGCGTCGTGCCCGGCGGCCACGCCGGCCGCCCAGGCACGCTGCTCGGGCAGGTGCTGCGGCGCGGCGGCGGCGAACGCCGTTCCCCCGGCGGCCGTTTCGGCGGCGGGGGTGCGGGGCAGGACGTCGGCCACGGCATCGAGGAAGGCCCGCAGCAGACGCTCCGGATCCGGCAGCCGCGGGTCCGGCTCCGGTCCCGGCCGCCCGGCGCCCGGCAGCGGCACGGCGTGGGCGTACGGCGGCATGGCGGCGGCGAGGTCGCGCAGCCGTCCGAGGTCGGCGGGATCGAGGGGGCCGAACCGCCAGGCGTCGTGGTCCCGCGGGCTCAGACCGGGCAGCAGCCTGCCCCGGGCGGCGAGGTGGAGGGCGAGCAGCACGGCCGCGCCCCAGAACGCCGGGGCCCCCTCTCCCCGCGCGGCACGGATCCGGGTCAGCACGGGCAGCGCGTCGGCGACGGGCAGGACGAGCGCCGGCACGGAGCGCGGGCGCACCCGGCCGCCGGCCCCGGGGGAGGGGAGCACGACGGTCAGCTCCTCCGGCGGACGGCCGCCCGCGGCCGGGGGCTCCTCGCCGTCCGGGCGCCAGAACGCGATCCGCCCGAGGCGGGGCGGATCGGCGGGGAGGAAGACGGCGGCGCAGTCGGCGAGCGGGGAAACCGGCGGAAGGGACGATGAGGGCGGGGAGGACGGGGAGGGGGACGGTGTCGGTGCCACGGTCGGGGCCACGGTGCTGACAGTCTCCTCAAACTTGACTAGCCGAGAGCGGTCGAGGATACAGCACGATCGGACCCGCCCAGGCACGGTCTCCGGGGGCCGCCGCCACCGGCGCGGCGGTCCCCGGAGACCTCATGGCGCCGATTCACGGCGCCGACGAGGAACCCGGCGGCCCGTACGCACGTTCCCGAAGTGAGCGGCGGTCGCACCGCCGGCGGAGGAGGCGTGGAAGATGACCAACCGTGGAAAGGTCGCCGTCGGCGGCGTGGCGGTGGGGCTGCTCCTGTGGGCGCTGACCGGCAGTTTCCTGATGGCGATGGCAGTGGTGATCGGCGTTCCGGCGATCGCCTACCTGGCACTCGACCCCGCGCAGCGGCGCAGGGTGCGGCGGGTGAGCCGCAAGGAGATCGGGCGCTGATCCGGGCGCGGCCGGCCGTACCGCCCGGGACGGGCCGCGCTCAGGCCGCGTCCGGCCGTACCGCCAGCTCGTCCAGCGCCCTGAGCAGGCCCGGCAGCTCCGGGCCGCGGCCCACCGGGAGGACTTCGCCGGGCTCGTCGTCCAGCAGGACGAACGCGATGTCGTCGGTCCGCGCCACCAGGCTCCAGCCGGGCCCGTCCGCGCGCAGGGTCCGTGCCTCCTCGGTGGCGAAGGCGGAGCGGACGCGGCCGGGCGGGGGCGGGGAGTGCGTGTAGCCGCGGGCCTCCTCCAGGACGCGGCGCACCTTGCCGTTGGGCTGCTCGCCCGGCTCCACGAACGTCACGTCCGAGTCGACCCGGGCGCGCCAGTCCGCCCACTGCAGCGCGATCTCGTCCGCGCCCAGCCGCCGCTGCGCGGGGCCCCAGGCCGAGGTGTCCGGCGGGGAGAGCGGAGCGCGTCCACCGTCCAGCTCCGGATCGGGTTCCGGATCGTGGGGGGCCGGAACGCCGGGTGCGGCCACCGCCAGGGCCAGCGGCCAGCCCGGCAGCACGGCGGCGATCGTCCGCTCGTCCGGGGACAGGTCGTACTCCATGCCGCAGTCCCAGGCGGCGACCGCGCACGCCACGAGGGACACGTCCTCCGTGGCGACGGTCCAGCGCGCGCCCCGCCCGTCCTGGCCGAGGACGAGGCCGTAGCCCTCCGCGTACGGCTCCACACCGAGGGCGGCGCACGCCTCGGGGTAGTCGTCGCCCAGGACGCTCGGAAACCGCGCGGGGGTGAGCAGCGCCGCGGTCAGCACGTACAGCGCGTCGTCGCTCCCGCTCGGCGCAACCTGTGCCTCCACCACGTCGGCCTCCTCTCCGGACATCGTCCGCGCACCCTAGCCATGGGACCGGGCCGGCGTCGAGAGACCGGGGACACACCGGGACGGCGGGGAGGGGCGGAGTACGGGCACGAGGGCGGCGAAGCGGGCGCGCGCTCGACCTCTCTCCAGTGCTCCGCTCCGGTGCTCCGCGCCGGCAGGGCCACGCCGTCGGAGCCATGCCGGCGGGGCCCGCGGGCGGAACGGTCAGGCGCGCACGGCCAGCGCGAGGTAGCGGTGGTCCTCGTCGGCGCAGGAGGCGAGGCGCCAGCCCGCGGTCAGCAGGAGGGGGCGGAGGTTCGCCTCGGCCCGCGGGTCGTCGGGCGTGAGCCGCCGTCCGCGCCGGGCGGCGAGGGCGGCGCGCCCGACCGGATGGAACAGCGCCAGCCGGCCGCCGGGCCGGACCACCCGGGCCAGTTCCCGCAGCCCGGCGGCCGGATCGGGCAGATGCGAGACCAGCCCGGCGGCGAACACCGCGTCCAGTACGCCCTCCCGCAGCGGCAGCCGGGCGGCGTCGGCGACGGTCAGCAGTGCGCCGCGGTGCCGTCCGGCCAGGACGGCGACCTCCAGCATCGCCGGGGTGAGGTCGACGCCCAGCACCGTGCCCTCCCGGCCGACCGCCGCCCGCAGCGCGGGCAGCGCGCGCCCCGTGCCGCAGCCGGCGTCCAGCACCGTGCCGCCGGGGAGCAGGCCCAGTTCGGCCACGGCCGCGTCGTAGGCCGGGCCGTCGTCGGGGAAGCGGGCGTCCCAGCCGGCGGCCCGCTCGGTGAAGAACTCCAGCACGCGCGTCCTGTCGTACTCCGTCATACGGTCATCATCTCCACTGCTGGTGCCTGTTCCCGGGACAGGATCGCGGTACCCCTCCTTCCGGTTCCGACCGTGCCGGGTGCGGCCGAGATCGGTGGTTGCCCCGGAGCCCGTCGTGGGTAAGGCTGGCACGGCATGACCATGAGAAGGGGGAATCGGGGATGGCACTGAGCAGTGGGCTCGACTGGCTGCTGGACGACCTGACGCAGCGGATGTCGTCGGTGCGGCACGCGCTGGTGCTCTCGAACGACGGGCTGGTCACCGGAGCCAGCCAGAGTCTGGAGAGGAGCGAGGCGGAGCACCTGGCCGCCGTCGCCTCCGGGCTGCACAGCCTGGCCAGGGGCACGGGAGAGCACTTCCACGTGGGCCGGGTGCGCCAGACGATGATCGAGTTCGAGGAGGGAGTGCTGTTCGTGACGGCCGCCGGGGACGGCAGTTGTCTGTGCGTGCTCGCCGCGGCGGAGGCCGACATGGGCCAGATCGCCTACGAGACGACCCTGCTGGTGAACCGGGTCGGCGAGCACCTGGGCGTAGCCATGCGCAACGGCCGCTGAGCGGCCGCCCACCGGACCGCCGGGCCGCCCGCCCGTCGCGGCACGGCGCTCATCGGACCCAGTCCCACCAGGCGTTCCTCCAGGTTTTCCACAGGCTCCCCGGAGCGACTCGACGGCGGTCTACCTTCGTCACGCAACGTGATGGACGAATCGCAGGGGGATCGCCATGTCGGTTGGGCTGGTACGGACGGAGACGGCCGGGGCGCGTGGGGCGGGTACGGCGGACGCCGTGCCGCTGGGCGAGGCGCGCCGGGCGCTGGGGCTGAGGCCGCGGGAGCTGGAACTGGCCGTCGAGCTGGGTGAGCTGGCGACGGTGGCGCCGGAACGGGAGCGCCACCGCCGCCGGGTGCCGGTGGCCGAGCTGGCCCGGTTGCGCGCGGAGGAGGGATTTCCGGCCACCCTGCGTGAGCGGTTGCGTCTGGTCGGCGCGCGGGAGGGCGCCGGACTGCTGGGCGTCACCCCGGCGCGCTTCGCCAGGCTGGCCCGAGCCGGTTGCTTCGGCCCGGTCCGCTTCTCCCTCAACCGGTACAGGGCGGTGGTCTGGTTCTATCTCGCCGGCGAGTTGCGGGACGTGGCCGAGCAGCAGCCGGAGCTGCTCGGCGGCCCCCTGCCGGAAGGGCTGCGGCGCCTGCTGGCCGACGGCGGGGACTGGCGTCCGCGCCACTGGCGCAACCGCCGGATCGCCCAGGTGACGCGCCGTACGGACGACCCGTGGGCGGCCGCCGCCGCCCACGCCGCCGTGCTCGCGCCGGACGTGCTGGAGGAGGCCGTACCGGATCCGGCCGAGCGGGCCCGGCTGGAGGAGCTCCGGCCCGAACTGACCACCGCCCGGCCCGAGTCCCTCGCCGCCAGGGAGGTCGTTCGCGGTCTGCTCACCGCCGACGGCGAGGAGGAGGTCCTCTGGCACCGGCTGGGCCTGACGCTGGCGCTGAGCACGGCGCAGTCGGCCCGCCCCCTGCTACGGCGGGCGGGGGAGCACCCGCCGGCGCGGGACGCAGGGGCGTCAGCCCTTCTTCCTCCGGAACAGCCCCTCCTGCATCACGGAGGCGAGCAGCCGTCCCTGCCGGTCGTAGATCTGCCCCCGCGCGAGCCCGCGGGCGCCGGTCGCGACGGGTGACTCCTGCTGGTAGAGGAACCACTCGTCGGCCCGGAACGGGCGGTGGAACCACATCGCGTGGTCCAGGGAGGCCATGTCGAAGCCGCGCGGCCCCCACAGGGGCTCGACCGGCAGGCGCACCGCGTCGAGCAGCGTCATGTCACTGGCGTAGGTGACGGCGCAGGTGTGGACGAGCGGATCGTCGCCCAGCGGCCCCACCGCCCGCATCCACACCGCGCTGCGCGGCTCCACGCCCTCGAGTTCCCGCGGGGTCCAGCGCAGCCGGTCCACGTACCGGATGTCGAACGGCTGGCGCCGCGCCATGCGCTCCAGCGGCTCGGGCAGGGCGCCCAGGTGCTCGCGGATCTCGTCGGCCAGCCCGGGCAGCGACTCCGGATCGGGCACCCCGGGCATCGGCAGCTGGTGCTCGAAGCCCGGTTCACCACGATGGAAGGAGGCGGTCAGGTTGAAGATCGTCCGGCCCTGCTGCACGGCCACCACACGGCGGGTGGTGAACGATCTCCCGTCCCGCACCCGCTCGACCTGGTACACGATCGGCACCCCGGGCGCCCCCGGCCGCAGGAAGTACGCGTGCAGCGAGTGCACCGGGCGCTCCCCGTCGGTGGTGCGCCCGGCCGCGACCAGGGCCTGCCCGGCCACCTGGCCGCCGAAGACGCGCTGCAGCGACTCCTCGGGACTGTGCCCGCGGAAGATGTTCTCCTCGATCCGCTCCAGATCGAGCAGGTCCACCAGGCGCTCGACCGGGGTGGCGGGGCCGGTCGGGTCGGTCATCGTCGGTACTCCTTCGCGCTCTCCCGGTCCGCCGTCACAGCTGGCCCACGTCGACGACCTTGATCACCGCGCGGCCCTCCTCGTCGGAGGCGGTGAGGTCGACCTCGGCGGTGATCCCCCAGTCGTGGTCGCCGTTCGGGTCGGCGAACGTCTGCCGCACCCGCCACAGACCGTCATCGGGGCGCTCCTCGATCCGCAGCAGCTTCGGACCGCGGGCGTCCGGGCCGGTCCCCAGCTCGTCGTACTCGTCCCAGTACGCGTCCATGGCCTCGGCCCAGGCGTCGGCGTCCCAGCCGGCGTCGGCGTCCAGCTCGCCCAGCTCCTCGACCTTGTCCAGGGCGGCCAGCTCCACCCGCCGGAACATCGCGTTGCGCACCAGGACGCGGAAGGCGCGGGCGTTGGCGGTGACGGGCTTGACCTGGTCGGCGCGCTCCTGGGCCTCCTCGGCCGTCTCGTCCTCGGGATTGGCCAGCTGCTCCCACTCGTCCAGCAGGCTGGAGTCGACCTGGCGGACCATCTCGCCGAGCCACTCGACGATGTCCTGGAAGTCCTCGGACTTCCGGTCGTCCGGCACGGTGTGCTCCAGGGCCTTGTAGGCGCTGGCCAGGTAGCGCAGCACGATGCCCTCGGTGCGTGCCAGCTCGTAGTGGGAGACGAACTCCCCGAAGGTCATGGCCCGTTCGTACATGTCGCGGATCACGGACTTGGGGGAGAGGGGGTGGTCGCCGACCCACGGGTGGCTCTTGCGGTAGACGCCGTAGGCGTGGGAAAGGAGCTCCTCCAGCGGCTTGGGGTAGCCGATGTCCGCCAGCCGCTCCATGCGCTCCTCGTACTCGACGCCGTCCGCCTTCATCTGCGCGACGGCCTCGCCCCTGGCCTTGTTCTGCTGGGCGGCCAGGATCTGCCGGGGGTCGTCCAGCGTGGACTCCACGACGGAGACCATGTCCAGCGCGTACGAGGGGGACTCGGGGTCCAGCAGCTCGAAGGCGGCGAGCGCGAAGGTGGACAGCGGCTGGTTGAGCGCGAAGTCCTGCTGGAGGTCGACGGTCAGCCGGATGCGGCGTCCCGCCCCTCCCTCGCCTTCGGCGGCCCGGGCGTCGAGCTGCTCCACGACCCCGCCGTCCAGCAGCGAGCGGTAGATGGCGATCGCCCGCCGGATGTGGCGCAGCTGGCTGCGCCGGTCCTCGTGGTTGTCCTCCAGCAGCTTGCGCATCGCCTGGAAGGCGTCGCCGGGCCGGGCGATGACGGACAGCAGCATCGCGTGGGTCACCTTGAAGCGGGAGGTCAGCGGCTCCGGTTCGGAGGCGATCAGCTTCTCGAAGGTCTGCTCGCTCCAGTTGACGAAGCCCTCGGGCGCCTTCTTCCGGACCACCTTGCGGCGCTTCTTCGGGTCGTCGCCGGCCTTGGCGAGAGCCTTCTCGTTCTCGATGACGTGCTCGGGCGCCTGGGCCACGACCAGGCCCGCCGTGTCGAAGCCGGCCCGTCCGGCGCGTCCCGCGATCTGGTGGAACTCCCGCGCCCGCAACACCCGCACCCGGTTGCCGTCGTACTTGGTCAGCGCGGTGAACAGCACCGTCCGGATGGGCACGTTGACCCCCACCCCGAGGGTGTCGGTGCCGCAGATCACCTTCAGCAGGCCCGCCTGGGCCAGCCTCTCCACCAGCCGCCGGTACTTCGGCAGCATCCCCGCGTGGTGCACCCCGATACCGTGCCGGACGTAGCGCGAGAGGTTCCGCCCGAACTTGGTGGTGAAGCGGAAGTTGCCGATCAGCTTGGCGATTTCGTCCTTCTCCTCGCGCGAGCACATGTTGATGCTCATGAGCGCCTGCGCCCGCTCCACCGCCTGGGCCTGGGTGAAGTGCACGATGTACACCGGCGCCTGGTGGGTCTGGAGCAGCTCGGTCAGCGTCTCGGTCAGCGGGGTCATGCGGTACTCGTAGCTCAGCGGCACCGGACGGGTGGCGGAGCGCACCACGGCGGTCGGGCGCCCGGTGCGCCGGGTCAGGTCCTTCTCGAACCGGCTGACGTCGCCGAGCGTCGCCGACATCAGGACGAACTGCGCCTGCGGCAGCTCCAGCAGCGGGATCTGCCAGGCCCAGCCGCGGTCCGGCTCGGCGTAGAAGTGGAACTCGTCCATCACCACCTGGCCGATGTCGGCGTCCGCGCCGTCGCGCAGTGCGATGGAGGCGAGGACCTCGGCGGTGCAGCAGATGACGGGCGCGTCGGCGTTGACCGAGGCGTCGCCGGTGAGCATGCCGACGTTCTCGGTGCCGAAGATCTTGCACAGGTCGAAGAACTTCTCCGACACCAGCGCCTTGATGGGGGCGGTGTAGAAGGTGACCTTGTCCTGGGCGAGCGCGGCGAAGTGCGCCCCGGCCGCGACCAGGCTCTTGCCGGACCCCGTCGGCGTGGACAGGATGACGTTCGCCCCGGAGACCACCTCGATCAGCGCCTCCTCCTGGGCGGGATAGAGCGTGATGCCCCGTCCCTCGGCCCAGCCGGAGAAGGCTTCGTAGAGAGTGTCGGGATCTGCGGTGCTCGGCATCTGATCGATAAGGGTCACGCCCTCCATACTGCCTGCCGCAGCGCCCTCGGTGGGAACCGGCCGACGGACGGAAGATCATCGGCGCTACGCTGTGGCACCCGCGGGACGGCGGAGCGAGCGCGATGGGGTGGGGACGCAGATGATGGGACCGGCACACTCACTGTCGGGAGCCGCGGCATGGCTGGGGGTGGGAGCGGCGGCGAACGCCCTGGACCGGCCGATGCCGTGGCCGGTGCTGGTGGTCGGCGCCCTGATCTGCGCGGGAGCCGCGCTGGCCCCCGATCTGGACCACAAGTCCGCGACGATCTCCCGCGCCTTCGGCCCGCTCTCCAAGTGGCTGTGCGTGGTGATCGAGAAACTGTCGTGCGCGGTGTACAAGGCCACCCGCAAGTCCGGCGACCCCCGCCGCGCGGGCGGTCACCGCACCCTCACCCACACCTGGCTGTGGGCCGTGGTGATGGGCGCCGGCTTCTCGGCCTTCGCGGTGCTCGGCGGCCGTTGGGCGGTGCTGGCCGTCCTCTTCGTCCACATGGTACTGGCCGTCGAGGGTCTGCTGTGGCGGGCGGCGCGGGTCTCCAGCGACGTCCTGGTGTGGCTCCTCGGCGCGACCAGCGCCTGGATCCTGGCGGACATCCTGAACAGGCCGGGAAACGGGGCGGACTGGCTGTTCACCGAACCCGGCCAGGAGTACCTGTGGCTCGGGCTGCCGATCGTGCTGGGCTCCCTGGTCCACAACATCGGCGACGCCATCACCGTCTCCGGCTGCCCGATCCTGTGGCCGATCCCCGTGGGGAGCAAGCGCTGGTACCCGGTGGGCACGCCCAGGCCCATGCGGTTCAGGGCGGGCAGCTGGGTCGAGGTGCAGGTGCTGATGCCCGGCTTCATGCTGGTGGGCGGATTGAGCGGGCTCTGGGCCGTGGGCTTCCTCGGCTGAGCGGCCCGGTCCGCTCCGCTCCGGCCGGGGACGGGCCCGGCCGGAGCGGAGCGGACGCGGGATCAGCCGTGCCAGGACCGCCACAGTGCCGCGTAGGCGCCGCCGGCGGCGACCAGCTCGCCGTGGCTGCCCAGCTCGCTGATCCGGCCGTCCTCCACGACCGCGATCACATCCGCGTCGTGCGCGGTGTGCAGCCGGTGCGCGATCGCCACCACGGTGCGGCCCTCCAGCACCCGCGCCAGCGAACGCTCCAGATGCCGGGCGGCACGCGGGTCCAGCAGGGACGTCGCCTCGTCCAGCACCAGCGTGTGCGGATCGGCCAGCACCAGCCGGGCCAGCGCGATCTGCTGGGCCTGGGCCGGGGTGACCGCCAGCCCACCCGAGCCGACCTCGCTGTCCAGGCCGTCCTCCAGACCGCGGGCCCAGCCGTCGGCGTCCACCGCCGCGAGGGCGGCCCACAACTCGGCGTCGTCCGCGTCCGCGTTCGCCAGCAGCAGGTTGTCGCGCAGCGAGCCGACGAAGACGTGGTGCTCCTGGTTGACCAGCGCCACGTGCTCGCGCACCCGCTCCGCGGGCATCCGGGCCAGCGCCGCTCCGCCGAGGGTGACCTCGCCCGTCCGCGGGGCGTAGATCCCCGCCAGCAGCCGGCCCAGCGTGGACTTGCCCGCGCCCGACGGTCCCACCAGCGCCACCCGCGTACCGGGTGCCACGTCCAGCGACACCCCGTGCAGCACGTCGCCGCCCGCGTGGTAACCGAACCGGACCGCGGCGGCGCGGACCTCGCGGCCGTCCGGGGCCAGCGTGCCGTCGCCGGACTCCGGGTCGATCTCCCGGACCCCGACCAACCGGGCCAGGGAGACCTGGGCGGTCTGGAGCTCGTCGTACCAGCGCAGGATCATGCCGATCGGTTCGACGAGCATCTGCGCGAGCAGCGCGCCCGTGGTCAGCTCGCCGACCGAGATCCAGCCCCGCAGCACGAAGAGCCCGCCGAGCATCAGCACCGATCCCAGGATCAGCACGTGGGTGGCGTTGATGACGGGGAAGAGGACCGTGCGCAGCCACAGCGTGTACCGCTCCCACGCCGTCCACTCCCCGATGCGGCGCTCGGACAGGGCGACCCGGCGCGCGCCCAGACGGTGGGACTCCACCGTCCGCCCGGCGTCCACGGTCTCGGCCAGGGCCGCGGCGACGGCGGCGTAGCCCGCCGCCTCGGAGCGGTAGGCGCCGGGCGCCCGCCGGTAGTACCAGCGGCAGCCCGCCAGCAGCAGCGGCAGGGCGATCACCACGGACAGCGCCAGCGGCGGCGCGGTGACCGTGAGCGCGCCCAGCAGCAGCCCCGCCCAGACGACGCCGATCGACAGCTGGGGCACCGCCTCGCGCATGGCGCTCGCCAGTCGGTCGATGTCGGTGGTGATCCGGGACAGCAGGTCTCCCGTCCCGGCCCGTTCCAGCACGCCCGGGGGCAGCCGCACCGAGCGGACCAGGAAGTCCTCGCGGAGGTCCGCCAGCATCCGCTCGCCCAGCATCGCCCCGCGCAGCCGCACCTGCTGGACGAAGACGGTCTGCACGACCAGGGCGGCGGCGAACAGCAGGACGGTGCGCTCCAGGTGGAGGTCGCGGGCTCCCGCGGCGAGGTCCTCCACCACCCGCCCCAGCAGATAGGGGCCGGCCATGGAGGCCACCACCGCGACGGCGTTCACCGACACCAGTACCGCGAACGCCCCGCGGTGCCGCCGGACCAGCTCGCCGACGTAGGCGCGTACGGTCCCCGCCGCGCCGACCGGCAGGGTCGTGGCCGACTCGGGCGCGGCGGGATCGTACCCGGGGGGTGCGACGCCGATCATGCGGTCTCCTCCATCCGTTCACGCCGCCGCGGCTCCCGCGGCCCGGCGGTGTCGCCGTTCCCGTCGCTCGCGCCGTTCTCGCCGTTCCTGCCGTTCCCGCCGCCCTCGTCGAGCTCGCCGGTCTCGCGGGTGACCACCGCGCGGTACCCCGGCTCGCCCGCCAGCAGTTCGCGGTGCGTGCCGACCGCGGTCACCTCGCCGCGGGAGACGAACGCCACCCGGTCGGCCCGGTCCAGCAGCAGCAGACTGGAGGAGAACACCACCGTGGTGCGGCCCGTCCGCAGACGGCGCAGCGCGTCGGCGACACGGGCCTCGGTGTGCGAGTCGACCGCGCTGGTCGGCTCGTCCAGCACCAGCACCTCCGGATCGGCGACCAGCGACCGGGCCAGTGCCAGCCTCTGGCGCTGGCCGCCCGACAGCGACCTGCCGCGCTCGGTGATCCGGGCCCGCATCGGGTCGCCGCCCCGGCCGCCGTCGGCCTGCGCCAGCGCGGCGAGCACATCGCCGCACTGGGCCGCCTCCAGCGCCCGCTCGCGGGGGACCGCACCGGACGACGGCACGTCGAGCAGTTCCCGCAGGGTGCCCGACAGCAGCACCGGATCCTTGTCCTGCACCAGCACGGCGGTGCGGGCCGCCTCCAACGGCACCTCGTCCAGGGCGACCCCGCCCAGCAGCACCGACGGAGTGTCCGGCGCGGACTCGGCGCTGTGCCCGCCCAGCCGCTCGGCGAGCCGCCCGGCCGCGTCGGGATCGCCGCACACCACCGCGGTCAGACGCCCGGCCGGCGCGAGCAGCCCGCTCACCGGGTCGTACAGATCACCGTGCGGCACCTCCGCGTCCCCGGGCGCTCCGGCGGGGCCCGGCCGCGTCTCCCGGCGCAGTGCCAGGACCCGGGCCGTCCGCTTCGCCGAGGGCCGGGAGAAGGAGTACGCCATGGCGATCTCCTGGAAGAGCCGCAGCGGGAAGAGCAGGAAGGTCACCGCGCCGTACACCGTCACCAGCTCGCCCACGGCGACCCGGCCGTCCAGCGCCAGCCGCGTGCCGAACCAGACCACCGAGATCAGCAGCAGTCCCGGCAGCACCACCTGCACGGCGTCGATCAGCGACCACATCCGCGCGGTGCGCACCGCCGCCCGCCGCACCTCCTGCGAGGCCCGGCGGTACCGGTCGAGGAAGAGCTCCTCGCCCCCGATGCCGCGCAGCACCCGCAGCCCGGCCACGGTGTCGGCGGCCAGCTCGGTGGCCCGTCCCGCCTTCGCGCGCTGCGCGTCCGCCCGGCGGGTCGCCGGCGGCAGCAGCGGCAGCACGACCAGGGCCAGCACCAGTACGCCCAGCGTCACCAGACCGCCCAGCAGCGGCTCGTACACCACCAGGGCGGAGCACACCCCGGCCGTGGTCAGCAGCGCGGCGCCGAAGCGGGAGACGGCCTCGACGAACCAGCCGATCTTCTCGATGTCCCCGGTCGACACGGCCACCACCTCGCCGGCCGCCACCCGGCGGGTCAGCGCGGCCCCCAGCTCGGCGGTCCGCCGGGCCAGCAGCTGCTGCACCCGGGCCGCGGCGGTGATCCAGTTGGTGACGGCGGCGCGGTGCAGCATGGTGTCACCGACGGTGACCGCCAGACCCAGTGCCAGCATCAGGGCCCCCGTCGAGACGAGCCGCTCCCCGGAGCGCTCGCCGGCGGCCTGCACGGCCATGCCCACGGCGAGGGGGAAGGAGGCGACCGCCGCCATGTGCAGCGTCCCCCAGGCCAGCGCCTTCAACTGGCCGCCGAGCTGTGACCGCCACAGCCAGACCAGCAGGCGGAACCCGGACCGTACGTCGGGGTCACCGGGATCGGGATACGGAAGATCGCGAATGCGCATGACGTCCCAGAACGGTCTCGTGGGCGGAAGGGGGAGAGGCGACCGTGCAAGCCTTCCCTCATCCCCGGCGGGAGGGCAAAGGGTTTTCCGCGCGGCCGCACACGACCGGCCGCATCCGGCCGCATCCGGCCACATCCGGACACGGAGCCGGGTCCGGCCGTGGGCCCGGGTCCGCCCGCGCCCCGGGCTCGTGGTGGCGGAGTGGGCGGGCGGCGGGTGGGACGATGGACGGCATGAGAACGTCCGGTACGCGATCCAGGCCCGGCGCACGGCGCGCGGCGCCGGCGGCCTGCGCCGCCACGGCGGTGCTCTCCCTGCTGATCGCGGGCTGCGGCAGTGGCGGGGGCACGGGCAGGGCCGACACCTCCTCCCGGCCCCGGCAGGCGGCGTCGGCGCCGCCCTCCTCGCCCGGCGCCGACTCCCGCCGCATCCCCGGGGTCGGCGACCGCCTCCACTCCGAGATCCCCGCCTCCGCGCGCCAGGTCGTGGCCGTCTACGGCGAGGGCGAGGACTCCGAGGACGCCACGGTCGTCCTCTACACCCGGCACGGCGGCACCTGGACGCGCGGGCACCGGTGGCCCGCCCACAACGGCAGGCGCGGCTGGACGCCGGACCACCGCGAGAACGACAAGCGCAGCCCGATCGGCGTCTTCACCCTCTCGGACGCCGGCGGAGTCCTTCCCGACCCCGGGACGAAGCTGCCGTACACCCGCTCCGCCGCCTTCGCCGCGCCGCGCCACTGGCCCGAGAGGTACCGGCACGACTTCGACTACGTCATCGCCATCGACTACAACCGGGTCAGGGGCACACCCCCCAACGACCCGACCCGGCCCCGGGGGCAGGAGAAGGGCGGCGGCATCTGGCTGCACATGGACCACGGCAGCGGCACCTCCGGCTGCGTCAGCCTCTCCAGGTCCGGCATGGAGCACCTGCTGCGCACCCTCGACCCGGCGCAGCACCCGGTCGTGGTGATGGGGGACAGGGAGAGCCTCGCCTCCTGACCGGCCGCGCGCGGGCGAGCAGCGGCACGGGTGAGCGCGGACGGGCGGCCGTAGGCTGGTGAACCGGCGGCGGTCCGGCCGCGAGCCGGCCCCGCCGGTCACCGCCGACCGCCGAAGGAGCGCATTGCACCGCGACGAACCAGCCTGGACCCCGCCCCCGAGGGAGAAGGGCGCACCGCAGCCGCCCGCCCAGATCCGCCGCATCCTGCGCCTCTTCCGCCCCTACCGGGGACGGCTGGCCGTGGTCGGACTGCTGGTCGGCGCGTCCTCGCTGGTCTCGGTCGCCTCGCCGTTCCTGCTGCGCGAGATCCTCGACGTGGCGATCCCGCAGCAGCGCACCGGCCTGCTGTCCCTGCTCGCCCTCGGCATGATCGCCACGGCGGTGCTGACCAGCGTCTTCAACGTCCTCCAGACGCTGATCAGCACGACGGTCGGCCAGCACGTCATGCACGACCTGCGCACCGAGGTCTACGCCAAGCTCCAGCGGATGCCCCTGGCGTTCTTCACCCGCACCCGCACCGGGGAGGTCCAGTCCCGCATCGCCAACGACATCGGCGGGATGCAGGCCACCGTCACCTCCACCGCCACCTCCCTGGTCTCCAACCTCACCAGCGTGGTGGCGACGGTGGTGGCCATGCTGGCGCTGGACTGGCGGCTCACCCTCGTCTCGCTGCTGCTGATGCCGCTGTTCGTCTGGATAAGCCGCCGCGTGGGCCGCGAGCGCAAGAAGATCGCCACCCACCGGCAGAAGCAGATGGCGGCGATGTCGGCGATGGTGACCGAGTCCCTGTCGGTCAGCGGCATCCTGCTGGGCCGCACCATGGGCCGGGCCGACTCCCTCACCCGCGCCTTCGCCGACGAGTCGGAGCGGCTGGCGGACCTGGAGATCCGCTCCAACATGGCCGGACGCTGGCGGATGTCGGTCATCGGCATCATCATGGCGGCCATCCCGGCCCTGCTGTACTGGGCCGCCGGCCTGCTCCTCCACCTCGGGGGCCCGGCCTTCTCCATCGGCACCCTGGTCGCCTTCGTCACCCTCCAGCAGGGCCTGCTGCGTCCGACCGTCTCGCTGCTGAGCACCGGCGTGCAGATGCAGACCTCGCTCGCCCTCTTCCAGCGCATCTTCGAGTACCTGGACCTGCCGGTGGACATCACCGAGCCCGCCCGGCCCGTACGCCTGGAGCGGCCGCGCGGCGAGGTCCGCTTCGAGGACGTCACCTTCTCCTACGACCCCGACTCCGCCACCCCCACGCTCAGCGGCATCGACCTGACCGTCCCGGCGGGCGGCAGTCTCGCCGTCGTCGGCGCCACCGGCTCCGGCAAGAGCACGCTGAGCTACCTGGTGCCCCGGCTGTACGACGTCACCGGCGGCCGGGTCACCATCGACGGGGTCGACGTACGGGACCTGGACTTCGACTCCCTGGCCCGGGCGGTGGGCGTGGTGTCGCAGGAGACCTACCTCTTCCACGCGTCCGTCGCCGACAACCTCCGCTTCGCCCGGCCCGACGCCACGGACGCCGAGATCGAGGCCGCCGCCCGGGCCGCCCAGATCCACGACCACATCGCCTCGCTGCCGGAGGGCTACGACACCCTCGTCGGCGAGCGCGGCTACCGCTTCTCCGGGGGCGAGAAGCAGCGTCTGGCCCTCGCCCGCACCATCCTGCGCGACCCGCCCGTCCTCATCCTCGACGAGGCCACCAGCGCCCTGGACACCCGCACCGAGCAGGCCGTCCAGCGGGCCGTCGACGCCCTGGCCACGGGCCGCACCACGCTGACGATCGCCCACCGCCTGTCGACCATCCGCGACGCCGACCAGATCGTCGTCCTCGACGGCGGACGGATCGCCGAGCGCGGCACCCACGAGGAGCTCATCGCCCGCAACGGGCGCTACGCGGCCCTGCTGCGGCGCGACGCGGTCCTTCCCGAGTCGGCGGGCCCCGACGCCGTGGGCCCGGGAGCGGTGGAGGCCGCCCCCGCCTGAGCCGGTTCCCCGCACACCGCGGCGGCTCCGCCGAGCCGAAAACTGAACGAACGACCGTGCTAATATCTCGTCATTCCACCGGCCGAGCGAGGAGAACCGGGCATGCGTCCCACGACCGCGATCATCCGCACCGCCCTCAACACCACCTCCTTCGTCGCCCCCGGCCTCGCCGGCCGCGCGGCGTTCGGCCTCTTCCGCGGCCCTCTGGCCCGCGGTGCCGTCCGCCCCGCCGAACAGCCGGTGATGGACCGCGCCCGGCGCGGCGAGCTGACCGTCGCGGGCAAGCGGGTGGCGACCTACCGCTGGGGGAGCGGCGACCGCCCGGTCCTCCTGGTGCACGGCTGGCGGTACCGCGCCTCCCGCTGGCACGCCTTCGTCACGGCCCTCCGGGAGCGGGGTTACAGCCCCGTGGCCTTCGACGCCCCCGGGCACGGCGCCTCCGAGGGGCGCACGACCACGATCCTGGAGTACCGCGAGATCATCCGCGCCCTCCACGGCGAGCACGGCCCGTTCGAGGCGGTGGTGGCCCACTCCTTCGGCTCCCTGGCCGCGTCCTTCTCCCTCCGCGACGGGGTGACGGCGGGGCGGCTGGTCTCCCTGGGCGGGGTGGCCGAGTTCGGCTGGGTGCTGGAGGGCTTCCGCGCCGGGCTGGGCCTGCGGCCCCGGGTCGGTCAGGAGGTGCGCCGGCGCGTCGAGGCCATGCTCCTGCCCGAGGCGGGCGAGGCGACGCGGGAACTGCTCACCGCCGTCGTCCGGCCGGGCGAGGACGGCATGCCGGTCCTGCTGGTCCACGACGAGCACGACGACGTCGTCCCCCTCGACCAGTCCCGCCGGCTGGCGCGGGCGTACGGCGAACGGGTGCGGCTGGTCACCACCCGGGGCCTGGGACACCGCCGCATCATCACCGATCCGGGCGTGACGGCCGAGGCGCTGGGCTTCCTCTCAGCCGCCGAGCCGGTCCGGTAGGGCCGAGGGGGCGGTGGCCGCCGCCCGCAGCCGCTCCACGATGGCGGTCTCCGCCAGACCGTACGCGCGGTCGTCGTCCCTGAGCACCGAGCGCGCGTCGGCGAACTCCAGCAGGGCGGTGATCTCGAAGGCCAGCTGGTCCACCCGGACGTCGGGGCGCAGCTCGCCCGCGAGCCGGGCCTCCTCCAGCGTCCGCTCCACGAACGCCCCCCAGTCGTCCAGGACGGCGGCCACGGCGTCGTGCACCGGGCCGCTGCGGGCGTCGAACTCCGCGGAGGCCCCGTGGAAGAAGCACCCGCCGGGGAAGACCCGCTCCCGCGAGTACGCCAGCCAGCCCGCGCACAGCCGCCGCACCCGCGTCAGGCCGGGCGGCAGACCGTCCACCGGACGCACCACCCGCTCGACGAACACGGCCCGCGCCGCGCGCACCGTCGCCAGCTGGAGCTCCTCCTTGGAGCCGAAGAGGGCGAACACCCCGCTCTTGCTGAGCCCCAGCTCGGTCGCGATCCGCCCCAGGGAGAGCCCCTCGAGCCCCTCCACGGACGCGATCTCCACCGTCCGGTCCAGCACCAGGCGCCGCGTCCGGTCCCCGCGCTCGACCCGCCCGTCCGTCCGGGCCGCCCGTGTCACGCCCATGCCCCGATCCTCTCTCCGAGACCGTCATCCTACGGCGGCGCCCTCCCGGGACGGCCGTGGCGGCGGGCCTCCGGCGAGGTCCCAGGGCGTGCGCGCGGGAGGGCCGTCCGTGCGACCGGCCGGGACGGCGGCCCGGCCGGAGCGGACGCGGCGGGGCCGCGGTCAGCGCAGGACCAGCACGTACTCCTCCACCCTCTCCCCCCGCGCCGCCGCGTGCCCGCCGCCCTCGCCGCAGCGCACGAAGCCGCACTTGTCCAGGACCCGCAGCGAGCCGTGGTTGTCCTTGGCCGCGCGGGCGTACAGCGGCCGGTGCGGATGCTCCGCCAGCAGGGCGGCCAGCGCGCGGCCGGCGATGCCGCGCCCCCAGTGCTCGCGGGCGATCCAGTACGTGACCTCGCGCCGGCCGGGCTCGTCCCGGGGCGCGTAGACCATGACGCTGCCGGCCACCTCCCCGTCGGCGAGCACGGTCCGCTTCACGACCGCCGGGTCGCCGAGGATCCGCTCCCAGCGGGCGTCGAAGGCGGCGCGGTCCGAGGGGTCCGCGACGGTGAACGCCGCCATCCGGTTGGCCTCCGGGTCGAGCTGGAAGCGGAAGAGGGACGGCAGGTCCGCGGGCACGGTCTCGCGCAGGACCACGGCGGGCGGGGTCACGCCAGCCTCCCCTCGGCGCGCAGGTCGTCGAAGACCAGTTGGTCCACCGGCGGCACCAGGTCGCGGTCGGCGTACGTCAGCCAGCGGATCTCCTCGATCTCGCTGCTGGCGGCGAGCGTGCCGCGGTAGTCGCCGGTGTAGCAGGCCATCCGGACCACCACTGCCGGTGTGTCCGCGTCCACCGGCGCCTCGTACGTGCCCAGATGGGCGACCGTGCCGGGCACGATCGCCACGGTCAGCTCCTCCTCGACCTCCCGCAGCAGCGTCCGCTCGTCGCTCTCGCCCGCGTGGCGCTTGCCGCCGGGGATGTAGAAGAGGTCCTTGCCGCGCGTACGGGTGCCCAGGACCGCGCCGTCGCGCAGATGCACCCACGCCACCGTGTCGATGAGCCTTCGCGCGGGGCCGGATATGGGGTCGGCGGAGCCCGTCATCGCGCGGCGCCCCCGTCCGGTCCGTGGAGTCCCGAGGTGCGCGGGGCGAACACGCCGAACTCGTTGCCCTCCGGGTCGGCCAGGACGTCCCACCCCGTGCCCTCGCCGTGCCGCCGCACCATGGTGGCCCCCAGCGCGAGGAAACCGTCCGTGTCGCCCCACACGTCGAAGCGCACCCGGTTCCTGCCGGTCTTCGGGTCGGGCACCGGGGTGAACCAGATCACGGGCCCGGCGTCCTGCGGATGGTGGATGGCCACCGGCCACTCCGGCGGCTGGGGAGGGCGGCCCAGCGGCCTGCGGCGTTCGTACCCCAGCGCGGCGCACCACCAGTCGGCGAGCGCCTGGTGGTCGGCGGCGTCCACGACCAGGTCCTTGATGCGTGCGGGCATGCCGCCGAGCGTAGCCCGCGGCGGTGTCCGGATGGGGGATCATGGGGCCATGAGCGCTGACCGGATCCTCGTCTTCACCCGGACCACCGGCTACCGGCACGACTCCATCCCGCACGGCGTGGACGCCTTCCGCGCCCTGGGCGGCGGCCTGGGCCTGGCCGTCGAGGCCACCGAGGACCCGGACGCCCTCGCCGCCGGCCTGGACGGCTGCCGGGCCGTGGTCTTCCTCTCCACCAGCGGCGAGGTGCTGACGCCGGGGAGCCGCGAGGCCCTGCGCGCGTACGCCGCCGGGGGCGGCGCCTTCGTCGGCGTGCACGCGGCGACCACCACCGAGTACGACTGGCCCTGGTACGGCGAGCTGGTCGGCGCCCGCTTCGAGCGGCACCCCGAACTCCAGCCGGGCGTCGCGGTGGTGGAGGACCGCGACCACCCCGCCACCGCACACCTGGACGCCGCCTGGCCGTTCACCGACGAGTGGTACGACTTCCGCGCCAGCCCGCGCGGCCGGGTGCGGGTGCTGGTCTCCGCCGACGAGTCCACGTACGAGGGCGGCGGGATGGGGGAGGACCACCCGCTGGCGTGGTGCCACGAGAACACCGGGGGCCGCTCGTTCTACACCGCCCTCGGCCACAGCCCCGAGTCCTACGCCGACCCCGCCTTCCGGCGCCACCTGCTCGGCGGTCTGGCCTGGGCGGCCCGGCTCCCCCTGCCCTGAACCGGGCGGAACCGGGCAGGATGCCCCCATGGTCACGATCCGGTTGGTCCAGGGCGACATCACCGAGCAGTCCGTCGACGCGGTGGTGAACGCCGCCAACTCCTCCCTACTGGGAGGGGGAGGCGTGGACGGGGCGATCCACCGCAGGGGCGGCCCGGAGATCCTCGCCGAGTGCCGGGCGCTGCGCGCCTCCCGCTACGGGAAGGGCCTGCCGACCGGCCGGGCGGTGGCCACCACGGCCGGCCGGCTTCCCGCGCGCTGGGTGATCCACACGGTGGGGCCGGTCTGGTCCCCCGTCGAGGACCGGTCGGAGCTGCTGGCCTCCTGCCACCGCGAGTCGCTGCGCGTGGCGCGCGAACTGGGCGCCCGCACCGTCGCCTTCCCCGCCGTCTCCACGGGCGTCTACGGCTGGCCGCTGGACGACGCGGCCCGCGTCGCGGTGCGCGCGGTGCGCGAGGAGGCCGGGCGGGACGGGGGAGACGGGGGAGACCGGGTGGAAGGGACGGACGGAGCGGACGGGGCGTTCGAGGAGATCCGCTTCGTCCTGTTCGACCGGCGGGCCTACGACGCCTTCGCCGAGGCCCTGTGACCGCCGCGCCCGGGTGCGGTACCGGGCGCGGCGCTCAGCGCTCGTCGCACAGGTCGGTCCGCACCGGGTGGTTGGCGTCCGTGCCGTAGCCCGCGAAGGTCACGGTGGCCCGCGGCTCCACGGCCCGGCAGGGGCTCGGCGTGCCGTCCGTGTAGAGCACCCGGACGGTGTGCGTCTCGGCGCAGCCGTTGGTGACGAGGGTGTAGCGCCAGCTCGGGGCGAGGGTGACGCACGCCGGCGCCTCGCCCGTCCCGGCCGCCACCGCGGGCGCGGCCGCCGCGGCGAGCCCGGAGAGGGCGAGGGCCAGGACGGTGAGCGGGGAGGCCATCCGTAGAGCGCTGAACACGCTGACTCCTTCACTTGGTTTCCGTGAGGTGCGACAGCGTCATCCTGCCGTCCGTGCAAGAGATTTCAGAATTTTGCGCAAGAACATGGCGTTACTTTTACCCTTCGGGCGTGCGCGGGCGCACGGACAGCAGCAAGGGCGCACGAAAGCGGCCGTCCCGGCGCCTCGCGCCGGGTCGGCCGCCTCGTGCCGTGAAAGGGGTTTCAGCGGTAGAGCAGATACGCGCGCCGCTTCCGCTCGAAGGCGCGGACCTCCCCCCGCCAGGCGGCCACGACCTCGTCCGCGTCCTTGCCCGCGTCGATCATCTCCCGCAGCCGCGGGGACCCGGAGAGCTTGTCGATCCAGAAGGGGCGCTTGGCGTCCCAGGAGTCCTGGCGCCAGGCGAAGTCGGGGTAGCGGCGCGCCTCCACCAGCATCGCCACCGCCGTGGGGATCGGCTCGTAGCGGCGCGGGTCGGTGACGTGGATCTGGACGCCCGCGCAGGTGGCGCCGGTGTGCTTGCCGAACGTCGGCACGAAGTACCCCTCGCGGAACCGCACGCCCGGCAGCTTCCGGGCGTTGAGCCGGTCGCCGTAGCGGTGGTCCAGGTACGGCGCGCCGACGAACTCGAACGGGCGGGTGGTGCCGCGCCCCTCCGAGAGGTTGGTGCCCTCGAAGTAGCCGGTCCCCGCGTAGACCACGGCGGTGTCCGCGGTCGGCATGTTCGGGGAGGGCGGCACCCACGGCAGACCGCTCTCGTGCGCGGTGGAGTACGGGTCCCAGCCGTGCACCGGCACGACCTCCAGCTCCGCCACCTTCCCGCCCTCGCCCTCCTTCGGCAGCAGCTCGCCGTTGAAGTAGCGGGCCAGCTCGCCCACCGTCATCCCGTGCTGCTGGACGATCACCTCGGCCCCGACGCCGGAGGTGAACTCCTCGGTCATCAGCGGGCCGTCGGCACGGCGCCCGATCGGGTTCGGGCGGTCCAGCACCACGAAGCGGGCGCCGATGGAGCGGGCGGCGACCATCGCGTTGTACATGGTCCAGATGTAGGTGTAGAAGCGGACCCCGACGTCCTGGATGTCGAAGACGACGGTGTCCGCCCCGGCCCTGGTGAACAGCTCGGCCATCTTCGCCGCGCCCGCGCCGTACGCGTCGTACACCGTCAGGCCGGTGCGCGGGTCGGTGAACTCCGGCTCGGAACCGCCTGCCTGCGCGCTGCCCCGGAAACCGTGCTCGGGACCGAAGACCCCGACGATCTCCAGCTCGCTGCGCGCGGCCATGGAGTCCACGATGTGACCGGTGTCGCGCAGGACGCCGGTGGGATTGCTGATCACGCCGACCTTGCGGCCGCGCAGCATGGACCAGTCGCGGGCGGCCGCGACGTCGGCGCCGGGCACGACGCCCCGGTCGCCCGGCCGTCCTGCGGCGGTGGCGGTGGCGGGGGACAGGAGCGGTGCGGCCAGCGCGGCGGCCGCGCCGCCGGCGAGGAGTGAGCGGCGGGAAGGCATGCCGGGAAGCTAGCCCCGTGCGCCGTGAGCGACAAGGGGCCACGCACGGTGGCAGAGGTGTAGAGCAATGGCGGGGCACCGACGGAGCAACCCCGGTCGCGCCCGCCCCGCCGGTCACCCCCCGGCTCGCTCCTCCACGAGGACGACCTCCAGGGTGCGCGGGCCGTGGACGCCCTCCACCCGGTCCAGCTCGATGTCGCTGGTGGCCGACGGGCCGGAGATCCAGGTCAGCGGACGGGCCGGGTCGAGCCGCTCCAGCGCCTCGGACACCGACGCCACCACCTGATCCGGGACGCGCACCACGCAGACGTGGTGGTCGGGGACGAGCGTGATGCGGCGGCGCCCCTGGTCGGGGCCGCCGTCCAGCACGATCGTGCCGGTCTCCGCGATCGCCACCGCGCACCCGGTCACCACGCTGTCCACCGCGTCCAGGTCACGCGCGGTGGAGGCCGCCCGGTCGGGGACGAGGGCGGCGCCGGCGCCCTCCAGCCACCGGGGCGGCAGGCCGGGCGGCACCAGCACCGTGCCGCTCCCGCGTTCGAGCAGCAGCCGGCGCAGCAGCGCGGGCAGACCGCCGGCGTCGGTGCGGTGCACCACGGCGCGGTAGTCCGCCAGGTTCTCCGCCAGCAGGTCGGCCAGCGCGCCGGACGCCGCGGCCCCGGACGGGACGTGGGCGCGCTCGTACTCCCGGGGGACGGGGACGCCGTCCGGCGTCTCGGCGCGCGGTACGTCCCGCAGGGCGCGGCAGATCCGGCCCAGCACCACGTCACGGCCGCTCATCGGGCACCTCCCTGGTCTCCCTGCTCTCCCCGGTCTCCCCGGTCGCGCTGCCACCAGTCGCGGAAGGACTCCGCGGGCACCCGGGGCAGGTCGCGGCTCGCCGTCCACGCCCGGCCCGGTCCGGGCAGGCGGCGCGGGTGCAGCCGCCGCGTACGGGAGGCCAGCCGCTGGCCGGCCCGCAGCGCCGCCGGGTGCTCGAAGACCCAGCGGGCCGCCCGCATCGCGGCGCGCTCGGCGGCGTGGCCGCGGGCGGGGCGGATGGTCGTGCGCTGCCCGCGCACCGTCGCCTCGCCGCCCTCCACGACGCGTTCGCGCAGATGGACCAGGACCCGGGGGATGTCGATCGCGACCGGGCAGACCTCGTAGCAGGCCCCGCACAGCGAGGACGCGTACGGCAGCGAGGCGTCCAGCTCCGTCGCCGTACCGCGCAGCAGGGGTGTGAGGATCGCGCCGATCGGACCCGGGTAGGCCGAGCCGTACGCGTGCCCGCCCGCCCGCTCGTAGACCGGGCAGACGTTCAGGCACGCCGAGCAGCGGATGCAGCGCAGCGCCTGGCGGCCCACGGTGTCGGCCAGCGCGTCGGTACGGCCGTTGTCCAGCAGCACCAGGTGGAAGGCGCGCGGGCCGTCGGCGGACGCGGAGTCCGCGGCGCCGGTCCACATGGAGGTGTAGGGGTTCATCCGCTCGGCGGTGGAGGAACGGGGCAGCAGTTGGAGGAAGACCTCCAGGTCGCGCCAGGTGGGCACCACCTTCTCGATGCCGACCACCGAGATCAGCGTCTCGGGCAGGGTCAGGCACATCCGCCCGTTGCCCTCCGACTCGACCACCACCAGCGTGCCGGTCTCGGCCACCATGAAGTTGGCGCCCGAGATCCCGACCTTCGCGCGCAGGAACTTCTCCCGCAGGTGCAGCCGGGCGGCCTCGGCCAGCTCGGCCGGATCGTCGGTCAGGCCGTCCGGCGCCGGACGGCCCCAACTCCCCATCTCGCGGCGGAAGATGTCGCGGACCTCGCCGCGGTTGCGGTGGATGGCCGGGACGAGGATGTGCGAGGGCAGGTCGTCGCCGAGCTGGACGATCAGCTCGGCCAGGTCGGTCTCGTAGGCGCGGATCCCGGCCGCCTCCAGCGCGGCGTTGAGGCCGATCTCCTGGGTGGCCATCGACTTGACCTTGACCACCTCGGTCTCGCCCGTGGCGCGCACCAGGTCCGTGACGATCCGGTTGGCCCCGGCCGCGTCGGCCGCCCAGTGGACGGTGCCGCCCGCGGCGGTCACGGCCTCCTCCAGCTGCTCCAGGTAGTGGTCGAGGTGGCGCAGCGTGCGGTCCTTGATCGCGGCGCCGGCCGCCCGCAGCCGGTCCCAGTCCGGCAGTTCGGCGACGGCCTTCGCGCGCTTGGCGCGGATGGTGCCGGTGGCGTGTCGCAGGTTGCCGCGCAGCCGCGCGTCACGGGTGGCCGCGGCGGCCGCCTCGGGGAAGGCGGGCATGCCCAGGAACGTACCGCCGCTCATCGCGCCGCCTCCTCCGCTTCGTCCCGCGCCGTGCCGTCCCCCGTGGCGGCCAGGATCTCGGCGAGGTGGACGGGCCGGACGGTGGAGCCCCGCCGGGACAGGGTGCCGCCGATGTGCATCAGGCAGGAGTTGTCCACCGCGCACACCGCCTCCGCTCCCGTGCCCTCGATGCTGCGCGCCTTGTCCGCGCCCATCGCCGCCGACACCGCCGCGTTCTTCACCGCGAAGGTCCCGCCGAAACCGCAGCACTCCTCCGCGCCCGGCAGCTCGACCAGCTCCAGGCCGCGCACGTTCTCCAGCAGCCGCCGGGGCCGGTCGCCCAGCCCCAGCGTCCGCAGGCCGTGGCAGGTCGGGTGGTAGGTGACGGTGTGCGGGTAGTAGGCGCCCACGTCCGTCACCCCCAGCACGTCCACCAGGAACTCGCTCAGTTCACACGTCCTGGCGGCCACCTCGGCCACGGCCTCCGCCGCCGGGCCGCCGAAGGCCCGGGCGGCGACGCGCGGATGGTTCTCCCGCACCATCGCCGCGCACGAGCCGGACGGGGTGACGACGTGGTCGTAGCCGCGGAAGACCTCGGCGAAGCGGCGCACCAGCGGCTCGGTCTCGCGCCGGTAGCCGGTGTTGAACTGCGGCTGCCCGCAGCAGCTCTGGGCGAGGGGGAAGTCCACCTCCACCCCCAGCCGCTCCAGCAGGGCGACCGCGGCCCGCCCGGTGCCGGGATAGAGCGTGTCGGTCACACACGTCACGAACAGTGCTACGCGCATACCGCGGCCTCCGCCCGCCGCCAGGCGGCCTGGTCACCCATGGGCTCATGGTGCCGCAGCGGCTGGGTGGCGCGCAGCAGGGAGCGCAGCGCGGCCAGGTCGCCGTCCACGGCGCCGGCCGCGCGCGCCTGGACCAGCACGTTGCCGAAGGCCGCCGCCTCGGCCGGCCCCGCGACCACCGGCAGCCCGCAGGCGTCGGCCGTCAGCTGGCACAGCAACTCGTTGCGCACCCCGCCGCCGACGATGTGCACCACCTCCACCTCCCGCCCCGACAGCCGCCGGGCGTCGGCGACCGCCCGGCGGTGGGCCAGGGCCAGGGAGTCCAGCACGCAGCGGACCGTCTCGGCCGGATCGCGCGGCGCCGGCTGCCCGGTGCGGCGGCAGGCCCCGGCGATCCGCTCGGGCATCCGGCCCGGCGCCAGGAAGGCCGGGTCGCCCGCGTCCACCACCGAGCGCAGCGCGGGAGCCTTCGCGGCCCCGCGCAGCAGCGTCTCCAGCTCCGGGCGCAGTCCCTCCGCCTCCCAGGAGCGCAGGCACTCCTGGAGGAGCCACAGGCCCATGATGTTGCGCAGGTAGCGGACCGTGCCGTCCACGCCCAGCTCGTTGGTGAAGTTCGCGGCGCGCGACTCCTCGGTGAGCACCGGCGCGTCCAGCTCCACGCCGGCCAGCGACCAGGTGCCGGTGGCGATGTAGGCGAAACCCCGTCCGCTCCCGGCCGGGACCCCGGCCACGGCCGAGGCGGTGTCGTGCGAGCCGACGGCCGTGACCGGCACCGGCCCGGTCAGCCCGCACTCCTCCAGCACCTCCTCCAGCAGCTCGCCCGCCGGATCCCCCGGCCGGCGCAGCGGCGGGAACAGCGACAGGTCGACGCCGAACGCGTCCGCCACCGGCCGCGCCCAGCCGCCGGTGCGCGGGTCGACCAGCTGGGTGGTGGAGGCGTTGGTCAGCTCGGTGCCCTCCTCGCCCGTCAGCCAGTACGCGAACAGGTCGGGTATCAGCAGCAGGCGCCGGGCGGCGGCCAGGGCGGGGGTGCCGCGGGCCGCCACCAGCTGGTGGAGGGTGTTGAACGGCTGGTACTGCAGGCCGGTGGCGGCGTACAGCTCCTCGGGCGGCATGACGGCCGCGGCCCGCTCCGCGGCCCCCTCCGTGCGGCCGTCGCGGTAGTGGACCGGGTTGCCCAGCAGCGCGCCCGAGGCGTCCAGCAGCCCGTGGTCCACGGCCCAGGAGTCGATGCCGACCGAGGCCAGGCGCCCCTCGGGCGCGGCCCGGCCCGCCGCCCGCAGTCCGTCCAGCACGCCCCGGTACAGGCCGAGGACGTCCCAGTACAGGGTCCCGCCGGCGCGGACGGGGCGGTTGGGGAAGCGGTGCGCCTCGCGCAGTTCCAGGGCGCCCGGTCCGGCCGTGCCGACCATGATGCGTCCGCTGGAGGCGCCCAGGTCGACGGCGGCGAAGGACAGGGGGGTGCGCGGGGGTGGGGCAGGGGGCACGGTGGACCTCGCGGGACGGTGGGTTGGGCCTGCCCGGCGACCGCGGTGGCACGACAGGACGCGCGCGGTGGCCGGGCAGGGGATCGGGAGGGGCGTCAGCGCAGGAAGGCGGCGGCGACGCCCGCGTCGACGGGGATGTGCAGTCCGGTGGTGTGGCTCAGCTCGCCGCCGGTGAGGGCGAACACCGCGTTCGCCACGTGCTCGGGCAGCACCTCGCGCTTGAGGAGGGTGCGCTGGGCGTAGAACTCGCCGAGCTTCTCCTCCGGCACCCCGTACACCGCGGCGCGCTGCGCCCCCCAGCCGCCGGCGAAGATGCCGGAGCCGCGCACCACGCCGTCGGGGTTGACGCCGTTGACGCGGATGCCCAGTTCGCCCAGTTCGGCGGCGAGCAGCCGCACCTGGTGGGCCTGGTCGGCCTTGGTGGCGCCGTAGGCGATGTTGTTGGGGCCGGCGAAGACGCCGTTCTTGGAGGCGATGTAGACGATGTCGCCGCCCAGGCCCTGGGCGGCCATCACCCGGGCGGCCTCGCGGGAGACCAGGAAGGAGCCGCGGGCCATGATGGCGTGCTGGAGGTCCCAGTCCCTCGCGGTCGTCTCCAGCAGGGGCTTGGAGATGGAGATGCCCGCGTTGTTGACCACCAGGTCCACGCCGCCGAAGGCGAGGACGGCCGCCCCGAACGCCTCGGCGATCTGCTCCTCGTCGGTGACGTCCACCGTCACCGCCACCGCCTTGTCGGGGCCGCCCAGCTCCTCGGCGACGGCGGAGGCGTTCTCCGCGTCGAGGTCGGCGACCACCACGCACGCGCCCTCCGCCACCAGCCGGTGCGCGATGGCCCTGCCGATGCCCGACCCGGCGCCGGTGACCAGCGCGATCCGGGTGGCCAGCGCCTTCGGCTCCGGCATCCGCCGGAGCTTGGCCTCCTCCAGTTCCCAGTACTCGATGCGGAACTTCTCCGACTCCTCGATGGGGGAGTAGGAGGAGACGGCCTCGGCGCCGCGCATCACGTTGATCGCGTTGACGTAGAACTCGCCCGCCACCCGCGCGGTCTGCTTGTCCCTGCCGAAGGAGAACATGCCCACGCCGGGGACGAGGACGATCGCCGGGTCCGCGCCGCGCATCGCGGGGGAGTCCGGCGCGGCGTGCCGCTCGTAGTACGCGCGGTACTCCGCGCGGTACTCCGCGTGCAGCTCCGCCAGCCGCGCGACGGCCTCCTCCAGGGGCGCGGCCGGCGGCAGGTCGAGGACCAGGGGCCGGACCTTGGTGCGCAGGAAGTGGTCCGGGCAGGAGGTGCCCAGGGCCGCCAGGCGCGGGTGCTCGGCGCGGGAGAGGAAGTCCAGGACGGCGTCCGTGTCGGTGAAGTGCCCGACCTGCGGCCGGTCGGCCGACGCGACGGCGCGTACGTACGGCGCCAGCGCGGCGGCGCGCGCCCGGCGCTCGTCCTCCGGCAGCGGCTCGTAGCCGTCCAGGACCGGGCCGAACGGCTCGGGCCTGCCGCGCTCGGCGAGGAACGCCTCGGCGGTGCGGATGATGTGGAGCGAGTTGCGCTCGCACTCCTCGGAGGTGTCGCCCCACGCGGTGATGCCGTGCCCGCCCAGGACGCAGCCGATCGCCCGCGGGTTGGCCTCCTTGACGGCGGCGATGTCCAGCCCGAGCTGGAAGCCGGGGCGGCGCCACGGCACCCAGACGACGGTGTCGCCGAAGCACTCGGCCGTCAGCTTCTCGCCGTCGGCGGCGCAGGCGAGCGCGATGCCGGAGTCGGGGTGGAGGTGGTCGACGTGGGCGGCGTCCACCAGGCCGTGCATCGCGGTGTCGATGGACGGGGCCGCTCCGCCCCGGCCGTGCAGGCAGTGGTCGAACGCGGCGACCATCTCGTCCTCGCGCTCCACCCCCGGGTACACGTCCTTCAGCGCGCGCAGCCGGTCCAGGCGCAGGACGGCCAGCCCGTCGGCGCTCAGCGTGCCCAGGTCCCCGCCGGAGCCCTTGACCCACAGCAGCTCGGTCTCGCCGCCGGTCACGGGGTCGGGACCGGTGCCCTTGGCGGAGGTGTTGCCGCCCGCGTAGTTGGTGTTGCGCGGGTCGGAGCCCAGCCGGTGCGAGCGCGCCAGCAGCGCCCCGACCGTCTCGTGCCGTGTCGTGCGGTTGCCGTCCACGTGTCTCACGCCCCCCAGCCGGCCTGGCGGCCGTCCTTGCGGTCCTCGGTGATCCGCTCGGCCCATCCCGAGCGGTGGTACGCCGCGACGGGGTCCGGGTCCAGGCCCATCTCCTCGCGGACCTCGGCCAGCAGCGGCCGTACGTCGGTGTTGAAGGCGTCCATCAGCACGGCGTTGGCGGCCAGTACGTCGCCGGCGGCCTGGGCGGCGGACAGCGCCTCGCGGTCGACCAGCAGGGCCTTGGCGGTGGCCTCCTGGACGTTCATCACCGAGCGGATGATCGCGGGGATCTTCGCCTCGATGTTGTGGCACTGGTCGAGCATGAAGGCGGTCCGCGGCCCGTATCCGCCGCCGCGCACCACCTCGTACATGATCCGGAAGAGCTGGAAGGGATCGGCGGCGCCGACCATCAGGTCGTCGTCGGCGTAGAAGCGGGAGTTGAAGTCGAAGCCGCCCAGCTTCCCCTCGCGCAGCAGCACGGCCACGATGAACTCGATGTTGGTGCCCGGCGCGTGGTGGCCGGTGTCCACCACCACCTGCGCCTTCTCGCCCAGCCGCAGGCAGTGCGCGTAGGCCGTGCCCCAGTCGGGGACGTCGGTGGTGTAGAAGGCGGGCTCGAACAGCTTGTACTCCAGCAGCATCCGCTGCCCCTCGCCGAGCCGCTCGTACACCGCGGACAGGGCCTCGGCCAGCCGGTCCTGGCGGGCGCGGACGTCGTCCTGGCCGGGGTAGTTGGTGCCGTCGGCGAACCACAGCTTCAGATCGCGCGAGCCGGTGGCGTCCATGATGTCGACGCACTCCAGCAGGTGGTCCAGCGCCTTGCGCCGTACGGCCGCGTCCGGGTGGCAGACGCTGCCGAGCCGGTAGTCGTCGTCCTGGAAGACGTTGGAGTTGATCGCGCCGAGGGCCAGCCCGCGCTCCTCGGCGTGCTTCGCCAGGGCGGCGTAGTCGTCGACCCTGTCCCAGGGGATGTGCAGGGCCACGGTCGGCGCGACGCCGGTGTGCGCGTGCACCCGGGCCGCGTCGTCGAGCTTCTCCTGCGGGGTGCGCGGGACGCCGGGCTGCGCGAAGACCTTGAAGCGCGTTCCGGAGTTGCCGTAGGCCCACGAGGGCGTCTCGATGGCCTGGTTCTTGAGGGCCGCCTTCACGGCGGACACGGCGGTCATGCGTCAGAGCTCCCGGGTGCCGGACGGCTTTGTGAATCGTTTCATCGCCGGAAAGCTATGGGTGTCCGAAGGGGGTGTCAAGAGGCCGGGAGCCAGGAGGCCGCGAGGAACCGGTCGTTCCTGGCCGTTTGCGTTCTTCCGGTCGCGGGCCGTTGACGGGGGCCGAGGAGTGCCTCTACCGTCCGTGCGTCCTGGGTGAAACCATTCACAGGCAACCGTGGCGTCCGAGGAGGAGCGTGTGCAGCGCGTCTGCTTTCTGCTGAAGGTCCGGGCCGACCGGCTGGCGGAGTACCGCGAGCGGCACGCCGCCGTCTGGCCGGAGATGCTCCGTGCCCTGAGCGGGAGCGGCTGGCGCAACTACTCGCTCTTCCTGCGCGAGGACGGCCTGCTGGTCGGCTACCTGGAGACCGAGGACTTCGCCGCGGCGCGGGCCGCCATGGCGGCCACGGACGTCAACGCCCGCTGGCAGGCGGAGATGGCCGGTTTCTTCGAGGCGTTGGACGGCGAGCGGCCGGACGAGGCGATGCGCCCCCTCACCGAGGTCTTCCACCTCGACTGAGTCCCGCCGAACCCACCGGGAGGGGCCGTGACGGGACGGCCGGCCGCGGTGGGCCGGGGCGGGGGGCCGCCGGCGGAGTCCGGCGCGCGTCCGGCTCCGGCGCGGGTGCGTAGCATGGGCGCGCGGCCCCGGGCCGGGCGCCGCGGACAGCAGGAAACGGGGAGACGGTCGGGCTCGTGGCGCGCATGGTGGGCATCAAGGACGTGGCACGTCAGGCTGGGGTGTCGGTGGGGACCGTCTCCAACGTCATCAACCGCCCGGAGATGGTCGCCGAGGAGACCAGGACCCGGGTGCAGGCGGTGATCACCCAGCTCGGCTACGTGCGCAGCGAGTCGGCGCGGCACCTGCGGGCGGGCCGGAGCCGGATCATCGCCCTGCTCGTCCTCGACATGGCCAACCCCTTCTTCGCCGACGTCGCCTCCGGCGCCGAGCGGGCGGCGCGGGAGCAGGGGCTGGGGGTGATGCTGTGCAACAGCGCGCAGAGCCCCGCGGAGGAGGCCGACTACCTCTCCCTCTTCGCCGAGCAGCGGGTGCGCGGCGTCCTGGTCACCCCGGCCGACACCACCGGCCGCAACCTGGCCGACTTCCGCCGCCACGACATCCCCTACGTCGTGGTGGACCGGGTGCTGTCCGGCTCCGACGAGGGCTGCTCGGTCTCCGTCGACGACGTCACGGGCGGATCGCTGGCCGCCCGGCACCTGCTGGCCCAGGGCCACCGCGAACTGGTCTACGTGAGCGGGCCGATGCACCTGTCGCAGTGCCGCGACCGGCACACCGGCGCGCTGGCGGCCCTGCGCGAGGCGGGGCTGCCGGAGAGCGCGCTGCGGCGGATCGAGGGGGAGCGGCTGGACGTGGCGGCGGGACGTGACGCGGGGGCGCGGCTGCTGGGCATGGCGCCGCGGCCGACGGCGGTGTTCTGCGCCAACGACCTGCTGGCGCTGGGCGTGCTCCAGGCGCTGTTCGCCGCCGGGGTCTCGGTACCGGGGGACATCGCCCTGGTCGGCTACGACGACATCGAGTTCGCGGCGGCGGCGGCCGTGCCCCTGACCTCGGTGCGGCAGCCCGCCTTCCGGATGGGGCGCACGGCCGCAGACCTGCTCATCGAGGAGACCGGGGAGGACGCCGCCGAGCACCGGCACCAGCGGATCGTGCTCCAGCCCGAACTGGTCGTCCGCGACTCCAGCATCACCGCCTCCCACCACTGACCACCGCCGGACCCGCACCGGAACCCGCACCGCGGCGGCACGACCGGCGAGCAGGCCGGTGGCGCGGCCCACGGGGAGGCTCCCCCTCGGACGCGACGGGACGGCTCCCTCCGCCTCCCGGCGGACCCCCGGGCCGGCGGGAAGCGCGCCCCCGCGGTCACCGCGCGGCCGTCTCCCGTACGGCCGCGCGTCCGGGGGACGGCCCGGCTCCCCCTCCGCTAGCCCGGGGCCGGGCGAGGAGGGCCCGCACCTCGCGGACCGCGGCCCGGCCCGCGCGGTTGGCGCCGACGGTGCTCGCCGAGGGGCCGTAACCGACCAGGTGGATCCGCGGGTCGCGCACGGTGCGGGTGCCGTCCATGCGGATGCCGCCGCCCGGCTCGCGCAGCCGCAGCGGCGCCAGGTGGCCGATCGCGGCGCGGAAACCGGTGGCCCACACGATGCTGTCGGCCGCGACCGCGCGCCCGTCGTCCCACTCCACGCCGCCGGGCGTGATCCGGTCGAACATCGGCAGACGCCGCAGCACCCCGCTCTCCCGGGCGCGGCGCATCTCCTCGGTCATGGGCAGCCCCGTCACGGAGACCACGCTGCGCGGCGGCAGCCCGTCCCGTACGCGCTCCTCCACCAGGGCGACCGCGGCGCGTCCGCGCCCGGCGTCGAACGGGCCCTCGGTGAAGACCGGCTCGCGGCGGGTCACCCAGGCCGTGGCGGCCGCGGTCCGGGAGATCTCCAGCAGGTGCTGGACGGCCGAGGTGCCGCCGCCCACGACGACCACGCGCTCGCCGGCGAAGGCGTCCGGGCCGGGGTAGCGGGAGGTGTGGAACTGGCGGCCGGCGAAGGTCTCCTGACCGCGCACCCGGGGCCGGAACGGGCGGTCCCAGGTGCCGGTGGCGTTGATCAGCGCCCGGGCCGTCCACGTGCCCGAACCGGTCTCCACCAGCAGCCGTCCGTCCCCGGCCTCGCGGACCGCGCGCACGTGGACCGGGCGCAGCACCCGCAGGTCGAAGGCCCGCTCGTAGGCCGCGAAGTACCCGCCGATCACCTCGGAGGAGGGGCGGCGGGGGTCGGCGCCGGTCAGCTCCATGCCCGGCAGGGAGTGCATCCCGTGCACCCGGTCGTACGTCAGCGTGGGCCAGCGGAACTGCCAGGCCCCGCCGGGGTGCGGGGAGTGGTCCAGGACGACGAAGTCCCGGCCGGGCTCGTAGCCCGAGCGCCGCAGGTGGTACGCGCTCGACAGGCCCGCCTGCCCGGCGCCGACGACCACGACCTCCACATCGTTCACGTTCCGGACAACCACGGGCGGCGCCGGATGCTTCCCGGCGCGGACAGGCGTCAGGATGGGGTCATGAGCGATCGCTTCACCACCCGCATCCTCCATGTCACCACCGGCTCGCACGAGACCGTCGCCGACCTCACCCGCGACTGCGAGAACTTCCTCGCCGAGGTGGCCGACGGCCGCGACGGGCTGCTCAACGTGTTCGTCCCCCACGCGACCGCCGGCATCGCGATCATCGAGACCGGGGCGGGCAGCGACGACGACCTGCTCGCCGCGCTGCGCGACCTGCTGCCCGCCGACGACCGCTGGCGCCACCGGCACGGCAGCCCCGGGCACGGCCGCGACCACGTCCTGCCGGGCCTCGTCCCGCCGCACGCCACCCTGCCGGTGATCGGCGGGCGGCTGGAACTGGGCACCTGGCAGTCGGTCTGCCTGGTGGACACCAACGGCGACAACCCCGAGCGCCGGGTGCGGCTGTCCTTCCTCGGCTAGCGCCGGCTAGCCCCGGTCCGCGCCCACCAGCCACTCGTACGCGGCCCGCGCGTCGAACTCCCGCTGCCCGCCGGGGAAGCACAGCCCCGCCGCCGCGAAGGCCGGGTCACCGGCCGTCTCGGGCAGGTAGGGCACGGCGACGCACCGCATCCCGGCGCGGCGGGCCGCCTCCGCGCCGGGCGGCGCGTCCTCCACCACCGCGCACCGCGCGGACTCCACGCCCAGCCGCCGGGCCGCCTCCAGGAACACGTCCGGCGCGGGCTTGCCCCGGGCAACCTCCTCGGCCGAGACGCGGACGGGCAGCAGGCCGGCCAGACCGGAACCCTCCAGCACCGCGTCGACCGCCGTGCGCGAGGAGCCGGAGGCGACGGCCATCGGGCACCCGGCGGCGTGCAGCAGTTCCACCAGCGCGCGCATCCCCGGGAAGACGGTGGCCGCGGTGCGCGCCAGCTCCAGGTAGAGGCGGTTCTTCCCGGCCAGCAGCTCCTCCAGCGGGGCGTCGATCCGGTGCTCCTCGCGCAGGGTCGCGAGCGTCTCCCGGGTGCCGATGCCGATGAAGCGCGTGTGGTCCTCCCAGGTGAAGCCGGTGACGCCGTACGAGGCGAGCAGCCGTCTGCCCGCCTCGTAGTAGACGGGCTCGCTGTCCACGAGCGTGCCGTCGAGGTCGAAGATCACGGCTGCGGCGGGGGAGGCGGCGGCAGAGGGTGTCATGGGACCAGCATCCCAAGGCGCGGTCCGGGGGCCGGACGGGGGGATGGTAGCGCTCCCACTCTGGTCCAGGCCAATGCTACGGTCGCCCCCGGTGCCCGGACGGGGCAGCGCTTCAGTGGGGTCGAGAGGGAGAGAGGCGACGCAGTGGACGGTACGGGCGGCGGACGGCGGGCGTACATCGGGTCCTACACCTCGGCGGGCGGACGCGGCATCAGCACGGCCGCCGTCGATCCGGACACCGGGGCACTGACGGTGCTGCACCACACGGACGCGGTGCCCGACCCCTCCTACCTCGTGCCGGGGCCGGGCGCGGGCATGCTCTACGCGGTGAGCGAGACCGAGGACGGCCGCGCCGCCGCGCTCTCCCTGGCCGACCCCGACCGGCCCGGCCCGGCAGGGGCGCAGGTGTCCGTCGGCGGGGCCGGGCCCACCCATCTGACCTGCGCCGCCGGGCAGTTGATCACCGCCAACTACACCTCGGGAAGCATCAGTTCGCTGCCGCTGCGGCCCGACGGCACCCTCGGCGCGCAACCGACCGTACTGCCGCACCACGGCTGCGGCCCGGTGCGCGAGCGGCAGGAGGGACCGCACGCCCACGCGGTGGTCGCCGACGCCTCCTGGCGCTGGCTGCTGGCGGTGGACCTCGGCGCCGACTCGGTGTGGGTCTACCGGCTCGACCACGCCGGGGCCGCGCCCCGCCCGCACGGGCGGACGCCGCTGCGGCCCGGCAGCGGGCCGCGGCACCTGGCCTTCCATCCGCGCGGCGACCGGGCGTACGTCATCAACGAGCTGGACTCCACCGTGACCTGCTGCCGCTGGGACCGGGCGAGCGGCGTCCTGGAGCCGGCCGGCGAGGTCCGCACGCTGCCGGCGGACGCGGGGGGAGAGGCGCGGGAGAACTACCCGTCCGAACTGGTGGTCTCCGCCGACGGCCGCTGGGCCTGGGCCGCCAACCGCGGGCACGACAGCATCGCCGTACTGGCCCTGGAGCCGGACGGCGACGGCATGGAGCTGGTCACCACCGTTCCCTGCGGCGGGCACTGGCCGCGCGACCTGGCCCTGGACCCGGCCGGACGCAGACTCTACGCCGCCAACGAGCGCTCGGGCGACGTGACCTGGTTCGACCTCGACCCGGACACCGGGGTGCCGCGCCGGGCGGGCGCGGTCGAGGCGCCGGCCGCCACCTGCGTCGTCTTCGGCTGACGGGCCGGCCGACCGGCCGACCTGCCGCAGCCGTGCGGCCGCACGGCCCGGCGGGCCGCAGGGGGAGGGCCCGTCAGTGGGCCTGCGCCCCCTGCGGCGACCGCTGGGCGATGCCGAGCTTCGCGGCGTAGGTGGAGGCCACCAGCTTGCCCACCGCGCTGTAGGAGCCCAGCGGCTCGGCGGCCGGGCAGTCGGCCTCCCGGGACGCGGACTCCAGCAGGCCCTCGGGGATCTCGGGGCCGATCAGGCAGGGCGCCAGGGCGAGCTGCCGGGAGCCGGCCTCGCGCAGCTGCTCGGCCGCGCGGGCGACGGCACCCTCCTCGTCCAGCCCGGCCGACAGCACCGGCACCGCCAGGCGCGCGGCCAGCAGCATCCCGGTGATCCCGGCGGCCTGCACGGCCTCCTCGCCGCCCATGGCGGCCAGGATGATGCCGTCCGCGGCGGTCGCCACGGTGAACAGCCGGGCGCGGTCGGCCCGTGCCAGCCCGGCCTCCGAGAGCTTGACGTGGACGGCCTCGGCCAGCAGCGGGTGCGGGCCGAGCACATCGGTCAGCTCGGCGCCGGAACCGCTTTCGAGCACGGTCTGGCGTATCCGGCGCATCTGCGCGCTGTCCGGTCCGGCCAGCAGGGGGACGACCACCGCGAGCGGGGCCTCCTCGATCCGCCGCCGGGCGGCCTCGGCCTCGGCCTCCACCTCGGCGGCCTCCGCTCCCGCCTCCACCGCCTCGGCCGCCGCGGCCTCGAGGGCCGCCGTCGCCGCGGCGGCCCGGACGGTGCGGTCGGCTGCGGCCTGCGTCAGCACGTTCCGGAGGGCGGGGAACTCGCCGTCCTCCCCGTCCACGAAACCCACCCGGGCGTCGAGGCCCGGCAGCTCGGAACGGACGATGCTCAGCGCCTCCTCGGCGAGGCTCCGGGAGGCGCCGGAGGGCACCCCGGGAACGGCCAGCACCAGAGCGGGCGCACCCTCGGGCGCTATGACCGGCCGTGGCCGGCGGTGCCGTCCGGGCTGGCGGGGACGCGGCATTCGTACGGGCAGGCCGTTTGCGGGCCCAGTGGGGGTGCTCATGGCGCCGCATGCTAATGCCTTGGCCGAGTCGGCTGTTCGGGCGGGGCGGAGCAGTCCCGGTCTGTCCCCTTTCCTCCCGCGCGTCGTGGTGACGGTCCCGTGTCGCTGCGTGACGGTCCCGCGCCGTCCGGTATGTCCGCCGCCCCGCGCCTCACCCGACGCGGAGGAGCACCGGGTCCTCCGGCAGCCGCAGCACGTCCCGGGCCAGCCGGTCGGCGACGAGCAGGGCCCCGGCCAGGGGGTCGCCGGCCGCCGGTACGGTCCGGGCGTGCGGCAGCCGTACGGCCAGCTCCCGGCGGAGCGGGGCGAGCAGCGGCTCGCCGATCGCGAACAGTCCGCCGGTCAGGGAGACCCGGCTGCCTCCGGCCTCCGGGCAGACGGCGGCGGCGCTCATGGCGATCTGGACGGCCGCCTCCTCGACGACGCGCGCCGCGACCGGATCCCGGCCGGCGCAGCCGGCCACCTCCGGAGCGAAGGACGCCAGCACCGCCGGACGGTCGGTGCGCGGGTACAGCTTCCCCGGCAGCCCCGCCGCCGGGCCGAAGACGGCCTCGGCACGGGCGAGCAGCGCCTCCGAACCGCCCGGCCGGCCGTCGTGGGCGCGCATCGCCGCCTCCAGACCGGCCCGGCCGATCCAGGCGCCGCCGCCGCAGTCGCCCAGCAGGTGGCCCCAGCCGTCGGCGCGCCGCCAGGTGCGCAGGTCCGTGCCGATGGCGATCATGCCGGTGCCGCCGGCGACCACGGCACCGGGTCGTTCGCCCAGCGCGCCGGCGTAGGCGGTGACGGCGTCGGCGGCCAGGGCCACGCGCCGTGCTCCCAGTTCCCCGGCGAACGCGCCGGGCAGTACGGCGCGCAGTTCGCCGCCGAGCGTCGCCATGCCCGCCGCTCCCACGCACACGGCGTCGATCCGGGTGCCGGAGGCGTCCGCGCCGGAGCCGTCCCGCTCGGCGGCGGCCAGCAGGGAACGGGCCCGTGGCAGCACCAGTTCCAGCAGGTGGGACGCGTCGATGCCGCCGGGGCCGGTGCGCACCGGGCGGTCCGCCGAGGCGGTGCCCACCGGCGCCGGGGCCCGCTGAGCACCGCCGTCGCCGTCGCCGTCGCCGGTCCGCGCCAGCGCGACGCGCAGCCCGGAGCCGCCCGAGTCGACCCCCAGGATCCAGCCCGCCGGGCGGCCCGTCACGGCAGGCGCCAGTCGACCGGCTCCCCGCCCTGCCGCACCAGCATCTCGTTGGCCCGGCTGAACGGGCGCGAGCCGAAGAAGCCGCGGTCCGCCGACATGGGGGAGGGGTGCGCCGACTCCACCGCCGGGTACGCCTCCAGCAGCGGCCGCAGGTTCCGCGCGTCCCGGCCCCACAGGATGGCCACCAGCGGCTTGCCGCGCGCCGCCAGCGCCCGGATCGCCTGCTCGGTGACCTCCTCCCAGCCCTTGCCGCGGTGCGCGGCGGGCCTGCGCGGCGCGGTGGTCAGCGCCCTGTTGAGCAGCAGCACGCCCTGCCGCGTCCACGGGGTGAGGTCGCCGTTGGACGGCCGGGGCGCCCCGAGGTCGCTGTGCAGTTCGCGGAAGATGTTCTCCAGGCTGCCGGGCAGCGGGCGCACGTCGGGGGCGACCGAGAAGCTCAGCCCCACCGCGTGGCCCGGGGTGGGGTACGGGTCCTGGCCCACGATGAGCACCCGCACGTCGTCGAAGGGCTGCTGGAAGGCGCGCAGCACGTTCGGTCCGGCGGGGAGGTAGGTGCGTCCCGCGGCGATCTCCGCGCGCAGGAAGTCCCCCATCGCGGCGATGCGTCCGGCCACCGGCTCCAGCGCCTTGGCCCAGCCCGGTTCGACGATCTCGTTCAACGGTCGTGCTGCCACGGGCGGTCACTCTACTGGTTCGGCCCGTCCGTTCTCAGCCGATCACGGTCAGCCGACCACCGCCGCCCGTACGCACAGCACGTCGGGCAGGTGGGCGGCCAACTGCCGCCAGTGCCCGCCCTCCTCGGAGCCGGCGAACACCTCGCCGTTGCGGTTGCCGAAGTAGATCCCGGCCGGGTCGGCGTCGTCGGTGCACAGCGCGTCCCGCAGCACCGGCCCGTGGTGGTCCGCCTCGGGGAGCCCGTCGGACAGCGGGGCCCAGCTCGCTCCCGCGTCCTCGGTGCGGTAGACCCGGCAGCGCCGGCCGGCCGGCACCCGGTCGGTGTCGGCGTTGAGCGGGAACAGGTAGGCCACACCGCCGCGCCGGGGGTGGGCGGCGACGGGGAAGCCGAAGGTGGAGGGCAGCCCGCCGGCGGCCGGGGTCCAGTTCGCGCCGGCGTCGTCACTGCGGTACACGCCCCAGTGGTTCTGGAGGTAGAGCCGGTCGGGGTCGGCGGCGTCCCGGGCGATCTTGTGCACGCACTGCCCGAACTCCGGGAAGCGGTCCGGCAGGAACACCGCCTCCACCCCGGTGTTCGACGGCGCCCAGCTCCGTCCGCCGTCCCCGGAGCGGTAGACCCCGCCCGTCGAGACGGCCACCGTGATCGACCCCTCGTCGCGCGGGTCGGTGAGGATCGTGTGCAGCCCCAGCCCTCCGCCGCCCGGCTCCCACCGCGCCCGGGTGGGGTGCTCCCACAGGCCGCGCACCAGCTCGAAGGTCTCCCCGCCGTCCTCCGAGCGGAACAGCGCGCCCGGCTCGGTCCCGGCGTACACCACGCCGGGCGCGCCGGGGCCCGCGGGCTGGAGCTGCCAGACGCGCTCCAGCGAGGCGCCGGTGTCCTCGCCGAACCGGACGGCGGGCCGCCCCGGCTCGTGCCAGGTGGCGCCCAGGTCGTCGGAGTGGAGGACCGACGGCCCCCAGTGGGCGCTGTCGGCTCCGACCAGCAGCCGGGGCGTGGGACGCCGGGTGTCGACCGCGACGGAGTGAACCGCCTGCGCCGTGAAGAGCGGATCGCCGAACTCCCAGACCGTGCCGCGCCGCCGGGCCAGGAACAGCCCCTTGCGCGTGCCCACCGCGAGCAGTACGTCGGTCATGCCGCAACACCTCCGGGACGCCGTTGTCCTCGACGCGCGCCAGTGTGCACCCCGCCACTGACAACCGCGTCCCGCCGGCGCCGCCGCGGGCGGATCACACCGCCCAGGCGTACTGGTCGGGCAGGCGTACGGGCCCGGCGCCCAGCGTCCGGGCCGCGCGGTGCGCCCAGTGCGGGTCGCGCAGCAGTTCCCGGCCCAGCAGCACCGCGTCCGCCTCGCCGCCCGCGACGATCTTCTCGGCCTGCTCCGGCTCGGTGATCAGGCCGACGGCCGCCACCGGCAGCCCCGTCTCGGCCCTCACGCGCGCGGCGAAGGGGACCTGGTAGCCGGGTTCGACGGGGATGGACGCCCGCGGTGTGTTGCCGCCGGTGGAGACGTCCAGCAGGTCCACGCCGCGCTCGGCCAGCAGTCCGGCCAGGCGCACGGTCTCGTCGGGGGTCCAGCCGTCCTCCCGCCAGTCGGTGGCCGAGACGCGGAAGAACAGCGGCAGGCCGTCCGGCCACACCTCCCGCACCGCGTCCACGATCCGCAGCGCCAGGCGCGTGCGGTTCTCGAAGCTCCCGCCGTAGGCGTCGGTGCGGTGGTTGCTGAGCGGCGAGAGGAACTCGTGGATCAGATAGCCGTGCGCGCCGTGGATCTCGGCGACCTCGAACCCGGCCGCCAGCGCCCGGCGCGCGGCGTCGGCGAACTGCCGCACCACCTCGTCGATCCGCTCGGCCGTCAGCTCGTGCGGCACCGGGTGCCCCTCGGCGAAGGGCACCGCGCTGGGCGCCACCGGCCGCCATCCGCCGCGGGCGGCGTCCAGCGGCGCGCCACCGCGCCAGGGGGCGTCGGTGGAGGCCTTGCGCCCGGCGTGGGCGAGCTGGACGCCCGGCACGGCGCCCCGCTCCCCGATGAAGCCGGTGATCCGCCGCAGGGCCCGTGCCTGCCGGTCGTTCCACAGGCCCAGGTCGCCGGGGGTGATCCGGCCCTCGGGGGAGACGGCGGTGGCCTCCACCAGGACCAGCCCGGCGCCGCCGGCCGCCCGGGCCGCGTAGTGGGCGAGGTGCCAGTCCCCGGCCGTACCCGCGTCCGGCCCGGTGGGCTCGGCGGAGTACTGGCACATCGGCGACATCCAGACGCGGTTGGGCACGGTCAGCGATCGCAGGGTGTACGGCTCGAACAGAGCGCTCACGGAAGGCTCCTCGTCGGTTCGGGGTCTCGGCCGGTCGGCTCTCATACGATAGGCATCGTAGTACGGCGGGTGTCAAACTACGATGACTCTCGTATCATTGAGCCGTGACGCCCCGCACCCAGAGCCCGAACGCCGCCCGAGAGCTGGAGCACCCGGCCCCCGGGGAGATCCGGCTGGAAGACGTCCTGCACGCGCTCGCCGACCCCGTGCGCCTCCGGATCGTCCGCACCCTGGCGGCGAGCGAGGAGGACCTGTCGTGCTCCCTCTTCGACCTGCCGGTCAGCAAGTCGACGACCACCCACCACTTCCGGGTGCTGCGCGAGAGCGGCGTGATCAGCCAGAGCTACCGGGGCACCGCGAAGATGAGCGCCCTGCGCCGCGGCGACCTCGATCGGCTGTTCCCCGGACTGCTGGACAGCGTGCTCACCGCGGCCGTCCGGCAGGGCGAACGGGGCGGCGGCTGAGCGGCGGACGGCCGGCCCGGCCGCGCGTCCGGGAACGGGACGGGGAACGGGGCGGGAAACGGGAAGGGGCGCGCGGGCTTCCCCCCGCGCGCCCCGAATCCTCTCCGGTCCGTCCCTAGAGCATCGCGCGCATCCGGCCGATCTCGGCCGTCTGCTGGACGGCCACGTCGCCGGCCATCTCCTGGACCTGGGTGTCCTCGCCGTCGGCCGTCACGTCCTTGGCCATCGCCACGGCGCCCTGGTGGTGGGCGATCATCAGCTTCAGGAAGAGCCGGTCGAACTCCTCGCCGCGGGCCGCCCGCAGCTCGTCGAGCTGCTCCTCGGTCGCCATGCCGGGCATCGGCGCGCCGTCGTGGCCGCTGTCATGCCCGCCGCCGTGGTCCCCGTGGTCTCCGTGGTCCCCGTGCTCTCCGTGGCCGTCCCCTCCCTCGCCGTCGCCGCCGTTGCGCTTGAGCCAGGCGCGCATCGCCGCGATCTCCGGCCGCTGGGCCGAGGAGATCCGGTCCGCGAGCCGGCGCACCTTGCCGGAGTCGGCGTGCTCCTCGGCCAGGTCGGTCATCACCAGCGCCTGCCGGTGGTGCTCGATCATCCGCGTGACGTACGAGAAGTCCGCCGCGTTCGGCTTGTCCGCGCGCTCCTCGCCGGCCTTCCGCGCCTCCTCGGCGGAGAGCGTCTCGGCCGCCTCCCCCGGTCTGCCGGGCGCGATCACGGAGGGGCCGCCGCCGGGGGCCGCCTCGCCGGAGCCGTCCTCGCAGCCGGTCAGCGCCATCAGCGCCATCAGCGCCATCAGCGCCATCAGCGCCGTCAGTGCGGCGAGTGCCGCCGACGCGGACGGGAGCGCCCGGGCGGAGAGCCGGGATCTGTGACGGTCTGTCACCTTTCCTCCTGTGGCACGGGGTACGCCGGTTCCCCCGATCCTGACACGGGACGCGCCGACGCCCCCGAATCCTGACACGGAGGAACCCGGCACCGTGTTCGTATTTCCCTGTCGGGACAGGGGCGCGAGGGGTCATACTGCCCGAGTCCGTGAGCCGCCCAACTCGGGGCGACACCAAGCGGATCGACAGGGAGGAAAGCAGTGACGTCGTTGCCCACACCCCGTGCGCGGCGCAGACGCCTCGGCGCGGCGGCGGCCGTACTCGGTCTGCTGACCACGCTCTTCGCCGCCGGACCGGCGGCGGCCACCCCCGACCCCGGCGACTCGCCGGCCACGTCCGGGAAGGCGTCGAAGCAGGACCGAGCGGAAGCCGAAGCAGCCATCCGGAGCGGCGAGATACCCGGCGTGGACGAGATCGTCCACAGCAGGAACGTCTCGCACCTGACCAACCTGCCCAAGGGAGCCCTCAAGAGCCTCAACACGGACCTGGCCTTCCAGGGCCGCTACGCCTTCGCCGGCAACTACGACGGCTTCACCGTCTACGACATCAGCCGCCCGAAGTCCCCGAAGATCGTCAGCCAGGTGCTCTGCCCGGGCGGGCAGAACGACATCTCCGTCTCCGGCGACCTGCTCTTCCTGTCCACCGACTCCTCCCGCAGCGACGACTCCTGCAACAGCACCTCGCAGTCGCCCACGGAGAAGAGCTCCTGGGAGGGCATCAAGGTCTTCGACATCAGCGACAAGCGGAACCCGAAGTACGTCTCCGCCGTCGAGACCGCCTGCGGTTCGCACACCCACACGCTGGTGCCCGACCGCAGGGACGTCTACGTCTACGTCTCCTCCTACTTCCCGGACGCGACCTTCCCCGACTGCCAGCCGCCGCACGACGGCATCTCCGTCGTGAAGGTGCCGCGCCAGGCGCCCGAGGACGCGTCGGTCGTCGACTTCCCCGTCCTCTTCCCGGACGGCGGCAACCCGGGCCCGCCGCAGAACCCGGTCGCCATGGTGCCCACCACCGGCTGCCACGACATCACCGCCTTCCCCGAGCTGAAGCTCGCCGCGGGCGCGTGCATGGGCGACGGCATCCTGATGGACATCTCGGACCCGGCCGAGCCCCGCGTCATCGACCGCGTCCAGGACAACGAGAACTTCGCGTTCTGGCACTCGGCCACCTTCAACGAGAACGGCCGCAAGGTCGTCTTCACCGACGAGCTCGGCGGCGGCGCCGGCGCCACCTGCAACGCCGAGGTCGGCGACAAGCGCGGTGCCAACGGCATCTACCACATCACCGGCAAGGGCGACCAGCGCAAGCTGGTGTTCAAGAGCTACTTCAAGATCCCCCGGCACCAGGCCGACACCGAGAACTGCGTCGCCCACAACGGCTCGCTGATCCCGGTCAAGGGCCGCGACATCATGGTGCAGGCCTGGTACCAGGGCGGTGTCTCCTTCTGGGACTTCACCGACTCCACCAGGCCCAAGGAGATCGGGTACTTCGAGCGCGGCCCGTACTCCGACCCCAACGCCATCGGCGGCTCCTGGTCGGCGTACTACTACAACGGGTACGTCTACTCGAACGACATCCAGATGGGCTTCGACGTCCTGCAGATCCGGGACCGGCGCACCGCCGGCGCCGAGCGCGTCCGGCTGCGTGAGCTCAACGCCCAGACCCAGCCCGACTACCGCTGACTCCTGCTGAGCCCCGCTGATCCCCGGGTCCCGGCGGCACTGCCGCCGGGGCCCGGCCGCTCGCAGCGGCCGTCACGTCAGCGCCGGCCCGTCAGCGGCACCAGCGGACTCCCGCCGGACGGATCCCTCCCGGGGACGTCCGGCGGGGACCCGAGTTCCCAGTCCAGCCCGTACCGCCCGAACAGCTCGGCGCGCAGCCGCGCCAGCGGCATCGGCGCCCCGGGCAGCAGCACGGCCACCACCGCTCCCATGAGCAGCGCGCGCAGGAGCGGGTAGTCGGTGTCCGGATCGCACGAGCCGTAGCGCACGACGGTGTCGCGCAGCAGTTTGGCCAGCCGCTGCTGCTCGTCGCACTGGACGAAGCCCTCCTGCTGCAGGATCCCGGCCATGTGGGTGCGCATCAGCGTCGGCCGGTCGTGGGCGAGCCCGAGGATCGCGTCGATCGCGCGGGCCAGCAGCTCCCGCCCGGCGTCCGGGCCCGCGGGCCGCGGTTCGCGCTCCAGCGCCTCGGCCAGGGTGAGGTGCATCAGCCGGTGCACGGCCGACTGGAGCAGCTGCCGTTTGCCCGGGAAGTAGTACGACACCAGACCCCGCGCCGAACCCGCCCGGTCCGCGATGTCCCCCAGCGTCGTCGCCTCGTAGCCGCGCTCGTCGACGAGCTCCACCGTCGCCTGCAGCAGCCGCTCACGGGACCGTCGGCGCAATTCCTCATTGACCGATGCGCTGCGAGGGGACATCCTGTAACTCCTGCGTTGACTGGCTCCGGGCCAATATACTCAGTGATCTTCGGGTACCGACCGGGGAGTACGTCGGTATCCGGCCAGACGCCGGTCTCGGGCGACGCGGGGGATCGCCCGAGACCGGCCCCCACTCCGGTGCGCTCCGTGCGGCGACCGCCGCACCCCGCGCCGGGCTCCGCTCAGTCCGGACGGTCCACCACCTCCAGGACCGGCCGCAGCCCGTCGGGCCGGCGGTCGCAGGGCAGGTGGTCTACCAGGTGCACCGCGCATCCCAGTGCGGCGGCTCCGCCGTCCGCACGCCGGTCGTCCCCGACCATCAGCGTCTCCCCGGGCGCCACCCCCAGGGTCCGGCAGGCCAGCTCGAAGATCTCCGGCTCCGGCTTCTGGACGCCGTGCTCGCAGGAGAGCACATAGGCGTCCACCCGGCGGTCCAGGCCGTGGGCCCGGAACACCGGGCGCAGGTCCCAGCCGATGTTGCTCACCACCGCCACCGGCACCCCCCGCTCCCGCAGCGCGTCCAGCACCTCGGCGGTGTCGGGGTAGGGCCGCCAGGCCTCCGGCAGCATGTGCCGGTCGTAGAGGGCGTCGTACAGCTCCGGCCGCGGCAGCGGCACCCGGCGGGCCAGCGCGGTGTAGGCGGCGCGGTGCCGCTCGGCGCTGCGGTCGCGCTCGCGCCACAGCTCCCGCAGGGCGGTGGGCACGGAGCGCGGGGAGGCTCCGCCGGGCAGCGCGCCGGCCTCCTCCAGCGCCGCCGCGAGGCGCGCCGGTTCGCCCTCGGGCAGGGTGACGCCCGCCCCGTCGAGGACGGCGCGCAGCCAGTCGGCGGCCGGCTCGACGCGCAGCAGTGTTCCGGAGAAGTCGAAGAGGACGCCTCTGATCGCCATGGGGACGATCCTCCCGTTCAGCGCCGCCCCGGCCAAGGGGTCCGGACGCCGTGCTTCCGCCACAGCGCGGCCGCGGCGGCGGCCACGGCGAAGCCCAGCAGCCAGCCGGTGACCACGTCGCTGGGCCAGTGCACGCCCAGGTAGACGCGGGTGAAGCCCACCCCGGCGACGCTCACCGCGCCCACCCACAGCACGGTCAGGCGCACGGCGCGGCGCACCCCGCGCAGATGCGCCAGCCACAGCAGCAGACCGCAGGTGAGCGCGGCCGTCATGGCGTGGCCGGAGGGCAGCGCCGCGAAGCTCGCCGAGTCCACCGGATCGGCCCAGCGGGGGCGGTCGCGGTCGACGAGGGCCTTCAGCCCCTGCTGGAGGAGGGTGCCGGCGATCCCGGCGGCGGCGACCCAGAACGCCAGCCGCCGCGCGCCGCGCAGCACCAGCCACAGGACCGTCACGAGCAGCACGGCCCGCATGGTCCAGGGGTCCCAGACCCAGTCGGTCAGCACCCGGTTGAACCGCGTCCAGCCGGGTTCGGCGTGCGCCGTGCGGTGCAGTTCGGACGTGACCCGGGCGTCGAGGGCCAGCAGCGGGTCCCACCCCGCCAGGACGAGCACGGCGAGCACGGCGGCCACGGCGGCGCACAGCGGGGCGGTCAGGCGCGGGAAGGGGGAGGCCATGGTTCAGATCGTCACCGGTGGAGGACGATCCAATCGTCCGGTCGGCGGGTGAGCCGGTCGCAAAGGGCGCGCACGGAGGCGCGCGGGCGTCAGCCCAGCGCTCTGAGGCCCGGGACGAAGGCCACCGCCAGCGGGACCAGCGGCACCAGGGCCGCCAGCGCGGTCACCCGCAGCCGCCGGACGACCGGCAGCCGGGGAGTGGCCGACAGCAGCCGGTCGACGCGCTGCGGTACCTGCGCGCCGGGGCGCGGGGGGTGGGGGTCGAAGACCCCGCGCTCCTCGTTGAGTTCGACCAGCGCCAGGGCCACCACCAGCCGTCCGCAGCGCCGCGAGGCCACGTCGTCGGCCGCCAGCTCCACGAGCCGGTGGACCTGGTCGCGGAACGCGCGGAAGACGGGCACCTGCGGAAAGCCCGTGGCGAGCGCGGACGAGCAGTGCAGCAGCCAGTCGTGACGGGCCCGCAGGTGGCCCTGCTCGTGGGCGAGGACGGCGTCGAGCCGGCGTCCCTCGAGCCGGCGCAGCGCCGCGGTGGTGACCACGAGACGGGGCGTGCTCCCCGGGAGCCACCAGGCGTCCGGGCGTTCGCTCTCCAGCACCACCAGCCGCTCCCCGGAACCGGGCTCCTCACCCGGCAGCAGGGGGGCGCGGGCGAGGAGTTCGGAACGCCGCGCACGCCGCCGGGCGCGGGCGTGCCGGATCTCGCGGGTGAGCATCGCCGCGGTCCACACGCCGCCGCAGGCGAGCAGCACCGCCACCACCGCGGGCCAGGACTCGCCGAACGCGCTCAGCCCGTACGCCTCGACGACCCGGCTCGGGGCCGGGGCGAAGACGTGGCCGCGCACGGCCTGCCAGGCCGCCGCGCCGGACAGGGCCATGGCGAGTACGCAGCACAGCAGCACGGCGACCACCACGCACTGCCACACCAGCAGCGCCAGCACCGGCTCACGGTCCGGCCAGGAACCACGGGCCAGCACGCGCGGCGCCGTCGCCGCGATCAGTGCGCCCAGGACGAGCAGTGCGAGCGCGACCATCATGGACGACAGCCTATGAGCCGGCGGCTGTCCCGCGTCCGGCGGGAAACGGGAAGTGACGCACGCCTCACGGACGCGGCGCCCCACCGGCCCGCGCGCAGGCTCACAGGGTGAGCAGCATCGCGAACATCCCCATGCCCATCGACAGCCGGCAGGCCGCCGCCAGCTCCGGCAGCCGCGGCGGTCCGCCCGCGGCGACCGCGTCCGGGCTGCCGGCCCTCCGGACGCCCGCGGCGCCCGCGGGACCCGGCACGGGGACCAGCCGGGCCCCGGCGAGCAGCACGTACAGCGCGAAGTAGGCCAGCAGCGCCCCGGTCAGCGCCTCCGCCGGCGCCCCGGACGCGGCCGTGTGGTGCGCGTGCGCGCCCGCCGGGCCGGCCGCCATGGCGAGCGCCATGTGGACCATGGCCAGGGCGCCGACGACGTGGTGCAGATGGTGCGGCCGGTGCTCCGGACCGAGCAGGGCCAGCACCAGCTCGTACACCGCCGCGCCGCCGAAGACCGCACCGAGGACCGCGCCGAGGACCGCAGGCGGCAGCGGCTCCGCCGCCGAGGCGGGCAGCGCCATCGCGGCCATGCCGAACCCCATCAGCGCCTCGCCCGCGGCCGCCCGCCGCTGTCCGGGCGTACCGCCGCGCACCCGCCGCAGGCAGTACGCGCCCACGCCGCCGCACAGGGCCACCAGCATCCAGCCGACCGGCTCCGGTCCGTGCACCGCGCCTCCCCCGACCCCGCCCCGACCGGTTTCCCGGCCGGTGTCGCCCGGCCGGTTCCGGGGGGAGGATGCCCGGCGCCGGACCCGTGCACGGGAGCGCGCGGAGGCAGCCGGGGAGCGCGGACGGAGCGCGGGAGGCGGGCCCGCGGGGAGGGCGCCCTCAGATGCCGGGCCGGTGGCGCAGCGGATGGTCCTCGGGGACCTCGACGAGGACGATCCGCACCCCGTCCGGGTCGCCGATCCACATCTCCACCAGCCCCCACGGCTCCCGCTTCGGTTCCCGCAGCACCTCCACGCCGCGGGCGGCGAGCTCCTCGTGGGCGGCCGCCACGTCGGCGACCTGGAGCCACAGCCGGAGCCCGGGCGCGGGCGGGGTGTCGGAGCGGCCGGAGACCTCCAGGAAGCCGCCGCCGAGGAAGTAGACGGTCCCGCGTTCCGGCCCGGTGCCGAACTCGCGGTAGACGGCCAGGCCCAGTGTTTCGCCGTAGAAGGCCCGCGAACGTTCCGGATCGGTGGGGCGCAGCAGTATCCGGCTGCTCAGTACGTGAACCATGGCGCCGAGCCTAGGGCCCCGGCCGGGGTGCCGTCCGGTGTACGGGCGGAAGGACCGTCCGGCCCGGAGGCCGGTTAGGCTCGGCGCCATGAACGCCCCGAACGCCGTGAACACCCCCGGGTCCGCCGAGTCCGCCGCCTTGGGCACCGCCTCCGGCCCGCGCTTCAGGACCGCGGACGAGAGCGACGTCCCCGCGCTGGTCGCCCTGGTGGAGTCGGCCTACCGGGGCGAGGCCAGCCGGGCCGGCTGGACCACCGAGGCGGACCTGCTGGACGGGCAGCGCACCGATCCCGAGGGCGTCGCCGGCGTCATCCGGGCCCCCGGCAGCCTGATGCTGGTCGCCGAACGGGACGGCGAGCCGGTCGCCTGCTGCCAGCTGGAGCGGCGCGAGGGCGGGGCGGGGGAGGCGGTCGCGTACTTCGGGATGTTCGCCGTCCGGCCGGCCCTCCAGGGCGGGGGGCTGGGCAGGACGGTCCTGGCGGAGGCCGAGCGGGTGGCGCGGGAGCGGTGGCGGGCCCGCGAGATGCACATGACGGTGATCACCGCGCGGGCCGACCTGATCGCCTGGTACGAGCGCCGCGGCTACGTCCGCACCGGGCGGACGAGCCCCTTCCCGTACGGCGACGAGCGCTTCGGCGTTCCGCTCCGCGACGACCTGGAGTTCGAACTGCTCGTCAAGCCGCTTCGGCGATCGCCCTCCTGACGGCGGGCATGTCGGTCACCACGCCGTCCAGGCCCAGCTCGCGGACGCGGGCCAGGTCCTGGTCGGTGTTGACCGTCCAGGAGATCACCTTGATCCCCGCCGCGTGGCAGCGCTCGACGACGTCCTCGTCCAACCACCGGAGCTCGCAGGAGACCATCTGAGCCCCCAGCTCCACGGCGCGCTCGGGGGCAGTGGGGGTGGACCTGCCGGTGACCAGCGCGACGGGGACGTCCGGCAGCAGCTTGCGGGTCTCGCGCAGGGCGTCGTCGTGGAACGAGATCACCGTGACCCGCTCGTGCAGACCGAGCCGTTCGACGGCCTCCGCGAGCACACGCGCCGCGGCGCGGTCCTTGATCTCGGCCTGGAGCGGCGCCGAGACCGCCTCCACGACCTCCTCGAAGACCGGGATCCGCTCGCCCAGGCCGGCGTCCAGCCCGCGCAGCTCGGCGAGGGTCTTCTCCGCGATCGGCCCGGAGCCGTCGGTGGTGCGGTCCACGTCGGCGTCGTGCATCACCACCAGCGCGCCGTCCCGGCTCAGGTGGAGGTCCAGCTCGATGACGTCCATGCCCTCGCGCTCGGCACGGACGAAGGACCGCAGGGTGTTCTCGGGCTCGACGCCCATCACTCCGCGGTGCCCGACGGTCAGCAGTGGCACGGCACGTTCTCGCTTTCCTCTGGTGTCCGGTGATGTCCGGGTGGTGTTCGGTGGTGTCCAAGGACGGCGACGCCGGTGCGTACGCGCCGACAGGGTAGCCGCGGACGATCACGGCCCGGGGGCCGGGGGCGGACCGCCCCCGCGGGCCCGGGGACCGCGGTCGGCCCGGCCTGTGTCCATGGCACATGCGCGCTCATGTCTTCCGTTTCAGCGCTCACGCACAGGAAAAACATCTGCATTGGGGGTAACCGGCCGAAGGATTTGCTTGCCCTCCGGTTGATCAGGGAAGTCTGCGCAGCTACGGTGCTGGTACGAAAGTTTCTCCTGTGAAGGGACAGTGATGACGGAAATCCTTTCGCCCGCAGTGACGACGGGTAGCGCTCCGGCCACCGGAGGCCCGTTCGCCGACCGTGTGGTGGAGCACCCCGCCTGGGCGGTGCTCAAGGAAGCCGTCGAAGCCGTCCGTCCCGCCCAGTCCAAGGACGGCTCCATCGACTTCGACGCCGAGGGCGCCCCCGCGCGGGCCGAGGTCGAGCGGCACGTCGAGCGGATCACGGCCTCCGTCGAGGAGCTCGCGCCACTGCTCCCGCACAACGAGGCGTACCACCGCGCCCTGGTGGCCGATCTGCGCCGCTGGGCCGAGGAGGGCTTCGGCGTACCCGACTTCCTGGACTCCCTGCTGGCCTTCCAGCCCGCCTCCCGGCGTGCCGACGGCCTCCAGCACCTGGTCGTCTTCCCCATGTACACCCAGAACGGCAACCCCGACCGCAACCTGGAGGCCGTCGTCCTGCGCGTGGTCTGGCCGGACTGGCTGGCCGAGCTGGAGCGCACCCGCTACGACAACCCGCTCTTCCTGGGCATCACCTTCGAGGACTTCACCAGCGGCTACGACACCCACTCCGCGGTCCTCTTCCCCGAGACCATCGCCGTGCGCGAGGTGCCCGAGCGGTTCTCCTGGGGCGGCATCTTCTGCGACCGCGAGGCCGCCCGCTTCCGCCGGGTCGTCGACGCCGCCTGCGAGGTCACCAAGCTGGAGCTGCCCGAGGACGCCCGCGGGCTGCTCGCCGACCAGCAGCGCGCCCAGCAGACCTTCGTGCTGTGGGACATGGTCCACGACCGCACCCACAGCCACGGCGACCTGCCCTTCGACCCGTTCATGATCAAGCAGCGCCAGCCGTTCTGGATGTACGGCCTGGAGGAGCTGCGCTGCGACCTCACCGCCTTCCACGAGGCCGTGAAGCTGGAGGCGGACGGCCTGCCGCAGGGCCGCGACGTGCAGTACGCCGTGCTGCTGGAGCGCCTGTTCCGCTTCCCCGTCACCGGTGAGCGCAACCGCAACTACGACGGGCTGGGCGGCCAGCTGCTGTTCGCCTACCTCCACAAGCACGACGCCCTGCGCTGGACGGACAACAAGCTCAGCATCGACTGGGACCGGGCCCGCGAGGTGACCGTGCACCTGCGCGAGGAGATCGAGACCCTTTACCGGGAGGGCATCGACCGCCCGAAGCTGGTCCACTGGTTCAAGGCGTACGAGCTGGTCTCCACCTACCTCGCGCCGCACCCCGGCTCGACCTGGGCCAAGGGCCCCGACGCCCTGGACCTGAGCCTGCCGCCGCGCAAGCTGGTGGACGAGGTGCTCCCGGACGAGTTCCCGCTGAGCATGTTCTACGAGGCCCTCGCCAAGAAGCTGCGCAACGTGATCGCGTCGACCAGGGGCATCACCGCCGAGTCCGCCGTTCCGGTCGCGGCGTGAACACCGGACGTCACAGAGAGGCGATCACCATGACCAGCACCTCCAACGGCAACGGCGGCCCCCTGGACGGCGCCGTCGTCGCCGTCGCCGGCGCGGCGGGACCGGCCGGACAGGCCGCGCTGCTGAGCCTGGCCGAACGGGGAGCCACCGTCGTCGCGGCCGACGCGGACGCCGAGCGGCTGGCCGAGGCCGTGGACAGGGCCCGCTTCGCGCACGGCGGAGCCACCGTCACCGGCGACACCGTCGACCTGCTCGACCTGGAGGCCACCCGCGAGTGGGCCACCCGCACCGAGAAGGAGTACGGGCGCGTCGACGGGCTGGTGCACCTGGTCGGGGGCTGGCGCGGCTCGGCGGCCTTCGCCGAGACCGACCTGTCCCACTGGGACCTGCTGGAGAGGCTGCTGGTACGCACCGTGCAGCACACCTCCCTGGCCTTCGAGGGCGCCCTGCGCCGCAGCGGCAACGGTCGCTACGTGCTGGTCAGCGCCTCCGGCGCGACCAGCCCCACCGCAGGCAACGCCGCCTACGCCGCGGCCAAGGCCGCCGCCGAGGCGTGGACCCTGGCGCTGGCCGACGCCTTCCGCAAGGCGGGCAAGGGGGCGGCGTCGGGCCCGCCGGCCGCGGCTGCGATCCTGGTGGTCAAGGCGCTGGTCAACGACGCGATGCGCGCCGAGCGCCCGAATGCCAGGTTCGCGGGCTTCACCGACGTCGGGGAACTGGCCGAGGCCATCGCCGGCGTCTGGGACAGGCCCGCCGAGGAAGTGAACGGACACCGCCTGTGGCTGACCCCGCAACCGTAGAGGCCCACCCGACCGCCGCGCCCCCGGCACCCCCGGTGACGGACGCGCGCCGCCGCCACGACCCGCACGTGCGCGGCTTCGCCAGCGACAACTACGCGGGCGCGCACCCGGAGATCCTGGCGGCGCTCGCCCTCGCCAACGGCGGCCACCAGACCGCCTACGGCGGGGACGAGTACACCGCCCACCTCCAGGACGTCTTCCGCGCCCACCTCGGGCCGGCGGCGGAGGTGTTCCCGGTCTTCAACGGCACCGGCGCCAACGTCGTCGCCCTCCAGGCGCTCACCGACCGCTGGGGCGCGGTCATCGCCGCCGAGAGCGCCCACATCAACGTGGACGAGTGCGGCGCGCCCGAGCGCGTCGGCGGGCTGAAGCTGCTGACCGTGCCCACCGAGCACGGCAAGCTCACCCCCGAACTGGTCGAGCGCGAGGCGTACGGCTTCGACGACGAGCACCGGGCGATGCCGCAGGCCGTCTCGATCACCCAGAACACCGAACTGGGCACCGTCTACACGCCCGAGGAGATCCGGGAGATCTGCGAGACGGCCCACGGGTACGGCATGGCCGTCCACCTCGACGGCGCCCGCATCGCCAACGCCGCGGCCGCGCTGGACGTACCCCTGCGGGCGTTCACCACGGACGCGGGCGTGGACGTGCTGTCCTTCGGCGGCACCAAGAACGGCATGCTCTTCGGCGAGGCCGTCGTCGTGCTCAACCCGGGCGCGGTACGGGCCATGAAGCACCTGCGCAAGCTGTCGATGCAACTGGCGTCGAAGATGCGGTTCGTCTCCGTGCAGTTCGAGGCGCTGCTCGCCGGCGACCTGTGGCTGCGCGGCGCCTCCCACGCCAACGCCATGGCCCGGCGGCTGGCCGAGGGCGTGCGCACCGTCGAGGGCGTGGAGATCCTCCACCCCGTCCAGGCCAACGCCGTCTTCGCCCGGCTCCCGCGCGACGTCGGCGAGCGGCTGCAGAAGCGCCACCGCTTCTACTTCTGGGACGAGGCCGCCGGCGACGTGCGCTGGATGTGCTCCTTCGACACCACCGAGGAGGACGTCGACGGCTTCGTCGCCGCGCTGCGGGAGGAGATGGCCCGCTGACCGCGGCAGCGGCCCGCCGACCGGAGAAGGGGAGGCGGGCCGCCCTCTGCCCTCCCGGGCTCGCGGATCATGGAGCCGATCCGGCAGGACCCGGATCCGTCCGCCCACCTCGCCGCCTGCGAGGCCGTCGACCACCGGCATCCCCTGGCGGCGGCTCTGGTGACGGCTCTGGCGGTGGCCCTGATGGCGGCTCTGATGGCAGCTCTGACGGCGGAGACGGCCTCGCGGCCGCGGGAGGCGGACCGGCGGGCGCACGGACGGTGAAGGCGGCCCCGGGCGCCACGCCGAGACCGCCTGCGGCTTCGTCCGCGACACCATCCCGCGCTCCTTCGACAGCGGCGACCGGCGGGTGGCCCGGCGCGCCCCGGACGTGCTCGCCACCCGCAACGGCATCCGCTACGCCGAGTCGCGCGCCGGCGGCCCCGCTGCGCCACGAGGGCATCCGGGCGGCCCTGTGCCACCAGAGGCCGGACGTCGTCCACGGCTTGGTTGCCCTTACGTCGCCCTCACGTCGCCCTCAAGCCGCCCGTCCGCCCCCGGGCGCGCCAGGACCCGCGCGGCAACGGGCCCGGCGTGGACGCGCGCTTCTCGCTCGACGGGGAGCGGCTCGCGCACATCCCGGACCCGGACGCGGGAGGAGTACGACGTCCCGGAGCTCCACGCGGCCCCGCCCGAGCCCGTCCTGACGGCTTTGCAGCGGGCCGGTGACCGCGTGCCGGCCGGAGCGGCTGCTCCCGCAGAGGCTCTGAAGCCCGCCGCCCGGCCCTACAGCGCCCCGGCCCTACAGCGCCCCGGCCTCGGCCGGGGTCGGGGCGGTGCCGCCCAGGTGCGCGGGCATCCACCAGGTGTCGTCCGGTCCCTTGGGGCGCACCGGGTACGCCCGCTGCGCCGCCTCCAGCAGCTCCTGCACGCGCTCGCGCAGCCGCTCGGTGAGACCGGCCGCCGACTCGCCCCCGGCGGGTTGGATCGGCTCGCCCACGCGGATGGTGATCGGGAAGTGGTTGCGGCCGAAGTCCCGCTTGTGACCCTTGGTCCACAGCCGCTGCGTGCCCCACAGCGCGACGGGCAGCACGGGCACGCCCGCGTCCTGCGCCATCCGGGCCGCACCCGTCTTGAACTTCTTCAGGGTGAACGACTGCGAGATCGTCGCCTCGGGGAAGACGCCGATGATCTCGCCGGAGCGCAGCGCCTTCAGCGCGTGGCGGTAGGCGTGCTCGCCCTGCGAGCGGTCCACCGGGATGTGCTTCATCGCGCGCATCAGCGGCCCGGAGACCTTGTGCCGGAAGACCGACTCCTTCGCCATGAAGCGAACCAGGCGCTTGGCCGGCCGGGCGGTCAGCCCGGCGAAGACGAAGTCCAGGTAGCCGATGTGGTTGCTGACCAGCACGGCGCCGCCGCGTCGCGGTATGTGCTCGGTGCCGTCGATGTCGAAGCGCAGGTCGAGCGCCTTGAACAGGGCGTGGGCGGCACCGATGACCGGTGGGTACACGAGTTCTGCCATAGGGGAGGACCCTTCTGGGAGGCTGCCTGGGGAGGGTTCTCCCGGCTGATCTACCCGAACCTACGCGTCCGTAACTTCCCCGGCCAATCCCGGGGACGGGAGATCCTCGTCACGTCGCGGCCCGCCCCCGGCCCGTTCCCGGTCCACCCCCGGCCCGTCCGCCTCCCCCGCCCGGTTCCTCACCCCGTGACCCGGCGCAGGGCCAGGTAGACCTCGCAGCCCAGGCAGTAGCCGAACGCGGCGTTGAGGAAGGCGGCCGCGAGCGCGCAGGCGGTCGCCGCCATGCCCAGCCACAGCGGTCCCACGCCGTACCCCACCAGGCCCACCAGTGCGAAGAACAGCCCCACCGCCTGCGCGAACCGGGGCGGCGCCGCGTCCTCCGTCTCGGCGGGGGGACCCAGCCGCGGCCTGACCAGGCGGCGGAAGACCAGCCCGTACGGCGAACGCCCCACCCCGAGGACCGCCCCGGAGGCGAACACCAGCGCCTGCGCGGCCAGCAGCCAGAAGCTCCCGCCGACCAGCACGGCGGCCAGGACCAGCGCGGTCACGGCCGCCGCGAACCTCGTTCCTCGTATGTCGACCCTCATGGCGACAGCATTCCGCACCGGGGAGGGCGGGAGCGGCCGGATCCGGGAATCGGCGGCATGCCGCCCGACGCTGTGGGAGACGATGCGGGACACGGCCGGAGCGGCCGGGGGCCGTGACGGCGGACGGCGGACGGGGCTGCGACGGGAGGGCGGGGATGACGGGACTGATCGTGTGCCTGGCGGTGCTGGCGCTGGCCGGCGCCTTCGGGACGGTGCACAGCAGGCGGAACGGAAGGATGACGGTGCGCGGACGGGACGCGGAGGAGAGGCTGACCGCGGAGGAGATCGGCGCCGAGCGGCTGGGCGGGAGGGCCACGCTGGTGCAGTTCTCCAGCGCCTTCTGCCAGCCCTGCCGGGCCACCCGGCGGATCCTGGCGGAGGTCTCGGACATGGTCGAGGGCGTCGCCCATGTGGAGATCGACGCCGAGGCCCGGCTGGACCTGGTACGGCGGCTGGGGATCATGCGCACCCCCACCGTCCTGGTGCTGGACGCGCGGGGACGGATCGTACGGCGGGCCGGCGGCCAGCCGCGCAAGGCGGACGTCATCGCCGCGCTCGGGGAGGCCGTGTGAGCGCCGCGGGCGCCGGAGGCGCCGGGCGCACCGCGCTGACCGCGCTCCGCGTGACCCTGGTCCCATCTCGCCGGCCGAACTTGACGGAGATCGCTCCGGATCGCCAGCCTGGCACGGTGTGGGCAGGGGATCTCATATGAGCGCGCCGAGCGGCACCCAGCGGACACCGGAGACGACGGACGCCGGTCCCGCGCTGCTGCGCGCCGTCTTCCGGCGGCACGCCGCCGGGGTCGCCGTGATCACCGCCCACGGGCACGGCCGCCCCGCCGGATTCACCGCGACCTCCCTCGCCTCCGTCGCCGCCGAGCCGCCGCTGGTCTCCTTCAACATCGGCACCGCCTCCTCCGCGTGGCCCGTGGTCGCCGAGGCGGAGTACGTGGGGGTGCACGTCCTGGGCGAACACCAGCGGGAGCTGGCCGCCACCTTCGCCCGCCCCGGAGCCGACCGCTTCGCGCCGCCCACCCGCTGGCGCCGCGGTCCCCACGGCGTACCGGTGCTGGAGGGCGTGCTCGCCTGGATGGTCTGCGGCGTGGTCGCCCGGGTGCCCACCGGCGACCACCGGGTGGTGCTGGCCCAGGCGGTGGCCGGGGACTCCTCGGGGGCGGGCCGCCCGCTGCTGTACCACGCGGGGGGCTACAACGCCCTGCACGAGGGCGCCGTGCCCTCCTGAGCCCTTCCGGGCCTTCCCGAGCCCTTCCGGGCCGTTGGCAAGGTCACAGTTCACCGGCCTTGCCTCCGGGGAAGGGGGTGGGTGTACTGACGAGTAATATCCTGGATGGAGAGCCGGCCCCACCGGACCGGAACCCGCCCCGATCAGGCGCCTATGCTGCCTGTGAGACACGGCAGCCAGTAATGACGACGCAAGTAGGAGAGCCGGCGTGAGCTTGAGGATCGTTGTCTGTGTGAAGTACGTGCCCGACGCCACCGGCGACCGGCACTTCGCCGATGACCTGACCGTCGACCGCGACGACGTGGACGGTCTGCTGTCGGAGCTCGACGAGTACGCCGTCGAGCAGGCCCTGCAGATCGCCGAGAATGCCGACGACGCCGAGGTCACCGTCCTGACCGTCGGCCCCGAGGACGCCAAGGACGCCCTGCGCAAGGCCCTCTCCATGGGCGCCGACAAGGCCGTGCACGTGGAGGACGACGACCTGCACGGCACCGACGCCATCGGCACCTCGCTGGTGCTGGCCAAGGCCGTCGAGAAGACCGGCTACGACCTGGTCGTCTGCGGCATGGCCTCCACCGACGGCACCATGGGCGTGCTGCCCGCGCTGCTGTCCGAGCGCCTGGGCGTGCCGCAGGTCACGCTGCTCTCCGAGGTCTCCGTGGAGGACGGCAAGGTCACCGGCCGCCGTGACGGCGACGCCGCGACCGAGCAGCTGGAGGCCGCGCTCCCGGCCGTCGTCTCCGTGACCGACCAGTCCGGCGAGGCGCGCTACCCCTCCTTCAAGGGCATCATGGCCGCCAAGAAGAAGCCGGTCGAGTCCCTGGACCTGGACGACCTGGACATCGACGCCGACGAGGTCGGCCTCGAGGGCTCCTGGACCAAGGTCGACGAGGCCGCCGAGCGTCCGGCCCGCACCGCGGGCACGATCGTCAAGGACGAGGGCGAGGGCGCCAAGCAGCTCGCCGAGTTCCTCGCGGGCCAGAAGTTCATCTGAGCCCGAAGGCCCGTCGCACCCCTCACTCCTCAACCGCCCTCGCAATCCTCGCAGGAGAGCAACTCCCATGGCTGAAGTCCTTGTCTACGTCGACCACGTGGACGGCGCCGTCCGCAAGCCCACCCTCGAGCTGCTGACCCTGGCCCGCCGCATCGGCGACCCGGTCGCCGTGCACCTGGGCGCCGGCGCCGACCAGGCCGCCGCGAAGCTGGCCGAGTACGGCGCGGTGAAGGTGCTCGCCGCCGACGCCCCCGAGTTCGCCGACTACCTCGTCGTACCGAAGGTGGACGCGCTCCAGGCCGCCTACGAGGCCGTCTCCCCGGCCGCCGTGCTGGTCCCCTCCTCCGCGGAGGGCAAGGAGATCGCGGCCCGCCTGGCGCTGCGCATCGGCTCGGGCATCATCACCGACGCCGTCGACCTGGAGGCCGGCGACGAGGGCCCGGTGGCGACCCAGTCGGTCTTCGCCGCGTCCTTCACCACCAGGTCCCGCGTCTCCAGGGGCACCCCGGTCATCACCGTCAAGCCCAACTCCGCCGCTCCCGAGGCCGCCCCGGCCGCGGGCACGGTCGAGCAGCTGTCGGTGACCTTCGGCGAGAAGTCCACCGGCACCAGGGTCGTCTCCCGCACCCCGCGCGAGTCGACCGGCCGTCCGGAGCTGACCGAGGCCGCGATCGTGGTCTCCGGCGGCCGCGGCGTCAACGGCGCCGAGAACTTCTCGGTCGTCGAGAACCTGGCCGACGCCCTCGGCGCGGCCGTCGGCGCCTCCCGCGCCGCGGTGGACGCGGGCTGGTACCCGCACACCCACCAGGTCGGCCAGACCGGCAAGTCCGTCTCGCCGCAGCTCTACATCGCGGCGGGCATCTCCGGCGCCATCCAGCACCGGGCCGGCATGCAGACCTCGAAGACCATCGTGGCCGTCAACAAGGACGAGGAGGCCCCGATCTTCGACCTGGTCGACTACGGCGTGGTCGGCGACCTCTTCGACGTCCTCCCCAAGCTCACCGAGGAGGTCAAGGCCCGCAAGGGCTGACACCTCCGCGGAAGCGGGCAGCGGCCGGGGCCGGGCTCAGGCCACCGGGCGCACCCGCTCCCCGGTCGCCCGGAGCAGCGCGGCCGCCAGCCGGTCCCGTATCGCGGTCTGGGCGGCGATGCGCCTGTCCAGCACCGCCAGCCGCTCCAGCGCGACCTCCAGGCCCCGGCCGGAGGGCGGCGCGGCGGCCACGTCCCCGTCCAGGCACGGCGTGAACGCCCGTACGTCCTCCAGGGTGAGCCCGGCGGCCAGCAGGTGGCGGATGTTGCGCACCCGCACCACCGCCCGCTCGTCGTAGACCCGGTAGCCGTTGGGCGCCCGCTCCGAGGAGATCAGGCCCGCCCGCTCGTAGTGCCGCAGCGCGCGGGGCGTCGTCCCCGCCGCCTCCGCCAGCTCGCCGATCCGCATCCTCCCCACCTCCGGGGCCATGGCTACCACGGCCGCCCCGCGCGCCGCGCCTTTCACGCCACGACCGCCCCGCCGTCGACCGGGAGCACGGCCCCGGTGACGAAGGAGGCCTCCGGGGAGGCGAGCCGGGTGATCGCCCAGGCCACCTCCTCGGGCCGGCCGATCCGGCCCAGCGGGGTGCGCGCGAGCTGCCACTCGCGCACCTCCGCCGCCTCCTCCCGCGTCAGGCCCCGGTGCTCGCCGATCGGGGTGTCGATCGCGCCGGGTGCGACCGCGACGGCCCGGATCCCGCGGGGCGCCAGCTCGACCGCCCAGCTGCGGGTCAGCAGTTCCAGCGCGGTCTTGGTCGCCGCGTAGAGCGAGTCGCCCGGCCAGGCGCGCTGCCCCACCGAGGTGGTGACGTTGACGATCACCCCGCCGCAGGCCTCCAGCGCGGGCAGCGCGGCCTGTGCCAGCAGGGCGGGCGCGATCAGGTTGGTGGCGATCATGGTCTCCACCTCCCCGGGCACGAGCGCGCCCGGGGCGCCGCCGCGCACGACGCCCGCGTTGTTGACCAGCACGTCCAGCCGTCCGTGCGCGTCCAGCGCGGCGCGGACGATCCGCGCGGGCCCGTCCCCGGCGGTGACGTCGGCGGCCAGCGGGATGATGCCCGGGTGGCCGGCGGCCGTCTCCTCCAGCGGCCCGGTGCGCCGCCCGACCGCGATCACGTGCGCTCCCTCGGCGGCGAAGGCCCGGGCGGTGGCCCGGCCGATGCCGGTGCCCGCCCCGGTGACGACGACGGTCCTGGTGCCGCGGTGTGCCGTGCCGCGGCCGTTGTGGTTGTCCATGCCGGCCATCGTCCGACCCTGACGCAGGCGTCAGGGTCAAGCGGCCGCCGGACCGGAAGCGGCGCGCGGCGGGTGCTGACGCCCGGATCGGCGGCCGGCCGGCGTCGGCCCGGGGATCGACGTCCGGTCGACGAGCCGGGGAGCGCGGACGGCGCGGGACGAGGCGGTCGCGACCCCTGCGGGGACCCGGTGCGCCGGGACGTGAGCGCCTCGTCGGCCGCGGCCGACGACGGACTCGCCCGCCGCTGCCCCGGCGACCCCGGCACCCGCCGGCCGGTGCACACCGTCCACGTGCCCGCCGACGCCCTCGCCGGGGCGGTGCACGAGAGGGGCGGGCCAAGCTGGAGCGCGAGCCGGTGGAGGACCTGCGCACCGACTCCGAGGACGGCTGCGGACTCCGCCCCGACGGCGAGGAGGACGCCGCCGCCACCGGCCGTCCGCGCCGCACGGCCGGTGGCGGCGGCGTGCGCCGGCGGCACCGCGCCCCCGTACACGGGCATCCGGACGAAGTTCCCGGAAGCCGCCGTCCGCGACCGCGGCATCGGCACCCTGGACGTCTTCCTCACCGCGCTGACGGAGGCGGGCGGCCTGCCCGGCGGACGGGTCGTCACCCCTCCCAAGGTGCCCACGCCGAGCAGGTCGGCGCGATGGCGCGGCTGTGCGGGGAGTTCGAGCGGGCGCACGGGCTGCGGCCGGGCCGGATCGGCTTCGAGGTCCGGATCGAGACCACCCGGGCGGTCCTCGGACCCGACGGCCGCGCCGCCGTCGTCCGCATGATCGGCGCGGCCGGGGGAGGTGTGACGGGCCTGCACCACGGCACCTTCGACCACAGCGCCGCCTGCGGGGCGGGGGCGGCGTACCAGTCCCCGGACCACCCGGCGGCCGACCACGCCGAGGCGGTGGTGCGGGCCGCCGCGGGCACGGGGCGCGGCTGTCGGACGGCTCGACCAACGTGCTGCCGGCCAGGCCGCGCGAGCGGGTGCACGAGGCCTGGGCGGATCCACCACGGCCCGGCGCGCCGCGTACGCCGCCAGGGAGGGCGGCACGTGCCGGACGAACCCGCCGGCGCCAGGGCCCTGAGCGCGCACCTGCTGCGCGGCCCGGACCGCGGCGCGCTCGACGCCGCCGAGGTTGCGGAGGCGACCGGGCTCACCCGGTCCGCCCTCGGCGGCCTCGCGGGGCGGCGGGTCCCGGGCCCGCGCCGAGGGTCAGGGGTGCGGGGGGATCTCCCCCGAGCCGCGCGGGACCAGCCGGGTGGGCAGCTCCACGCGCCGCGGCGCGTCGTCGGCGCCGTCCAGCCGGCGGAAGAGCAGTTCGGCCGCCCTGCGGCCCAGCAGGGCGGGCTCCTGGGCGATGACGGTGACCGGCGGGGTCAGCAGGTCGGCCAGCTCGAAGTCGTCGAAGCCCACCAGCGCCACACGCCGATCCAGGCCCGCCAGCACCCGCACCACGGTGACGGTCACCCGGTTGTTGCCCGTCAGCAGCGCGGTGACCGGCCCCGCCGCCGAGCCCCGCCCCGCCAGCATGCGCTCGGCGTCGGACCGCACCCGCTCGGGGTCGGTCGGGCCGAGCGCGACCCAGGACTCGTCCACCGGCAGTCCGGCCTCCCGCATCGCGGCGCGGTAGCCGCGCAGGCGCTCGGCGGCGGTGTGGATGTGCGGCAGGTCGCCGATGAAGCCGATCCGGCGGTGGCCGTGGGCGATGAGGTGGGCGACGCCCTCGCGCGCGCCGGCGAAGCTGTCGGTGAGCACCGCGTCGGCCTTGATGCGGGCGGCCGGGCGGTCGACGAAGACGGTGGCGACCCCGGCGGCGATCTCCGGTTCCAGATAGCGGTGGTCGTCACCGGCCGGGATGATGACCAGGCCGTCCACGCGCCGGGCGCACAGGGCGAGCACCAGTTCCCTCTCGCGCTCCCTGTCCTCGGCGCTGGAGCCGTTGATCAGCAGCGCGCCGTGCGCCCGGGCGACCTCCTCGACGGCGCGGCTGAGCGGGGCGTAGAAGGGGTCGGCGAGGTCCTCCAGGACCAGTCCGATGCTCGCGGTGCGGCCCTTGCGCAGGATGCGGGCGCTGTCGTTGCGGCGGAAACCGAGGGCGGTGATGGCCTCCCGCACCCTGCGCTCGGTGTCGGGGGTGACACCGGGTTCGCCGTTGACGACCCGGGAGACGGTCTTGAGGCCGACCCCGGCGCGGGCGGCCACGTCCTTCATCGTGGGCCGCAGCCCGTAGCGGCGCTGGGTGGTACGGGCGGGGCGGGCGGTGTCGGCCACTGCGGTCCTGTCTGTCGTCGGCGGGCGGTGACACGGTGGTGCTCGGTACGTCCTCGTACCTCGGTGGCCCCAGAGCATAGAGCGGGCCAGGAGAGTGGACAACGTTGTCAGAGATGGGTGAGACTTTCCGCTCATGGACCAGGATCTCCTCGCTGCCCTCGACATCGGCGGCACCAAAATCGCAGGCGCACTGGTGGACGACGACGGCAGGCTGCTGCTGCGGACCCAGCGGCCGACCCCGGCGCGGGAGCCGGGCGACAGCGTGATGCGAACGGTGGCCGAGGTGCTCGGCGAGTTGCGGGCCGCGGCCGAGTGGCCGCGCGTGGCGGCGCTGGGCATCGGCAGCGCCGGGCCGGTGAACGCCCGGCGGGGCACGGTGAGCCCGGTCAACATCCCCGGCTGGCGGGACCACCCCCTGGTGGACGGGGTGCGCGCCGTCGTCGGGGAGATGCCCGTGACCCTGGTGGGCGACGGTGTGGCGATCACCGCCGCCGAGCACTGGCAGGGCGCGGCGCGCGGCCGGGACAACGCCCTGTGCATGGTCGTCTCCACCGGCGTGGGCGGCGGGCTGGTCCTCGACGGCAGGCTGCACCCCGGGCCGACCGGCAACGCGGGCCACATCGGCCACATCAGCGTGGACCTCGACGGCGAACCCTGCCCGTGCGGGGCGCGCGGCTGCGTGGAGGGTCTGGCCAGCGGACCCAACATCGCACGCCGGGCCCTGGAGAACGGCTGGCGGCCCGGACCGGACGGCGACGCCACCGCCCGCGGGGTGGCCGCCGCCGCGCGGGCGGGGGACCCGGTGGCCGCGGCCTCCTTCGAACGCGCGGCGCGGGCGCTGGCGGCCGGGATCGCCGCGACCGCGACCCTGGTGGAGATCGAGATAGCGGTGATCGGCGGGGGAGTGGCCCAGGCCGGTGAGGTGCTGTTCGGGCCGCTGCGCCGGGCGCTGGGGGAGTACGCCACGCTCTCCTTCGTCCGGGGGCTGGAGGTCGTCCCCGCCGGAACGGGAACCGGCGCGGGCCTCGTCGGGGCCGCGGCGGCCTGCCGGGAGGCGCTGGGCCGTTTCGTGTGAGCGCCCGCGCCGGGGGCGGGGGCGCGTTTCCGGGACAGGGTGGAGCGGGCAGGGAACCGGGGTCGACGGAATGGGGGAACCGTGATCGTCTGGTTGAACGGCGCCTACGGCGCGGGCAAGACCACCGCGGCCCGTGAACTGGTCGAGCTGCTTCCGGACAGCGTCCTCTTCGACCCCGAACTGGTCGGCGCCGGGCTGCGCGTGCTCCTGCCGCGCAAGCGCCTGGAGGAGGTGTCGGACTTCCAGGACCTGCCCGCCTGGCGGCGGCTCGTGGTGGACACGGCCGCCGCCCTCCACGCAGAGGTGGGCGGCACCCTGGTGACACCCATGACGCTGCTGCGGCAGGAGTACCGCGACGAGGTCTTCGGCGGGCTGGCGGCCCGCCGCATTCCCGTGCGGCATGTGCTGCTGGACGTTGACGAAACGATCCTCCGCGAGCGCGTCGCCCGGCGCGAGGAAGTACCGGGCGACGCCGGGGCGAGTGCCGCGGTGCGCCGCTGGTGCCTGGAGCGCCTTCCGGCGTACCGGCGGGCGCTGGCCTGGCTCCGGGCCGACGCGCACACCGTCGACACCACCTCCCTCACCCCCCGGCAGACCGCCGAGCGGGTGGCGGAGGCGATACGCGCCGGGAACGGCGCCTGCGACATCGTGCAGACCCCGGAACCGACCGCGGAGACCGTGGCGGCCGGGGTCCTCCTCTTCGACGAGGTGGACCGAGTGCTGCTGGTCGACCCGACCTACAAACCCGGCTGGGAGTTCCCCGGCGGTGTGGTCGAGCCCGGCGAACCGCCCGCCCGCGCCGGGGTGCGCGAGGTGGCCGAGGAACTGGGACTGCGGCTGGACACCGCGCTCCGCCTGCTCGTCATCGACTGGGAACCGCCCCGGCCGCCCGGCTACGGCGGTCTGCGGCTGCTCTTCGACGGCGGCCGGCTGACCACCACGGCCGCCCGTGACCTGCTGCTGCCCGGCGCGGAACTGCGCGGCTGGCGCTTCGTCACCGAGCAGGAGGCCGCCGGACTGCTGCCCCCGGTGCGGATGGACCGGCTGCGCTGGGCGCTGCGGGCGCGCGAGCGGGGCATCACGCTCAATCTGGAGGCGGGCACGCCGGTCGGCGCCTGACGGGCCGGCCCGCCAGGCGGCGGGGGAGGCGCCGGAAGGCGGGGAGGGCCGGAGAAGGCCGGGAAGGCCGGGGAAGGCCGGGAAGGCCGGGGAAAGGCGGAGCGGGCCGGGACCCGCGGTGCGCGCGGGCCCCGGCGCCGCCACCCGCCGACGGCCGGTCCGGTCAGCCGCGCCGGGCCTCGGCGTACTTCCGCAGGAACAGCGCCTCGACCACCGACAGCCGCCGCAGCTCGTCCGGGGAGACGCTCTCGTTGACGGCGTGTATCTGCGCCTCCGGCTCGCTCAGGCCGATCAGCAGGATCTCGGCCTCGGGGTAGAGCGTTCCCAGGGTGTTGCACAGCGGGATCGAGCCGCCCATGCCGGCGGTCTGCATCTCGGCGCCGTCGTACGCCTCGCGCATCGCCTCGGCCATCGCCGTGTACGCCGGGCTGGTGGTGTCCGCGCGGAACGGCTGGCCCTGGCCCACCTGCTCCACCTCCAGGCGCGCGCCCCAGGGGATGTGGGACTCCAGGTGGGCGGTGAGCAGCTTGGTAGCCTCGGCGGCGTCCGTGCCCGGCGGCACCCGCAGGCTGATCAGCGCCTGCGCGCTCGCCTGCACCGACGGGGTGGCGCCGACGACGGGCGGGCAGTCGATGCCGAGGACGGTGACGGCCGGACGGGCCCAGACGCGATCGGCGACGGTGCCCGAGCCGATCAGCTCCACTCCGTCGAGCACCTTGGCGTCCCTGCGGAAGTCCTCCTCCGGATACTGCAGGCCGTCCCAGGAGGCGTCCGCGGCCAGCCCGTCGACGGTCGTCGAGCCGTCCTCGGCGCGCAGCGAGTCCAGCATCCGGATGAGCGCGGCGAGCGCGTCCGGAGCGGCGCCGCCGAACTGCCCGGAGTGCAGGTTGCCCTCCAGGGTGTCCACCCGCACCTTCAGCATGGTCATCCCGCGCAGCGTCGCGGTGACGGTCGGCAGACCGGCGCGGAAGTTGCCGGAGTCCCCGATGACGATGCTGTCGGCGGCCAGCAGTTCCGGGTGCGCCTCGGCGTAGCGCTCCAGGCCGCCCATGCCCATCTCCTCGGAGCCCTCGGCGATCACCTTGACGTTCACCGGCACCCCGCCGTTGGCCTTCAGGGCGCGCAGCGCGAGCAGGTGCATGATGAAGCCGCCCTTGCAGTCGGCGGTGCCGCGCCCGTACCACCGCCCGTCGCGCTCGGTCAGCGTGAACGGCGGGGAGAGCCAGGCGTCCTCGTCCAGTGGCGGCTGCACGTCGTAGTGGGCGTAGAGCAGCACGGTGGGCGCGCCGGCCGGGCCAGGCAGGAAGCCGTAGACCGACTGCGTGCCGTCCGGCGTGTCCAGCAGCGCCACGTCGGTGAAGCCCTCGGCGCGCAGCGCGTCCGCCACCCATCCGGCCGCCGCGGCGCACTCCTCGGGCGGGAACTGCGCCGGGTCGGCCACCGACCTGAAGGCCACCAACTCGCCGAGTTCGGTGCGGGCCTGGGGCATCAGCGAGGCGACGGTGGCGGCCAGTGCGTCGTGCGCCATGGGGGAACGCTCCTTCGTGGTGCTGCGTTGTGTGCCTGTGGGCGGGATCACCGTACGTACAGGCGGATACGTGGTGCCGATACTCCCACAGGGGAGCCGGGCGGCCGCAGGTCCTAGGATGCGGCGGTAACCGGAAGCGGCCGAGCGGGAGCGGTAACACACGTGAGCAGGGAAAGCGTCGAGGGCGCCGAGGGTACGGAGCGGCGGGACCCGGTGTGGGACGTCGTGGTGGTCGGAGCGGGACCGGCCGGGGCCTCGGCGGCGTACGCCGCGGCCGTCACCGGACGCAGGGTCCTGCTCCTGGAGAAGGCGGAACTCCCCCGTTACAAGACCTGCGGCGGAGGCATCATCGGCCCCTCCAGGGACGCCCTGCCGCCGGGCTTCGAACTGCCCCTGCGCGACCGGGTGTACGCGGTGACCTTCTCGCTGGACGGCAGGTTCGCCCGCACCCGGCGCTCCCGGAACATGCTGTTCGGGCTGGTCAACCGGCCCGAGTTCGACCAGGCGCTGGTGGAGTCCGCGCAGAAGGCCGGCGCGGAGCTGTGGACGGGCGTCACCGTCACCCGCGTCGAGCAGCACGGCCCGGCCGTCCCCGACCGGCGCACCGTCGCCGTAGTCCTCGCCGACGGCCGCACCGTCCTGGCCCGCGCCGTGGTCGGCGCGGACGGCAGCGCCAGCCGGATAGGAGCCCATGTCGGGGTGAAGGTCGACCAGGTGGACCTGGGCCTGGAGGCCGAGATCCCGGTGCCGCCGTCGGTGGCCGAGGACTGGGCGGGCCGCGTCCTCATCGACTGGGGGCCATTGCCCGGCAGCTACGGCTGGGTGTTCCCCAAGGGCGACACGCTCACGGTCGGGGTGATCTCGGCCCGCGGCGAGGGCGCGGCCACCAAGCGCTATCTGGAGGACTTCATCGCCCGCCTCGGGCTGGCCGGCTTCGAGCCCGAGATCTCCTCGGGCCATCTCACCCGCTGCCGCTCGGCCGACTCCCCGCTCTCCCGGGGCCGGGTCCTGGTCTGCGGCGACGCCGCCGGGCTGCTGGAGCCCTGGACGCGCGAGGGCATCTCCTTCGCCCTGCGCTCCGGGCGGCTGGCGGGGGAGTGGGCCGTACGGGTCGCCGAGGCGCACGACGCGGTGGACGCCCGCCGCCAGGCCCTCAACTACGCCTTCGCCGTCAAGTCGGGACTGGGCGTGGAGATGGGCGTGGGAAGCCGGATGCACGCCGTCTTCGCCCGCCGCCCGAAGCTGCTGCACGCGGTGCTCACCGGCTTCCGGCCGGCCTGGAACGCCTTCGCGAGGATCACGCGGGGGACGACCACCCTCGGCGAACTCGTCCGCACCCACCCCCTGGCCCAGCGGGCCCTGGAGAGGCTGGACCGCTGAGTGCCGGGCGCCGCTCCCCGGCACCCCGGGCACCGGTTCATCCCTCCCGGGTGATCCGGAAGACGGGGTGCCGGTCGGCTATGGCCAGCAGCTCCCCGTCGCTCGAGGCCGGGCCGACGCCGTCGAAGAAGGCGCCGACCTCCCACTTCCACTTCCTCAGGTAGGCCCGCAGCACGGCCGGCTTCTCCTCGTCCGGCAGCTCCACGGCCGTGAACCGGTCCACGCGCCCGCCGATGCGCAGCTCCCCGCCGCCGGCCGCGCGCAGATTGCGCACCCACTGGGTGTGCCCGCGCGGCGCGACGAGGTACCGGGCGCCTTCGAACTCCAGGGGGTTGACGGGAGTGGTGCGCCACTCGCCGCTCTTGCGCCCCCGCACCGCCAGGGTCCGGGATCCGGCGGGGCCGACGCCCCGCCGGATCAGCCAGGCCACCAGCCTGTTGAGCACCTTGTCGGTGAGCGCGCCGGTCTTCCGGTAGTGCGGCGCGGGGCGCGGTGTGGTGCGGGACGTGGGCTGCGATCCGCTGTGCTGCCGTGCGGTCATGGTCCGCCTCCTGGGCGAGGGCTCCGGGCCGTGTGGGAAACCCCATGGAAGACCCATGGGGGAACGCCGTGCGGGACTGCCGAGACGAGAAAAGCGCTCCAAAGTGAGATCACCGCTCTCATCCGAGAACAGTGTTGCACGCCGTCCGCGTCCGCACAAGAGCACTGCTCTCCTTTCCGTGCGGCGCTTCCGGGGCTGGCAGACTGACCCCCATGAACGCGATCCGAGGAGCCAGGGAACGGGCCCGCGCCGAGATCACCGCCGCCATCAAGGAGGAGGCGCGCAGACAACTCGCCGAGGAGGGCGCCGCCCGGCTCTCCCTGCGCGCGGTCGCCCGTGAGCTGGGCATGGTCTCCTCCGCGCTCTACCGGTACTTCCCCAGCCGCGACGACCTGCTGACCGCGCTGATCATCGACGCCTACGACGCCATCGGCTCCACCGCCGAACGCGCCCTGGCCGCGGCGGACCGCGACGCGCCGGTCGCCCGCTGGCTGGCGGTCTGCCGGGCCGTACGGCGGTGGGCCCTGGCCCGTCCGCACGAGTACGCGCTGATCTACGGCTCGCCCGTGCCCGGCTACTCCGCGCCCCGGAGCACCGTCGCCCCCGCCTCGCGCGTCGCCCTCGCCCTGATGGTCGTCGTGCGCGACGCCCGTGCGGCCGGAGCCCTGCGCGAACCCGCCGGCGGCGCGTCCGCGCCGGCCGTCCCCGGGCCCGTCGCCGAGGACGCCGACCGGCTCATGGAGCGGCTCGGCCTCGACCTGCCCGCCCCCGTGGCCGCGGGGTTCATCGCGGCCTGGGCCCAGCTGTTCGGCCTGATCGGCTTCGAGGTGTTCGGCCAGTTCAACCAACTGGTCGACGCCCGCGAGGAGTTCTTCGACCTCGCCGTCACCCGGCTCGCCGCCGCCGTCGGACTGACCGGCTCCGAGGGGGGTTCCTAGCCGCGGGCGGCCGGAGCTCCCCGGCTCCGGGCCGCGCCGGAGTCAGGAGGCCAGCGCCGACTCCGGCAGCAGCGAGGGATCCTGGCGCATGATCCGCGCATGCAGCTCCCGCAGCGCCGGACCGGGCTCCGCCGCCATCTCCTCCGAGAGCCGCCGCCGCGCGTCCTCGTACGCCAGCAGCGCGTCCGAGGGGCGGCCACTGCGGTACAGCGCCAGCATCAGGAGGCCCACCAGCCGCTCGCGCAGCGGGTGTTCGGCCACCTGCCGCACCAGCTCGTGGACGCACTCGCGGTACAGGCCCAGTTCCAGGTCGCCCTCCAGCCGGGTCTCCAGCACCATCAGCCGCTTCTCCGCCCAGCGGCGCCGCTCACCGGCCAGGTACGGGCCGGCGAGCCCCTCGGCGAACTCGCCGCGCCACAGCTCCTCCGCCTCCCTCGCCAGCGCGCCCGCCCGGCGCAGATCGCCCGACTCGCGCGCGGACAGCGCCTCGCGCAACAGCGTCCGCCGCTCCGCCAGGTCGTCGATCCTGGCGTTCTCCAGCCGGTATCCGCTGCCGGTCCACACCAGTTCCGGGGACGAACCGCCCCCGCCCGCCGCCGCGAAGGCCCGGCGCAGGCCGGAGACGTACTTCTGCGCCAGGTTCCGTACGTGCGACGGCGGCTCGCCGCCCCAGACCGCGCTCACCAGCGCGTCGTACGCCATCGGCCGCCCCTCCTGGAGCAGCAGGACGGCGAGCACCGCCCGCTGCCGGGGCGGCCCCAGCGGCACCTCGGTCCCGTCGCGCAAGGCTCGCAGCGGACCGAGCAGTTCGAATCGCAGACCCTCAGCCATGTGCCCTCCCTCGCCGCTCTATGAGCGTACGTCCTGAACGGCGTTCCAGCGGATCTTCCCGCGGATGGCCGGTGGTCCGCGCCGCCGTGTACGGAACCGGACGCACGCGGAAGGGCGCCCCCGGGGCGGGTTCCGCCGCGCACGGGGGCCGGCGCGGGCGTACCCCGCGAGGAGCGCGCGAGCACCGCGCGGCCGACGCCGGCCCCGCCGGCCCGGGCCGTCCTCCGGCTCGCCGGCTCGTACGCCGGTCGCCCCCGCGGCACGGCCGTCGGCCCCCGTCGGCCCCCGGGCGCCGCATCCGGCCCGCACGGCCGCGGCGGGCGGCGACCGGGCCTCGTGCGACGGTGACCGGAGGCACCGGCCGTGTCCACGGCGGCCGTGGCACCGGGGGGCGTCGCGGCCCGTCCGCGGCGCTTGGCGCACCCCGCTTTGTTCGCGGGGGATACAAAGCCAGAATGGGACAGTGACCCCGACGCGTACAACAAGGCTGGAGAGAGGCCGCGGAGCCCTCGGCCCGGCGCTGGAACTCGTGCACACCGGACGCGCGCCCACCCGCGCGGTGCTCACCGCGGAACTCGGCGTGACGCGGGCGACCGCCGGAGCCGTGGCCGCCGAGCTGGAGGCGCTCGGGCTGATCACCGTCGACTCCCGGCCCGCCGTCGCCGCCGGTTCCCAGGGCCGTCCCTCCCACCGGCTGTCGGTCGATCCCGACGGCCCGGTGGTCCTCGCCGCCCAGGTGCACGCCGACGGCTTCCGCGCCGCGCTCGTCGGGCTCGGCGGCCGGATCGTCGCCACCGTGCCCGGCGCCGTGACCGTGGAGGCCGATCCGGCCCAGGTCCTCGGCGAGGTCGTCGGCGCCGGGGCGCGGCTGCTGCGCGAGACCGGGCGGCGCTGCCTGGGCGCGGGTCTGGCGGTGCCCTCCGCCGTCGCCGAGCCGGAGGGCACCGCCCTCAACCCGCTGCACCTGGCCTGGCCCCCGGGCGCGCCCGTGCGGGAGATCTTCACCCGGTGCCTGGCCGAGGCCGGCGTCACCGGCCCGTCCGGCGACGCGCCCGCGGCCGGCTTCGCCGCCAACGACGTCAACCTCGTCGCCCTGGCCGAGCACCGCCACGGCGCGGGACGCGGCGCCCGCGACCTGCTGTGCGTGGCCACCGGGCACCGCGGCGTCGGCGGCGCGCTCGTCCTCGACGGCCGTCTGCACACCGGGAGTTCGGGGCTGGCCCTGGAGGTCGGCCACCTGACCGTGGACCCGGGCGGCAGGTCCTGCCACTGCGGCGGACGGGGCTGCCTGGACGTCGAGACCGACCCGCTGGCCTTCCTGGAGGCCGCGGGCCGCGAGCCCGGCCCGGAGACCGGTCTGCTCAAGCGCGCCCTGGAACTGCTCCGCACGGAGTACGCCACCGACCCGGCCGTACGCGACGCCGCCCACCTGCTCATCGACCGGCTGGGCCTGGGCCTGGCCGGGCTGGTCAACATCCTCAACCCCGACCGGATCATCCTCGGGGGGCTGCACCGCGCCCTGCTGGAGGCGGACGCCGAGCGGCTGCGCGCCGTCATCGCGGACCGCAGTCTGTGGGGGCGCAGCGGCGGAGTGCCCGTGCTGGCCTGCGAACTGGACCACAGCAGCCTGGTCGGCGCCGCCGAGCTGGCCTGGCAGCCCGTCCTGGACGACCCGATGGTGACGGCGCGGGGCTGAGCCGCGCCCCGCGGGGCGGGCGGGGCGCCGGCCGTCGTACGCCGGCGCGGTCGGGGAACGGCCCCGCCGCGGCGCGGGCGCGCCTCAGACGCGCGGCAGCGGCTCCGGGGCGGGCAGCGGCCGCCGGTGCGGGGAAGCCCCCGCCGTACCCGCGCCCGCCGGGCCCGCTGCCGGAGCTGCCGTGTCCACTGTGTCCGCCGCGCCGTCGGCCGCCGCGCCGTCGGCCGGCGCGGCCGGGGCCGGTACCGGCAGGGTGATCCACGCGGTCTCGCCGGCGATGTCGCGCCGTGCCGGCCCGAGCCCGCCGCCGAGGGGCACTCCCAGGAGCTGGACGGGGGAGAGCTGCGGCACCTGGTCGCGCACGGAGATCGTCAGCCGGTCCAGGCGCAGCGCGATCTCCACGGTGCAGCGCCCGTCCGGGCCCACGTGCCGGTGGACTCCCGCCAGCAGTTCGGCGACGCCGTCGGCCGCCGGGGCGACGAGCGCGTCCAGTTTCCAGTAGCGCAGCTGGGCCGACACGATGCGGCGGACCTGACCGGCCCGGGAGGGCAGGGCCTGGAACTCCACCGTCCGCTGTCGGCCGGACGTGCTGTGGTGACTGATCACGACTGCGGCTCCCTGATGGCGGTTGAGGGTGTCCGGACGACGTGAGAGAGCGCGTCAAGCGAGCTGACGGTCGCTACGGCACAGACATCAGCGTGATTCAGGTAGCAAAAGGGTGCAACTCGGGCATTCTTCTCGAGTGGAAGCGCCGGAGGGCGCCGGGCGGACCACCCGCCGGAGGCGGCGGTCCGCGGTGCGCGGCCTCAGCCGTCGGCGGGAGCCGTGCGCCGCTCCACCGCGAGCCCGGACGCCCCGGACGAGCGGGCGCGGGCTCCGTGCAGCGCCGCCACCAGGCCGTCGCGCATCTGCCCCTTCAGGCGCAGCGCGTACCAGGTGCCGTTGACGGCCGCCAGGGCCCGGCCGCGGGCGGCGTACCACGGCTCGCTGATGCGGACCTGCTCCACCGGCGCGCTGTCGATCTCCCGGCCGTAGCTGGTCAGCAGCACCAGCCGGCCGTCGCGGACGACGACCTGCCCGGCCCGGGTGAGCGATCGCAGCCACCGCGCTATCCGCACTCCGGTGGCACTGAACTCGGGCTCCGCCACAGCGCAACGCCTCCCACCTCGTCACCGCCGGTCCGCCGTCACGGCCGGACCCTCACCGGCGCCACCCCCACCGGGTGCCCTGTCCTGCCAGAAGTCTGCACCCGTCCGGGCCGGGGCGCCAGGGTGTGCGCACCGCGCCACGCGCACTGCGGTACGCGCCGCACGGCGCGTGCGCCACCGGCGCGCGGCGGAGGGCGGCCGTGCCGCCGGTCGCCGCGCCGCACCCGGGTGCCCGTGCCCTCCGGCGCGGCCGGCCGTGGGCGCGCCACCGCCGGGCCTCAGCGCTCCGCGCCGCCTCCGCCCCCGTCGGCCACCACCAGGTCCAGCTCCGGCAGCAGTTCGCGGATCTCCGCGCGCGTCTCCTCCGGCATGCCGCCGTCGGTCACCAGCGTGTCCACCTCCTCCAGCGAGGCGAACGAACTCAGGCCCACCGTCCCCCACTTGGTGTGGTCGGCGACGACCACCACCCGCCGCGCGGAGCGCACCAGACGGCGGTTGGTCTCCGCCTCGGCCAGATTGGGCGTGGACAGCCCGGCCTCGGCGGATATCCCGTGCACCCCCAGGAACAGCACGTCGAAGTGGAGCGAGCCGATCGCCGCGTCCGCCACCGGCCCCACCAGCGAGTCCGACGGGGTGCGCACCCCGCCGGTGAGCACCACCGTCGCCGCCCCCGGCAGCCCGCCCCGCGAGCCGTCCGCGCGCTGCGCGGCGTGGAAGACGTCCGCGACCCGCACCGAGTTGGTCACCACCGTCAGGTCCGGCACGTCCAGCAGGTGCCGGGCCAGCGCGTACGTCGTCGTCCCGCCGGAGAGCGCGATCGCGCCGCCCGGGGCGGCCATCGCCGCCGCGGCCCGCGCGATGTCCTCCTTGGCGCCCGGCTCCAGCGACGACTTCGCCTCGAACCCCGGCTCGTGCGTGCTCGTCCCCGACACCGGAACCGCGCCGCCGTGCACCTTCTCCAGCACGCCCTGCCGCGCCAGCGCGTCCAGGTCCCGGCGCACCGTCATGTCCGAGACGTTGAGCCTGCGGGTCAGCTCGTTGACCCGCGCCCCGCCGCGGCGTCTGACCTCTTCCAGGATGAGCGCGCGCCGCTGCTCCGCCAGGAGGTTCTGGTTGTCGCCCACCTGCTGGTCCGTCCCTTCTCGTCCACCGGCGGCCGCACGCGCGCCCGTGCGCCCGTGCGCGCGGATAACGGGCATCTGTTCGGCCCCATCCTTCCACGGGGCCCCGGCGCCCCCCGAGGCGCGATCGTGACGCACCGGTACGCCGGTCGGGCTGCGCCCGGGGCCCCGGAACCACCATCCTGGATGCCGTCGCGGAGAACGCGGCGGACGACGGGGACACACGCAGATCGGGGGAGGGCAGCATGTCCGAGAACCGGCCGGGACCACCGGCGGGGCCGCGCCGTGATCCAGGGGAACCGGCACTGGAACTCCTGGTGCACGGCGTCGGCGGCACCACACCGCAGGAGATGCTCGGCGATCCGCGCACGGTGCGGATCACCGGCGACGACACCGCAGGCATCCACCGCCGCACCGACGACGCGGACGCCGAGGACCGCCTCGGGAGGTACTCCGGCGGACTGACCGCCGACCTGTCGGCCGACCCCGGTGCCGAACCGGCGGCCGACCGCGCCCGGCGGCGGCCGATCCCCGAGGCGTACTGCTGGTCCAACCTCACCTCCGGCAACAGCGCCCGCGCCCTGTGGCTGCTCCTGCTGCCGTTCATGGTCGCCAACCTCGCCCACTGGATGCGCCCCGCCGCCCCCGCCCGCCACCTCGGCCAGCGGATCTACGACGTCCTGGTGCGGCTGGTGGCGCTCTCCCTGACCGTGCTCCTCACCGCCGCCGCCTGCGAGGTCGCGCTCGACCTCGCGGCCTGGCAGTGCGCCGGCTCCGAGCGCTGCGCGCGCGGCAAGTCCTGGCTCGGGCCGCTCGCCGGGGGCTGGTGGTCGGCGCCCGGGCGCCGCCTGGTCCTGGCCGCGCTGGTGCCCACCGCCCTCACCGGACTGCTGTGGTGGCTGTCGCACCGCACCTGGAGCGCCTACGAGTCCGCCTCGCCGCCCCCGCGCCCGCCCGGCCCGGCCCGGCCGCTGCCCGGCGGCGAGCGGCCCGCGCTCTCCCTGCCGGGCTTCTGGTACGGCCGTCGCCTGGTCTCCCGGCTGCGCGCCGCCCACACCGCCGCCGGGCTGCTCACGGTGGCCACCGCCCTGCTGGCCGCCACCGTCGCCCACGACCGCCGGCCCGGCGGCGCCGCCGTACCGGAGGCCCTGGGCTGGGCGCTGTCCGCCGCCGTCGCGGCGGGCTGGGCGGCGACCGTGCTGGTCGCGGTCCGCAAGGGCCGCACCGAGTCCGAACCGGACGAGCGGATCGACCGGTGGGCCTCGAAGATCCTGCCGGGCGCCGCGCTCGGCGTGCTCGCGCTGACCGCCGTGTACGCGGCCTGGGAGCGCCCCGGCTGGTCCTCCTCCGCCCAACTGCCCGGCACCGGCGTGTTCGCCTGGCTCGCGCTCCTCCAGGGCGCGCTGACGGCCGCCATCGCCGCCACCGCGTACGTCCTGCACCGGGCGGCGCCGCCCGGCTCGTGCGCCGGGCGGTGCGCCATGGGCGGGATGGGCGGCGCCGCGGTCGCCTTACTGGCCTGCGCGCTCGGCGGGGTGCTCACCGGCGGCGTGGCCCAGCGCGTGGCGGACTGGCTGGACAAGGACGGCACCCCGGGCGTGGCCGGCGGCGCCATCGCCGGGCCGCCGGTGCTGCTGAGCTGGCAGGCCGCCGTGATCCCCGTCCTGCTGCTGGTCGTGGTGGCCTTCGCGCTGGGCGCCGCGGTGCGGGCGGAGCGGACGCGCCGGCGGCTCACCCCGCGGGTCGTCGACTCCTACGAGGGCGAGCGCCGCGAACTGGAGTCCCGCAGCCGCCAGATCGCCCGCGCGGTCGCCTGGGCCCGGCTGACCGACTCCGCGCCCGTGCTGATCGCCTCCGTCACCGTCACCACGGTGCTGCTGGGAGCCGGCGCCCTGGCGGGCGCGGCCCGCACCGGCCTGCCGCCGGGTCCGGCCGCGGCCTCCTGGCCCGGCCCGCTGCCCGCCCTGGCCGAGACGGTCCAGGCGCTCGGCTCCTGGCTGATGGGCGCGATGGTGGTGGTGCTGGTGGCGATGGGCCGCCGCGCCTACCGCGACGCCGCCGCCCGCCGCACCATCGGCATCCTGTGGGACGTGGGCACCTTCTGGCCGCGCGCCGCCCACCCCTTCGCCCCGCCCTGCTACGCCGAGCGCGCGGTGCCGGACCTGACGTGGCGGATGTGCACCTGGACCGCGCGGACCGGCGGCCGGCTGGTGATCTCCGGGCACTCCCAGGGCAGCGTGCTGGCCGCCGCCGCCGTCTGGCAGCTCGACCCGGACACCCGGGGACGGGTCGCGCTGCTCACCTACGGCTCCCCGCTGGAGCGGCTCTACGGACGCTGGTTCCCCGCCTGCTTCGGCCCCGGTCCGCTGCGCGCCCTGAGCGAGGAGGTGGACTGCTGGCGGAACCTGTGGCGGCTCACCGACCCGATCGGCGGCCCGGTGATGGTGGCGCAGGACGACGGTCCGGACGTGGACCGGGGCCCGCTGAAGGACCCGCTGCACTACGGCCGCACCCCCGAGCACCCGCTGCCCGCACCGGTCCTGGGCCACGGCGACTACCAGGCCGACCCCGCCTTCGACGCCGAACGCGCCCAGCTGCTGGACCGGCTGGACCGGCTGGCCGCCGGACGCGAGGCGCCCTGCGTACCGGCCCAGCCCGAGCGGGGCTAGCGCCGTGCCGGCTCCGGGCGGACTCCCCGCCCGGAGCCGCCGGTCGCGCCGCGACCGCCCGTGACCCGGGAAACCGGGGCCGGGGGGCCGGAACTAGTGCCGCGGACCCCGCGGCAGGTCCTCGGGGTGGAGCAGCGTCAGGGCGTCGGTGTCCGGGTCGTCGAGCTGGGCGACCCGGCCCGCGTGCCGCTCGACCATGGCCTCGAAGGTCTGCCGCGCGGTGCGGCCGTTGCCGAACGAGGGTCCCTTGGGAAGCTCCGTGAAGTACGCCAGCAGCGCCTCGGCCGTCCCCTCGGCGAGCTGGTACTCGTGCTCCTCCGCCTGCTGCCCGACGATCCGCAGCAGCTCCTCGGGCGTGTAGTCGCCGAAGGCGATGGTCCGCGAGAACCGGGAGGCCACACCGGGGTTGACGTCCAGGAAGCGCCTCATCTCCGCGGTGTAGCCGGCGACGATGACGACCACCTCGTCGCGGTGGTCCTCCATCAGCTTCACCAGGGTGTCGATCGCCTCCCGGCCGAAGTCCCGCCCGGAGTCCTCGGGGGAGAGGGCGTACGCCTCGTCGATGAACAGCACGCCGCCGCGCGCCCGGTCGAACGCCTCCTGGGTGCGGATCGCCGTCGAGCCGATGTGCTCGCCCACCAGGTCCACCCGGGAGACCTCGACCAGATGGCCGCGCTCCAGCACCCCGAGCGAGTGCAGGATCTCCCCGTAGAGCCGGGCGACCGTGGTCTTGCCGGTGCCGGGGGGACCGGTGAACACCAGGTGCCGGCGCACCGAGGCCGCCTTGAGGCCGGCCTCCCGGCGTCTGCGGCCCACCTCGATCATGTCGATGAGGGCCCGCACCTCCCGCTTGACGCTCTCCAGGCCCACCAGCGCGTCGAGTTCGCCCAGCACCTCCTTCGAGGGCCGTGCCGGCTTCTCCGGCTCCCCCGGCCCCCCGGGCGCCCCGCCGGGGGCGGGCGCGGCCGACTGCTGGGGTATGCCGCCGAGCAGGCCGGCGGTCTGGACGGCCGGGACCGCCGGAGGCCCGGGCTCGGGCGCGACGGGCGCGGCGCTCCGGTCGCTGGTGCAGTCCTCGGCGACGGGCACCCCGTCGGCGAACTCGTAGCCCCCGCGTGCGCACCGCTCGGTGCGGCAGCGGCGCAGCGTGGTGCGGCAGCCGTCGATCACGTGGAAGCCGTAGCCCTGGGAGCCGGTCACCCGGCACTCGGAGAAGGTGCCCCGGCCCTCGGCGGAGACGTAGAAGCCCGCCTCGGAGGGGCCGGTCACGGTGCAGCGCTCGATCTCCGGGTCGGCGCCCTTGGTGACGATCACCCCCGTCCCCGCGGCGTCGATCGTGCAGTTCGCCAGGGTGCCGCCGCTGCCGTGGTCGCGGAACCAGGCGCCGGTGGTGGCCTCCCGGATGCGGCAGTCGTCCAGCTGGACCGTCCCGCCGTCGCTCACCGACACCGCCGTGTTGCGCACCTGCGCCAGATCGCTGTCGAGGACGTCGGCCCGCGAGCCCCGGTCCAGTACGAACAGCGCGTCCGGCACGTCGTGCACCCGGCAGGAGTCCAGCAGGGCCGAGGCGCCGTCGCTCACCCACACCGCCGGGTAGTCGCCCGTGCTCTCCCGGATCTCGCACCCGTTGGCGTCCACGCGGGTGCCCGGGTCCCACACCGACAGCCCGTTGCGTCCGAAGCGGCGCACCGTGGAGCGGGTCAGCGTCAGCACCGAGCGCGAGCGCAGGTCGACCGCGTTCTCCGGGATGTCGTGGATCTCGCAGTCGGCGAGGGTGAGCACCGCGTCGGTGTCCAGGGTGACGCCGTCGGCGGAGGTGCGGTGCACCCGGCAGTCGGTGAGGTGCCCGGCCGCCCGGGAGGCCACCTGCACACCGGCGCCCTTGATCTCGTACACCTCGCAGCCCACGGCCTCCACCGCGCTGCCCTCACCGGACAGCGACAGACCGGCGCCCGAGGCGTGGTGGATCCGGCAGCGCTCCAGCCGGGGGTGTGCGCCGTCGTGCACCGCGATGCCGGACTGCCCGGCCGCGACCACCTCGCACTCCTCGAACAGCCCGCCCGCGCCGCCGCTCACGCTGATGCCCAGCCCGGCCGGGTTGTCCACGGTGCAGCGGCGCAGGGTCGGCCGGGCTCCCGACCGCACCTCGATCCCGGACGCCGACCGCGTCATCACCCGCAGCCCGGACAGCTCGGCGACGCAGTCCTCGATCAGCAGCGCGGGCGCCGCCGCGTCCTGCCCCTCGATCTGGAGGTCGCGCACGACCGCCGTGGCGCGCACGGTCAGCGCCACCCCGTCGGTGGGGGCGATGCGCACCGAACCGGCGTCCGCGCGCTCGGGACCGCGCAGGGTGACGGCGCGCTCGATCACCAGGTTCTCGCGGTAGGTGCCGGGGGACACGGTCAGCACGTCCCCGTCACCGGCGGCGGAGAGGGCGGCGGAGAGGGTGGCGTAGTCTCCCGTGCGGCGCCGCCACCGCGACGAGCTGGTGTGCGTCACCTGGACCAAGCCCTGTGCCATGGACCGCCTTGCCCCAAACCTCGTGCGAACGTCGATCGCGCTGTCGCGCGCATCCGGATGCACCACCGTAGCGTGTGCCGGACCGATGGGATGACCGGTCCGCCCGCCGGGGCCGGTACGGGTCCGGCGCGCGTCCGCCCCGCCGGGTCCACGTCCGTCCGGCCGTCCGGCACGCCCCCGTTCACCCGCCCGGGGCGCGCGGGTGGGCGGGTGAACGGGTGAACGAAAAGGGGCGCGGACCGCGGCCCCGGGGAGGCCCGCGCAACCGCCGGCGGCCCCGCGGCGAGGGGGAGGCGGCGCGGAGGCCCCGGAGGCCCCGGGGCCGGCCCGGCGCCCTCCGGGAGCGGCAGGGGTCTGATCCGCCCGCCGCGGGGGACTGTGGTCCTCACACACCCGCACCCGCCGCGGCCCGCGGGCCGCCTCCCCCGGAGACGTGAGGACAGTGAACCGCTCCACCCAGCCCCCCGTCGTGGTCGGCGTCGACGGCTCGGACCACTCCCTGCGCGCCCTGGACCGGGCCGTGGAGGAGGCCGTCCTGCGGGGCGCGCCGCTGGAGGTCCTGTGCGGCGCGCCCGCCCACCGGATCGCCGTGTCCGAGGGCGCCGCCGACGGGGCCGGCGAGGAGCACCGGCGGGCACTGCGGCGGCAGTCCCGGCTCATCGCCGAGTCGGCCGCCGAACGGGCCCGGGAGAGCGCCCCCGGACTGGAGGTCGAGCCGGCCGCGACCGACGAGACCGCCGTCACCGCGCTGCTGCGCGCCGGGCGCCGGGCCGCGCTGACCGTGGTCGGCACCCGCGGGCACGGCGGGTTCACCGGGCTGCTGCTGGGCTCGGTGAGCCTGCGGACGGCCGCGCGCATCGAGGGGCCGCTGATGGTCGTGCGCGGCGACAACGAACGCCCCCGCCACACCGTGGTCGTCGGCGTGGAGCACCCGGCGGACACCGGCGCGGCGCGCTACGGCTTCGAGGAGGCCGAGCGGCGGGCGGCGGCGCTGCTCGTCCTGCACGCGTGGGAGCTGCCCGTCTACCCCGGCGTCATGGTGCCCCCGCCGACCCGGGTGCTGGAGGAGATCGCCGAGGAGCAGGCCCGCTACGAGGAGAGCGTTCCCCTGGAGGCCGTCACCGGACTGCGCGAGGCCCACCCGAACGTCGACGCCCGGGTGGAGACGGTGTACGCCGGCCCCGGCCACGCGCTGGTCGAGGCCAGCGCGTCCGCCGACCTGGTCGTCCTGGCGGCCCACCGCCGCCACCGCCGCTTCGGCGCGCACCTGGGCCCGGTCACCCACGCGGTGCTGCACCACGCCCACTGCCCGGTGGTGCTCGTCCCCACCGCCTGAGCTCCCGCTGCCCGACCGCTTCCGCCGCCTGACCGCTTCCGCCGACCGGCTCCGCCCGTCCGGCCGGACCCGTCAGCCCGGCCAGTGCCAGTCGGCGACCTCGGGCAGGTCGGTGCCGTGCTCGCGGATCCAGTCGTGGTGCCGGTCGCGCACCTCCCGCATCGACCGGCGCAGCCCCGCCGCCCGGGCCGCGAGCCCCGGCACCCGGTCGATCACGTCCATGACCAGCCGGTAGCGATCCAGGTCGTTGCGGACCACCATGTCGAACGGGGTGGTGGTCGCCCCGCTCTCCCGGTAGCCGCGCACGTGCAGCCGGTCGTGGAGGCCGGCGCGGTGGGCGATCCGGTGGATCAGCCACGGGTAGCCGTGGTAGGCGAAGACCACCGGCCGGTCGCGGGTGAGGAGCGCGTCGAACTCCGCGTCCGGCAGCCCGTGCGGGTGCCGCGATTCCGGCATCAGCCGGGCGATGTCCACGACGTTCACCACGCGCACCGCCAGCTCCGGCAGGTGCTCGCGCAGCAGCGCGGCCGCGGCCAGCGTCTCCTGGGTGGGCACGTCCCCGGCGCAGGCCAGCACCACGTCCGGCTCCCGTCCGGGCCGCTCGGTCCCGGCCCACTCCCAGACGCCGGCGCCGCGCTCGCAGTGGTCGCGGGCCTCCCGCGGGCCGAGCCAGTCGAAGCACGGCTGCTTGCCCGCGACGACCACGTTCACCGTGTCCGTCGTGCGCAGCACGTGGTCGGCGACGCACAGCAGGGTGTTGGCGTCCGGCGGGAAGTAGGCGCGCACCACCTCGGGGCTCTTGGTGAGGACGTGGTCGACGAAGCCGGGGTCCTGGTGGGAGAAGCCGTTGTGGTCCTGGCGCCAGACGTGCGAGGTCAGCAGGTAGTTCAGGCTCGGGACCGGGGCCCGCCACGGCACCTCGCGGGCGCTCTGCAGCCACTTGGCGTGCTGGGTGACCATGCTCGCCACGACGGTGGAGAACCCCTCGTAGGAGCTGAAGACCCCGTGCCGCCCGGTGAGGGTGTAGCCCTCCAGCCAGCCCTGGCACAGGTGTTCGGAGAGCACCTCCACCACCCGGCCGTGCGGGCCGAGGCCGCGGTCCGTCTCCAGGGAGGCGCCCTGCCAGGCGCGGGGCGTGGCGTCGAGGACGTCCTGGAGGTGGTTGGACTCGGCCTCGTCCGGGGCCGTCAGCCGGAAGTCGCGCCGCTCGGCGGTGTCCTCGAAGACCTGCCGCAGCATCCCGCCCAGCGCCCGGGTCGGCTCGTGGACGGAGGAGCCGGGCTTGTCCACCGGCACCGCGAAGGCCTCCGGACCGGGCAGGGGCAGGGGCCGCCGCAGCCGGCCGCCGTCGGCGTGCGCGGAGGCCCCCAGCCGCCGCTCCCCGCGCGGCACGTGCGCCAGCACGTGGGGGAGGGGACGGCCGGAGTCGTCGAACAGCTCACCGGGCCGGTACGAGCGCAGCCACCGCTCCAGCACGCGCAGGCCGCCGGGGTCCTCGCGCACGCCCTTCACCGGGATCTGGTGGGAGCGCCAGGTGTCCTCCACCGGGTCGCCGTCCACCTCCCGCGGGCCGGTCCAGCCCTTGGGGGTGCGCAGCACGACCACCGGCCAGCGGGGCCGTCCGCCCGCCCCCTCCCGGCGGGCCGCCCGCTGGATCGCGGCGATCCGGTCCAGCGCCGTGTCCAGGGCGGCGGCCAGGGCGCGGTGCGCCACGGCGGGCGGCGTGCCGGGGCCGGCCGTCACGTACAGCGGCTCGTGACCGTAGCCGCGCAGCAGGGCGTCCAGCTCCTCCTCGGGGACGCGGGAGAGCACGGTGGGGTTGGCGATCTTGTAGCCGTTGAGGTGCAGGACGGGGAGCACCGCGCCGTCGTGCACCGGGTCCAGGAACTTGTTCGAGTGCCAGGAGGCGGCCAGCGGTCCCGTCTCGGCCTCGCCGTCCCCGACGACGCAGACGGTCAGCAGGTCCGGGTTGTCGAAGGCGGCGCCGTAGGCGTGCGACAGGGAGTGGCCCAGCTCCCCGCCCTCCTGGATCGACCCGGGCACCACCGGGGAGGTGTGGCTGGGCAGCCCGCCGGGGAAGGAGAACCGCCCGAACAGCCGTGCCATCCCCGCCTCGTCGCGTCCCATGTCGGGCCAGAACTCCCCGAGGGTGCCCTCCAGCCAGCTCCCCGCCAGCACCGCGGGGGCGCCGTGGCCCGGCCCCCACACGCACAGCACGTCCAGGTCGCGCTCGTTGATCACCCGGTTCAGATGGGTGTAGACCAGACCCAGCCCCGGGCAGGTGCCCCAGTGACCCAGCAGCCGGGGTTTGACGTGCTCCGGCCGCAGTTCCCCGCGCAGCAGCGGGTCGTCCCGGAGGTAGAGCTGGCCCGCGGCCAGGTAGTTCAGGGCGCGCCAGTGCGCGTCCAGCTCGGCGCACTGGCGGTCGGTGAGCGGGGGGTGCGTCTGCATGGGCCCTCCATTCGTGGCTCCGGTCGGCGTCCGTCGGGTGTTCTCCGGTCGTGCTCCGGTCGTTCTCCGGTCGTTCTCCGGAGCCCTCGCGGTTGCGAGGTCCGGGGCGTGCGGCGCCCCGGCCCGTGTCCCCCTCGGGACGGCCGGCCACACCCGTACGCGCCGCCCGGACGGGGATCGCGCACCGTGGTGCGCGCCCCGCACGACACTCCGCGCTCGCCATCCGGTTGCCGGGGCGGCACCCCCGGCAGCACGATGGCGGGCGTGCTCAATCAATGGCTGGCGCTGGAGGCGGGTGCGGACCCGGCCGAACGAGCCGGAGCGGTGCGCCGCGCCCACGAGGCATTCCTGGCCGAGGGGGCGATCGGGGCGCCCGTGCGCCATCTGATAGCCGACTCCTGGCGGCGTTCGGCCAGGGCGTCGGTCGGACCGGACCACACGCCCCCCGTCGAACTCGCCGGCGGCGATCTCGCGGCCCACCGCCGCGAGCACCCCCTGGCCCGGGTCATGCCGCTGTTCCGGGAACTGCTGGGTGCCATCGCCGAGGACGGCGCCCATCTGCTGTCGGTGTGCGACGAACACGGCCGGATGCTCTGGGTCGAGGGCCACACCCAGACCAGACGGCGCGCCGAGCGGATGAACTTCGTCCCCGGCGCCCGCTGGACCGAGCCCCACGCCGGCACCAACGCGCCCGGCACCGCCCTCGCCGTCGGTCACCCCGTCCAGATCTTCTCCGCCGAGCACTACTGCCGCCCCGTCCAGCCCTGGACCTGCGCCGCGGCCCCCGTCCACGACCCGCGCACCCGCCGGGTGCTGGGCGCCGTGGACATCTCCGGCGGCGACCACCTCGCCTCCCCGCACAGCCTCGCCCTCGTCCAGGCCACCGCCCGCGCGGCCGAGGCGCAGCTCGCCTCCCTCCTGCCGGCCGCCGCCCCGCCCCGCCTCCTGGAGGCCCTGGGACGCGACGAGGCCCTGTTCCACACCGGCCGGGCCGGGCCGCCGGTACGGCTGGGGCGGCGGCACAGCGAGATCGTGCTGCTGCTCGCCGCCCACCCCGACGGACTGCCCGGCAACCGGCTCGCCCTGGAGCTCTACGGCGAGCGCGACGTCAGCCCCGTCACCCTGCGCGCCGAACTGTCGCGGCTGCGCGGGATGTTGGGGCCGCTGCTGGCCTCCCGCCCGTACCGCCTGACCGGCCGGGTGCGCACCGACCACGACACGGTCGCCGACGCCCTGGACGCGGACGACCTGCCCACCGCGCTGGCCGCCTACCGCGGTCCGCTGCTGCCGCTGTCCGAGGCCCCCGGTGTCGTACGGCTGCGGCGGCTGCTGGAGGACCGGCTGCGGCAGGCCCTGCCCGCCCGCCGGGACCCGGCGCTGCTGGACACCTGGGTGCGCACCCCCTGGGGCGAGGACGACCTCCAGGCCTGGGAGGCGCTGGTCGGCACGCTGCCCCCGGAGGCCAGGGCGGTGCCCGGCGCCCGGCTGCGGGCCCTGCGCGACGCCTACGGGCTCGGCCCGCGCACCTCCGGCGGCCCGCTCCGCCCGGGCGCAACGTTCCCGCAACCTCCCGTCCCCTAGCGTGGCGGTGCGCCTCCGCCGTTCGGCCGCCCACGGGCGGACCGGCGCGGTGGAGCCCCCGTGTCCCATTCCGCGGGGACGCCTTCGGAAGGACTCCCGGCCGCCCGGCGGTGCCCGGGCCTCGCCCGGGCCGGTCACCCCCGTGGCCGCCGGTGCCGGGAGGGACCGCTCCCGCGGGCGGTGCGCAGCCGGGAGCGGGGCGTGGAGCGGCGCTCCCTCCCGGACGGTCCGGGTGGCACGGCGGGGCCGCACGACCTGCTTGACGGCGAGCAGGACGAACGGCGTCCGGTCGGGGTCCGACGTGTGCGGAACCCCCACCGCGCCCCGCCGTGCCATCTTCCGCGTCCGTCGCCGCGTGCCCCGGCCCCGCCCGCACGGGACGGCCCGCTCCGAGCGGTCAGGGGACGCCGGGCGTCCTCGTCGATCCGGGCGTCAATCCGGGCGTCAATCCGACATCAACCCGACATCAATCCGGCGTCACTCCAGGACCTCGAAGCGGTCGCCCGTGCGCAGGGTGCCGGTGTTCTCCGGGACCAGGTTCTGCCCGAACACCAGCCGGTCGCCGAAGCGGCGGTGCCTGGCCAGGGTGCGCAGCGGCTCCTTGCCCCGCTCCGCCGTGGCCTGGTCGGTGGTGGTCACCACGCAGCGGCCGCAGGGCTTGGCCACCCGGAAGGTCACCGCGCCGATCCGGACCCGGCGCCAGCCGTCCTCCGACCAGGGCGGCGTGCCCTCGACGACCACGTTGGGCCGGAAGCGGTCCATCGGCAGGGGGCCCTCGTCCGGATGGTCGCCCTGCTCTATCAGCAGGTTGAGGGCGTCCAGCGACGACACCGTGGTGAGCAGCACCGGGAAGGCGTCGGCGAAGCTCACCGTCTCGCCGGGGAGGCCGTGGGAGGAGGTGATCGGACGCCGGCGCTCGGGCGCGTCCATGTGGACCAGCCGCGCGTCGGTCCCCAGGTACTCCGTCAGCCAGTCGTGCGCCTCGTCGCAGGCGGGCACCGCCTCGACCTTGGCGCGCCACACCTCGACCACGGCCGGGCCCGCGGCCGGATCCGGCACCTCGACGGTCAGCGCGCGCATCCCGGGAGCGGAAAGCCGCAGGCCGCCGCCGGGCAGCGGCTCGGCGGCGGCCAGCGCCAGGCGCGGGTGCCCGCGCTGGGTGAGCGGTGCGCCGTCAGGACCGACCGCCATCCAGCGCCGGTCCCCGGACAGTCCCCATGGCTCCACGACGGCACGGGCGGTGCCGACACCCGCGAGCGATTTCACCGGGTAGAGGTTGAGCGCGGCCAGCGTGGACGTGGTCATGCGTCCATCCTGCCACCCGGGTCCGACAGTTGGCGGTCAGTAACCACGCCCCTGGTACGAGTGGCCGTACGGCTCCTCGTACGAACCGGGGTAGGGGCTCTGGGCGGGCGTCGGAACCTGCCGCGGCGGCACCGGGCGCATCTGCTGCGGCTGCGGCTGCGGGTAGCCGTACCCGCCGCGCGGCGCGGTGGCCTGCTGCGGGATGTAGGGCGCGGGCGCCTGCTGCAGCGGTGCGGGCTGCTGCACGGGCGCGTGCTGCTGGTAGGCCGGAGCCGGGTAACCCCGCGGCGGCGCCGGCTGCGGCTGGTAGGAGGGTCCGGAGGGCAGCGCGGGCAGCGCGGACGGGAGGGCGGGCAGGTGGTCCGAGGTCTCGTACGGCGACGCCGGAACACGGATGGGCGCGATCTGAGGGGTACCCCGCTCGGCGACCAGGCTGTCGTAGATCGGGGTGTCAGCGAAGGACGGCGCGCTGTAGTAGCCACCGCCGTAGGTGCTGCGGGGGGACGTCATACTCATAAGTTAAGCCCACGATGTGCCGGTTGGGGAGAGCGATATGAAGGTCATTTGACGGGTTCTCCGCGGTCATCGGCCGCGGCTGTGGCCAAAGGTGAGCAAAGCGGTCATTCCGGCTGGTCGAGGCGCGGAAAACACCGGTTTACGCACCGCTCCCGAGGCGTCGCCCGGTGGCATAGGTTGGTGAGCCGGCGGAGCGCGACGAGCGCGGACGGCCCGGCCACGGAGGGGAAAGCATGACCATGCTCAAAGGCGCCAACGTTCCGGTCCCGGCGGAGTCGGTCCGGGTCGAGGTGGGATGGCGCACCGGGCCGGGGGTTCCGGACGTGGACGCCTCGGCGCTGCTGCTGGCCTCGGGCAGGGTCCGCTCGGACGGCGACTTCGTCTTCTACAACCAGCCGCGGCACGCCTCCGGCGCCGTCCGGCACGAGGGCAGGCGCCCCGCGGGGGACACCGTGAGCGACACCCTCGGCGTGGACCTGGCCCGCGTCGAGCCCGAGGTGGAGAAGGTGGTCGTCGCCGCCTCCGCGGACGGCGGGTCCTTCGGCCGGGTGCCGGGGCTGTACGTGCGGGTGCTCGATGCGGGCAGCGGCGCCGAACTCGCCCGGTTCGACAGCCGGGACGCCACCGTCGAGACCGCCTTCGTCCTCGGCGAGCTGTACCGCAGGCAGGGCGCCTGGAAGTTCCGGGCCGTGGGCCAGGGCTACGACAGCGGACTGGCCGGTCTCGCCACCGACTTCGGGATCACGGTCGACGAGCCGCGGAGCACGGCGCCGCCCTCCGCGCCCACTCCGACGCCCGCTCCCGCCCCCACTCCGACGCCCGCGCCCGCTCCCGCGGCGGCCCCCGTACCGCCGCCGGCGCCGCCGCGGCCCGTGCGGCTGTCGAAGGTCACCCTGACCAAGGAGGCGCCCACGGTCTCCCTCACCAAGCAGGGCGGCACCTCCGGCGCGCTGCGGGTCAACCTCAACTGGCAGGTGCACAGGCATTTCAAGGGCTGGGGGAGCAAACTGGGCCGGGCCATGGCGATGCACGCCGACCTCGACCTGGACCTGTGCGCCCTGTACGAGCTCACCGACGGCCGCAAGGGGGTCGTCCAGGCACTCGGCAACGCCTTCGGGGCGCTGCACCAGCCGCCCTACATCCACCTCGACGGCGACGACCGCACCGGTGCCGTGGAGACGGGCGAGAACCTCACCGTCAACCTCGACCACAAGGAGAGCTTCCGGCGCGTCCTGATCTTCGTCACGATCTACGAGGGCGCCCGCAGCTTCGCGAACCTCCACGCCACGGTGACGCTCACACCGCAGCACGGCGCCCCCGTCGACTTCTCCCTCGACGAGTGCACCGTCCCCTCCACCGTCTGCGCCCTCGCGCTGCTCACCAACGAGGGCGGCGACCTCGTCGTCCGGCGCGAGTCGCGCTACCTGATCCCCGAGCGCGGGGTGAGCCCGCAGCGGACGGTGGACCACGCCTACGGCTGGGGCATGCAGTGGACGCCCGGCCGCAAGTGACCTCCCGCCCGTGACGCCCGCCGGGCCGTCCGGTGGGCGGCCCGGCCGCCCCGTACCCGTACGCTGTTGTCCGTGAGAATCGCGCTCGTGGACTCCGGGATCGGGTTGCTGGCCGCCGCCGCCGCGGTGCGGCGCGCGAGACCCGACGCCGACCTCGTCCTGTCGTCCGCCCCCGACAGCATGCCCTGGGGGCCGCGGACCGCCGACGACATCACCGCCCGCGCCCTGGCCTGTGCGCGGGCGGCCGCCGCGTACGGACCCGACGCGCTGATCGTCGCCTGCAACACCGCCTCCGTGCACGCCCTGCAGGTGCTGCGCGCCGAGTTGGAGCCCGCGGTCCCGGTCGTCGGCACGGTGCCCGCCGTCAAGCCGGCCGCCGCGGCGGGCGGGCCCCTGGCCGTCTGGGCCACCCCCGCCACCACCGGCAGCCCCTACCAGCGCCGCCTCATCGCGGAGTTCGGCAACGGGACCGAGATCGCCGAGGTGCCCTGCCACGGACTGGCCGACGCCGTGGAGAAGGGCGACGAGGCCGCCGTCGACGACGCCGTCGCCGCGGCCGCCGCCCTCACCCCGCGCGGAGTGCGGGCGGTGGTGCTGGGCTGCACCCACTACGAGCTGGTCGCCGAGCGCATCCGCGCCGCCGTCCGCTCCCCGCTGGTCCCCGAGCCCGGCCTGTACGGCTCGGCCGCCGCGGTCGCCGCCCAGGCGCTGCGCCGCATCGGGGCGGAACCGGACCCGGAGGCGGCCCCCACCGGAGGACTGACCGTCCTCCACAGCGGCACGCCCACCGAACTGCCCGGTCCCGCGCGCGGCTACGCCGAGGGGCGGCTGCTGGCCGCGGACCGCGCCGTACGGACCGCCTGAGCGCACGCGTCCGCCGGTCCCGGCCGGCCCTACGGGACGTCCCCGCCCTCCCGGGCGGTCGCCAGCCCCGCCAGCAGCCCCGCCCCCGCGGTGACCTGGTTGAAACTGAGCGCGTTGCTCACGCTCGCCAGCGCGGCCAGTGCCGTGAGCGCCGCGCCCGCCGCCAGCACCACCGGCGTCGGGCGCGGCGACCGGTACAGCGCGAGCAGCAGCCAGCCGAAGACGGCGCCCAGCAGCGCCACCCCGGGCAGCCCCTGCTCGGCCGCCAGCTGCAGCGGCGCCGAGTGCGGCTTCCCGTCCGGGACCGCCGCCCGCGCGGCGGCCCGGTCCGGCCCGCCGAACCGGTCGGGGCCCGCGCCGCGCACCGGCTGCTCCACGGCGAGGGCCAGCGCCTCCTCCCACAACGCGACCCGCTGTGCGGTGAGCGGCCCCTGGAGCGGTCTCTCCAGCTCCGGCGGCAGCGCGTCGCCCGCCACCGCCCAGACGGCGCCCGCCACGGCGGCCGCGGCCACCGCCAGCGCGGCCAGCGCCGGCAGCCGGCGGCGCACCCGTCCCGCCGCCAGGGAGCACAGCAGCACCCCGAGCGCCGCGGCGCACCCGGCGGGCGAGCCGGCCGCCAGCGCCACCGCCGCGACCACCAGGGCCAGCGCGTGCAGCAGCCGCCGCGTCCGCCCGTCCCCGGCGGCCCACGCGGCGCAGCAGGCCGCGCCCGCGGTGAGCGCCGCCAGCGCGGCGTCGGCGCCCGCCCGGCCGCCCGGCGCGGCGGCGGACGGATCCGGCGGCGGAACGCCGGGGAAACCGCTGGGGAAGCCGCCGGGGAAACCACCGGGAAGGGTGCCGGTGAGGACGCCGGGGAAACCGCCGGGGAAGAGGACGAAGGACGCCAGCCCGGCCAGCGCCGCGGCGGCGGGCGCGGCGGCCGGCAGCACGGAACCGCCGATCCGCCCGCAGGCGTATCCGGCGGCGACCGCCAGCACCGCCAGCAGCACCCCCTCCGGGCGGGCGTCCCGCCCCATCGCGCAGACCAGTGCCCAGCCCGCGCAACAGCCCAGAACCGCGGCGCCGGCGACATCCGGCACGCCGCTCCGCTCCGGTGCGACGGACAGTGGTCCGAGCGCCGGTGAAGCCATCGTCTGCGACCCCCCGAGACCGACGGCCGCCGCGCCGGGCCCGGAAGTCCTCCGGGCGCCCGCCGCGGGCCGTGACGTGGGGGACACCGTAGCCCCTGGGACCGACACGGGGAACCGGCCCGGGAACACCTCCCGGAGGGACGGCGGGCGGCCGGCGGCCGGCACGTAGGCTCGTCGCATGGCGACTCCCGACTTCATCCGCGAACTGCGCGCCGGCGTGGGGCGGCGGCTGCTCTTCCTGCCCGGCGTCAGCGCGGTCGTCTTCGACGACGAAGGACGCGTCCTCCTCGGCCGGCGGGCCGACACCGGCCACTGGTCGGTCATCGGCGGCATCCCCGAGCCCGGGGAGCAGCCCGCCGACGCCGCGGTCCGCGAGGTGTACGAGGAGACCGCCGTCCGGGTCGTCCCCGAGCGGTTGGTGCTGGTGCAGACGCTGGCCCCGGTCCGCTACCCCAACGGCGACGTCTGCCAGTTCGTGGACATGTCCTTCCGCTGCCGCGCGGTCGGCGGACGGGCACGGGTCAACGACGAGGAGTCGCTGGAGGTGGGCTGGTTCGCGCCGGACGCCCTGCCGCCCCTGGAGGAGTTCGCGCTGACGCGCATCAAGCGGGCGGAGGACGACGGACCCACGTGGTTCCAGACCACCGCGGACGGCTGAAGTGTGGGCGTGACACACATCGGTGGGGGAGCGGCCGCTGCCTAGGGTGCTGGCCATGACCGCGCCGCGAACCCCGCGTACCGTCCCCCCGCCCGCCTCCGCCGCAGCCTCCGGCCCGGCGCCCGGCGTCCCCGCCGCGCCGCTGGACCTCGGCGGACGCACCGCCCTGGTCACCGGCGCCGCCGGAGGCATCGGCCGGGCCTGCGTCCTGCGGCTGGCCGCCGCCGGCGCCAAGGTGCGCGCCGTGGACCGGGACGCCGACGGCCTGCGGAGGCTGGCCGACCGGGCGGAGGGCCTGCCCGGCGCCCTGGAGCCGGTCCACCTCGACCTCACCGACCTCGACGCCGCCGAGCGGGCCGCCGCCGGCGCGGACGTGCTGGTCAACAACGCCGGGCTGCAACTGGTCCGCCCCGTCGAGGAGTTCCCGCCGGAGGTCTTCCACGCCGTGCTGACGGTGATGCTGGAGGCCCCCTTCCGCCTGGTGCGCGGCGCCCTGCCCCACATGTACGGCCAGGGCTGGGGGCGGATCGTCAACATCTCCTCGGTTCACGGACTGCGCGCCTCCGCCTACAAGTCCGCCTACGTCAGCGCCAAGCACGGGCTGGAGGGCCTGTCCAAGGTGGTCGCCCTGGAGGGGGCCGCGCACGGCGTGACCTCCAACTGCGTCAACCCCGCCTATGTGCGCACCCCCCTGGTGGAGAGACAGATCGCCGACCAGGCCGAGGCGCACGGCATCCCCGCCGACCGCGTGGTGGCCGAGATCATGCTCGCCGACACCGCCGTCAAACGGCTGATCGAGCCGGAGGAGGTCGCCGAGGCCGTCGCCTACCTGTGCGGTCCGCAGGCGTCCTTCGTCACCGGCGCCTCCCTGGTGATGGACGGCGGCTGGACGGCGCACTGACCCGTGCGCCCGGCGCACGCCCGCGCATCCAAAGCGCATGCCAGCGCACACGCGACGCACCGACCCTGGCGCGCCCGTACGACCGGCAGGTATCCCTGTGCCCATGCCCGAGCACCCCGCCGCCGAGCCCGCTCCCGGACCCTCGCCCGAGCTTGCTCCCGAACCCCCGCCCGAGCCCGCCGCCGAGGCCGCGCCCCTGGCGTTCCTGGAACTCCTCGCCCGCGGCGCGCCCGCCGAGGAGTACGAGCGGCCCGGACCGCGCGGCTCCGCCGCGGCGGACCGCGCCCGGCTCCTCGCCCTGCGGGTGCGCTCCGAGCTGGAGGGGCGCCGCAGGCGCGAGGCGGAGCTGACCGCCCTGTTCGAGACGGCGCACGACCTGGCCGGAATGCGGGACCTGGACGACGTGCTGCGCGCCATCGTCCAGCGCGCCCGCTCCCTGCTCGGCGCCGAGGTCGCCTACATGACCATCAACGACCCCGAGGCCGGCGACACCTCCATGCGCGTCACCGAGGGATCGGTCTCCGCGCACTTCCAGCAGCTCCGCCTGGGCATGGGGGAGGGGCTGGGCGGGCTGGTCGCCCAGACCGCCCGCCCCTACGTCACCGACGACTACATGCGCGACGAGCGCTTCCTGCACACCCGCAACATCGACTCCGGCGTCAGCGACGAGGGCCTGGTGGCGATCCTCGGGGTGCCGCTGGTGCTCGGCCGCGAGGTGATCGGCGTGCTCTTCGCCGCCGACCGCCGCCCCCGCGTCTTCGACCGCGAGCAGGTCGCCCTGCTGGCCTCCTTCGCCGCCCACGCCGCCGTCGCCATCGACACCGCCCGGCTGCTGGCCGAGACCCGCGAGGCGATGGCCGAGCTGGAGGCCGCCAACGCGATCATCCGCGACCGCAGCGCCGCCATCGAACGCTCCTCGGAGGTCCACGACCGGCTCACCGAACTGGTCCTGCGCGGCGGAGGCGTCGGCGACGTGGCCGCCGCCGTCTCCGAGATCCTCGACGGCGGCGTGGAGTTCGTGGAGTTCCCCGAGGAGGAGCGGAGCGCTCCCGCCCGGGCCGTCGAGCGCTCCCGGCGCGACGGCCACGCGGTGCGCGACGAGGACGCCTGGGTGGCGGCCGTCTCCGCGGGCGGCGAACTGCTGGGCGCGCTGGTGCTGCGCGGCCACCCCGAGCTCGACCCCACGGACCAGCGCACCCTCGAGCGCGCCGCCATGGTGACCTCCCTGCTGCTGCTCGCCCGCCGCTCGGCGGGCGAGGCCGAGCAGCGGGTGCGCGGCGAACTCCTGGACGACCTGCTGGACGCCGCCGACCGTGACCCCCGGCTGCTGCGCGAGCGCGCCGCCCGGCTCGGCGCCGACCTCGACGTCCCCCATGTCGTCCTCGCCGCGCGGCTGGACACCGGCGGCGGCACGGGGCAGCGGGAGACCACCGACCGGCAGCGGCTGTGGTCGGCCGCCTCCCACCTGGCGGCCACCCGGCACGGACTGGCGGCCTCCCGCGAGGGCGGCACCGTCCTGCTGCTGCCGCTGCGCGACGCGGAGGGCGCCGGGGAGTCCGGGGACCACGGGGATCCCGGGGGGACGGCCCGGCAGGTAGCCGCCCAGCTCGGCGCGGCCGTCCACGCCCCCGTCACCGTCGGCGCCTCCCCGCCGGTGCCCGCGCCCGCCGCCGACCCGGGAGCGGTGGCCGCCGCCTGCGACGAGGCCCGCCGCTGCCTGGACACCCTGCGGCTGCTGGGCCGCTTCGGCGAGGGCGCGGCGGCCGGGGACCTGGGCTTCCTCGGGCTGCTGCTGGCCGACGGCCGGGACGTCGACGGCTTCGTCCGCCGCACCCTCGGCCCGCTCCTGGACTACGACGGACGCCGCGGCACGGACCTGGTGGGCACCCTGGAGGCGTACTTCGCGTCCGGCGCCAGCCCGGCCCGCACCAAGGACGTGCTCCACGTCCACGTCAACACCGTGGCCCAGCGGCTGGAGCGGGTCGGACGGCTGCTGGGGAGCGACTGGCAGGACCCGGAGCGGGCCCTGGAGGTGCAGCTCGCGCTGAGGCTGTACCGGATGTCCTCCGCCGTCGCCCGCTGACCGCCCGGCGGGACGGGCGGTC
>NZ_JARVKV010000268.1 GCF_029813835.1 Streptomyces sp. DH37
TCTTCAACGACGGCGCCTTCGAGGTGCTCAAGGACAAGGAACAGGCGCTGGAGGCGGTGATCCGGCTGGAGCACGGGCAGCCGATCCGTTTCGGCGCGCCGGTCCCGCCCGAAGACGGAGGCGACGGCCTGGGCTCCAAGGGCGTGGTCCGCGACCGGGCCACCGGCGACCTGAAGGTGATCGACGTCACCGTCGAGGGCACCGACGGGGTCCTGGTCCACGACGCCCACGCGGCCTCTCCCACCACCGCCTTCG
>NZ_JARVKV010000269.1 GCF_029813835.1 Streptomyces sp. DH37
GACCGGGTTGATAGGCCAGATATGGAAGCCTCGTGAGGGGTGGAGTTGACTGGTACTAATAGGCCGAGGGCTTGACCATAGATTTGCTCGCGTCCACTGTGTGGGTTCTGAGACCACGACCGGCTTGTCCGGATATGGGGTTTCAATTGAACAGTGTGTTTGTTCGCTTGGAACATCCGTGGTTGGTGTTTCGGTGGTCATGGCGAGAGGGAAACGCCCGGTTACATTCCGAACCCGGAAGCTAAGCCTTTCAGC
>NZ_JARVKV010000270.1 GCF_029813835.1 Streptomyces sp. DH37
ATGCGACGGGGCCGGGGCTGGAGGGAGACGGCAGGGTGGAGCAGGAGGAGACCGGGCAGCCGCGGCGGCCCCGTGCGCGCCGCCGCGGTCAGGGGGAGCTGGAGGTGCAGGTGCTCTCGGCGTTGTGCGAGGCGCCGGGGCCGGTGGACACCGCCTGGGTGCGTGAGCGTCTCGGTGGCGATCTGGCGTACACCACGGTGATCACCATTTTGACTCGGTTGCTGGCCAAGGGTGCGGTGGTGCGGGAGAGGGTGG
>NZ_JARVKV010000271.1 GCF_029813835.1 Streptomyces sp. DH37
TTGAAGACGGCAGCGAGCGCCACCAGGTCATCAGCCGTCACCTGGCGGTCGCCCTTCTCCATGCGAGTGATCCCGGAAGCTGGGATGTACCGCCCGTTGCGCTCGAGCTCGCCGGAGAGCTGTCGTGCGGTGAGGCCGCGGACCTTCCTGAGCCGCGCGATGTTCGTTGCCACGGTCTTTCCGGTCGGGCCGGCCTCGATGGCACGCCTTCCGATCTGGTGCTCAGCCATGGGCCACATCGTAAGCACCGCAGGT
>NZ_JARVKV010000272.1 GCF_029813835.1 Streptomyces sp. DH37
TCAGGTCGCCCACTCCGACGACCTTGGTGTACGTCGTCCACGCCGAGCGGATCTTCCTGGCCGCCGCCAGCGTGCCGTCGCTCTTCGCGGCGAAGAGGTGGATGTCGCCGGTGGAGGCCTGGCGGGCCAGCAGGTCGGCGCGGCCGTCGCCGGTCAGGTCGCCGGGTGAGGTGAGGATGTTGTACGCGCCCCAGCCGGTGCCCAGTGTCCGGTAGGGGGTGGTGGGTGTCAGCGGTTTGCCGCAGCCCGGCCGGT
>NZ_JARVKV010000273.1 GCF_029813835.1 Streptomyces sp. DH37
ATCAACGCCGTCAAGAACGTCCTCGGCGCCCTCGTCAACGGCGCCGCCGCGGTCTTCTTCCTCTTCGTCGCCGACTTCGACTGGACCGCCGTCCTGCTCATCGCCGTCGGCTCGGCGGCCGGCGGGCCGCTCGGCGCCCGGCTGGGACGCAGACTGCCGCCGGCCGCCCTGCGCGCGGTCATCGTCGCCGTCGGCGTGGTGGCCATCCTCCAGCTCGTGCTGGACTGACCGAACCGGCCGCGTGCGGGCATCAGG
>NZ_JARVKV010000274.1 GCF_029813835.1 Streptomyces sp. DH37
CGTCCGCGTCCCCCGTCGCGGGCGGGCGGGTTCTTTCGTGCCCGGGCCCGCCGGCGGGTGACGAGCTGGGTGACCTGCTCCGATCACTCACAGGAGTGTATGTGTCTATGGGAACTCGAATTGCTTCAAGTCCAAGCCAGCACCTACACTCTCGGGAACGTCACCCGCATGAGAGGGCTATGGATATGAGCGAGCAGGACAAGCCCACCGAGGCTACCTACGTCCGCCGGCCGCAGGACTACATGCCG
>NZ_JARVKV010000275.1 GCF_029813835.1 Streptomyces sp. DH37
TTGATAGGCCAGATATGGAAGCCTCGTGAGGGGTGGAGTTGACTGGTACTAATAGGCCGAGGGCTTGACCATAGATTTGCTCGCGTCCACTGTGTGGGTTCTGAGACCACGACCGGCCTGGCCGGATATGGGGTTTCAATTGAACAGTGTGTTTGTTCGCTTGGAACATCCGTGGTTGGTGTTTCGGTGGTCATGGCGAGAGGGAAACGCCCGGTTACATTCCGAACCCGGAAGCTAAGCCTTTCAGC
>NZ_JARVKV010000276.1 GCF_029813835.1 Streptomyces sp. DH37
TTGATAGGCCAGATATGGAAGCCTCGTGAGGGGTGGAGTTGACTGGTACTAATAGGCCGAGGGCTTGACCATAGATTTGCTCGCGTCCACTGTGTGGGTTCTGAGACCACGACCGGCCTGGCCGGATGTTGGGGTTTCAATTGAACAGTGTGTTTGTTCGCTTGGAACATCCGTGGTTGGTGTTTCGGTGGTCATGGCGAGAGGGAAACGCCCGGTTACATTCCGAACCCGGAAGCTAAGCCTTT
>NZ_JARVKV010000277.1 GCF_029813835.1 Streptomyces sp. DH37
GGGTGGTGGATGTCGGGTATTCGCTGTTGACGACGCGGGCGGTGATGCGGCACCGGGCGGTGCTGCACGGGCGGGGGCGGGAGGAGTTCCTCGGCGGGCTCGCCGCGCTGGCGCGGGAGGGCACCGGTGGGGAGTTCCGTGGTGAGGTGCCCGTGGCGGAGTGGACGGCTTCCCTGCGGGCGCTGGGAGGGGCCCGCGTCGACCTGCCCACCTACCCCTTCCAAAACCAGCACTACTGG
>NZ_JARVKV010000030.1 GCF_029813835.1 Streptomyces sp. DH37
GCTGACGACCGGCGTGTCCCCGGTCGTCAGCCCGACCGCGGACGCCTCTTCCACTCCCGCCACTGCGGGGGAGTGCGTGCTGGAGTACCGGGAGATGACCGGGGGGTCGATCACCGCTTCCGGCGATGGACGCGTTCTGATCGCCGAAGTGCAGGGTGTGCTGTGGCGCGTTCCCCGCGGCGGCGGTGCGGCGGTGCGGCTCACGGACTGGGAATTGGAGGCGACCTGCCCGGCGCTGTCGCCCGACGGCGAGACGGTGGCGCTGTGCGGTTACCGCAGCGGCGCCTTCGACTTGTGGATGATGCGGGCCGACGGCAGCGGGCTGCGTCGACTCACCGACGGTCCCTGGGACGACCGCGGGGTGGCCTGGTCGCCCGACGGCACCCGCTTGGTGTTCTCCTCCGAACGCGGCGGCAGCGCGGTGGACGGCGGATCCTTCGGCCTGTGGACCTTGGATGTAAGCAGCGGCCGCATGTGGGGGCTGACCGGCGGGGATTTCGAGGACCTCGATGCGACGTGGTGGCCGGACGGGCATTCGGTGGTGTGCGTCCGGGCCGCCCACACACCGGACGGCGCCAGCGACGGCGGCATGGCACTGGTCCGCGTGCCCGCCGTGGGCGGGACGGCACGGGTGGTGCGCGCAGTCTCCTCGGGTCGGCTGCTGTGCCCGTCGGTCTCTCCGTCGGGACGGATCGCCTATCTGCACCTGTCCGGTGTCAGTGGCTCGCCGTCCATGCCGGCCGCGCGGGCCGCGCTGATGGTCGATGACCAGGTCGTCACGGCGGAGGAGGACCTGGCGGCGGCGCCGCCGTGCTGGCTGGGTGAGGACCGGCTGTTGTACGTGGCCGACGGCCGTATCCGCATCCGCACCCTGAGCACGCCCTCGGTGGAGGAGGTCGCCTTCACTGCCCGTGTGCCGATCCGTCGGCCGCGCTGGCGACCCAAAGCTCGGGTCTGGAACCCGGCCCGGCCGGTTCCGGTGCGCGGCATCCACCTGCCAGCTCTGTCCCCGGACGGCCGCAGCGTGGCGTTCGTGGCGCTGAACGCGCTGTGGCTGATGGACATCGGCGGCGCACCCCGCAGGCTCGTGCAGGCCGCCGACGTCCATCACGTGCAGACGCCGGTGTGGTCCCCGGACGGGCGCAGTCTGTTGTACTGCACCGACCGAAGCGGACTGATGGCCATCCGCCGTCTGCACCTGGACGACGGGCGCGACGAACCGGTGGCAGACGGGGGCCGCCTGTATCCGTCCTTGTCCCCAGACGGTTCCCTGCTGGCCTGCCAGGACATCGCCGGAAACCTGCTGTTGCGCACACTGGCCACAGGCGCCGAGCGGTTGCTGGCACGGCCGCTGGCCGCCGACGGGCCGCCCGGCGCGCCCACTTGGTCGCCCGACGGCCGGTACGTGGCCTTCTGCGACCGCAACCGGCTCAACCACCGCTTCCGCGAGGGGTACCACCTCATTCGCGTCATCGACACCCGCACCGGCACCGAACGCCGCCACTTGCCTGCCGACCACCAGTCGCTGTCCGACCGCGCCGCCGCGGGACCCGTCTGGTCACCCGACGGCCGCTGGATGGCTCTGATCGCCGAATCCGCCCTGTGCCTATTGCCTGTCACCGCCGACGGCACTCCAACCGGCCCCGCTCGCCGCCTCACCGGCGAGCCGGCCGACCATCCCAGTTGGGCCGGCGACGCCACCACCTTGCTCTACCTCTCTTCCGGCCGTCTGCGTCTGATGACCCTCGACGCCAGTCGAATGCCGGCCCGTACACGCACGCTGCCCGTCCCGCTGACCACCCGGCGCCGACCGTCCCACCACGGCCTCGGGCCGCTGCGTATCCACGCGGGCCAGCTATGGGACGCCACCGGCAACGCACCGCGTCAGGACGTCGACATCCTCATCGAGGAGGGTCGGATCACCGCCGTCGAATCCCACCGGACGCGCCGTCCGGGCCACCGGACCCTCGACGCTTCGCAGCACACCGTCATCCCCGGCCTGTTCGACAGCCACACCCACCCCTACAGCGCCACCTACGGCGCTCGACAGCACCTGGCGGCCCTCGCCTACGGCATCACCTCGACCGCCTGCATGGGCGCACCGCTGTACGAGGCGATCCGGCTGCGCGAATCCCTCGCATCGGGCCACAGCATCGGTCCGCGCATGCTGGCTTGCGCAGAGCTCGTCGACGGCTCCCGCACCGCCTACGCCAAGGGCCGCGCCCACCGCACCCACGCCGGTCTGCGACGCACCCTCGAGCGCATCACCGCACTCGACGTCGACTTCGTCAAAACCTACGTGCGCGCTCCAGGCCGCACCATGGCGCAAGCCGCCGCAGCCGCCCACCGCCTCGGCGTGCCCTGCGGCAGTCACCTTTGCTCCCCGGGCCGGGCCGCCGGCCAGGACTTGACCACCCACCTGCAGGCCACCCAGCGCCTGGCATACGGCCACGCCACCACCCCCGCCGGTCACATCCACCACGACCTTCTGCAGCAGTACGCCGACGGCACCTTCGCCCTGATCGCCACCCCGTTCACCGCGCAGTTCCTCCTCGGGGCCGACCCCGTCTTGGCCGATGACCCCCGCGTTCTCACCCTCCTGCCGCCTTGGGACGTCGCTGCTGCTCGGGAGCGGGCGAAGACCGCCCCCACCACCGAGGAGCAGCGGGCCCTGGCCGTCGAGATCGGTAACTACCGGCAGCTCGCCGCCCATGGCGCCACCCTTGCCCTGGGCACCGACTCTCCCTTGGTCCCAGTCGGCCTGTCCCTGCACTTGGCCCTGCGCGCTCTCAACACCTACGGTTTCACCCCCTCCCAGGCCTTGCACACCGCCACCAGCACTCCCGCCCGGATCTTCGGCCTCGACACCGACCTCGGCACCGTCGAACCAGGCAAGATCGCCGACCTCGCCGTCGTCGACGGCGACCCCTTCAGCAACTTCGCCAGCCTCGTCAACATCTCCCTGGTCCTACGCGACGGCGTTCCCTACCAGCAAACCGACCTCACGACCATCCACACACCAGCCAGGGACCTGACTTCCTGGCTCGACCTCGCTCGCACCCCCCGGAACTCCTGCTGCCACTCAAGCGCCTGACACGCCACGCCCATCCATCGGGAGGAGTCGGGGCGATTCAGGCGGGTGAATCTGTGGCGACGGATGCGGGACCACGTCTACGGCCCGCTGGCCCCGGTCAGGCGGAAGGGTGCCAGGAAGCCGGCCGAGCGGGCCAGCCACCGCGGCTCGGCCGGCTCTGCCCGGCGCCCCCGGGGCCGGCTCGCACCAGCGGCCCGGACCCGGTTCCGCAGGGTCTCGGGATTGTTCCCCAGATCGGCGGCGACCTGCCGGATCGTCGCTTCGGGCCGCGACTGGTAGAGCGCGACCGCGTCCGCCTTGAACTGCGGCGGATAGTTCTTCATGACCATGGGATGTCCGTTCTCAGATCCTCAGGATCCAGTCTCCCGTGTGTCCAAGATCAGGGGTGAAGGCCCCTCGTCATCCAGACGGCCACCACCCGCCCGACCAAGCTCGGCCAACCCTTCACCCGCTGGTCGATCCGCAAACTCGCTGACTACCTGCGCCGCGCCCACGGACGCGTCATCCGCATCGGCTGCGAGGCCTTACGGTGCCTGCTCCTCCGCCGCGGCACCACGTTCCAGCACACCAAGACCTGGAAGGAGTCCCCCGATCGCGACGCCAAGCTCGACCGCATCGAGCAGGTGCTGGACCGCTTCCCGGACCGGATCTTCGCCTTCGGCGAGAGTTCGGGCCCCTGGGAATCGGGCCGACCGCAGGCTCCCGCTGGGCGGAGCAGGGCAAACCCGACCGGCTACCGGCGACCTACCGCCGCACGCACGGCGTCACCTACTTCCACGGCTGCTACTCCGTCGGCGACGGCCGGCTACGGGGTGCCAACCGCCATTGCAAGGGCACCGCCAACACCTTGGCCGCGCTGAAGTCGATCCGAGCCGCCCGGCCCGACGGCGCCCCGATCTACATCATCCTGGACAACCTCTCCGCCCACACCGGCGCAGGCATCCGCCGCTGGGCGACGAAGAACAAGGTCGAGCTGTGCTTCACCCCGACCTACGCCTCATGGGCCGACCCGATCGAGGCCCACTTCGGCCCGCTGCGGCAGTTCACCCTGGCCAACTCCCACCACCCCAACCACACAGTGCAGACCCAGGCCCTGCACCGCTACCTCCGCTGGCGCAACGCCAACACCCGCCACCCCGACGTACTCGCTGCCCAGCGCAGGGAACGCGCCCGCTAGACGGTCAGGCGCTGTTCCCACCGGCCGACCGGCTCGGTGGCGCCCTTCGGCGGGGTGGCGGCCGCGACGTACTCCCACACCGGCCTGCGGGCACTGCCCGGGTCCGACCACCGGGTCGGGGCGAGCCTCAGGCCCAGGCCGGGTCCAGCACCGCATCGTCCGGCACGGTGGCGGCCTCGAGGCGGGCTGCTTCGGCGGCGGCTTCCTTGCGGGCAACGTCGTCGGCGTAGCAGGTGCCGCACACGGACACGTCCCCGGCCTTCCAGGCCGTCCGGTGCGCGGTGGTCTCCTCCCAGCGCTGATCGGTGAACTTTTGCCCACACCGCTTGCACACCGGCCGCCGCGCCAGCGCCGTACCCCGTCAGCTGCTCCAGAGTGGTGAAGACGACCGGCACGGCCTGACTGTGGTCCCTCGCCGTGATCGCCTCGCGGTAGTAGGTCTCGTACCGGCGCGGCGCCCAGTAGCGACGGCCGGCTTCCTCGAGGACCTTCACCGTGTTGTCGACCTTCGCCTCGGTGGTATCGGCGAACACGAACGCGAGGGGCACCAGACCCTCCCCGGCCGGTCTGCGGATAGACCCGCCGCCACAGCCGCTTCTCATGGCCGACATCCTCGATCGCGCCCGGCTGGGAGCGGACCGGGTCCACGGTGAGCCTGTCCGCGTCCGGTGCCAGCAGCCGGCCCCACTCCCAGTACCGCCAGTTGCCTGAGACGTTGGACTCGACGGTCCAGGAGCGGAAGCGACGTGTGGCGTCGAGGACCCAGGTCTGCCGCTGGCCGCCCAGCACCTGCTGCCGTACCAGGTCGTTGGCGTAGTAGCTGAGCGTGCCTTCGCCTGGGACGGTGGTGGCCCGGCCGAACGCGTCGTAACCGTAGCCGCTGGTCGTACGCCTGTCCGCGGTGTCGTAAGTGCTGTTGACAGTGGTACCGCAGGTCGTCGGGCAATCGGCTCCGGGAGATCCGGCCGCAGTGGTGACGGAAGTGCGGTCGGAGTGCTTGTCCCGGGTGTACGAGTGGCGTGTGCAGACGCTGTCCGCGGTTTCCTCCACGGTCACCAGCCGTCCTACCGCGTCGTAGCGGTAGGCGCGGTTGGTGTTCTGGTCCGTGCCGCCGGCCCGCTCCTCCCGTACCGCCTCGATGAGCACTGGCAGGATCTGGTCGGCGCCGTGCTCGGTGGTGCCGATGACGACGGTCTCGGGGCCTGGGCCGTCCTCGCCCGGCAGCTCTACTGCCCTGCCCTCTGCCACCCGCGGGATCCGGCTCGCCACCGCCCCGGAAGGACGGACCGAGGCGAGGGCCGGCATGCGGGTCCCAGACACGGCGGCAGCCGGAGTCACCCCGGAGTCCCTGCGTTTCCGCGGAGAGTGGGGCCTCCTGCCCGCGCCGCCGCGCACGGGCACCGGCCGATGACGGTACGGCCGGACGCGAACGCCCGGGTCTGTGTCGTCCGTGAGCTGCTCGGCCTCGGCTTCATCGTCGCGGACCTGCGCGGCGTCGCCGCCCCGGATCCGGCTCCCGGTCGAGGATCCGGGGCGGTGCCGCGCGAACGCCGACGCCGAGATCAACCGCCTGGGGCCTGCCGCGCGCCCGGCTGGCGTGGCAGGCCCGGGCGGGCACAGGTCCTTCCCGTGGGGTGCCGGCGGACCCTGGCGGATCTTCCCTCCCGCCTGCCGAAAGCCCAGGTCGGCGACGTGTCCGGCGGTGCGTCAGGTGGCGCAACACTTTGTTAACACCACTATTCCTACCGGGAAGGTATGGTTTCGAGCATGCCACCCACCGACCTCGTCCGAGACCACGCCGGCCAGGGCGCGCCCACCGTCGCCGCCCAGCGCACACGGCGCCGGCTGCGCGCAGACCGGGCACGCCAGCTCGCCGACCTGCTGCGCCGCCAGCTCCTCACCGGGGGCTTTCCGGCCGGTGCCCTGCCGCACGAATCGATCCTCGCCACCGAGTACCGGGCCTCGCGCAACACCGTCCGCCAGGCCCTGGACCTCCTGCGCGCCGAGGGCCTGGTGGAACGCCTCCCCGGCGTCGGCACGGTGGTCGTCGCCCAGAAGTACCCCCATGGGCTCGACCGGCTGATGGGCCTCGCGGAGACCCTGCACGAACACGGCCGCGTCACCAACGAGATCCGCGCCATGGGCCCGGTCCCGGCCCCCGCCCCGGTCGCCGGGCGCCTCCGCGTCCCTCCCGGCGCCGACGTCCTCCACATCGAACGCCTGCGCCGCCTGAACGGCCTTCCCCTGTCGCTGGACCTCACCTACCTCCCCCTGGACATCGGCACGGCCCTGCTCGGCTGCGACCTGGAGAACACCGACGTCTTCCGCCTCCTGGAGTCCCTCACCGGTCGGCGCCTGGGGCATGCCGACATCACGCTGGAGGCGGTCAACGCGGATGCCCATTCCGCCGCCGTGCTTCAGGCCCCGCGCGGTGCGGCAGTCCTGATGCTGGAACGCCTCACGCACCTCGCCGACGGCCGCCCCGTCGACCTGGAGTTCATCCGCTTCCGCGGCGACCGCATCACGATGGGCGGCCTGCTGCACCGCTCCCTCTGACACCGCCCTCTTTCGACAGCAAGACCTACAGCGCGACATTCCCGGAGACAGCCATGCCCTTGGTGCCCCAGCGGGCCGACGTGCCCGTGACCATCGACGAGTCGAAGTGCATCGACGGCTGCACGCTCTGCGTGGACATGTGCCCGCTGGACTCCCTCGCCATCGACGCCGACAACGGCAAGGCGTACATGCACGTCGACGAGTGCTGGTACTGCGGTCCGTGCGCGGCCCGCTGCCCCACCGGAGCCGTCACGGTCAACATGCCCTATTTGCTCCGCTGATCTTTTTGACCTGTTCCGGTGAGAGGCCGAACCATCATGAAACGCACGGCAGTCGCAGTATCTTCGGTCGTCCTTCTGCTCCCGCTCAGCGCCTGCGGCGGTGACGCCGAGGCCGGCAACGGCTCCACGGTCACCGTCACCGTCGGCTACCAGTCCAAGACCATCAACACAGTCACGGCCGGCACTCTGCTCCGCTCCCTCGGTTACTTCGAGAAGCAGCTGAACTCGCTCGGCGACGGTGTCACCTACCGGGTCGTCTGGCAGGACTACGCCACCGGCGCCCCCATCACCGCCCAGATGACCGCCGGGAAGATCGACATCGGTTCGATGGGCGACTTTCCGCTGCTCATCAACGCGGCCCGCGGCAAGCAGCTGAACCACCCCACCCGCCTGGTCTCGGTCACCGGCTACAACCTGCGCGGTGGTCTCAACACCATCGTCACGGCCCCCGGCTCCGAGCTCACCTCCCTGAAGGACCTCAAGGGCAGGAGGATCTCCACGAGCGTCGGCTCCGCCGCCGACGGCACGCTCGTGCGGGCCCTCCAGCGCGCCGGCATCGACCCGAACGACGATGTCGAGAAGCTCAACCAGCAGCCCGCCGTGGGTGCGTCGGCCCTGGCCGCAGGCAGCGCTGACGCGCTGTCGCAATTCGTCGCCTGGCCCGGCCTGCTCACCTATCAGGGCAAGGCGAAGGCCCTGTACGACGGTGCGCAGCTGAACCTGCCCACCTTCCACGGGGTCGCCGCCCGCGAGGACTTCGCCAAGAGCCGGACGGCCGCCCTGGAAGCGTTCCTCAAGGCCCAGGCCCAGGCCACCGACTACCTCAACGCCCACCCCGTCGCCGCCGCCGAGAAGGTCGCCGAGGCCACCGGCCTGCCCGCCGAGGTCGTGTACCTCTACAACGGCGCCCACGGCATCTCCACCTTCGACCCGGCGGTCAAGCCGCAGCTCGTCTCCGCGCTGAAGCAGGACGTGGCGGTCCTGAAGGCGGCGAAGCTGACCGGCGACGTGGATGTGGACTCCTTCGTCGACGACCAGTACGTGAAGAAGGCGCTCGGGGCGTCGTACGCGAAGCGGCTCTCGGCCACGCCGCCCGCCACCGCGGGCGAGGCATGGCCGAAGGGTGCCCAGGAGACCAGGACCTTCAAGTCCCCGGCGGGGCTTCTGTCCTACGTGGCCGCCCGCCCCGATGGCGTCCGCGCCGCCTACGTCCCCGACGCCACCACCGGCACCCTCTGGTTCGCCGACAAGGCGGTGTGGGTGGCCGACGGCGAGAAGCTGCTGCCGTTCGTCGCTCCGGCGACCGCGCAGGCGTACGCCGACGGACATGACGGGGCCCGGGTCATCACGTATGCCGACGCCCTGGAGCGTGCCTCGTGAGCCGGACCGCACCACGAGCCGCCCGGTACGCGCTGCGGGTGGCCGCCCTCGCCGCTGCTCTCGGCGTGTGGCAGCTCCTGACCAGCCTGGACGTCGGCCTGTGGCTGCGTTTCTCGCAGTTCCCCACGGTCGCCGACGTCGCCCACGCCTTCGCCGACCGGCTGAGGGGGGCCGACTACTGGACGGACCTCACCGACAGCCTGATCCGCATCCTCTCCGGCTTCCTGCTGGCGGCGGTGATGGGGGTGGCAGGGGGTGTGGTCGTGGCGCGCTCCCGACTGGCCGAGGACCTGCTGGGTCCCCTGCTGGAGGTGGTCCGCCCGATTCCGGCGATCGCGCTGGTCCCCGTCGCGATCCTCCTGTTCCCCTCCAACGAGCAGGGCATCGTCTTCATCACCTTCACCGCCGCCTTCTTCCCGGTCCTGGTCTCCACCCGGCACGCCGTCCGTGCGCTGACGCCCGTATGGGAGGAGGCCGTGCTGACGATGGGCGGCGGCCGGTGGCGCATCCTCGGCTCGGTCGTCCTGCCGGGCGCCCTGCCCGGCGTCTTCGGCGGCCTGTCGGTCGGCATCGGCGTCTCGTGGATCTGCGTGATCTCCGCCGAGATGATCTCCGGCCAGTACGGCGTCGGCTACCGCACCTGGCAGGACTACACGGTCGTCGACTACTCCGGCGTCTTCGTCGGCATGATCACGATCGGCGTGCTCGGCTGGCTCACCTCCACGGCCGTGGAACTCCTGGGCCGCCGCCTGACCCGCTGGTTGCCGCGCACGTCGTACATCCCTGGCGCACGCGTCCCGCGGCGCACGCGCGGAGCCCTCACGCCCACACCGGTCGGTCCCGGGCCCAAGGAGGGCGTCCCTCATGACCAGTTCGTCTGACGTCCGTCCACCGTCCCGCACCGGCACCCGCCTCGCCCTGCGCGGCGCCGCTCTCGGACGCCCCGGCGCGCCCGTGCTGGAAAGGGTCGACCTTGATGTGGCGCCCGGGGAGATCCTGACCGTCGTCGGCTCCTCCGGCTGTGGCAAGTCGACCCTCCTGCGGACCCTGGCCGGCCTTCTGCCCCTGCTCTCCGGGGAGATCACGCAGGACGGACGTTCCCTGACCGCCCCGTCCGCCGAACGCGCCCTCGTCTTCCAGGAGGACGCCCTGCTGCCATGGCGCACCCTGCGCGCGAATGTCGAACTGCCGCTGGCCATCGCGGGGTTGCCGCGCGCCGAACGCCTTGTCCAGGCCGAGGCGTGGCTCGGCCGGGTCGGACTCGCCGAGCACGCCCGGCGCTGGCCGCACCGCGTCTCCGGTGGCCAACGCCAGCGAGCGCAGCTGGCCCGCGCCCTGGCCGCCGACCCCCGTGCCGTGCTGATGGACGAGCCGTTCGGCGCCCTCGACGCCCAGACCCGCGCCGGCATGCAGGACCTGCTGGTGGAGGTGCTGCGCGGCACGGGCGCCACCGTCGTCTTCGTCACCCACGACGTGGACGAGGCCCTCTTCCTCGGCGACCGCGTGGCCCTGCTGGGCGCGGGCCGCCTCATCGCCGTACGGGAGGTACCGCGCCCGCGCGAGCGCGCCGCCCACGGCGATCCGGCGCGTATCGCCCTGCGGCGCGAAGTCCTCACGTCACTCGGTTCTTGAAAGGCACCCTGGTGGACACTCCCCTGCAGATCCCGGACCTCGCCGACGCGGACGAGCTCACCTGCGGCGTCCTCGTCATCGGCGGCGGCACCGCCGGCACCATGGCGGCCCTGACCGCGGCCGAGCACGGCGCGGACGTCCTGCTGCTGGAGAAGGCGCACGTACGCCACTCCGGCGCGCTGGCCATGGGCATGGACGGCGTCAACAACGCGGTCATCCCCGGCCGCGCCGAGCCCGACGACTACGTCGCCGAGATCACCCGCGCCAACGACGGGATCGTCGACCAGTCCACCGTCCACCAGACCGCCACCCGCGGTTTCAACATGGTCCAGCGGCTGGAATCCTACGGCGTGAAGTTCGAGAAGGACGAGCACGGCGAATACGCGGTCCGCCAGGTGCACCGTTCCGGTTCCTACGTGCTGCCGATGCCGGAGGGCAAGGACGTCAAGAAGGTCCTGTACCGACAGTTGCGGCGGCGCGAGATGCGCGAGCGCATCCGGATCGAGAACCGGGTGATGCCGGTGCGTGTGCTCACGGCCGAGGGGCGTGCCGTGGGCGCGGTGGGCTTCCACACCCGCACCGGCGCCTTCGTCACCGTCCGCGCGGGCGCGGTGATCCTGGCGACCGGCGCCTGCGGCCGTCTCGGCCTGCCCGCCTCCGGCTACCTGTACGGCACCTACGAGAACCCCACCAACGCGGGCGACGGCTATGCCATGGCGTATCACGCAGGCGCCGAGCTCACCGGCATCGAGTGCTTCCAGATCAACCCGCTCATCAAGGACTACAACGGTCCGGCCTGCGCCTACGTCGCCAACCCCTTCGGCGGCTACCAGGTCAACCGGCACGGCGAACGCTTCGTCGACTCCGACTACTGGTCGGGCCAGATGATGGCCGAGTTCGCGGCCGAGGTGGCCGGTGACCGGGGCCCGGTGTACCTGAAGTTGAGCCACCTGCCGGAAGAGTCGGTCTCGGCCCTGGAGTCGATCCTGCACTCGACGGAGCGCCCGACCCGTGGCACCTTCCACGCGGGCCGGGGCCACGACTACCGCACCCATGACGTGGAGATGCACATCTCCGAGATCGGCCTGTGCGGCGGCCACTCGGCCTCGGGGGTACGGGTCGACGACCACGCCCGTACGACCGTCCCCCGCCTGTACGCCGCCGGCGACCTGGCCTGTGTCCCGCACAACTACATGATCGGCGCGTTCGTCTTCGGAGACCTGGCGGGCGCGGACGCGTCCCAGTACACGCCGTACGCAGGGGGGTTGCCCTCCCACCAGCTCCAGGAGGCGCACGAGCTGATCTACCGCCCGCTGCGCAACCCCGACGGCCCGCCGCAGCCCCAGGTCGAGTACAAGCTGCGCCGCTTCGTGAACGACTACGTGGCCCCGCCGAAATCCGGCGCACGGCTGTCGCTGGCCCTGGAGGCGTTCGAGCGGATGCGCGCCGACATCGCCGCGATGGGCGCCCGCACCCCGCACGAGCTGATGCGCTGCGCGGAGGTGAGCTTCATCCGCGACTGCGCCGAGATGGCCGCCCGCGCCTCCCTGGCCCGCACGGAGTCCCGCTGGGGCCTCTACCACGACCGTCTCGACCACCCCCACCGTGACGACGCGTCCTGGTTCCACCACCTCGATCTGCGCAAGTCCTCCACCGGTGCGATGGAGTTCACGGCGCGTCCCGTGGCTCCCTACCGGGTTCCGGTCGACGGCTTCACCGCGGTCGGCGGGCCCTCCCGCCGTCTCGGCGAGGTCCGCCCGGAACAGGTGGCGACCGCGGGGGCACGGGAAGCGGCGCCGGTGGCGCTACGGCAGGAGCCCGCCCCGACCGGTACAACCGCCCGCCCCGGTACCGACACGGACACGCCGGCCACACCGCGCCTGCTCGAACTCCTCTCCCTCGCGGAGGACGAGCCCCGGCTCCGCGCCCTCACCCCCTACCTGACCGACCCCGAACCCACCGTTCGCCGAACGGCCGTCACCGTGCTGACGGAGACGTTGCCGCCGGGCACCGGGCCGGCACTGGCCGCCACGCTCGCCGACCCCGACGCCGGTGTCCGCGCTGCCGCGGCCGCCTCACTGCGCGAACTGGTCGAGACGCTGGCCCCTGAACCAGCCCTGCGCGACGGCCTCGTCGCCGCCCTGTCCGAGCCCGACCCCGTCGCCCGTGCCGCCGCACTCGACGTCCTGCGGGTCCTGCGCCTCGGTGACACCGGGCTGTTCACGGGCTCCCTGTCGGACGCGGACATCGCCGTGCGCATCGCGGCCGTGCGAGCACTCGTGTCGGTCGACGCCGCCGGGGAGCTGGCCCGCGCGGCGACCGCCGACCCGTCCCGCGAGGTCCGCGTCGCCATCGCCAAGGCCCTGGCCGCCGTGACCGCGGGACAGCCCGACGGCATCACGCCGGCCGGCGCCGGACCCGACGTGGTCCTTTCGGCCCTCGCCGGGCTCATCGACGACCCCGACGCCCTGGTGCGTGCGGCCGCCTACGAAGCACTCGGCACGACCGGCTGCCCGGCGCCCCTGGCCGCACGCGCGGAGGCGGCCCTGTCCGACCCGGCCTGGCAGGTGCGGGCCGGCGCCGGCGCCGCCCTCTCCCTCGCGGCTCCCAGCCTCGCCGTACCCGCCCTCGCCAAGGCCCTCGCCGACCCCAACGCCGACGTCCGCAAGGCCGCCGTGGCGGCGCTGACCCGGCACCGTGCCACCGAGGACGCCCGAGCGGCCCTGGCCACGGCGACGTCGGACCCGGACGCGGACGTCAGAGCCTATGCGGCCCGGGCACTGTGACCGCGTGCGACCGCGCCCGGCGCAGGGCACGGCCCGGCCACAGCGCACACGGCGACGTCGGTCCGCTCTGCGTCCTGACGGGTGGGACACCTGAATTGAGCTGGTGCGCGCATGCCCCTGTGTGGTCACCTGGCTCCATGACCGTGCTCGTGACCCGCCGCCACGTCGACTACGTGCGTGTCACCACCACGGGCTGTTCCGCCGTGAGCTGACTCCGTCCTCCGGCGTTCGACCAGCCTTTTCTCACCGTATCGCGCGCTGAGCGCTGCCTTCTTCCGGGCGCGTGCTCTCAGCCTGCGGTTCCTTCGCCTTCCCCTTCTGCGCACTCCGTGCACCGCCGTACCCGTACAAGGGAGAACCATGAGCCAGCCCATCGACTCCGTCACCGCCGGTCACACCCCCGACGGCGAGCCCGCCGGGCCCGCCACCTCGGCTTGGTCCTTCGAGACCAAGCAGGTCCATGCCGGTGCCGCGCCCGACCCGGCGACCGGGGCGCGGGCGACGCCGATCTACCAGACGACGTCGTTCGTGTTCCGCGACACCCGGCATGCCGCCGACCTGTTCTCCCTGGCCGAGCCCGGCAACATCTACACCCGCATCCACAACCCCACCCAGGACGTCTTCGAGCAGCGGATCGCCGCGCTGGAGGGCGGGGTCGCGGCGGTGGCGCTGTCCTCCGGTCAGGCGGCGGAAACCCTGGCGATCCTGACGCTGGCGAGCTCGGGTGACCACATCGTCTCCAGCACCTCGCTGTACGGCGGCACGTACAACCTGTTCCGGCACACGCTGCCGAAGCTGGGCATCGGGGTGTCCTTCGTGGACGACCCGGACGACGCCGAGGCCTGGCGGGCGGCGATCCGGCCGAACACCAAAGCGCTGTTCGCGGAGACGCTGGGCAACCCCCGCGGCAACGTCCTGGACGTGCGGGCGGTCGCGGACGTCGCCCACGAGGCGGGCGTGCCGCTGATCGTGGACAACACCGTGCCGACTCCCTATCTGCTGCGGCCGATCGAGCACGGCGCGGACATCGTCGTGCACTCGGCGACCAAGTTCCTGGGAGGTCACGGCACGGCCATCGCGGGGGTCGTCGTCGACGGCGGCACCTTCGATTTCGGGGCGCACGCGGACCGGTTCCCCGACTTCACCGAGCCCGACCCGAGCTACCACGGCCTGCAGTACTGGCCGGCGCTCGGCCCGGGCGCGTACGCCATCAAGCTGCGGGTGCAGCTGCTGCGCGACCTCGGTCCGGCTCTCTCCCCGCACTCCGCCTTCCTGCTCCTGCAGGGTGTGGAGACGCTCAGCCTGCGCATCGAGCGGCACTCCGCGAACGCGCTGGCGCTCGCCGAGTGGCTGGAGCAGCGCGACGAGGTCGCCGCCGTCCACTACCCGGGCCTTGCCTCCAGCCGCTGGTACGAGGCCGGGCGGAAGTACCTCCCGCGCGGCGCGGGCGCGATCGTCTCCTTCGAGCTGCGGGACGGCATCGAGGCCGGCAAGCGGTTCGTGGACGCCGTCGAGCTGTTCAGCCATCTCGCCAACATCGGCGACGTACGCAGTCTCATCATCCACCCGGCCTCCACCACCCACAGCCAGCTCGACGAGGAGCAGCTGGCGGCCACCGGCGCCTCGCCCGGCCTGGTGCGCCTCTCGGTCGGCATCGAGAACCTCGCCGATCTCAAGGCTGATCTGGAGGCCGGGTTCCGCGCGGCGAAGGGCGCGTCCTGAACACCGTGCCGACGCCGTCCCAGGTTCTCCTCCCGCCGGCTTCCGGGGCCTGGCGGGAGGGGGATCCGCCCGGGCGCCGCCAGTGGCACGAGCGGGAGAAGCCGCTCGCTCTGGAGGCGGGTGGCGAACTGCCCGGTGTGCGTCTGGCGTTCGAGACCTGGGGACAGCTCGCGCCGGACCGGTCCAATGCGGTGCTGGTGCTGCACGCCCTCACCGGTGACGGCCATGTGGCCGGTCCCGCCGAGCCCGGTCACCCCACCCCCGGCTGGTGGGACGGCCTCGTCGGCCCCGGGCGGGCGCTCGACACGGACCGCTGGTTCGTCGTGGCGCCGAACGTGCTCGGTGGCTGCCAGGGCAGTACCGGGCCGTCCTCTTCGGGCCCGTCCGGTCGGCGCTGGGGCGGCGACTTCCCCTTCCTGACACAGCGTGACCAGGTCGCGGCCGAGGTCGGCTTGGCCGATGTGCTGGGCATTGACCGCTGGGCCCTGGTGGTCGGCGGTTCCATGGGCGGGATGCGAGCCCTGGAATGGGCGGTGTCGCATCCCGAGCGGACGGACGCGCTCCTGCTGCTCGCCACGACGGCCGCGGCGAGCGCCGAGCAGATCGCCTGGACCAACGCCCAGCTGCACGCCATCCGCTCCGACCCGCACTGGCACGGCGGTCACTACCACGACACCGGCCGGGGCCCGCACGCCGGACTCGGCCTGGCCCGGCGGATCGCCCATGTCACGTATCGCAGCGAGCCGGAACTCCAGGTCCGCTTCGGCCGTTCGCCCCAGGGCACGGAGGACCCCTGGAGCGGCGGCCGGTACCGGGTCGAGTCCTACCTCGACCATCACGCGGCCAAGTTGGTGCACCGTTTCGACGCGGGCAGTTACGTCGTGCTGTCCGAGGCCATGAACAGCCACGACATCGGCCGCGGGCGCGGCGGGGTGCGAGCCGCCCTGAGCCGAGTGACCGCCCGGACGCTCGTGGCCGGAGTCGGCTCCGACCGTCTCTATCCGCCGTCCCAGCAAGCGGAGCTGGCGGCGGGCATCGCCACGGCGGATCACCTGCGGCTCATCGAATCCCCCTGCGGTCACGACGGTTTCCTGATCGAGGTGGAGCAGGTCGCCGCGCTCGTGGGCGAGCTCGTGCGCAGGGATCCCCTCCCGTCGGCACGGGATTCAGGACATCACCGCCCGCTTTCAGACGGTTCTTCGGCCACCGGCAGGCACCCATAAGGGCTTGCAGAGAATCAACCTGTGGGTTTTGGGGTCTGACCTCGCGGGTCAGCCCGCCACTCGCCCGCATGTTGTTCTTCGGCAAGTCCTTAGGATGGGTGGTATGCGCTCACCAACAGCGTGTTGGCGGCGTGCGGCCCGCTAGTGGTGGCAGGCAGCACGTCGATGGTGATGTTGGTGAATCCGGCCTCGTCGAGCAACTTGGTCCACACATGCTCCTGGAGGACCCAGCGGCGCATCGTGGTGGCTTCGCCGTCCGGTGTCTTTGCCGGGATGCCGGCAGCCACCGCATCGGGTTCGGCAGGTATCCCGCTCAGATAGTGGGCGAGGGTTGCGAAGACCAGCCGTCCGCCCGGCTTGAGGGAGGCTGCCGCCGCGGGCAGCAACTCGTGTGGGTCGGTGAAGTCCAGGGCGCCGAAGACGCTGTACAGCACGTCGTATGTACCGGTCATCGCCTGCAGGTGGGGTACCGCGTCGGACTGCACGATGCGCAGACGGGGCGCGAGGTGGGCGTAGAGGTCGGTTGCCATGGCGTGCTGGGCGGGCGAGGCGTCGATGGCAATGACCCGGGCCGGCTGATGGTGAACCACTAGGTGTGCTGCGTGCCGGGCTGGGCCGGCGCCGAGATCGCCCACACAGCGGCCGGTCAGGTCACCGAGGACCTCCGGACCGGGGCCGGCGTTCTGGCCCCAGTTCCAGTGGAAGGTGCCGGGAACCGCGCGGTCACTGGTGGCACGGGCGCGGCCGTAGTGGTGCCAGAGGTCTGCGGTGCTGGTGGTCACCTGGACCATCCTGGCGGGCCGCAATCGGGCCGCGGGGCGGTTCGCCGAAATCTCACCCGGGCGTGTCCCCGTGCCCCGGCCCTATGGCCGGGGCACGGGGAGCCCGCATCTGCGGGGCGGTCAGTGCGAGTCGTTGCCGGGGTGGCACGGGCCGCAGGTGGCGGCGTCCGTCCACAGCTGCAGGTCGACCTCCCAGCCGTCGGCGGCGACGATGTGGGCCGTCTTGATCACGGAGCCGTCGTTCTTCATGTCCACCTCGGGCACGTGGTGCAGGAACTGTCCGCCGTTGAACTTCTCGCACAGCTCGGCATACGCGACGGTGTCCAGGATGATCGTGTGGACGCCGATGTCGACGAGCTTGCTGGGCGCCAGGCCCAGCCCCTCGCCCCGGTGGTTCATCGCGGTCAGCAGGTAGGCGTAGCCCTGGCCGAGGACCCGGGCGGCCATGACCGAGTCGTAGGGGTGGTCCCGCATGAGGAGCCCGACCTGCTTGTCCCACAGGTCGGTCGGCACGAGGTGGCGTGCGCAGCGGACCGGGGCGGCGGCTGGAGGGGATGCGACGACGGTGGTGGCTGCCATGGTGTGCCTCCGATGGACGGTGCCCCGCGGTTCGGGGCGGTGCACCCAGCACACCGCGCCCACCGGCCGGGCGGTGATCAACTCCCCATCTGCGCAAGGCGCTTGCACATCGTGCAAGGAGGCCTCGACGCGCCCGACCAGTACCCGTAGCGTGGAGGCCCCCGTCTGTGCGGTGTGGGAGGGACGCGTGCCCGTTGACCCGCTCTGGAACAGCACGACAGCATTGCGGTTAGCCGCGCAGCGGCGCCCCGGCGCACTCATCCGGATCGGACGCCAGCACCATTGCTGGACGCTGGCTGTGCTCGCAGATCGGATCGGCTGCTCGCCCGCAACCGTCTCCCGTTTGGAGCGCCGCACCCGGATCGCCGACCTGGCCCTGGTACACCGTGCCGCACAGGAAGTCGGCGTGCCTCGGCACATCCTCATGACATCCCTCGCGCCACTGCCCGCTACAGCAACGGCGGCCACTAGAGTGACGGCCAGTCAGCGTGACGCCGAGGAGGATCCCATGCGACGCCGTATGCTGCTCACCGCCACGGCGGCCGCAGGCCCCGCCGCCCTGCTGATGGGCTTGGACGACGCCCTGGCCGACACCCCGGCCCCGCCTGGCGCCGGGCCGCTGGACAGTCGCCTGGCCAGCGCCCGCGCACTGTACGACCAAGGCGCGCATGCACGACTCCTGGCCGCCTTGCCCGACCTTGTCGCCGACGCGCACCACGGCGCCACTTCTGGCCGCAGTCTCGACCAGGCCCGGTTGTCAGCCGTCTACAGCCTCGCCTCCGCCGTGCTGATCAAGCTCGGCTCCTACGACCGCGCCCGGCTCACCGCCGACCGCGCCCGTACCTGGGCCGAGATCTCCGGCTCCCCGCTCGCAGCCGCGGCCGCAGCACGAGAACTGGCCATCGTGCTGCGCCACCAAGACCAGCACGGTGCCGCTCAGCGTCTGATGTCCTCGGCGGCCGGCGATCTTGAGGCGAGCGGGCTGCGCACCGACGCCACGGCGGCCGCCTACGCGCAGATGCTCTGCACCCTGGCCTACACGACCGCCCGGGCCGGGCAGCGCACCGAGGCCCTGGCGATGGCACAGGAGGCCCGCCGTGCCGCCCGCTCCCTACCCCAGGCCGCTCCGCCTGGCTGGCTGTTCGCCATCAGTCCGGCCGCCGTTGACCTGTACACGGTCGGCGTGCACTGGGCACTCGGCGACGCCGGCGCCGCACTCGACGCCGGAAAGAACCTGCGGCCCGACCAGTTCCCGACCGCCGAACGCAAAGCCCGCTTGGGCACCGACATGGCGCGCGCCTGGTGGGCCTGGCACCGGCCCGAACAGACCGCTCGCGCACTATTGGACGCCTACCGGGCCAGTCCCGGCGAGGTCCGCGACCGGCCCGCGATCCGTAACATCATCACGGAGCTCGCCGAGCGGCACCCGCGCACCAGCGGCGTACGCGAGCTGCACACCGCGGTGACACGGACCATCTGATGCCCCCGCGGCGGCGTGGACACGCAGCCCCCACGAACGCCACCGGCAGCAAGCTCTTGATATAGCTGGCTGTGTCCTCGCGGTGTGAAGCGGGTGGAGACAAGCCTTGCGCGGGCTGCGCAGCCGGTAGTGGGCTTGATCCGCTTTGACGGACATCAGAGATGAGGGGCTTGGGTCCCGGAAAGATGATGTCCGTCATGGAGAGCATGAGGAAGAAGCCTCGCTCTCGCCGCTCGTTCACGCCGGAGTTCAAGGCCGAGATGGTCGAGCTGTGCCGACGGGGTGGCCGCTCGGTCGGTCTGGTCGCCAAGGACTTCGGCCTGACCGAAACCGCGGTGCGGGACTGGGTCAGGCAGGCTGAGGTCGACGCCGGTGAGCGGAACGGCCTGACGACCGGCAGCGAACGCGAGGAACTGGCCGCACTGCGTCGGGAGAACCGCAGGCTGCGGGAGGACGTGGAGATCCTCAAGCGGGTCACGGCTTTCTTCGCGAAGGAGACCCGGTGACGGTGCATCCGTTCATCAAGGCGGAGAAACCCGCAGGTCACAACGTCAAGCGTGCGTATGAACTGCTCAAGGTCTCCCGAGTCGCCTTCTATGCCCGCGCCGCACTGGCGCCCCGGGCTCCCGCGCAGTGCGGGGCGCTGAGCTGGCGCAGCGGATCCCGGCCGTGTACGCGCAGTCCTGCGGAACCTACGGGGCCCCGCGCGTCCATGCCGTTCTCCAGCGCGAGGGCCCCGACTGCGGACGCCGCAGGGTGGCCCGGCTCATGCGCCTGGCCGGACTCGGCGTGGATCCGCGCGGCCCTGTCTGCAGCCGACGGTCATCGCGGAGGCCGATCGGACGACGAGCGCCCCGAGCCGGCCTGCCAGGAGGCCGAAGCGGATTACACAAAGCGGCTCGGTCTGGAGGCCCCCGGCTGTACCGTCGGGGCCCGAGGCCATAGGGCTGCTCAGAGCAGCAGGTACGGGCTCGGCTCGTCGTGCCAGCTGATGCGGAGGGTATCGCGGGCGCGGGCCGCGGCCATGAGGAGCAGCGAGCGCGCCCGGAGTTCTTCGCGGGCACAGCGCTGGGGGTCGGTGGCGCGGTAGCGCTCGATGACCTCCGTGCGGGGGATGACGCCGTCGTGCTCCGACGATGGCCAGCTTCTGGTACTCGAGACCCTTGAAGCGGTGCATCGTGCCGACGTGCACCTCGCCGTCTCCCTTGGGTCCGTCCTTGGTGAGTTCGGCGGCGCTGGCCCCGGAGCGGGTGGAGCTGCTGTCCGCGATCGGGATGCGGTGGTCGTGATGGGCGTCGTCGTCACCGCGGCCGCCGCCCTCGCAGCCGGCTACCTGAGGTCGGCACATAGCATGTCGATGGCCTTCGGTGTCACGTGTGGCATGGCTACCAGGTGGGCACGGTCACCCTCGGTGGCCAGGTGCCAGGTGGCGCAGGTGGGTGAGTCGGGTCGGTCGAAGGTGACGGTGAGGGCGCCGGGGAAGCGCTCAGGACGTGCCCCCACCGCCGCCAGGGCTTTGGTGGCGTACTGGGCAGTCTGCTGGCAGCGGCCGACGGTCTCTCGTAGGCCTCGCGTGCCCATCTCGCGCAGCCGACACCACAGCAAGGCGACGGCGAGGCCGCTGCGGGAGCAGCCCAGGGTGTGGTCGGGAGCACCGAGGTACTGGCCGGTCGGCTGCGGCGGCAGGAACCGCCGACGCGTCAGCACGACGCCGCACGGCACCGGACAGCCCAGTAGTTTGTGCCCGCTCACCGACACACTGTCGGCACCGTGGGCGAGGTTCCAGGCGGGCTCCGGGCGGGAGAAGGCGGCCACCAGACCTCCCAGGGCGGCGTCCGCGTGGAGGTGGACACCACCCGCCTCGCTGCCGGCGTCCCGCAGTGCGGGCAGGTCGTCGACGGCTCCGCGCATCACCGTGCCGATCGTGGCCACGACCACCGCGCCGTCCCCGCTCCGCCCGCCCTTTGCCCTCCGGGCCTCGTGGCACAGGCGTGCCAATACTGCCGGTTCCATCGTCCCGTCGTCCCGGCAGGGCACGGTGACGGTTTCCATCCGCAGGATGGCGGCCGCCTTGCGGACGCTGTGGTGCGCGTCCGCCGAGAGGTACACCGGCGCTCGGGGGAACCTGTGCCGTGCGACGAACAGGCCGAACAGGATGCCCTCGCTGCCGGAGGCCGTGACGTATCCATAGGTGTCCCGGTCTCCGCCCGCGATGTCGGTGAACCAGGACAGCACCGCCTGCTCGAAGGCTTTGGCGTCGTTTCCCGAGTCGTCATGGGCCGACGGATCACCGGCGTTGTTGATCATCATGGACAGCAGGCTGTGTGCGGAGGAGGCGTCCCAGGCGAGGTTGGCCGGGAAGCCCAGCATTCGCGGCGTCCGCCGCCGCAGATCCCCGACCATGGCCGTCACCACGGGCCACACGCGTTCGGCGGTGGCACCCTCTTCCCTGATCCTCAACATGCTGTTCACACTGGGTCACTACCCGAAAGCGGAACGCATTACTCCGCTCTCCGTGTCAGCATCTCCTATATCCCCAGGTCGGCGGCCTGGACTGCCCCGCGTGCGCGAAGGGAAGACCTGTCCGGGCACTCAAGCAGGTCAAGGCCCGGCAACGGGGGCCAGGCGGATCGGCCACGCCAGGGTCACTCCGGATGTCGTCCTCACCCGCGTAGATGCGTTCCACATGCCGAACGTAACCACCACTCCCCCACGCACACCCCCGCAGTTCACCCGACACCCCCTCTCACAGGCGAGAACCCACAGTGTGGGTCTCGAACACCAAGTCCAGGCGCGACAAGCTCACCCAGGAGCAGCGGAACGCACTGCGGGAGCTGGGGGTGGAGTGGGCGTGACGCCGCAGGCCGCAGGTCGTTGATCTGGCGGACACACCGGTGCGCAGGCCCCGGGCCGTCATGGCAGCGCCCGGGGTCTTCTGCTGTCGTACGGGCTGGCGGTCAGGTGCAACGCGGGGTGCAACGCGTGCCCTGCCCCGGCTCTGGGCGATGTTGCAGCAGGGCAGAAGTGCAACGCGGTTCCGTGTTGCAAGGCCGATGGTGTCGCGAGCCAAGCCGCGGCTACTGCCGGCGGGGCGCGGTGACGCGGACCTCCGCAAGGACGACGCCGGTGACCGGGTCGTGGTGCACCGGGGCATACAGACCCCAGTCGGCGTCACCAGCCGTGAGCCGGCCCCCAGCCCACGGGCCCGGAATCGACAGCTCGCGGCCACCGAGCGGGCCGCCCACGAGTCGGACGATCACAGCAGTACCTCCCTGCTGGCGGGACCTCCTCCCGCCTTCACCCCTTAGCGGGACTCGGCAGCGAAGCGACAGCACTGGGGTCCTCGGTGGAAGGGATCACGCGCGACGTCGACGTTGCCGGAGCCGATGCTGAGCGTGGCCGTCCCGGTGCCGGATCTGCGGCCGGGGTGGACGGGGGAGCCGAAGTGGGACGGTTCCCCAGACACGAGAAGGTGTGCCGGGCAGGGTGATTGCTGCCTGTCGGTCGAAGCGCCTGCTGTCCATCTGGGCGGGTGAGCGCTCGGAGGCTGTTGCACCTCTATCTCGCTGACCAGCGGAGGGTCCTGGACGAGGGGGCGGATGCTGGGGGCCTTGTCATGGAGGTGTGCCGGCCGGCTGCGGGGGTGGGGGTGGGGTCGTCGCGGTGCGCCGATACGCGCTGGGGCTGATGCCGCGGATTCGTTTGAACGCCGCGCTGAACGCGAACGCGTCGGAGTAGCCCACGGCGCGGGCGATCTCCGCGACAGTCGCCGTCTCGCGCTCGGTCAGCAGGTCCGCCGCGAGCGTCATGCGCCAATGGGTGAGGTAGGTCAGGGGCGGTTCGCCGACCAGGTCGGTGAACCGCTTCGCCAGCGTGGCCCGCGACACCCCGGTCCGGCTGGCCAGCGAGGCAACCGTCCACGGCGCTGCCGGTTCCCCGTGCAGCAGGCGCAGCGCGCCGCCCACCACCGGGTCGCGCCCGGCGGAGTACCAGCCCGGCGGAGTACCGCCGGGCCGGTCGAAGTACTCGCGCAGCGCGCACACCAGCATCCAGTCCAGCAGCCGGTCGAGGACGATCTGCTGGCCCGGGGTGTCGGCGGCGACCTCGGCGGCGAGATGGTCCCACACGGGGTCGGGCCCGCCGCCGGACCCCACGCGCAGTACGACGGGCAGCGCGTCCAGCAGCCTGCGACTGATCTCCCCGCGCACCGGATAGGCGCCGACGACCAGGGTCGTCGTGCCCTCCCCGCCGGTACCGGCGTCGTGCCAGCCAAGCCGGTAGCGGGTCCCGCCCTGCTCGGGCGTCGAGCAGAACGCGCCGCACTCGACGGGTTCGGCCCGAGTGCCCACCTCGTCGACGAAGAGGAACGGCGCGGGGCCCCGCACGATCACTGTCTCGCCGACGCCCAGACGCTCGGGAGGGCGGCGCTCCGGCACGATCCAGCCGCCTCCGGAGAGGACGGTGCACAAGGTCAGCGGCGCGCCGTCCACGAAGTGCAGCGACCAGGGCGGGGTCAGGGTCGAGCTGCCGAACAACGAACCCTGGGCCCGCACTCCGCGCAGTAGGTCGCCGAAAGCATCCACCCGCCAAGGCTAAACGATTCAGACGATTACCCAGGTGATCTGGCGTATTACCTATGGAACCGTCCGGGTGCATGCCGTTGACTCGCTGCCATGAGCAACGCCATCACTGTTGTCCTCGGCGCGACGGGCAACACCGGCCGGCGGGTGACCGCCCGGTTGCGGCTGCGCGACACGCCCGTGCGCGCCGCCTCCCGTTCCAGTCGGACCCCGTTCGACTGGTTCCACCCCGCCGGCTGGGACCAGGTCCTGCGGGGCGTCACCACCGCCTACGTGGTGCCTCCGCCCGTGCCCGGTCCGGTGCACGACTTCGTGGCGCGGGCCGAGGCCGCCGGTGTGCGGCGCCTGGTCCTGCTCTCCGGTCACGGCGCCGACGATTGGGGCGACTCCGCGTTCGGTCTGGACATGCGCTCGGCCGAGGACGCCGTGCGCAGCTCGGCGCTGGAACGGACCATCCTGCGTGCCTCGAACTTCGCCCAGAACTTCGACGGGCACCCCTTCCGCGCCCCGCTGGCCGCCGGCGAGCCGGCGCTTCCGGCGGGTGCGGTCCCCGAGCCGTTCATCGACCTTGAGGACGTTGCCGACGTAGCGGCCGCAGTGCTGTCCGAGCCCGGACAGCACGCCGGTCGGGTCTATGAGCTGACCGGGCCGCGCGGGCTGACCTGGGCGGAGGCAGTCGAGCTGATCTCCCGGGCGTCCGGGCTGCCCATCGTCCACCGGCGTATCTCCCCGGCCGAGTACACCGCGACGTTGGTCCAGGAGGGCTGGGGCGAGGACGAGGCCCGGCACCTCACCGAGATGTTCGTGCTGCTTGAACGCGGGGCCGCCGCCTGGACGTCGGACGACGTCGCCACCGTGCTGGGGTGCGCGCCGCGGACCTTCGAGGACTTCGTCCTGCGGGCCACGGCAGCGGAAGCCTGGCGGTGCTGAGTCCCGCGGGCCTTGGCCTGGCGTACCGGGCTCCGGGAAGCGGAGCACCGCACGCCATCCCGCACATCCACACCACTTGCCGACGTCCGTATCCTCACGTAACGGGAGCCATCGATGCACACCCTGCTGGTCGCCGCCAACCCCGACCCCCGGTCCCTGACGCATCACGTGCTGGGAAAACTTCAGGCAGCGCTTCAACCCGGTTCGGTCGAGATCGCCGACCTGGCCAAGGAGCGGTTCGACCCCCGGTTCACTCCGGCGGATCGTCGGGCGTACCACGACGGCGGCAACTATCCGGCCGACGTCGCGGCTGAACACCGTCGTCTTGAGCGCGCCACCGATCTCGTGCTGATCTTCCCCGTGTACTGGTGGTCGATGCCTGCACTGTTGAAGGGGTGGATCGACCGTGTCTTCGTCAACGGCTGGGCCTTCGAACACTCCCCCGCTTCGGGTCTGCAGCCGAAACTGCAGGGCCTCACCACACATCTTCTACCCATCGCCGGCGACGACTCCGGTGCATACGAGCGCCACGGATACGAGAGCGCACTGCGGACGCAGATCGAGCACGGCATCGTCGACTACTGCGGCAGCCGGCGCGGCTCCACAGCGTTCATCTACGAATCCGAACAGCTCACCCCCGAGGCCACAGCGCGAGATGTTGACCGTGCGGTGCGGACCATCAGCGAAGCCATCCATGCCCGCCTGAAGGAATGAGGCAGGTCAGACAGCCTTTCAACCGGTGAGACGCTGCGGCCAAGCAGTCAGGGACGTCGCCTGCTGCGCTTCCAAAGGGACATAGGAACGCCGACCCGGCCCCGGCTCCAGGCACGATGACCGTCTCGCCGTAAGGGTGTCACCCTGTCACCGCGCAGCACTCCGCCGCCGTTGTGCCCGTGCCGAAACAGACCTCCCACTCGGTGTCCCTGAGACATGCCGCAGACTGGAGAAGGACGGGTTCCGGGCGCTCGTCTCCGTCGCCGCGGGCCGGGTGGTGCTGCGCTCCAGGCGCGGCACGGAAATGGGGCCGGCCTTTCCGGAGATCGTGGCCGGGGCCGAGCAGCTGCCGGACACGACCGCGCTGGACGGCGAGCTTGTCGTATGGGATGCCGCCGGGCGTCTCGCGTTCGAGCGGTTGCAGGACCGGCCCGCCCGGTGCGGCGCCGGTCAGGGCACTGAGCTGCACCGCACTCTCCTCCAGCGGCCGAGGCCCCGGCGTCAGCACCACCACCCTGGCCGACTCCCGCACACGCGGCACCAGGCCCGTCCTGAGGAGCGACGACCTGCCCGAACCGGAAGCCCCACGACGACGATGAAGGGCTGCCGTTCCATCCGTCCGGCCAACTCCTCCACCGGCCGTTCCCGGCCGAAGAACCACTGGGCGTCCTGTTCCCTGAACGACCGCAATCCCGCGTACGGCGCGGGATTGCCAGATCCCTCCTGGGGGTCGGGAGCGGCATGGCCTTCCCTGAGCAGCTTCGCTGCCTCACGCCAATGCCTCTGCCGATCCCGCACGTCCCCGCCGCAGGCACGGACATACGCGAGCGTCACCGCCCGAGTCGGCAGCCGCCGCCCGGACGCGGCGGGGGACAAGGTCGAGATCGAGTAGTTCACCCGCTCCGCGAGCGTCCGGTACGGCGGATTGCCCGCCTTGTGCCGCAACTGCCGCAGATCCGCCGCGAATTCCCGTAACGGGCCGCCCTCCGCGTCTGTCGGTCGTTCCTTGCGCGGCATCCCGCTCCCCCGGTCCCCCTGATCACAGCCTCACGGCCGTACCACATTTTTCACGAGTTGTTTGTTCGGCACCAGTGCCCCGAACGCGAACAAAGGCCAGCCGCTAGACCTGATCCGGAAAGCAGGCATCAGGGCTTCACAAGGGGGCGTGGCATGGGAACGGGGGAGACAGGCGCCGGGCCACGACGCCATGGGCCGGCCGCCGTCACAGCGGCCATGGTGCTCACGGCGATGGCGGCCTTGGCCGGGCCGACGGGATGTGCACCGGGATCCACCGGGTCCCAGCACACCGGTACCGAGCCTTCCGGTCCGGTACGGGAACTCACCCGGGCCGAGCAGGACCGCGTCGACCTCGCCGAACAACACCTGATTCAGACGTGCATGGAACGGAAGGGCTTCCGGTACTGGGTCGCACCCCGCGTCGACGCCGACACCGCCCACGCCTTCACCTACCGCTTCGTCCAGGACGACGTCGGGTGGGCGCGCGAGCACGGGTACGGAGAGCGGCTGCGACAGTCGTTCTTCAAGGCGAAGCAGCGCGACCCCAACATCCCGTACCGCAACCGCCTGTCTCCCGCCGAACGGCAGAGGTACCTCGCCACCCTCACCGGAGGCCCGCACGCGCGGATGCTGTCGGTGCGCCTGCCGACCGGGGCGTCCGTCCGCAGCCAGGACGGCGGCTGCGTGCACTCCGCCCGCCGGCAGCTCTACGGCGACACGGAGGTCTTCTTCCACGCCGACAAGGTCGCCACCAACCTCGTCCCCGTGTACACGCCGCGCCTGGTGCGCGACCCGCGCTTCACAAAGGCTGTGAAGGCGTGGTCCGCCTGCGTTCGGAAGGCGACCGGCCGCGCATACGCCGATCCCGCCGCTCTGCACGACGACCTGAACGAGCGGTCGGCGAGGCTGGACGCCGCCGACGCGCACCGCCTCGAAGTGGCTCTTGCCGTCGCCGAGGCCACCTGCGCGCGCAGGACCTCACTGACGACGACCCTGCGGGAACTGGACCGCCACTACGGCGATCCCGTGCGCGAGCGGTACGCCCAGGAGATCTCCACCAGCAGCCGCATGAGGCTGGCGGCTCTGCGGCGAGCGGACGGTATGGACCACCGCCACTGAACCGAATGATCACCCCGAGCGAAAACTGAACGAAACCGAACGAAGGAGAGACCGATGCGCCATTTCCGTGCCGTCCTCACGGCGGCAGCGATCACCCTCACGACGGGCACCATGCTCGCCGCCCCGGCCCAGGCGGCTCCGGACAAGGTCGCCGCCTCCAACTGTGCCTACCTGTGGAACCTCAAGGCGTGGGACGGGTACGTGACGGCGTACGACTCGACGGACTGTTCCCAGCGCCTCGGTGAGGCCAAGGGCGACGACAGCAACTGGAACGACGCAGCCGGTCCGTTCCGCAGCCCCGCCAACGACAAGGCGACCTCGCTGCTGAACACCGGGTCGGAAGCCGGCGGCATCAACAACGTCCAGTTCTTTGAAAACGCGGGCTACGACGGTGGCACCGGCTGCGTGGCCTGGGGCGAGCACTACGTCGACGACTTGCGCGACAACCGCTTCCGGGGCAACGGCGACGCCATCGCGAACAACAGGATCAGCTCCCACCGCTGGTCGACGGGCTGCACCAACCCCTGGACCTGACCGGCGACCCCAGGTGCGTGCCTGCACCGGGCCGCCCCGGCCCGTGTCAGCGGGACGGGGCGGCCGCTCGGGTCCGCCGAACCGGTGCTCGGTGTCGTTCATCCGCAGCGGATGTTCGCGTACACCTGTTGAAACAGACGTTGCCGAAGTCGCGCGACACCCCACAGCTGAGCCCCTCTGATGCGATCGCCGGCGCGAGAAGGCGCCGGACCGCCGCAGCCTGGCAGGCGTCGGCATGGGGCCTGTCCAGTAAACGGCTCTGTCCCACACTCGGTGGCGGTCCGTGAGAACTGGGCATCTCCGCCTTGTGGAGAGTGATGCTGTTGCTCTGACCCCGGTACTTGAAGGTGGCCACCGGCATCCGGAAGAACACCGAAACCCGGCAGTAGGGCCAGACCGGGCCTGGTCGACCTTTGGGGGGTGGCACGCTCGGGGGCTTCGGCCGCTGCTCATTCCAGGGCCACCGCGCCGACCGGAGTCTCGGCAGTCGGGGTGGAGGGGGTGGGGTGGGGGTGGGTGAGGCCACAGGCGTGGTGCAGGCGGTTGCGGGCGGTCACCTGTCCGGCCAGCGCCTCCAGGCGGGCGGCGTGGGCGCGCAGGACCTCGGGGGCGGAGACGGTGCGGCACAGCCCTACCCACTCCAGCGCCCGCACCGCCCGCTCGTCCAGGGGCCGCCCACCGGTAGCCAGGTCTGCCGCACCGTCTCCCCGGCCCGCTCCGCCGCAGCGAGGTGCTCCAGCACCGCCCACTGCCCGCCGGTGATCTTGTCGGTCGTCCCCGCCCGCTCCTTCCTCCCCAACACCGCGGGGCTGCTGCCCCCGGCTCTCATGGGGAGGGATCATGGCCCACCGCGCACCGGCCGTGTGGTGTTTTCACCCGTAGACCACCCGTACAACTCCCGCCTGTCCCCACCGGCGGTGGAAGGCCCAGAACGCAGCGGGCAGTTGCACGGTCAGTTCACTGACGGCCGACTCGGCCCGGCTCCCGTCCCCTTCATGCACGTCCACGCACCCGCCCTGTCTTCCGAACGGAACCGGCAGGGGGAACCTGGCGGAGCCCTACCGCGCCTGGGAGGCTTCGAGGAGCCGTAGGGCCATCTCCTTGAGTTCCGGGGCGGCTTCGGCGGCGTTGCCGGAGTCGAACGGGGGCCGGGGGTCGTACTCGACGGCGAGCTGGATCGCTCTGGCCACGGTCTCGCCGGCCATCTGCGCTGCGAGGTACAGAGCCATGTCCACCCCCGCCGAGACCCCGGCGGCTGTGATGATCTTCCCCGAGCGGACGTAGCGCGCGGGTAGGTAGGTGACGTCGAACGTGGTGCTCAGGTAGTCGGCGGAGGCCCAGTGAGTCGTCGCTTCGCCTCCTGTCAGCAGGCCGGCTGCGGCCAGGACGAGCGAGCCGGTGCAGACCGATACCGTCCAGCGGGTGGATCGATTGGTTCGGCGGATCCAGGAGAGCAGGGCGGGGTTGTTCATGGCGTTGACGGTGCCGTCCGCCCCGGCGCCGGGTACCAGCAGAACGTCCAACCGCTCGACCTCGTCGATCGAGCGGTCGGCCAGTATGGCCACGTCCCTGGTGTCGGTGCGGACGGCACCGCGGCGTTGCCCGATCATCGTGACCGTCGCGCCCGGCAGCCGGGAGAGCACCTCGGCCGGCCCGGTCGGATCCAGGAGGCTGTAGCCGTCGTACAGCAGGATCCCGATCTCGGGTCCGTCTGTGCGCGGGCGGCGCCGCTGCCGGGCCTGCGCGTCTCCGGCCGTGGTGAGGCCGCCGGCGGTGGCCAGGGCCGCGCCGGCGGCCATGCCCCCCAGTACGGTCCTACGTGTCGTTGTGTCTGCCATGGCGGGGAGTCTGCCGCTGCGCGGGCACGCGCGCCCTCGGCATGTCCGGCATCCTGCGAAGCACGTCCCCCGCGACGCCGTAGTGGCGCAGCAGCGTCGTCCTCAGGGTCTCGGCCGAACCGAGGCCGCAGCGCCGGGCTACGGCCGCCACCGGCAGGCCGCTGGAGCGCAGCAGGTGGGCGGCGGCCTCCGCACGGGCCGCTCGTACAGCACGTGCCGGTGTCGTGCCCAGGTGCGCCGTGAACAGGCGGGTCAGGTGCCGGGTGCTGATTCCCGCCCGCTCGGCCAGTGCCCTCGGGGACAGGTCGTCGGCGAGATGGCCCGCGATGTAGCCGGTCAGGTCGTGTACGAGTCTCTCCCCCGGCGGCGGATCCGCCAGGAACATGCTGATCTGGGCCTGGTCCGCCGGCCGGTGCAGATAGGTGACCAGTTCGCGGGCCACCGCGCGCGCCAGTGTCGGCCCGTGGTCGTCCTCGATCAGCGACAACGTCAGGTCCAGTGCGCTGGTGACCCCGGCCGAGGTGTAGACGTTGCCGTCGCGTACGAAGAGCGGAGCCGGGTCCACGGTCACGGTCGGGTGGCGTTCGGCGAGCCGGTTGCCATGCCCCCAGTGCGTGGTCACCCGTCGGTGGTCGAGCAGTCCGGCCGCCGCCAGTACGTACGCGCCGGTGCACACCGAGGCCACCCGCCGACTGCGTTCAGCCAGGCGGCGCACCTGGGCCAGCAGCCGCCGGTCCTGCGCGGCGGTCTCCGCCCCGAGGCCGCCGACGATGACGAGGGTGTCCAGGCGGCCGGTCACCGCCGCCAGCCGCCGCCCCGGTCCCAAGCCGATGCCGGCCGATGTGCCCGCCGTCCGGCCGTCGAGAGTGCTCAGCTCGATGGTGTACGGCGGCGCCGCGCCGTAGCGGTTGGCGATGTCCAGAGCACCGCTGGGGCAGGCGACATCCAGGATCTGCGCGTTCTCATAGGCCACGATCACCACGCGTCGACGGTCGTCCATACCACGAATACCACCACGCGTCGGCTGGGTGGCTCACCTTGCCGTCCGACTCCGTCCGCCCTTCGCCACCCGGGTGGCCTCGGATTCCTCCGGCCTCCTGGCCGGGACTACCGTGCGAAGCCACCCCTGGTGCGCAGTTTGATCGCTCACAACTGGCGGTGTCCGCTTTGCCCCTGTACCGCCCCTTGTTCGCACGGTTTGACTGCGACCGAGAACACCCCCGTGCGGTGGCATGCTGGAGTGCTTACAGGCCGACACCACCCGGTATCAGACAAAGCCGCAGGCCAGAGATCACTGCCACTCCATGATCACCACGGTCGCCGAGAGACTCGCGTGGCTTGACCGCGGTCTACCAAGGGGGCGGCATCATCCTGATCAGCCCAGGTCAGGCGACCTGCTTCTGACCTCATCCTCTTGGACAGTGCTGAAGGGAATCGAAGTGCTGTGATCAACGTGACCTAAAACTGATTGCTATGAGTGATCGATCAGTGATGCAGTGTTCATGCCCGGACCGCCTGGCAGCACCTCAGACGTACAGAAGTCGTCAGTTGGCGCTACTAGACGGTGTCCCGTAACTGCTGGTCATGGATGAGATGATCTTGTTGTGGCTGGTGTGATCACGGCGTCGGAGCCGTCCTGGATAGCCCCGTTCACCGGGCTGAGCCCGCGGCAGTTCGCCAAGCTGGTCACCGCGCTGCGGCGGGAAGGAGCGGACCCGGTGCGCCGGGGCCGGCCGTGGTCGCTTCCGTTGGAGGACCGGGTGCTGCTGGTGGCCGCGTACTGGCCCACCAACCTCACCCTGCGCCAGCTCGCCCCGCTCTTCGGGATCTCCAAGTCGGCCGCCGACCGGATCGTCGACCACCTCGGTCCGGCCCTCGCGCTCCAGCCCCGCAAGCGGTACCGCAAGAACACCGTGCTCATCGTGGACGGCACCCTGGTCCCCACCCGCGACCGGAACGTGGCCGCCTCCAGCAAGAACTACCGCTACTCCACCAACCACCAGGTCGTCATCGATGCCGACACCCGCCTGGTCGTCGCCGTCGGCAAGCCGCTGCCGGGCAACCGCAACGACTGCCGGACCTGGGAAGAATCCGGCGCCAAGGACGCCGTCGGCACCACCCCCACAGTGATCGCCGACGGCGGCTACCGCGGCACCGGCCTGACCATCCCGCACTACCGCCGGCACCAGGACGAGGACCTGCCCGCCTGGAAGGAAGAGCACAACGCCTCCCACCGCCGGGTCCGCGCCCGCGTCGAGCACACCTTCGCCCGCATGAAGACCTGGAAGATCCTGCGCGACTGCCGCCTCAGAGACGACGGCGTCCACCGCGCCATGCTCGGCATCGCCCGCCTGCACAACCTCACCCTCACCGGATGACGAGCAAACAAGCAGGTCAGCCGACACGTCCCTGAGAATTTACGGGACACCGTCTAGGCATGCCCAAAACCACCATTCATGAGGGGGAATCCTTGCGTACGAATCGTCGCTCGTTACGTACCGCTGCCGTGGCGGTCACCGCCATCGCAAGTCTGGCGGGCATCACCCAGGCCCAGGCGTCTGAAGCGCCCGGGGCAGATGACCCCGCAGCACCTACTGGGACACTGCAGGAGTCGATCGATGAGGTGCTCGCCAGCACCGAGGGGGGCACGCAGATCAGTCCCTACGAGATCTCCTGGGAGGGCGGAGCCGTCATCATGTCCTTCCCTCGCCCGGGAGAGGCAAAGGCGCCGACCAGTTCGCCCACAGCACGCAAGCTCCAGGCCAAGCTCGCCGGGAAACCGCAGATGGGCCCCCTCGTCGCAGAGTGGGTGGCTGGCGACCACGAGGGCTGTCCGACCGAGGTATTCGGCAACGACTGGTACTGCTTTTACCAGTACGAGAATTACGGCGGGAGACGTCTGCAGTGGAACGCCACCCACGAAAAACCGGTCTACTTTTCCAAGTACGACTTCGTCAACAAGACATCCTCCTGGGTCAATGGCGGGGGAAAGACCATCGTTGTCTACGGACGGACCCGCAGCGGCGACGACAGCAGCTGCACCGACTACCTGTGGTCTGAGTCCCAGCACATGAAGAACAGGTACGTCGGTGGTGTCGTCGACAATCGGGCTGACTGCTTCACCGCAAAGGGATAGCCGGTGGGCTGAGCCTCTAGCACTGCCCCTGATGCCCCCTCCCACCACGTACGCGGTGGGAGGGGGCATCAGGGGCCCTGTGGTAATTCTTCAGCCGCCGCGTGTGTAGCCGTGGTCGAGGTGGGTGACGTACTCGGTGACCGATGGGATCTTGACGTTCAGTGCGCCGGCGTCTTTCGTGAGCATCTCCTCGTAGGCCAGGAGCTTGCCCGTGTCCGGGGCGAAGATCACGGTCTGCTTCTTCGGCAGCCCGCCGAAGTCGGAGTCGGTGGAGAAGGCCATGCCCGGCCTGCCGGAGCGGTCCCGGACGGTGCCGTGGTACTCCACCCCGTCGAATGTGGCCAGCGCGCGTAGCGCTCCGGCCTGCTGGCGCGGGGACAGGATCGTGTTCAGAGCGCGTTCGTTGAGGCGGCTGAGGAACGCGCCTGCTCCCCGACCGTCGCCCTGGGAGAGGACCCAGTCCTTCATGGCTTGCGCACCCCCACCTATGGGCGGCCGGGCGGGCTGCTCTCCCGCGGGGAAGTCGTCCGCCTCCCGACCGCCGTCCCATGTGATGACCTGGCGGGTGGATCCGTCGGGCCGGTGCCAGGTCTCATAGCGCTGCGGGACGACCTCGGAGGTGACCCGCTTGCCGTCGATAGTGGTGAACAGTGACCACATCTCGTACGCGAAGTGCGCCGTGGCGTCCTGGCGTGCGGCTGGAGCCGTTTGCTGTTCCGCCTTGCTCGCCAGTTGCCGGAGCAGTTGCGCGGCCGGGGTGCCTGCAGGGTCCTGCAGGTGGAGTGGGGCCGGGGTGGCGGCGTAGGCGGGGGTCTGGACGGGGCTGTCCAACAGGCCGATGCCGCCGACCACCGCCATAGCGGTGACCGCGACTGCCGCGGTCCACACCAGTGGACGTCGGCGGGTCCGCGCGCGGGAAGACGACGGCTGGCGGGGGGTGGCGGTGATACGGGCCAGCAGCGCCTCGGCTTCGGCATCGGTCATCACAGGGGTGCTGTTACGGGCGGGATCCAGGCCGCGCAGCAGCCTGTCAGTGTCGCGCATGGGTGACCTCCTGCTGGACGGATGTGCTGGTCGGGGCGGAGGCGGCGGGGTGCGCCTGGAGTTGCCTGCGCAGCCGGCCGCGGGCACGGTGCAGCCGCACCCGCACCGCCACGCTGCTCTGGCCCAGCACCCGGGCGATCTCGGCGGGGGTCAGTTCCTCCCACAGCGCCAGCCGCAGCACCTCTTGGTCCACGGTGCCGAGTCGGCCGAAGGCCTGGGCCAGGTCGGTGCGGGCGGCTACCTCCTCCGCGTGCCCGGCATCGGGCCGGTGCGGCTGGACAGCCAGTAAGTCCTCCAGGTTGGTGCGGCGCCGGGCGGCGCGGCGGTCGTTGGCCAGCACCCGCCGGGCCACGCCGTACAGCCACGGCAACGGCTCATCCGGTATCTGGTCGAACCGGCGCCACGCGGTCAGGAAGACCTCCCCCAACACATCCCCCACCTCCTCCGGTCCGGCCCGCCGCAGCACGTACCGCTCCACTGCCTCTCGATGACGCCGGTACAAGGCGGTGAACTGTTCCTCGATCGTCGATTCCATCTGCCCTCCGCCCCGGTAGATGTCCGGCACCCCTGCACCCGTTACACCCAGCCCGAAAACCATCGAGCGCCGACAGCGGTCCGGGCCACCGTGAGAACGAGGACGAGGGAATGCCGATGGCCCAACCGGTGCACTCGCCCCGCAGCACACAACCTCGCAGGCCCGGAACAGCACGGACCGCACCGCAAGCGCCCCTTGCGGTCCAGTTCCCTCAACTGGGGGACTGTAAGAACTGCTAACAGAAGTGTCTGATGGTGTGGCTGTCGGTTTGGTCACTCGTTGGTTGGTGTGTGGAAGAGGGAGTCGCGTCCGTGGATCGTCTCGGACGAATTGTGGTCGTTGGTCGAGCCGTTGTTGCCTGAGCCGGGGCCGAAGTTGGTGGCGGGGCGGCCGCGGGTTCCGGACCGGCAGGCGTTGTGCGGGATTTTGTTCGTGCTGCACACCGGGATCCAGTGGGAGTACCTGCCGCAGGAGCTGGGGTTCGGCTCGGGCATGACGTGCTGGCGCCGGCTGGCGGCCTGGAACGAGGCCGGCGTCTGGGACCGGCTGCATCTCGTGCTGCTGGCGAGACTGCGGGCCGCGAAGCGGCTGGACTGGTCGCGGGCGGTGATCGACTCCTCCCACGTGCGGGCCGCTCGGCGCGGCCCAAAAGCGGCCCCAGCCCGGTCGACCGCGCCCGGCCGGGCGGCAAGCACCATGTCCTCGTCGACGGCCAGGGCATCCCGCTCGCGGTGTCGCTGACCGGCGGCAACCGAGGGCGACGTCACCCAGCTCCTGCCCCTCCTGGCGAAGATTCCCTCCGTGCCGGGACTCGTGGGCAGGCCGCGCCGGTGGCCCGACATCCTCCTGGGCGACCGCGGCTACGACCACGACAAGTACCGCCGCCTGGTCTGGGCGCAGGGCATCAAACCCGTCATCGCCCGCCGCGGTGTCGACCACGGATCCGGCCTCGGGATGCACCGCTGGGTCGTCGAGCGCACCATCGCCTGGTTGCACGGCTTCCGGCGACTCCGCATCCGCTGGGAACGACGAGACGACATCCATGAAGCCTTCCTCGGCCTCGCCACCTGCCTCATCACACACCGGCACGTGAAACGCCTTTGTCAGGACCTCTAAGCCGTCTGCCCTCACCCCGAGCAGATCGCGCGGGCCTGGGACTACGTGGAACTTGTCTGGCAGGAACAGGGCAGCGAGCAGGACACAAGGCCAAGCCCGCCCGGTTCCACGTCGACGGCCCCGAGCCGGCGCGGCTGATCGGCGAGTTCGGCGCGCTGCTGTCGGACGGGTGCGAATCGGCGGCTTCCACCTCTTCCGCAGGCAGGTCCTGCTGACCCGCTGAGCATGCCGGACGGACGAAACCTCGGCGAGTGCCTCACCAGGACCACTATGGCCGGGTGCGCCGTTCGGCGGCGTCGAACGCGGGCGCCAGCGGGGCCAGTGCCGCGCGGAGCTGGTCGGGCAGTGAGCCGGAGGGTACGACCAGCGCTCCAGCAGTGCGCCTTTCGGGCGTTTGCGCGGTTTCGGCCGGCCGGAGCCAGCCTTCCAGCGCGATGCGCACCGCCGCGGCCACACTCGCCGCCAGCACCCGGGCCGTGTGGGCGCCGGTCTCAGGCAGACGTTCGGCGATCACCGTGGCGAGAGGGTGCTCGATACCGGCGGCGGCATCGAGGAACGCATCGCGCAGCGCGGGCCGGGAGGTGATCAACAACAGTGCCTCGCGTGCGCGTTCACCGGTGTCCGTGTACTGCTCGATCACCGCTTCGGTGACGGCGTCGGCCAGACGCGCTTCCGCCGGCCGGGCCGCGACCGCCTCCGCGATGCGCGCCTCCCGGTCGGCGGTGACGGCGGAGACGATCGCTTGCTCCCGGCTGGAGAAGTAGTTGTTGTAGGTGCGCGGCGAGACCCCGGCCGCTTCGGCGATGTCCTCGACCCGCACCTGGTCAGGCCCTCGCTCCATGGCCAGGCGCAGGGCCGCCTCGCGCAGCGCCGCACGCGTGGCCTGCTTCTTCCGTTCCCGCAGCCGCGGTGGGGGCGTCGTCACGATGCCAGACTCCCACACAAGACTGCGCGCACGCAAACTTGCGTGCGCGCACTTTTCTCTGTCAGTCTCGCTCTCGACCAGAGAGCGGCCGAGGAAGGACGTCACCATGCGGGCAAGAGGAATGACCTACGACACCGAATTCGTCCTGCACGGCCGAGCCTCCCGCGGTTGCTTCGATCCGACGGTCGTCCGCCGCGAACTCGCCATCATCCGCGACGACCTGCACTGCAACGCGGTGCAGATCATCGGCGGCGACCCGGAACGGCTGGAGCTCGCCGCAACTGCCGCCGCCGAACTCGGCCTGGAGATCTGGTTCTCGCCCTATCCGCTGGAGTTGGATTCCCAGCAGATCCTCACGCTCTTCCGCGACTGCGCCGAGCGAGCGGAACGGCTCCGCCGGCGGGGAGCCACCGTCGTATTCGTCGCGGGGGTCGAGCTGAGCGTGATGAACAGAGGATTCCTGCCCGGCGAAAACCCCGAGGAGCGGGTCGGGTATCTGATGCGCCACCCCGAGCGACGGGCCGAGGCGATACGCGTACTCGGCGAGCGGGTCAACGCGTTCCTCGCCGACGCCGTGGCCACGGTCCGTGAACGCTTCCGAGGCCGGCTCACCTACGCGGCCATCCAGTTCGAGCAGGTGGACTGGGCTCCCTTCGACATTGTGACGTACGAGTTGATCCGCTCCGCCGAGGTCGCCGACCGGTTCCGGGACGCGGTGCGAACGCTGGCGCAGGGCCCGAAGCCGCTCGCCGTCACCGGGTTCGGCACTGCGGCCTACCGGGGCGCGGGCGACCGTGGCGGGCGGGTGCTGGAAGTGGTCGAGCACGATCCGGAGACCAAAGCTCCGCTACGGCTGAACGGCGTGTACGAGCGTGACGAGGCCGGCCAGGCCGCGTACCTGAGCGAACTGCTGGAGATTTTCCAGTCCGAGGGCGTGGACGCCGCGTTCGTGTACCTCTTCGCCCTGTCCGGCTACCCGCACCGCCCCAACGGCGATCCCCGGGACGACCTGGACCGGGCCAGCCTGGGCATCGTCAAACACCTCGAAGGGCACCGGGGCCGGACCTACCCCGACATGGACTGGGAGCCCAAGGCCGCCTTCACGGCAGTCGCACAGCAGTACCGGGGGTGACACGTCCTACACATCGCGAGGTGCCCGCCGAAGCCGTTGCAGCGGACTACCACGGGTCTGTACGCGCCTACTGCATGGACTGCCCGAACGATCCGACTCTCCGCAGGTTGTGCGACAGGAAGTGGGACAGGGCCCTCACCGGTTCTGGCTCAAGTCCTGTGATCCGCAACACCGGGCTACCAGCTGACTGTCGAACAGTACCTCTTCCTGAGGGCCGGATTCGGGTGCGAGGACGGCGCGAAGGCGGCTGACGCCCTGCCGCCACCTCGGGCCACCGGGGGTCTCGTCCCAGAGTTCGGCGAGCTCGGACTCCTCGGCGACCACGCGGTCGAGCGCTTCGACAGCAAGCGGCCGAAGACCGTCGGCGAAGACCGGAAGGGTCTCCTTGGGCCCGTAGCTTGTGCTGATCGGCTCACCGCCCGGGCACTGTGCAGCGATGGGAGCGGCGGCTGCGGCAGCCTCTGCGCCCTCTGGGCTTTCGAGGTAGTCCCGGGCCTGGATGGTGCGGCTGAGCGTCGTGCGCACGAGGCCCTCGCGCCTGTCCGGGGCCGCCTCGTCCAGGGTGTGGGCGAAGTCCGCGGCCATGTCGTTCTCGAAAGGGCCGATGTCCCAGGTTCCCATGGCGCTCTCCTCGCGTTGACGTGCGGTGATCATCGCAGCGGCCACTGACAGCGGTTGTCAGAGGGAGAGCAGGGCGCGCTTCCGCAGGAGGGCCAGGCCGGCGCGGCCGAGCATCCGGCGCTTGAGCATCTTGATCCGGTTGACACGGCCTTCGATGACGCCCGAGTTCCAGGGCAGGGTGAGACCGGCGATGACCGCGTCGCGGTCTCGGTCGATGCCGGCGGCGAGGGTGTGGAGGCTGGGCAGGTCGTCCTGCCGGACGGCGTCGAGCAAATCGGGCAGCCGCTCGCCCTGGCAGCCGGTGAGCACGGTCGCGAAGGTGCGGACGTGCCGGGCGAGGGCGTCGAGTTCGGGGCAGTTCGTCCGGATGGCCTTGAGTTGGTGCTGCTCGGCCTCGGTGAGGGTTTCCGGGTGCCGGAGGATCCATCCCGCGACGGTCCGGGGCGAGGGTGGCCGGGCGGTCACCGGCTGCGGTGATGTGCGCTTGTCGTGCAGGTAGGCGCGAACCCGCTGGCAGTTGCCCTGGTAGCCAAGCGGGACGATCTCCTCCCACAGCCTCCACGCGTTCGGCCGGGCCCGTCGGCGGCTGGGGGGCAAGGGTGAGGGTGCGGTGTTCGGTGTCCTCGGCGACGCCGATAGCAGGGTGCCGCCGTCGACGGCGAAGGACGCCAGGTCCCGGGCGAGTTCCTTGTTGGAGCTCTCGCCCGGGGCCCGGGGCCTCCTTGGCGTCCAGGTGGTGCGACTCGCCGATCAGGCCCTGCTCCAAGACGGTGCGCAGGTCGGCCTCGGTCTTCGGCGCCCAGCCGGGGGTGTCGGGTGAGAGGCAGGTCGACATCGGTCAGGCCTTCCTCGCGAATGGTTGGGTGCGTGTCCTACGGCCGTGCCCCTGACGACGGCGTGGTACCGCTGGTACCGTGGGGGCCATGACGGAATCGAAGGCGATGAATCTGCGGTTCCCCGACCCCGAGCAGCGGGCCGCGATCGCGGCGGCCGCTCGGGAAGCGGGGGTGAGCATGCAGGAGTACATCCTGTCGGCCGCCTACGACCGTGCCACCGCGGTGGAGCGGCGGTTCCTGGAGGGTTTCAGGATGTCGATGGACCGCAGCGGCGCGGCGTTCGCCGCCGAGCCCGCCACTATCGATCCCACTGCCGAGCAGCGGGCCTCCGAGCGGGCCGCCCGGCACGAGATGGGCCAGCGCGCGCAGCCGGGGCGGGGCGACGCCGCGTGAGCGAGCCCGACCCGGTCCACCGGCTGGATGTTCCCTTCCTGCTGCACGCCGCTGAGCTCCTCGACGGCGACCCCCAGGTCGATGATCTGGGGCCGCTGTACGCGGCGGTCGCCCGCACCGGCGCCCGGGCTCTGGACCACGACGTCTACGGCTCACCTCACCTCAAGGCCGGCGCGCTGCTGCAGACCCTGGCCAAGCTCCCCTGCCTGGAGCACTCGAACGAGGCGTTCGCCTGGCACTCGACCGAGGCGTTCCTCGCCCTGAACGGCCACCGGCTGGACTACCCACCCAAGGAAGCCGTCGCCCTGGTACGGGACGCGGCTAGCGGCGCCCTCGGAGTCGCCGGAATCGCCCGCCGACTGCGCACCTGGACCACCACCTGAGCCACTCGGCGGAGTGGCAGCCGAAGCAAAGGAGCGCCGCCGGCCTCAGCACCTGACCGACTGCCCCGGCCCTCTGCTCCGCAGCCGGGCCGGAGTCAGCCGCGGCCGGTGCGCCGGTCGATGTGGGCCTGCAGCAGGCGCATCGCCGGCCGGTGGTCGTAGGACGCGCTGCCCTGGGGAGTCGCAGTTCCGTTCCCAGTACACCCAACGGAGACGAAGCGCATGCTGTCAGCGGACGAGCCGTTCGCGGAGTACAACCCCCTCGCAGCACTGGTGCTGACTCTGTCCGGTGTCGTCGGCACCCCGACACTCCTCCTGTGCGGACTCTGGACCGGGATCGTGCTGCTGGTTCGCATCAAGAAGGCTCCGGCCGCAGCGACGTGGACGGCGGCCCTGAAGTCAGCTGCGCTCCTGGTGTGGGCCGGGGCGGTCGGCATGTACACCTGGGGACTGCTGCACCTGATGTTCACCGACGACTACGGCGAGTCCATGGCGTGCCATGCTGTCGGCGGGAAGCATGTCGTCGGCTACGACCCCTCGTTCGTCCCACTGCGTTTCGGGTGCCGCTTGGACGACGGACGGACGGTCGACGTGATCGTTCCCGGCTACGTCAACGCGTGGGCGTTCTCGCTGGCCGGATGCGCCCTGGTCCTCACCCTGATCGTGCGGGCCAGAAACAAGCGGAGCGGGGAGAGGACCGGCTGACGGTCGGCGCCGCTTGGCCCGCCGGCCGTTCACGGCCTTGAGCGGAGGCTCGGTCACCACGTTCGCCTCTACCTCCTCGGTCCCAAAGCCCCCAGGCTCCTCGCGGCAGCGGTGATGCTGATCGACGGGCACCTCCGGGGCTTCTGGCCGGCGGCCCCGGGGGAAACCGCCTGGCTGCGCCACCTGAACGGGCAAGGCACCGGCGAATGCCGCTCCTTGAACCAGGAACCGTCCCCGCGCAGTCTCGGCGCGACCGCGGCCTCCAGCCTCGGCCTGGTCGCCGCGGCCCTGGCCGCGCTGCTGCTCAAGGAGAACAGGAGACGGACCGCATCGGCATGGGCCCTGTTCCTGGCCTGCACTCCCGCCGCGGCCGCGCTGGCCATGCCCCTGAGTTTCGACGGCACCCAGGCGCGTGACGCCTCCGCCCTCCGGTGCGCCGGGGACGCGCCGCGGGTGTGCCCGTGGCCGGAACAGCAACCGCGCAGGGACGTCTTCGTCCGCGAGGCCACCGACGCGGCCGAGCGTCTGCAAACCGCCGGTCTTCAGCCACCCGCGCGCATCGAGTTCGGCATGGTCAAGCCCGACCCGCCGGACACCCGGGCGGTAACCGCCACCAGCCTCCTGCCCACCGAACCCCCCGCCTGCTCCCAGCAGCCAGACGCCCGGTACCCCGGAGACGCAGCCTTCGCCCCCTTGTACGTCTGGCTCGCCCTGACCGCCGGCTCCTCACCGGACCTCCTGACCGGGCGCTGGCCGCAGGAGGCCGCCTCCCTGGCCCAACAGGTCCGCAACGGGGCGGGCAGACCGCCGCCGCCTGGTCCACGAGGCGGCCGGCGACCCCCACGGCCTGGATCCCGGAACCGACCTGGGCGGGCTGGCCCCAGCCATCGCTGCTTGCCGGCCCGCACCGCCCGGCGGGGGCCGGCGTGCGGCCTGGGCGCGGCTGGGTGTCGACGAGGACCGGTTCACCGGCGGCCTGCTCGTCCTCAACCTCTCCCCCGCCACCCGGCGCATCCCCGCCGGGGAGCCCGTGGTGCTTCACCCCCTGGACCCTGCAGCGCGCCGCATGGCCCGCCCCCGGAGCGGGAGAGCGGTGGGTGTTCGTCACCGAGAACCCCTCGGTGACAGCGGCCGCCCTCGAACACGACGGGGCGCGGCACGCCCGGCTGCTGCGCACGGTGGGCACCCCCTCGGCGCAGGAACTGGCCGCCCTGGCCCGCCTGGCCGAACGAGGGTGGCGCATCGCCGCCCGCACCGACTTCGACCCCGCGGGCCTGGCCCATGTTCGCGCCGTCCTCCACCCTGCCCCCTACCGGCCCGCGCGCCTGGAAACCGGGCAGCTGCCGCCACCGGCCGGGACCCCGCCCTGGCCGGTGCCATGCGCGCCCGCGCCCGCCCGGCCTACGAAGAAGCCCTGCTGGACGAGCTGTGCGCCGACCTGCACGCCGGGCCCCCCGTATCCCTGCCGCGCAGACCTCGTCCGCCCGGCCGGCAGCTGACCGGCCGGGCGGACGACCGCAGTCGGCGGCCGGTGGACCGGTCAGGCCGCGGGTGCGGTGCCGGCGATCCGGCCCCTGTCGGCGTACGCCTGAACGTGCTCAACCCCGTACAGAGGTGAACGTGCTCAGTTGATGATGCGTTGACCACGGGTTCTCGTCAGTCCGCAGTGGACGGTCGACGGCGTCCGACGGCCGGGCACTTCTCATGCCACCTTGATGACAACCTTGCCCGAGGTGTGACCGTTCTCGACGGTGGCGAGGGCGGCCGGGGCGTCGGAGAGCGGATGGACCGCGGTGATGACGGGTACGAGGAGTCCGTCGAGGGCCAGCCGGGCCGACCACTCCAGGTTCTCGCGGTCGACGCGACGCTCGACGAAACGCCCACCGAGATCGGGCACAGACATATCACCCACAGCGATGACGTTGCGGGGATCCTGGGCCAGCGGAGCGACCGTCCGCAGCGAGGGGCCTCCGGCCAGGTCGACGATCCCGTCGAAGCCGTCCGGAACCAGCTCGCGTGCCGCGGCGGCGACGTCCTCGGCGGTGTAGTCGATGAACCGCACCCCGATGGCCTCGGCATGCTCGCGTTTGGCGGTACTCCCGGTGCCGATCACACGCAGCTCGCGCCCGATAGCCAGCCGGGCGACGGCGAGGCCGACCCCGCCCCCGACTCCGTTGACCAGGACCGTGGCACCGGCCGGGAGGCTGAGCTGGTCGAGCACGTCCACCGCGGTCGTCCCGGCTACTGGCAGCGTTGCCGCCACGGTCGCGGGCAGACCCTCCGGGATGCGCGCGGTGTTCGGCGCGGACAGCACCGTCGTCTCGGCGTAGGTGCCGCCACCGGTGAGTGCGAAGCCGAAGACCGCGTCACCCACCTCGAGCCCGTTGACGTCCTCGCCCCGGGCGAGAACGGTTCCGGCTGCCTCCATGCCCAGCACGCGGGGAAACGGACGCCCGCCGTCGAGCCCGTCGACCAGACCCGAGCGCAGAAGGTGGTCGAGGGGATTCACGCCGGCGACCTCGACCTGGATCAGCACCTCGCCGCGACCGGGGACAGGGTCGGGACGATCGAAGAACTCCTGCACCTCGGGCCCGCCGTACCTGCCGAAACCCCACGCCTGCCCCATCTTCCGCCGCCTCCTGTATGACCGACCCGGTGTTTCCGGGCGTTGTCGCCATCCTCACCTCTGACATTGATGTGAGGGGCAACCGGCTGAGACGCAGATCACAGCATCAGGCCGACCGCGCCACCGGTCCCGGGGCCGCGGACAGCTCCACCCGGTGTCGGCTGTTGGCCCTGATCAGCACGTCGAGTGCATCCCGGGTCTCGATCAGGTGCGCAATGTCGGCGTCGATCCGGTCGCGATCACGCATCATCGCCGTGAACGTCTCCTCGGCGACGCCCAGGTCACCCGGGACGTCCACACACGGCAGCACGGTCGCGATCACCCTGCTGGACATACCCGCGTCGAACAGCTGTCGGATGAGTGACACGCGCTGGACCGCAGCATCGGAATAGTGACGCTGCCCCGCGTCGGAGCGTGAGCTGGTCAGCAGGCCCTGCTCTTCGTAGTACCGCAGTGAGCGCGGACTCACGCCCGTGCGCTTGGACAACTCGCCTATCCGCATTCCTGGAGCCTACGCCCGCGTGCTCCGGGTTCAGACCGCCGTCGAGTCATGGACGCTCGCGGACACCCCCACGGCCGTGGCACAACGAGGGCGGGGACGGGCCGGTAGTCTCAGCTCAGGACGTCTCGCAGCAGCCTGGCGTGCTTTACCGTCTGGCTCGATCCGGTGCGCGCGGCCACCGCCTCGACCTCGGGGGTACGGCTCTTGGCCGCGCAGCGCAAAGCGCACTCGACCGCGAGCGCGAGGAGTGCCCCGGCTTCCCGGACCGGTGTGCCGCGCAGCAGCGCGGGCAGGGCGGCCTCCGGTACGGACCAGACCGTGACGTACGCGCCGGTCTCGGCTGCCGCGCGCAGTCCGTCGGTGACGCGTTTCGGTGAGCTCGATCCGTTGCGTATCAACGCCTGCAACTGCCCCGCGAGCAGCCGGCCGTCCAGCCGCCTCTGGGCGGCGAGCAAGAGCAGGGCGTCCACCGCGTCGTCACGGTCGTAGCCGATCCAGGGACAGCCGATCTTCCAGGCGATCCGCCCGTGCAGGGCGTACCCCGCCGGGCCGCCCGCTTCGGCCAGACGCGCGAGCATGCGGCTGTTCACCGAGTCCTTGGCGTGTGCGGCCACCTTGTCGCGGTGATGTGGCAGCTGAGCGACCCAGTACGGTGCAGCGTAGGCGCCGTGAAGGCTGTGGCTGCCTATGGGGAACGGTCCCGTTCGTATGGACCGAACACGACCGCGGCGACCGGCGGAGGCGGAATATCCCGATCCGGCCCGAGGTGCGCGGGCTCCCACCGTCCGGGCGGGGCGCCGGCCGGATCGGCGGCCGGCCACTTCTCCGGAGTCGAGTCCTGGTGCGGCAGACCACCCTCGCGCAGCCAGCGCGCCAGCCGTCGGCCGTCGGCCGTCGGCCGTCGGCCGTCGGCCGTCGTCCGGCGTCCGGCGTCCGGCGTCCGGCGTCCGGCGTCCGGCTGCAGGTCACCCGCGGCGCGCCGCACCTGCTCATCCGCTGTGGAGGTCACTCGCAGCAGGACCTGCGCCAGATCGACCGCCGCCGGTTCGACCCGCATACGCTCCGGCTCGGCGACGCGCTCCACCAGGCACCGTGCGCCCCGCTTGCCGGTGAACTCCTTGCCGTATCCCGGCTGTATGCAGCCGCGACGACGCTATCCCAGCGGCCGTCCGACGCCCGGTGGGAGCTGATCCGCCCCATGCTGGAAGCCTGGCGAGCGGCCCGCGCCGACATCCGCCGGGCCACCGGGAGAGCTCGGTGGTCAGGGCGTCGTCCATTTTCCCGGTCCGGCCACCCGTGGGTGTCCAGCAGCGGGCCGTCCAGCGGCCTGCCGACCAGTTCGGCGTGGGTACGGTGCGGGGGCGGGCCGGAGTTGGGGGCGTCGTGCTCCGCGCCGTCTCGTACGACGTCCGGTCCTGTTCGTGCTTCAACCGCGTCCCGTGGCGGAGCGGGCGGGGGCGGGTCGCGCATCCCCCGTGAGAGCCACAGGAACTGTCCATGCGGGGGTGATTCGCGGACGTCCTCGGGTTCCTAGCGTGGTCGTCAGGTCACCACGGGTGTGACCACTACCGGGGAGGCCACCATGGGCACCACGTCAGCCGTACGACACGGCACAGGCTCCGGCCCGGACAAGGACCGCGAGAGAGACGGCGGCCGTTTCGGCCGGATCGTGCGCTCTCCGCTCGGCTGGATGCTGACGGGAATGGTCGGCGTCGGCCTGGTCTCGGGTCTGACGGCGACCGGACCCGGACCGGTGCCGGTGCTGGGCGCAGCCGCCGCGGTGGCCGTGTACTGGGTGGTCATGCGGCGTGTCGCGCGACGCCCTACGCCGGAGACCGCCTGGTCCGGAGCCGGCCGGGAGGCGCTGCTGGGCGGCGGGATCGGCCTGGGCTTCATCCTCGTCTCCGCCCTTCTGATCACGGCGTTCGGAGGCTATTCGTTCTCCTGGGCAGGCAATGGCTTCATGTCGGTCGTCTGGGCCGCAGTCGCGGTGCAGGCCGGCGCTGCGGTCACCGAGGAGCTGCTGTTCCGCGGTCTTGCCCTGCAGGCTCTGGAGAAACTGTGGGGCAGCCGGGCCGCCATCGTGATCACCTCGCTGTTCTTCGGTATCGCCCACCTGGGAGCCCCGGGCGCGAGCGCGTGGAGCGGACTGGCGATCGCTCTGGAGGCGGGAGTCCTGCTCGGAGCCGCGTTCTTGTGGCGGCGTAACATCTGGTTCGTCGCGGGTCTGCACTTCGCCTGGAACACCACGGAGCAGCTGCTCGGCGTCCCGGTCTCCGGACACACGCCCGAGGGTCTGTTCACCGTCGATGTCCATGGCTCCGCCTTCCTGACCGGTGGCGGCTTTGGCCTGGAGGCATCGATTGTGCCCGTCCTCATCGGCGTGGCTCTCGCCGTCCCGATGCTCGTCCTCGCCCACCGGAACGGTGGCATCAGGGCCCGCCGGCGGGCGGGCCACTGAGACATGCCGACTGGAGGAGACGGAAGTGATGCCCCGCCAGGCGCCCTGGAGTCTCCCGCTGCTCCAGGCGCCGCTCGACTGGTGGCAGGGGCGGGATGCCCTCCTCAGGGACGGTGTCCTCGCTCTGACGCTCACCCTGCTGGCCTTCGTGCCGACCCTGTCCCACCTCGGTGCCCAGATCGGCGATCTGCCCGAGCGGCCGGCGAACGCGCTGGGCGCCGGGCTGGTCCTGGCCCAGATCCTGCCGCTGGCGGTCCGCCGCAGACGGCCCGCAGCCTGTCTGGCCGTCGTCGCGGGCGCGTTCGCCGTGCACCAGGCGCTGGGCTTCGCGACGACGTTCGCGAGTGTGGGGCTGTATCTGGCCCTGTACTCCGCCGGGGCCCATCAGATCCGCTTCCGCCGCGGCCTGGTCGTCGTGGCGAGTGCGGGTTACGCCGTGCTGGCCATCGCCCTGGACCACCTCGGCTCACCGCAGTCGATACCGGACTATCTCGCGTTCTCTCTGGCTCTGGCCGCAGCCTGGCTGACGGGGAGTACGGTGCGCACGCGGCGGGCGGAAGAGGCGAAGCGACGGCGACTGGCTGCCGAGGCGGCCACGGCCGCCGAGCGGGCGCGGATCGCCCGCGAGCTGCACGACGTGGTCACCCACCACGTGACGGCCATGGTGGTCCAAGCCGACGCGGCGCAGTTCCTGCTCACGTCCGCGCCGGAACGCGCCGGTGAGGGACTGACGGCCGTCAGCGACACCGGCCGTCGGGCGTTGACGGAGCTGCGGTACCTGCTCGGTGTCCTGGAGGCGACCGGCGAGTCGGCTTCTGCGGACCCGGCGAGTGCGGGTCGGGCGCCCGCCCTGGGGCAGGTGGGGGACCTGGTCGAGCAGGCCCGCAGGTCGGGCCAGCCGGTCGAGTTCAGCGAGCAGGGCGAGCGGCGGCCGCAGGGCGTAGACGTGGAGCTGGCCGCGTACCGAGTGGTGCAGGAGGCCCTCACCAATGCCATGAAGTACGCAGCCGGGAAGCCGACACGGATCCTGCTCCGGCACGGCGACGAGCACATCGAGATCAAGGTGACCACCGACGGACCCGCCGCCGCACCGGTCAAGCGGAAACCGGACCCTGCGGGCGGACGCGGGCTGGCCGGGCTGCGTGCACGGGTGCGGATGCTCGATGGTGAACTGAAGGCCGGCTCCCGGCCCGGAGGCGGGTTCGAGGTCCGCGCCACGATTCCGTCCAAGCCCCTTCAGGAGTGACCCCGTGAGCGATGCGCCGCCACCGATCCGTGTGCTCGTCTGCGACGACCAGGCGCTGGTGCGGACCGGCTACGTCACCATCTTCTCCGCGCAGCCCGACATGGAGGTCGTCGGGGAGGCCGAGAACGGCCACGAGGCGGTTCAGACCGCGCGGCGGCTGCGCCCCGACGTGGTCGTGATGGACATCCGGATGCCCCTGCTCGACGGCATCCAAGCGACGCGCCAACTGGCCGGTCCCGATACCGAGGACGCGCCGAAGGTACTGGTCGTCACCACGTTCAACGTCGACGCCTACGTCTACGACGCGTTGCGCGCCGGAGCGAGCGGCTTCCTCCTCAAGGACGCGCCTCCGGCGGAGCTGGTCAACGGTATCCGGACCGTCGCCCAGGGCGAGGCACTGCTGGCACCCGCCGTCACCCGCCACCTCATCGGCCACTTCGCCCGGCATCTGCGACCGGCCGACACCTCCCTGCCGGCCAGACAGGACGTCGTGCGTGCGCTGACCCCCCGCGAGCTGGAAGCGCTCCAGCTGATCGCCGAGGGACTGTCGAACGCGGAGATCGCCGCGGCGATGTTCATCACGCCCGAGACCGTCAAGACCTACGTGTCGCGCATCCTGGCGAAACTCGGCCTGCGCGACCGCGTCCAGGCCGTCGTCCTCGCCTACCGGGTCGGACTGGTACCCGGCACACCGTGACCGGCATGATCGTGTGCCCCATGTACAGCTCCGCCCGCCCGGCAGCCCAGGCGAGACCCCTTCCCCGGCGCCTTCAGTCGGCTCGTCAGCGATCGACCGGGAGCACCCGGTCCAGGCCGCTCTCGCGCAGGATCTGCTGGATGGTTTCGTCCAGGGTGCTGGCTGTGTCGATCACGGTCTCCAGGGCCTCGGGCAGCAGGTCCTTCTCTCGGTACCAGTCACGCAGGTGGTCGGCGGTGACGTGCTCGAGGTACAGGGCATCAGGCATCGTCGCGTGCCTCAGTACCGTCTCCGCGTAGGCCACGCCCAGGTAGTAGCAGCGCGAGACGCCACGGTGGGCGCGCACCGGGTTCTGGAGCATCGTGCCGTAGCGGTCGGCGTACAGGGTGCCCTCCACGACGACGTGGAAGCCGTGGTCCAGGGTGTAACGAGCGGTCAGGTCGATCAGGTCGATGTTGGCGCCGCCGGGCCGGCCGTGTTCGCACGCACCACGACCCGCTGGCCGGGCTCAGCCCTTTCAGCCTCGTCCCGGACACCCAGCCCGCCGAGCCCGACGCCGCCGGAGCCGGCGTCGGCGTCGGCGTCGGCGTCGGCGTCGGCGTCGGCGTCGGCGTCGGCGTCGACCTGCTGATTGGGACCAACGCGGAGGAGGCGAACCTCTACCTGGCCCCTGTGGGCAGGTACGCCACCTCGACCGCCGGGGACGTCCATGACGCGGCGGCGCGCTCGCACCCGGATCCGGTGCGGCTCGTCGAGACCCATCGGAAGGCACGCCCCGGAGCGTCCTTCGGCGAGCTGCGGTCTGCCATTACGGGCGACGCGCTGTTCGGCGTGGGCAGCCGTGCCCTGGCCGGCGCGCACGCCGCCCGTTCGGGAGCCGCCACCTTCACCTACGAGTTCACCTGGCGTTCCGGCGCCCTGGGCGGGGAACTCGGTGCCGCCCACGTGGTCGAGCTGCCCTTCGTCTTCGACCTCGCACACCTGCGCGGGCTGCGTGGGCCCAACGCCCTGCTCGGCCCCGGTGAGCCGCCCGCGGACCTCGCCGCCCGCACCCCTCGCGGAACCCCACCGTGACCGTCACCGCCGCCACCGCCGGGACCCGCCCCGCCCCCGGCGGCCCGTACGACCAGGCCCGGTGGCAGTACCGGGGCGGTGCGGCTCTCGTGGTACCGGCGCCCGGCCAGGATCCCGCTCCGCGACAGGGGCCGGATCCGCTTCGGACGACGGTGCCAAGGCCGCCATCCGGGCCGCGTTCCGCCGGTACTGGACGACGTTGGCCACCGAACCGGACGCCAACGGCGACGGTGTGATCACCGTGGACGAGTTCCGTCCGTTCGTGCTCGACGCCGAGCGGTTCGGTCCCACGATCGCCGAGTTCGCCGAGGCTCTCTCCGCACTCGGCGACCCCGACGGGGACGGCCTGATCGAGCGCCCCCTCTTCGTATCGCTGATGACGGCGATCGGCTTCGAGGAGGCGAACATCCACGCTCTCTTCGATGCCTTCGGTCCGGACGCCGAGGACCGCATCACCGTGGCTATGTGGGCCGCCGGCATCAAGGACTGCTACGCGCCGGACATGGCCGGGATCCCGGGCGACCGGTTGGTAGCTGCCCGGGCCGTCTGACACGGTCCGTCAGCGGCTTTCCCGGCCGTGGGCGGCACCGCTTCGACGTGACCGAACTGCCGCCCGGTGATACGCGTCCCGCCGGGCGGGGCCTGTGGTCGGGCCCTGCCCTGAGCCTCCGTGAGGACGTCGTCGTGAGCGTTGCGGGAGTCAGGGCGATGGCTTGTGCGCGAACACCCACCGGTTTCCCTCCAGCGCATCGTTGAGCTCGGGCAGGGGGCCACGTCGGTGCCGGCGGGTGAAGTCGAAGGGCGTGTACATGGAGGTGGACCAGCCCTTGGCCGTCAGGTCGCCCGCGGAGTCGGGTCGTGGTCCCTTGTCGAAGAGGTGGAGCAGGTCGATGCCGATCTGTTCTCGCGTCGCCGTGTAGATCGGGCTGTCGCGGTACGCCTGTAGGTCCTTTTCCAGCTTGGCCTCGAAGGCCAGTGTGCTGCCTTCGGTGGTCAGACTGTCCACCGTGTCGATGAGGTACGTCTCGGCAGGGCCCGGCAGGTAGAAGAGGAGTCCCTCGGCCAGCCAGACGCTCGGTGCGGCTGGGTCGAAGCCGGCGGTGGTCAGCGCGGTGGCCCAGTCGGCGCGCAGGTCGACGGTCACGGGGACGCGCGTTGCCTTCGGGGTGGCTGGTAGGTCCGTGAGTACCTGGTGCTTGAACGTCAGCACGGCCGCTCGGTCTATCTCGAAGATGACGCAGTCGGAGGGCCAGTCCAGCCGGAAGGCGCGGGTGTCCAGGCCGGCGCCCAGGAGAACGACTTGGCGGGCGCTCGTACGGACCGACCGGAGGAGGAAGTCGTCGAGGACCCTGGTCCTCAGGCCGAAGTAGCGGGCGAACCGCCCCCACAGTGGGTTGCCGTCCCCGTCCGGGACCTGTTCGATGCGCACCGGCCAGTTTGCGCACGCCGGGGCGGCGCGCACGAAGTGTTCCGCGTAGATGTCCTGGGCCAGGCTGTCGTGGCGGTGGGTCTCGATCGCCCGTGCCGCAGCGACCAGGAGGGCGGTCAGACCCACGCCTGCGTTCACGCCTTCCACGTCCGTGTGTTGCGGCGCCGTGCCGGTCATGTTTCCTCCGTTGGCAGGGGTGGGGAGCGCGAGGTGTCTGCTTGTCGGATGCGGTGAGTCTGTGGTGCTGTATGCCCGGCTCATCGGCTTCTTCGCTGTGGGAGCAGGACGGGTTTGACCACGCGGCCCGCGTCGCAGTCGCGTTCGGCCTCGTTGATGTCGGCCAGTGGGTAGGTGCGGATCAGCTGGTCGAAGGGGAAGCGTCCGGCTCGCCATAGCCCGGTCAATCGGGGTATCAGCAGCCCGGGTACGGCGTCCCCTTCGCAGATGTGGCGGATGCTGCGGCCCCGGTCCAGCGTGCCCGGTTCGAGCGGCAGCGCGGTGTGGAGCCGTGCCACCAGGCCAAGGCTGCCGGTGGGGCGCAATGCCCGGAGCGCGTCGTTGATGAGCGGGGAGGAGGCCGTGGTGTCCAGCGCGTACTGCACGCCGCCGTCGGTCAGGCGCCGGATCTGCTCGGGCAGTCCGGCCGTTGCTGCGGTCAGCGGGATCGCGCCGAGTTGTTCGGCCAGGGCCAGCCGCCCGGGATGCCGGTCGACGGCCACGGTCACCGCGCCGGCGGCGGTGGCGGCCATCACGGCGGCCAGGCCCACCGCTCCCGCGCCGTAGACCGCGAGGGTGTCGCCCGGGCCGGCGCCGAAGGTGTTCAGCACGGCTCCGGCGCCGGTGAGGAAGCCGCAGCCGAGCGGCCCGAGCAGTTCGACGGGCAGTGCGGGGTCGACCCGGACTGCGTTGCGGGCCGGGACGAGCGCGTACTCGGCGAACGAGGACTGGCCGAACCAGCGGGGGGCCAGCGCTCCCCCGGTTGCGTCGGTGAGCCGCGGCGCGTTCTCCTTGCGTCCTCCGAAGAGGTTGAGGGAGGCGAAGGAGTCGCAGTAGGCGGGGGCCGCGCCGCGGCAGGTTCGGCAGTGCCCACAGGAGTCGAAGCTCAGCACGACGTGGTCGCCGACGGCGATCGCGGTGTCCGTGCCGCCGCCCGTCCGCATCACGACGCCGGCCCCCTCGTGGCCGAGCACCGCCGGCAGCGGGCTGCGGCCGGCCGATCGCCGGACCGCGAGATCGGTCCGGCACATCCCGCAGCCCGCGATCTCGACCAGAATTTCACCGGCGGCGGGTTCCGTGCGCAGGGTCACCTCCTCGACCGTGAACGGGTCCTCGTACGAGCGCAGTACGGCCGCCTGGAACCTCATCTCATGCCTCCTGCGGACGGTGGACGACGAACGGCCGGAGGTTGCCGTAGAGCCCCCACGGTCCGCCGGCGACGCCGACACCGCTGCTTTTGACGCCTGCGAAGGGTTGGGCGAGGGACAGTTCGGCGTGGTGGTTGATCCAGGCCGTGCCGCATTCGAGCCGGTCGGCCACGGCCTCGGCCCGGTCGAGATCGGTGCCCCATACGGAGCCGCCCAGTCCGAAGCCGGTGCCGTTGGCCGCGTCGACGGCTTCGTCGATGCTCCGGTACGGCAGCACCGGCAGGACGGGGCCGAACTGCTCCTCGGTCACCACCGGGCTGCCGGGCGGGACATCGGTGAGGATCGTGGGAGCGAAGAAGTAGCCCGGGCCGTCCAGCCGGTGGCCGCCGGCCGCCGCCCGGGCTCCATCCGCCAGGGCCTGCTTCGTAACCTGCTCGACCCTGGTCAACTGGGGGGCGTTGTTGACCGGGCCCAGCCTGGTTCCAGGGTTCAGGCCGGGGCCGACGGCGACGGTCTTCGCGCGCTGGGCGAGGGCTTCGACGACTTCGGCGTGGAGCCGGGCCGGGGCGTAGACGCGTTTGACCGCCATGCAGACCTGCCCGCAGTTGCGGAACGCGGCCCAGAACAGCCGGTCCGCGATCCGGTCGACGTCGACGTCGTCCAGCAGGACGGCGGCGTCGTTGCCGCCCAGTTCCAGGGTGACCCGGGCGAGGGAGGCCGCCGCCGCTTCGGCGACGGCCCGTCCGGTGGGCACCGAGCCGGTGAAGGTGACGTGGCGGATGCCCGGGTGGGAGGCGAGGCGGGCGCCGAGGGGTTCGCGGCCGGTGACCACGGTCAGGACGTCCTCGGGCAAGGCGGGGGCGAGGACGGAGCCGAGCAGCCGGGTGGCGAGGGGGGTGAACGGGGACGGCTTGAGGATCACGGTGTTGCCCGCCGCGAGGGCGGGCGCGAACTTCGCCGCCGCGAGCTGGAGGGGGAAGTTCCACGGCACGATCGCGCCGACGGGCCCGAGGGAACGCCAGCGGATCTCGCTGTGCACGGGCCGGCCGTCGGTGATCCGCCGGGTTCTGGGGGTCAAGTCGGCGAAGTAGCGCAGGCGGGCCGCCGTACGGGCGATCTCCGCGTACGACTCGGCCAGGGGCTTGCCCTGTTCCCGGGTGAGCAACCGGGCGAGGTCGTCGTCGGCCGTCTCCACAGCGTCGGCCGCCGCGCGTAACGCGGTGGTGCGGGCGGCGGGGTCGGCGCGCCAGCCGTGCCAAGCCCGGTGGGCCCGGTCGACCACGGCGTCCAACCCGTCCGGCTGCTGGTCGGGGGTCTCGTCGAAGGTCTCCCCGGTGGCCGGGTCGACGACGGCGAGACGCGCGGCCCGGCGTCCGGGAGCGCGACCGGGCTCAGATGTCGGCATGCCGGTCAGTTGACGGCGGGGACGCCGGCCGCGTGCTCCCGGGCCTGCCGGTCCATCTCTGCCCGGAAGGCGGCCACGAGATGCGGCTGAATCCTTCCGGCATTGCGGTCGCCACCCTCGCAGACCGCTCCGCGCACGCCCACGATGTCCGTGCCGATGCGGGTCAGCGGACCGAGGTCGGTCTGTTTGACACTGCCCGCGAGGGCGGCGAGCAGACCGGAAGCGTGGGCCAGCCGGACGAACTCGGCACAGACGTCCGGCGGAACGTGGTCGAACAGCCGCGTCCCGTCCTTGACGGCCGTGTCCAGCATGGTCGCGTCGGCGCCGGAGCGGGCGGCGATGTCGGGCAGGGCGAGCGGGTTGACGCAGCCGATGCGGTGGGCGTCGGCGTAACCGGAGGCGACGACGAGCGCTTCGGGGCGGTAGTCCTTCACCGCTCGGACGACCGCGCGCATGACCTCGATGCCCTGGTCGGGCGTCGTGCAGCCGTAGAGGCCGACCTTGATGTACGTGGCCCCCGAGACGACCGCGCCGAGTGCGGCCTGGGCCACCGTGCCGGGCTTGTACGGGACATCCCCCACGGTCGCGGACACCGGCTTGTCCGCCGGAACCGCGTCGCGGATATCCCTGATGACCCAGGGGAAGTTCGCGCCGAGAGAACCCTCGTCGGGCTTTTTGACGTCGACGATGTCGAGATGCTCCGCCGCCTTCGCGCAATCGAGAGCCTCCTCGACACCGTCCGGGGAGATGAGAAGCAACACCCTGACCTCCTTCGCCGCCGGTCCGCCCGGCCGAGGGACAGGGGGGACCGCGGATCACCCGGCTCATGTGCAGTGCACTCATCATTTCCGTCACCCTGGGAAACCGGGAGGGCGCACAGAGTGCCCGCGGGTGCTCATGCTTGCGCACAGTGCGCCGTACACGCCGCGACAAATCAACCACAGACAACACAATTCGCTCTACTGGCGAATAGCTCGAACTTGCGACAAACGTCCGACGCCGCACGTCGCAAGTGACAACAGGACTGCCTATGTGACCACTACGTGCTTCGGCTCACCGCGCTGACGAAGACCGGGTGGCAGCCGATCGCGGCGGCGACAGCGTCCCAGGCGTAGGCCTCGTCTTGAGCACCATCGGGGAGCGGTTCCACGGCGGCCGGGGACAGGGCGTAGCCGACACCGGTTGCGTCGATGAACCGGACCGTGTCGTCGCCGGGTTCGGCCGGGGCGACGGACCGGATGTGCGGGCTGCGGCGCAGTGCGTCGGCGACGCGGACGACATCGTGGCCGGAGTCAGCCGCGGCCGCCGGTGCGCCGGTCGATGTGGGCTTGCAGCAGGCGCATCGCCGGCCGGTGGTCGTAGGACGCGGCCAGCTCCATCGGGGTGCGACCACCCGGGTCCGGCAGCTGGGGTCGGCGCCGAAGGCGAGGAGGACGGCGGTGGTGTGGACGGTCAGCGGCCGGCCGCTCTGCAGGGCGCTGTCGCCCTCGATGTCGACGGCATGGCCCAGCAGCGTCAGGTCGCAGCACACCTCGTCGGGGTCGGCGCCGTCGGCCAGCAGCCGGGCCAGGGTTTCGGCGTCCTCGCATTCGACGGCCCGATGGGCCGGGGTGCAGGGCGGAAGCAGAGGAATCACCGCGCCGTCCAACCCCTCCCCCGCCCCGGCCGCCAGCTCTCCCCAAGGGCAGGCCGCAGCCGGGCGGGCCCGGCGGGCCGCGGGCCGGCAAAGGAGGAGGTGGGCCGGGCATCTCCCGTCCGCTCTCGCCGAGCGGAAGATCGTGGGGCGTACCGGCGGAAGCCGCCGATGCCTCTCCGCCCCCACACGGGTTTTGCGCCCCGCATGCGCCCTGTGATCCCGGTTCACTCCATTCGGGCCGACCAGCCTGTTTTGCTGCCCATAAGTTCTTTCCTCCCTCAGGATCGGTCTGCGGCAGGTACGACGGGCGGCATCTCCTTTCCGCTGCCTGGTGCTTGCCGCGCGGGTGAAGCGACGAACAGGAGAGGGGGATCGGCGTGCATCTGACTCCGCATGAGCAGGAGCGTCTGTTGATTCACGTGGCGGCCGATGTTGCCCAGCGGCGGCGTGAGCGCGGTCTGCTGTTGAACTATCCCGAGGTCATGGCGCTGTTGACGGCGCATGTCTATGAGGAGGCGCGGGCTGGGGCGACGGTCGATTCGGTGATGGAGTCCGGGCGCCATGTGTTGCAGCGCAGCGAGGTCATGGACGGTGTGCCGGAGATGATCGACAACGTCCAGGTCGAGGCGACGTTCCCGGACGGGACGAAGCTGGTGACCATCAGCAGTCCGTTCGACGAGGCGTCCAGCAAGGTGGACGTCCATCCCGGCAAGCGGGAGCTGCTGCCGGACGAGGACGAGCACCGGGTGGCGTTCAACACGGGCGCGACGCCGGTGTCGCTGATCGTTCGCAACCCCAAGGACCGCCCGATCCAGGTGGGATCCCACTTCCATTTCGCCGAGGCCAACGAGGGATTGGACTTCCCCCGTGAGGCGGCCCATGGGATGCGGCTGCACATTCCGTCCGGCACCTCCGAGCGGTTCGAGCCCGGCGACGCGCGCACCGTGATGCTGGTGCCGATTGCCGGCGAGCGGATCGTCCACGGGCTCCAGGCCGACAAGAGCGAAGAGGAGAAGCACCTCGATGCCGGACAGGACTGAGAAGGACAGGCCCTGGGACCCGCTACTGCGTTCCCGCTACGCCGACCTGTACGGACCGACCTCCGGCGACCGGGTCCGGCTCGCCGACACCAACCTCGTCCTGCGTATCGACGCCGACTGGTGCGGCGGCCCGGGGCTCAGCGGCGATGAGATGGTCTTCGGCGGCGGCAAGGTGATCCGCGAGTCCATGGGCCAGTCGCACATCCCTCGCGACGACCCCCGCGAGCCGGTGGACACCGTGATCACCGGGGCTCTGATCCTGGACCACTGGGGCGTGGTCAAGGCCGACGTCGGACTGCGCGACGGCCGCATCCGGGCCATCGGCAAGGCGTACAACCCGGAGACCATGACGCCGCCGGCCAACCGCGACCCGCGTGCGTCGGCCTTCGTCGTGGGGCCTGAGACGGAGGTGATCTCCGGCCAGGGCCGCATTCTGACCGCGGGCGGTGTGGACACCCATGTGCACTTCCTGTGTCCGGAGCAGATCCACGAGGCGGTTGCGTCGGGGGTGACGACGCTGATCGGCGGCGGCACCGGGCCCGCCGAGGGCAGTACGGCCACTACTGTGACGCCCGGCAAGTGGCACATCCAGCGGATGTTCGAGGCGCTCGACGCCTTCCCGGTCAACATCGGCCTGCTCGCCAAGGGCAGCACCGTCTCCGAGAAGGCGCTGCACGACCAGGTCGCGGCCGGCGCCCTCGGCTTCAAGATCCACGAGGACTGGGGTGCGACCCCGGCCGTGATCGACGCGGCCCTGAACGTGTGCGAGGAGACCGGGGTCCAGGTCGCCCTGCACGCCGACTCCCTGAACGAGTCCGGCTTCGTGCACCACACCTTCGCCGCGACCAAGAAGAACCGCCGGAGCAAGGACACCGCCGACTACCGCAGTCTGCATATCTTCCATATCGAGGGCGCCGGCGGCGGTCACGCTCCCGACATGATCAGCCTGGCGAGCAAGCCGAACGTGCTGCCCGCGTCGACCAACCCCACCCGGCCCTTCACGGTCAACACGGTGAAGGAGCACGTCGACATGATGATCGTGTGCCATCACCTCAACCCGGAGGTCGAGGCGGACATGAAGTTCGCCGACTCCCGGATCCGGCCGTCCACCATGGCCGCCGAGGACCTGCTGCACGACATGGGGGCCATCTCGATGATGTCCTCCGACGCCCAGGCCATGGGCCGCATCGGTGAAATGATCATGCGGACCTGGCAGACCGCGCACGTCATGAAGTCACGCTACGGCCACCTGCGCGAGGACGACGCCGACGCGGACAACTTCCGCGCCCGGCGCTACATCGCCAAGTACACCATCAACCCGGCCATCACCCATGGCATCGACCACGAGGTCGGGTCCGTCGAAACCGGGAAACTCGCCGACCTGGTCCTGTGGGAGCCGAAGTTCTTCGGCGTCAAGCCGCACATGGTCATCAAGGGCGGCCAGATCTCCTACGCCCAGATCGGCGACGCCAACGCCTCCATCCCCACACCGCAGCCCTACCTGCCGCGCCCTGTCTGGGGCTTCAAGGGCCGCGCCCCGGCATCGAACTCCTTCAACTTCGTCGCCGAGGCCGCCCTGGAGGGCGAGCTCTCCCGGATCGGGCTGCTCAAGCCCCTGCGTGCGATCCGCTCCACCCGGGGGGTCACCAAGGCCGACATGGTCCACAACGACGGAGTGCCGGACATCGTCATCGACCCCGACACCTTCGACGTCACCATCGGCGGCGCCACCACCTCCGACGTCCGCACCACGGTCGGCGGGCAGGAAGTCGGACGCAACTACGCCACCGAGCTGCCCCTGGCGCAGCGCTACTTCCTGTTCTGACCATCCCGGCCGGGTCCGGTCGCCCCAGCGCGGCCGTCCCCGGCACCTCCTCGAGAAAGGCGTTCCCGGCACCCCATGAGCCGCACTGCCCTGCTCGTCCTGGCCGACGGCCGTTTCCCCGCAGGCGGGCACGCCCACTCCGGCGGGATGGAGGCCGCCGTCGCCTCCGGCCGGGTCCACGACACCGCGAGCCTGGAGGCGTTCTGCCGCGGGCGGCTGCACACCGCAGGACTGGTCGCGGCCGGCCTCGCCGCAGCGGCCGCCGGAGGGTACGACGCCCTCGCCTTGGACGAGGCCGCCGACACCCGCACCCCCGTACCGGCGCTGCGCTGCATCGCCCGCCGTCTTGGCCGGCAACTGATGCGCGCGGCCCGGGCCACCTGGCCCAGCACCGACCTCGACCACCTCGCCCGCCACCGGCCCCGGGGCGCCCACCAGCCGGTCGTGCTCGGCGTCACCGCCCGCGCCGCCGGACTCACCCCGCTCGACGCCGCCCAAGCCGCCGCCTACGAGAACGTGGGCGGACCGGCGACCGCCGCAGTGCGTCTGCTGAGCCTCGACCCGTTCGACGCCACCGCCGTCCTGGCGCGGCTCGCCGACGAACTCGACACCGTCGCCGACGCCGCGGCCGACGCCGCGGCGCGGACGGCGACAGAGGGGGTCGCCGCCCTGCCTGCCGCCTCCGCTCCCCTGCTGGACATCACCGGTGAGCAGCACGCCGCCTGGTCCGTCCGGCTCTTCGCTTCCTGACCAGTCCTGACCGACGCCTGGAGCATCCTCGTGCATCTCGACCACCCCGTGACCATGCCGCACCGCCACACCCACAGTGCCGAACCGCTGCTCCGCGACGGCAGCCGCCGCGCCCTGCGCATCGGCTTCGGCGGGCCCGTCGGCTCGGGCAAGACCGCGACTGTGGCCGCCTTGTGCCGCACCCTGCGTGACCGGTTGTCCATCGCCGTGGTCACCAACGACATCTACACCCAGGAGGACGCCGCCTTCCTGCGCCGCCAGGCCGTCCTGCCACCGGAGCGAATCACCGCCGTGGAGACCGGGGCCTGCCCACACACCGCGATCCGCGACGACATCTCCGCCAACCTCGAAGCGGTCGAGCAGCTCGAACAGGACCTGGGCCCGCTGGACCTGGTCCTCATCGAGTCCGGGGGCGACAACCTCACCGCGACCTTCTCACGCGGACTCGTCGACACCCAGGTCTTCGTCATTGACGTGGCCAGCGGCGACGACATCCCCCGCAAGGGCGGCCCCGGCATCACCACCGCCGACCTCCTCGTGGTCAACAAGACCGACCTGGCGCCGTACGTGGGAGCCGACCTGGACACCATGAGGGCCGACACCCGCAGGCAGCGGAGGAACCTGCCGTACGCCTTCACCAGCCTCACCGCTCCCGACGGCGTCCAACCGGTCGCCGACTGGGTCACCGGCTGCCTCGCCGCCTGGCACGCCACCGGATCCGCCCGGTGAACGTCACCACCGCGAAGACCTCGGCCGTGATTCCGGTGCCGCCCGACGAACTGCTGCGAGCCGACAGTGGGCCCCACGGCCGGCGCTCCACCGAATTCGCCCCGGCGCACCCGTACGGCGTCGCCGCGACCGCCCGGATCCGGGCCGCCCACAACGGCCGCACCACGACGGTTCCGCTCCTGCACAGCGACGGCCCTTTCCACCTGCGCCGGCTACGTGCCCGCGGAGAGCAGGCGCGAGTCTGTGTACTGGGCGCGATGAGCGCGCCGCTCGGCGGAGACCGACTCGCCCTCGACATCACCGCCGGGACACGCGCCCGGCTGGAGGTGACCAGCGCAGCCGCTACCATCGCCCTACGCGGCCCCACCACCGTCCCGGCCACGTACGACGTGAGGGTCAGGGTGGGCGATCGAGCGACCCTGCACTGGCTGCCCGAGCCCCTGATCAGTACCCGGGGCAGCACCCTGCACCAGACGTTCACCGTCGACCTCGCTGCCACCTCCCGCCTGCTCATGCGAGAAGAGCAGCTCCTGGGCCGCTCAGGCGAATCACCGGGCCACCTCACCACCCGCCTGGGCGTACGCCGCGGCGGACGAGCGCTCCTCGATCAGCACACCGCCTACGGCGACCCTGCACCGGCATGGGACGGCCCCGCTGTCCTGGGAGCCCACCGCGCCACCGGGCAGCTTCTCCTGGTCGACCCGGAGCTGGACGCGCCCCAGGAGCCACATGTCATCGGCGACGACCCAGCCGAGGGACAGGCGGTACTGACTCCCCTGGCCGACCCCCAGGCCCTCATCGCCACCGCTGTGGCTCGGACACCGGCCCAACTGCGCCACCTCCTGGACGTCGCCCTCGCGTGCGCTTACCAGGTGCCGAGACCAGAGGCCGAAGGCGAGCAGGAGGGCCCGTCTTCAAGGTGATCTTGCCCAGATCAGGAATGAGGCCGGGCAGACCGTCGCCTCGTCCGACCAGGCGGGCCGGCCACCTGGTCGGCCCGCTCAGGGATGGTGGCAACGATGCCACGCCGCCGGCACCGGCTCCGAATCGCGCGGGAGGAGCAGGCCTTGTCCGCCACAGGACTCCGTTGATCACCTGCCGGTGATCCCGCCACGGCCGCCCCGGCCGTCCGCTCCCGGCAGCAGCGGCGCTATCCGCTCCCAGGCAGCATCCGTCAGCTCACCACGACCCACCACAAGATCAATTGACAGGAAGGTCCTGGGCCGCATCGATGAGAGTGAGCCCGTGGGGCTGCATCTGCGGCTTCCCGGGGTACGGTCGTGACGTGGTCGGCCACCCGAAAGACCGGCGCGGGGGCGATGTCGGCGAGGTCGAGACCGCGCAGCGCGGTGGGACGGGATATGCCCATCTCCGCGGCAACGTGCGCGACCGGACGGCCGGACAGGACGCGTTCGACCAGGATCCGCCTGCCGTGAACGGTCAGCCGGGCTTCTGCGGTGGGACACGAAGACCTCCGTGTGCGGTGAAGCCTGGACACCTCCACCACACCGGAGGTCTTCGCCATGATCGAGACCAGTCGGCGTTAACAACGCTCGCGATCAGTACACGAGGTCACGGCACCGTCTGTGGTCGAGGCGCCGGCCACGTCGAGAAGCTTGCCCGACTGCCGGGTCTTGAGGCGGTAGAAGCCGTCGCCGGGGTCCACGAACCGCCACTGCTGGTTGCTTCGTCGTTGCGCGTCCGCTGGCTGACCCGCGTCGTCGGCGGTGGAGGCGCCAGAGACGTCCAGCGCCTTGCCGCTGCTGCGATCTGCGATTGACCGGGGCTTACCGGGTATTGGCGTCCACCGTCGCCGCCTCGGCGGGTGCCGGATTCACTCCGGCGAGCAAGCCGATCACGAGGGTCGCCGCCATCACGGCGGCGACCCGTGACCATCAGCGACGACCTCGTGGAGGGGCGGGGGAAGCCGCACCGTAGGCCGTCACCGATTCACCCTTTCGTCGGTGGCAGGCCTCGTCAGGCGCGGGTCCAGCGCTGGTTGCTGCCGTTCGAGCAGGAGTAGAGCTGGATCAGGGTGCCGTTGGCGGTGCCGGCCCCGACGGCGTCGAGGCAGAGGCCGGACTGGACGCCGACGATGGATCCGTCGGCGTTGAGGCGCCACTTCTGGTTGTCGCCACCCCAGCAGCTGTAGATCTGGACCTTGGCACCGTTACCGGTGCCGGCGGCGTCCAGGCACTTGTTGCCGTACACCCTGAGCTCGCCGGCATCGGTGTGTGTCCACTGCTGATTGGTGCCGTTGTGGCAGTCCCACAGATGGAGCTGGGTGCCGTCGGCGGTACTGGCGTTGGGCACGTCCAGGCAGCGGCCCGAGCCGACGCCCTTGATCGTGTTGCCGTCCCCGGGCGGCGGAGTGGTGGAGCCGCCGTTGAGTGCGTCGAGGACGGCGGTGTACGCGGGCTTCTTGCTGCCGTTGCTGTAGAACAACAGCGGCGTGTGCTCCGAACGCCACGAGTCGCTGTCGCGCACGCCCCAGACGGTGACACCGAGGCAACGGGAGACGGCCAGGCAGTCGTTGACCACGGCGGCGTAGGTCGAGGGCGAGGCTCCCTGGATGTCGAGTTCGGTGATGGCCACGTCGACGCCGAGGGCGGCGAAGTTCTGCAGGGTGGTGCGGAAGTTGCTGTTGTAGGGGCTGCCACTGTTGAAGTGCGACTGGAAGCCGACACAGTCGATTGGCACGCCGCGCTGCTTGAAGTCCCGCACCATGCGGTACATGGCCTGGGTCTTGGCCCAGGTCCAGTTCTCGACGTTGTAGTCGTTGTAGCAGAGTTTGGCGGACGGGTCGGCGGCACGCGCGGTGCGGAAGGCGACCTCGATCCAGTCGCTGCCGGTGCGCTCCAGGTTGGAGTCGCGCCGGGCTCCCGAACTTCCGTCGGCGAAGGCCTCGTTCACGACGTCCCACTGCGCGATCTTGCCCTTGTAGTGGCCCATCACGCCGTTGATGTGGTCGATCATCGCCTGGCGCAGTGCGCTGCCACTGAGGCTCTGCATCCAGCCGGGCTGTTGGGAGTGCCAGGCCAGGGTGTGGCCGCGCACCTCCTTGCCGTTCTGCACCGCCCAGTTGTAGACGCGGTCGGCGGCGGTGAAGTTGAACTGGCCCCGCTGCGGCTGGGTGGCGTCGATCTTCATCTCGTTCTCGGCCGTCACCGAGTTGAACTCACGGGCCGCGATCGTCGCGTACGTCGAGTCGCTCAGCCTGTTCGCGGCGATGGCGACGCCGAAGTAGCGGCCGCTCTGCGCCGCCGCGGCGCCGAGCGTGCTCTCGGCGGCCTGTGCGGACGGTGGCGCGACCAGTGCGGCGACCACACCGAGGACGCTGGCGACCAGCGTCAGCAGCAGAGCGTGGAGCTTCCGCCGGACAACGGATCTGGGAAGGGCATGAGAGCCCATGGCTGTGCCTCCAAGATAGGAATAACGGAACCACCGGACACCGCGGTCATGGGAGCCGGGAGGATCTCGACCGGCACGGACGGCGCCCGGTCGGTCGCCGAGTGACGTGCGCCGGGCGGCAGCGGTCTTTCGACACAGGCACGGGGGGACTCCATCGCTGCTCAGCCGGGGGCGTCACGCGGCGTCGCACACCTTCCCGCCTGCACGAGGCGTGCAGGATGCGTCGGCGTGAGCCTCACCGGAACGAAAAACGGGGTGGCGCAGGTGCTTCGGTGTGCGGATCCGTCGTACTGCTGTGCGCGGCTCTGCCGTACAGCGCAGTCCGCACAGGGCCATGCTGTTCGAAATACCGAACCATAGTCGATCGTCCAGACAAGATGGTGAGGAATTGACAGCACCTCGTCAACCCTCGCGGCGTGAAAATTTTCGCCCCACGTGCGAAACTTTCAAACCCTCGCGAGCCGGGCGGATCCCTGGACCGGCGAGCCGCATCGTGAACCTGCGGATGCCCAGTCGGCGTGGCGGCTTGTCGCGTCCGAGGGAAGGAAGTGTTTACGGACAGCTCGGCGACAGGTCTTGACCGGAAGGCCTCACCTTCCTAGCTTGTGGCGTCACAGAACCGGAACACCTTCGAAACTTTCGAACCTGCCCTTGCCCCCGGCACGGCCGTTCCACGGTTCATCGGCGTCATCTCACCCCCCGCCCCCAAGGAGGCCTTCTGATGCGGCTTCGCCACCCGTCTCCAGTCCACCCAAGGCGCTTACTCGGCGTCCTTGTTTCCTTACTGCTGGCGGCCGTCTTCCTCGGTGCCCAGCCCGCCGAAGCCGCGACCGTAGACCCCAACGCCTCGTATGTGCTGGTCAACCGCAACAGTGGCAAAGCGCTGGATGTCTACAACATGGCGACCGACGACGGCGCCCGCATCACCCAGTGGACCAGGAACAACCAGAACCAGCAGCAGTGGCAGTTCGTCGATTCCGGGGACGGCTACTACCGCATCAAGTCCCGCCACTCGGGCAAGGTACTGGACGTCTACAACTGGTCCACCGCGAACGGCGGCTCGATCGTCCAGTGGGCCGACCTGAACGGCACCAACCAGCAGTGGCGGCTGGCCGACAGTTCGGACGGCTACGTGAGGCTCATCTCGCGCCACAGCAACAAGGCCCTCGAAGTGCAAGGTGCCTCCACCGCCGACAACGCGAACATCGTCCAGTACGACGACTGGGGCGGCACCAACCAGCAGTGGCGGCTCGTCATGGTCGGCACCGAAACCCCCGGCTCGTGTGATCTTCCGTCGACCTACCGCTGGACATCGACGGGCGCACTGGCGCAGCCCAAGCAGGGGTGGGTCTCGCTCAAGGACTTCACCGTCGCCCCCTACAACGGCAGACAACTCGTCTACGCGACCACGCACGACACGGGGACGAGGTGGGGTTCGATGAACTTCGGCCTGTTCACCAACTGGTCGGAGATGGCCTCGGCCAGCCAGAACACGATGTCCAATTCCACCGTCGCACCCACGCTCTTCTACTTCGCTCCGAAGAACGTCTGGGTGCTCGCCTACCAGTGGGGCAGGACCGCCTTCTCCTACCGGACGTCGAGCGACCCCACCAACCCGAACGGCTGGTCATCTGAGCAGGTGCTCTTCTCCGGAAGCATCTCCGATTCCGGAACGGGGCCCATCGACCAGACGCTCATCGGCGACGGCACGAACATGTACCTGTTCTTCGCCGGCGACAACGGCAAGATCTACCGGGCCAGCATGCCGATCGGGAACTTCCCGGGCAGCTTTGGCTCGACCTCGACAGTGATCATGAGCGACACGACGAACAACCTGTTCGAAGCCCCGCAGGTCTACAAGTTGCAGGGCCAGAACCGCTACCTCATGATCGTCGAGGCGATCGGCTCACAGGGCCGGTACTTCCGCTCCTTCACGGCCACCAGCCTGAACGGCTCCTGGACACCCCAGGCCGCGACCGAAAACAATCCCTTCGCCGGCAAGGCCAACAGTGGCGCCACTTGGACCAACGACATCAGCCACGGCGAACTGATCCGCACCAGCCCCGATCAGACCATGACCGTCGATCCCTGCAATCTGCAGTTGCTCTACCAGGGACGCAGCCCCAACTCCGGCGGCGACTACGGCCTCCTGCCCTACCGTCCGGGTCTGCTGACACTGCAGCGCTGACGGCATGACACGATTCCGGCTCCGCTAGGGAGCCGGCGTGGCGGGCTCGGCGGAAGGC
>NZ_JARVKV010000278.1 GCF_029813835.1 Streptomyces sp. DH37
CGTGGAGCCGGTACAGGCCAACGTCTAGTACGCGCAGCTCGGCGTGGACGACGTGGAGCCGGTACAGGCCAACGTCAAGTACGCGCAGCTCGGCGTGGACGACGTGGAGCCGGTACAGGCCAACGTCTAGTACGCGCAGCTCGGCGTGGACGACGTGGAGCCGGTACAGGCCAACGTCAAGTACGCGCAGCTCGGCGTGGACGACGTGGAGCCGGTACAGGCCAACGTC
>NZ_JARVKV010000279.1 GCF_029813835.1 Streptomyces sp. DH37
GTGAGGGGTGGAGTTGACTGGTACTAATAGGCCGAGGGCTTGACCATAGATTTGCTCGCGTCCACTGTGTGGGTTCTGAGACCACGACCGGCTTGGCCGGATGTTGGGGTTTCAATTGAACAGTGTGTTTGTTCGCTTGGAACATCCGTGGTTGGTGTTTCGGTGGTCATGGCGAGAGGGAAACGCCCGGTTACATTCCGAACCCGGAAGCTAAGCCTTT
>NZ_JARVKV010000280.1 GCF_029813835.1 Streptomyces sp. DH37
GCCGCGGGAACGGGGTATCAACATATCTGGCGTTGACTTTTGGCACGCTGTTGAGTTCTCAAGGAACGGACGCTTCCTTCGGCACCCCTACTCGGGGCCCCTCCGGGCGCTTCCCTTCGGTGTTTCCGACTCTATCAGATCCCTTTTCGGTATCCGATCCCCGGCCGGCGGGGTCCTGCCCTTTTCCTCCGCGCCGTTTCCGGCGCTTCCACCACCGTA
>NZ_JARVKV010000281.1 GCF_029813835.1 Streptomyces sp. DH37
TCAAAGCCGCGTGTACAAAATGCGTACTGCCCGCCGGGGGGAATCCGGCGGGCAGTCGTGCTTTACGGCCTGTGACCAGGCTCTTTGTTGTGCGCCGCACCCGCGTGGCGAACGCAGGCCGCGTGCGCTGACCGCCGTTGATCCACCTGCGGGAACCTTGCCGCAAGCCCTCTGACCTGCTGCTTTCTCCTCCCGGAGTATCAGCCCGTATTAGCC
>NZ_JARVKV010000282.1 GCF_029813835.1 Streptomyces sp. DH37
GACGTGCGGCCGGGCAGCCGCGGGGGCGTCGCTCACAGCGTCTCCTCGTGAGCTTCTCCGCCCACGCGGCGACAGCGCGGGCTCGTGATGACGTGCGGCCGGGCAGCCGCGGGGGCGTCGCTCACAGCGTCTCCTCGTGAGCTTCTCCGCCCACGCGGCGACAGCGCGGGCTCGTGAGGACGTGCGGCCGGGCAGCCGCGGGGGCGTCGCTCACAG
>NZ_JARVKV010000283.1 GCF_029813835.1 Streptomyces sp. DH37
GCTGCGAGAACCGGCAGCGTCCGGCACTGGGCGGCACTCGCCGGAACTGGGTGAAACGGGACGGTAGCTGAGGCTCGCAGACTTTTAATCCATTGGTTGTGGGTTCGAGTCCCACACGGCCTACCGCAGAAGCCCAGTTCAGACGGTGTCTGGACTGGGCTTCTTGGCGTTTCGGCGCCGTTGAAGATCGTTAGCTGGCCCGATGC
>NZ_JARVKV010000031.1 GCF_029813835.1 Streptomyces sp. DH37
GCCCCGCTCCGACGGGGCGCCCGGCGGACCGCCGCTTCACGGGCCGGCCACCGGGCTGTATGGCCTGCCCGGCTCTCCCGCCCCCGGCGGCCCTCCGCCGTGAGGGGCTGTCGTGCCGCCGTGACCGGCCCAGCGCAGCGCCCCTCCTCTTCCTCGACGTCGACGGACCCCTCATCCCGTTCGGGCCGTCGGCCCGTCGGTCCCGGAGCGCGCCCGCCTCCGGCTCCGAGGCGTTCACCGAGCGGGGGAACCCGCTGCTGGGACGGCTCGACCCCGGCATCGGGCCGCGCCTGACGGCGCTGGGATGCGATCTGGTGTGGGCCTCGACCTGGACGGACGACGCGAACGAGGCCGTCGCCCCACGGGTCGGGCTGCCGAGGCTGCCCGTGGTGAGGTGGCCGCAGGAGTCCACCGGCGAGGGTCCGCGCGGCCTGCACTGGAAGACCCCCCACCTCGTCGAGTGGGCCGGACACCGCCCGTTCATCCGGGTCGACGACGAGATCGGCGCCATGGACCGCCTCTGGGTCGCCGCACAGCACCGGGCGCCGGCGCTGCTGCACCGCGTCGACCCGGGCAGGGGCCTCACCGACGACGATGTCGCCGTGCTCGCCGACTGGCTCCGCACCACCGTGCCGAACCGCGCGGCAGGAGCGGGCGCCCGGCGCTCCCCGTCCCCCGCCGATGCCGGACCCGGCCGCTGAACGCCCCGGACCGCGACCGGTCCGGGGCGCTCGCGCGCGTGCCCCGGCAGGACGCGGTCCGGGGCGCCCGCTCCGGGAGAGCGGCCGTCAGCGACCGTCAGCGGCCGCAGCCCACGCGCCCGGTGGACAGGGCCAGGTCGTCCAGGAGCAGGTCGTAGGAGTCCGGGGTGGGGTCGCCCTGGTAGAGCTGCCAGCCGATGCGGACGGTGTCGACGTCCGGGAGGACGAAGTCGACGGGGTGGCCGCCGTGGCGGGTGGTGGTGACGGTCAGGTCCGGCTTGGGCTCGCCGTCGATCCACACCGAGACGCGGTTGTCGTCCGCGTCCACCTCCCACTCCAGGCACGTCCACCTCCCGGCCTCGGCCGGGGCGGACTCGCGCCAGTCGGTCCAGTCGCCCGTGGGCCCGCCGTCGGAGCCCACGCCCCACAACTGCGCTCCGTCCCCGACGGTCGGCACGTACTGGCCGCCGAGGGGCCGCACCACGCTGCCGTCGCCGCGGCCGGTGGCCTCGACCAGGGTGAAGTGGGCCCAGTCCGGAGCGGTGGGGAAGGCGTCGACGCGGACCCGCATCCGGCCGAAGAAGCTGTTGCCGGGGGCGTCGAAGTCGTCGACCTCCAGGAAGGCGTGTCCGTTGCCCTCGGTGCGCAGGTGCAGCACCTGCCCCGGCCGGTGCCCGCCGCCGCGTTCGCGTCCGGCGGACCGCTCGACGGCCAGCGTGCCGTGCCGGGTGTCCACGCCCCAGTCCAGGCTGGTGCCCGCGCCGCGGGGCAGGTCCTCGAAGTCCTCGCAGAACAGCAGGGCGGGGGAGGGGGCGCAGGTACGGTGCGGCGGGCGGTCGCCGGGCCGGTCGTGCGCGGGGGCGGTGCCGGCGGTGCCACCGGTGCCGGCCACGGCGGTGACGGCGGCCAGGGCGAGGGCGCCGAGCAGGCCGGACAGCCGGCGGGAGGTGCGGGGTAAGGGACGCATGCGGTTCTCCTGCGGGAGGCGGGGGGCTGCGGACCCTTATGGGAGCGCTCCCATAGGGTCGTCCGGCACCCTACGGCAGCCCGCCGCTCCCGGCCAGGGGTGGCGGGGCGGAACGCCGGACGCCTACTTCCCCGGCCGGGAGCGGACGGTGATCCTTGACGGGCGCTCATGGAACCGATCCCAGACGGAGGAAACGATGAACGGACAGCGGTACCGCCCCACCCGGCGCACGGTCCTCGCCCTGGCCGGCGCGACGGCCGCGGGGCTCGCGCACGCACCGGGGGCCGCCGCGCGGCCGAGGGGGCCGGAGGGGCGGCGGGGGCGGCGCTTACGCGTCTACCTGGGTGCCTACACCGGCGGCGACGCCGCCCACGGCATCGGGGTGGCGAGCGCGGACCCGGACACCGGCGCCCTGCGCCTGGAGTCGGTGGTCCCGGCCGAGGACCCCTCCTTCCTGGCGCTGTCGGCGACGAGGCGCGTGCTGTACGCCGTCAACGAGGTGGAGGAGGGCGGGGTGTCGGCCTACGCGCTCGCCCCGGACGGCGCCGTCCGGCGCTTCCTGGGCCGGTCCCCCAGCGGCGGCGCCCACCCCTGCCACCTCGCCCTGCATCCCGGTGGACGCCATCTGTTCACCGCCGACTACACCTCCGGCACGGTCGGCGTCGTCGCGCTGCGGCCCGACGGCGCGCCGGGGGAGGTGGTCCAGGTGGTGCGCTACACCGGCTCCGGTCCCGACCCCGAGCGGCAGGACGGGCCGCACGCCCACATGGTGCTGCCCGACCCCGCGGGCAGGCGGCTGCTCGCCGTCGACCTGGGCACCGACACCGTCCACGTCCACCGCTTCGACGCCCGGCGCGGCCTGCTGACGGACGGCGCCGAGGCGCGGATGGCCCCCGGCTCCGGCCCGCGGCACCTGGCCTTCCACCCCTCCGGGCGGACCGTCTACGTCCTGGGCGAGCTGGACTCCACGCTCACCTCCTGCGCGTACGACGCCGCCCGCGGCACCCTCACGCCCGTCGCGACCGTCCCGATCCTGCCAAAGGACGCCGACCCGATCCCCTCCACCGCCGCCGAGGTGCTGGTCTCGGCGGACGGCCGGTTCGTGTACGCCTCCAACCGCGGCCACGACACCGTCACCGTGCTGGCCGTCGACGCCTCCGACACGACCCGGCTGCGTCCCGTGTCCCACCACCCCAGCGGCGGGAGCTCACCCCGCCACCTGGCCTTCGACCCCGCCCAGCGTCTTCTGTACACGGCCAACCAGCACTCCGGGACGGTCGCCGTGCTGCGGCGCGACCCGGTGAGCGGGGCCCTGTCCCCGGCCGGTGAGCCGCTGGCCTTCCCCCGGGCGGTGTGCGTGCTGCCCGCGGGGAGGGGCCGGTGAGGACGCCCCCGCCCGGAGCCGCCACGGCTCCGGGCGGGGGCGGGGCGGCCGGTACGGGCCGGTCAGGGGCGGTCAGCGCGGCCGGTGTGGTCGCGGCTCCGGCGTGCCCCCGGCGCCCGAGGGCGCGCGGATTCCGTTTCCGCCCGCCCCGGCGGGTACACGCCGGGAAGGGGCAGCGCGAGCCCCTGATTCCCGATGTGCCCCAGCGGGTATGCGCGTCACGGCGGTGATCACACCCCGGGGGTGGAACGACCCGGAAGGAGCGACACCGTGTTCTTCGTCGACACCGTGGAGATCCAGGGACTGGGCAACCGGAGCTATCTGGCCGGAGGCCGGTCGGCGGCCGTCGTGGTGGACCCGCCGAGGGACATCGACCGGATGCTCGTGCCGGCGGCCCGGCGGGGGGTGCGGATCGCCCTCGTCGCCGAGACCCACGTGCACAACGACTACGTCACCGGCGGCCTCGAACTGGCCCGTCTGACGGGCGCGGAGTACCTGGTGCCCGCCGACGCGCACGTGTCGTACCCCCGGACGCCGGTGGCCGACGGCGACACCGCCGAGGTCGACGGAGGACTGGCGCTGCGCGCGCTGGCCACCCCCGGGCACACCCCGCACCACACCTCCTACGTCCTGGAGGAGGACGGGCGCGCGGTGGCGGTCTTCACCGGCGGCTCGCTGCTGATCGGCACCGTCGGACGGCCGGACCTGGTCGAACCGCGGATGACGCGCGAACTGGCCCGCGCCCAGCACGCCTCCGCCCGCCGGCTGGCCGGGGAACTGGACGACGAGGTGCCCGTGATGCCCACCCACGGCTTCGGCAGCTTCTGCTCCTCCACCCAGGCCGAGGGCGACTCCACCACCATCGGCAAGGAGCGCGCCGTCAACGACGCGCTGGTCAAGGACGCGGACGCCTTCGTCGCCGACCTGCTCGCGGGCCTGGACGACATCCCCGCCTACTACGCCCACATGGGGCCGGTGAACTCCGCCGGACCGGCGCCGATCGACCTCACCCCGCCCCGGCGCGCGGACGCGGGGGAGATCGCCGCCCGGCTGGCGGCGGGGGAGTGGGTGGTGGACCTGCGCAGCCGCGTGGCGTTCGCCGAGGGGCACGTGGCCGGGGCGTTCAACTTCGAGGCCGACGGCAAGCTCGCCACCTACCTGGCCTGGCTGGTCCCGTGGGGCAAGCCGGTCACGCTGCTGGCCGAGAACTCCGGGCAGCTCGCCCGCGCCCAGCGGGAACTGGCCCGCGTCGGCGTCGACCGCCCCGCCGCGGTCGCCACCGGCGGCCCCGCCGACTGGCTCGGCGCCGGTGCGCGGCCGCGCACCTTCCCCCGGGCCGACTTCGCCGGGCTGGCCGGCGCCCGCGAGCGCGGTGAGGACGTGGTCGTGCTCGACGTGCGCCGCGACTCCGAGCGGGCGAACGGCTACGTCGACGGATCGGTCCACATCCCCGTCCACCAGGTGCACGGCCGCGTCGCCGAGGTGCCCGGCGGGACCGTCTGGGTCCACTGCGCCAGCGGCATGCGCGCGGCGATCGCCGCCTCGATGCTGGACGCGGCCGGCCGCGAGGTGGTCGCCGTCGACGACGCCTTCGACGAGGCCGAACGAGCCGGGCTGACCGTCGTACGGCCCTGACCGCGCCCCTCTGCGCCTCCGCCCCCCGCGTCCCCTCCGTCCCGCCCGTGCCCGTCCACCGGGGAGAGCACCGTGTCCCCCGTGCCGCCGTGTCCCCGTGCCGTCCGGCTCCGGGGCCGGACGGTCCCGGGCGCGGGCGCGGGCGCGCCGACGCCCGGGGAGCGGGTCAGGCCAGGGAGAGGAAGAGCTTCTCCAGCCGGGCCCGCATCTGCTCGCGGTCGAGCGCCGCGGCGGGGTCACCGTCGGAACCGTCGGCCAGGCAGCGCTGCAGACCGGTGGCGATGACCGCGAAACCGGCCTTGTCCAGCGCCCGGGAGGCCGCCGCGAGCTGCGTGACCACCTCCTCGCAGTCCCGCCCCTCCTCGATCATCTTGATCACCCCGGCGATCTGGCCCTGTGCCCGGCGCAGCCGGTTGACCACCGTTCTCAGTTCCTCGGCCGCCATCGCCAGTTCCACGGCACCTCTCCTCTCATACCCCTCGGGGTATCCTACCGGCTCGGTCGCTCCCCCGTGACGGGGGGAAACATCTCACACGTGCCCGCCGCGCCCGCGTTCACCGCCGAGCGGAGCGGCTCCCGCGTCCACGGGCCGACCGGCGCCGTCGCCGACGCGCACCCCGGCGCCCCGCGGCTCCGGTGGTGTCGCACCGGCACCGCCGGGGTACCGCGGTGCGGACGGACGCCGGGACGGCCCAGACGCCGGGACGGCGACGCACGGACGGGAGGAAGCCGATGTCCGAGATGACGGCCGTACGGTTCACCGGCTGGCAGAAGCCGCCCGAGGTGACCCGGATCCCGGTGCCGGAACCGGGCCCGGGGGAGGTCCTGCTCAAGGTGGCGGGCGCGGGAGTGTGCCACTCCGACCTGCACGTCATGGACTGGCCCGCCGGGGCGCTCCCCTACGACCTGCCCTTCACCCTGGGGCACGAGACCTCCGGCCGGGTGCACGCCCTGGGGCCGGGCACCCGGGCCACCGGGCTGCGCGAGGGCGACGCGGTGCTGGTCTACGGCCCCTGGGGCTGCGGGGTCTGCCACTCCTGCGCCCGGGGCGCGGAGAACTACTGCCTCCGGGCCGCCGAGCTCCGGGCCGCCGGAGGGGGACTGGGCCTGGACGGCGGGATGGCCGAGTACATGCTCGTCCCCTCCGCCCGGCTGCTCGTGCCGCTCGGCGACCTCGACCCGCGTACCGCCGCCCCGCTGACCGACGCAGCGCTGACGCCCTACCACGCCGTCAAGCGCTCCCTGCACAAGCTGGTGCCCGGCACGGCGGCGGTGGTGATCGGCGTCGGCGGACTGGGGCACATGGCCGTCCAGTTGCTCAAGGCGCTGAGCGCGGCCGACGTCATCGCCGTCGACGTCGCGGCGGACAAGCTGGACCTGGCCGCCGGCGCGGGCGCCGACCACTGCGTCCCCGCGGGGGAGGGGGCGGCGGAACGGATCCGCGCGCTGACCGGCGGACTCGGCGCCGCCCTGGTGCTGGACTGCGTCGGCGCGGACGCCACGATGGCCACCGCCGCCGCGGCCGCCGCCGTGGAGTCCGACGTCACCGTCGTCGGGCTGGCGGGCGGCACCCTGCCCGTCGGCTTCGGCGCCGTGCCCTTCGAGGCCGCGGTGTCCATCCCGTACTGGGGCACCCGGCCGGAGCTCGCCGAGGTCGTCGCCCTCGCCCGCGCCGGCCGGATCCGCCCGCACGTGGAGGTCTTCCCGCTCGGCGAGGCCAACGAGGTCTACCAGCGCCTGCGCGACGGCCGGATCGACGGCCGGGCGGTGCTGGTGCCCGGGGACGAGGGCTGATCCGCCGCCCGTCCGCCGCGTGCCCCTCCGGCCGGCCGCGGAGCGGCGTACGGACGGGTGCCCCACCACCGGGCGGCGGTCCGCGACGGGCGGAAGGCACGAGGGAAGGAGGCGGCTGCCGTGTCCGACAGGGAGCACCACGAGCCGGCCGACCCCGGTGACATCGGACGGCGGGTGGCCCTCCAGCGCGAGCGGCTGGGCCTCACCCGCGAGGAGACCGCCGTCCGGGCCGGCATGGCGCCGGGGTACCTGGAGTACCTGGAGGAGCACCCCTCGGCCCCGAGCGGCCCCGGGCTCCTGAGGCTGGCCGCCGCGCTGGAGACCACCGTCGAGTGGCTGCGCGGCGGCGGCACGGACCGCCCGCCCGGCCGCGCCCGGGCCGCGGCCCACCCCCGGTACCTCGAACTGGACGAGGAGGAGTGCTGGGCCCGGCTCTCCACGCACGGCGTGGGGCGCGTCGCGGTGACCACCGCCGACGGCCCCGCCATCATCCCGGTCGACTACCGGGTGACGGACGGCGAGATCGCCTTCCGCGCCAGGCCCGGCTCCGCGCCCTCGGCGGCCGTGGGGCACGAGGTGGCGTTCGAGGTCGACCACGTGGACGACGCCTTCCGGCGCGGCTGGAGCGTCCTCGTCGTCGGCCGCGCCCGGGCCGCCGGCGAGGCCGAGGCCCGGCGCCTGGCGGACGAGGGCCTCGGCGAGCCGTGGGCGGGAGGGGAGCGCAACCTCTGGGTGATCGTCCGCGCCGAACGCGTCACCGGCCGCCGGATCCGCACCGAGTGACCTCCGGGGCGTGACCGCCCACCCGGGGATGGACAGCGCCGTCGATGGGAAATAATGTGCCAAGCGCACAAAGATTTCGGAGGGGACGGAGACCATGGCGGCCGAGACGGTGAGAACGGCGAAGACGGCCGGGACGGTGGTCGGGAAGGCGGCCGGGGAGGCGCGCTATCCCCGGCCGCCGGTGTCCCTCGAGGAGGCCGAGTGGGTGTGGCGGACCCTGGCGTCGCAGGCCGTGGAGGAGGGCGCGAAACCGGAGACGGTGCGGCTGGCGGTGGTCACCGGGCTGGCCCGGGCCAGCGGCGCCCGCTACGGCGACCTGCTGCGGTGCACGGTGCGGTCGCTGGACCTGGGGGCGGGGTGGGTGGACGTCGAGCACGGCAAGCACCGCGTCCCGCGGCGGCACGGCCTGGACGCGGGCACGGTGCTGGTGCTGCGCCGCTGGATGGACGTCCGCGCCGACCTGTGCGCCGAGCTGGAGGGCTCGGTGCCCGAGGCGCTGCTGCTGACGGTGCACCACACCCACGACAACGGGGTCACGGTCGCGGCCGGGCTGCCCATCACCCGGCAGGGGCTGGTGCTCTCCTGGCGCCGCTTCGTGTACCGCACCAACGCCGCCCACGCCGGCCGGCGTCCCCCGCTGCCCACCCGCTTCGAGCAGCTCCGCCGCGCCTGGACCACCGCCGGGGCCGCGGCCGGGGCGTGACGCCGGGCCCTCCTCAGCGCTCTCCGGGCTCCCGCGGGCCGTACCGCACGGGCAGGCCGCGGAGGCCGCGCAGCATCCCGGGGTACCACTCCAGGCCGGCCGGGTCGGCGTCGAGTGCGAGGTCGGGGAAGCGCTCCAGGAGGCTCTCCAGCGCGACGGCGGCCTCCATGCGGGCGAGCGGGGCGCCCAGGCAGTGGTGGACGCCGTGTCCGAAGGCCGAGTGCCCCCGGGCGTCGCGGCGGATGTCGAAGCGGTCGGGGTCGGGGAAGCGCCGGGGGTCGCGGGACGCCGAGGCCAGCACGGCGAGCACGGACTCCCCGGCCGGGACGACGGTGCCGCCGATCTCCACGGGTTCGGCGGTGAAGCGGTGGGCCGAGGCGACCACCGGGCCGTTGTGGCGCAGGGTCTCCTCGACGGCGGCCTCGACGAGTGAGGGGTCGGCTCGCAGGGCGCCGAGCTGGTCCGGATGGGTGAGCAGGGCGTGGACGGCGCCCGAGATGAGGCCGGCGGTGGTCTCGTGCCCGGCGACGAGCAGCAGGAAGGCCATGCCGAGCAGTTCCTCGGGCGAGAGGCGTTCCTCCCCGTGGGCGGCGGTGGCGGCCAGGGAGCTGAGGAGGTCGCCGCCCGGCTTCTTCCGCTTCTCCGCGACGAGGGCGGTGAGGTAGGCCGTCATGGCCTGCGCGGCGGCGCCCCCGGAGGCCGGGTCGGCGGGGTGGACGATCCCGGTGGACCAGCGGTGGAAGGCGGCCCGGTCGACGGCGGGGACGCCGAGGAGTTCGCAGATCACGGCCACCGGGAGCGGTGCGGCGAAGGAGGCGACCAGATCGGTGCGCCCCTGCGGCGACACGGCGTCCAGGAGGTCTTCGGCTATCCGCCGGACGCGGGGGCGCAGCGACTCGACGCGGCGGCCGGTGAACTCCCGGGCGACCAGCCGCCGCAGACGGGTGTGGTGGGGCGGGTCGGTCTGGAGCATGTTCCGGCCGACGGCGTGGCCGCCGTCGTCCTCCCAGCCGGAGGAGTGGCGTATGTCGTTGCGCAGGCGTGGGTCCGTCAGGGCGGTGCGGACCTCGTCGTGGCCGAGGACCAGCCAGACGCTCCTGGAGTCGGTGGTGGGCACGCGGTGGACCGGGCCGCGCTCGCGCAGCAGGGCGTAGACGGGGTACGGGTCGGCGGCGAAGTGCGTGCCGGGAGGGGCCAGGTGGCCGAGGTCGGGCGTGGTCACGATCTTCCTCCGTAGGTCCGGCGGGGCGGGGGCGGAGCGCGGCGGCAGCCTAAGCGGGGAGTGCTCCCCGTTTCCTCGGGACGGTAGCAGCCAACCGGGGAGTGGTCCACGTTTTCCTGTTAGGGTGCCGTCCATGGGTGCGGCCGGACGAGGCGGGACGGAGGGGCCCGCGCCGCTGCGGCGGGACGCGCGGCGCAACAGGGAGCTGCTGATCGCCGCCGCCCGCGAGGTCTACGCGGAGCAGGGCGTCGAGGCGCCGCTGGACGACATCGCCCGCCGGGCCGGGGTCGGCAACGCCACCCTGTACCGGCACTTCCCCACCCGGGGGGCGCTCGTCGAGGCGGTCTTCCGCGACTCGCTCACCGCGACCCTGCGCACGGGGGAGGAGGCGCGGCTCGGCGAGGACCCCTGGGAGAGCCTGACCGCCTACCTGGAGCGGATCTTCGAGGGCCTGGCCGCCGACCGGGGCGCCAACGACCTGATGACCACGGGGGTGGAGGGGGTGCCCTCCCTGGAGGCGCTGCGGGCCCACAACCACGAGACGGTGGCCGTCCTGGTCCGCCGGGCCCAGGAGCGGGGCGTCGTACGGCCGGACGTCACCGCCGAGGACCTGCTGTTCGCCCTGGCGGCGCTGGGCCGGGTGGTCCCGGCCTCCGCCGCGGTCGAGCCCGCCGCGTGGCGCCGCTGCCTCGCCCTGCTGCTGGACGGCCTGCGCGTGGAGGTCGCCCGCCCCCTGCCCGCGCCGCCGGTCACCTTCGGCCGGCTGGAGGCCGTCCTGCGCGAACTGGGCCCCTCCGGTCCCGGCCGGCGGTAGGCCCGGCCGCCCGCGCCCGCCCGGAGCCGGACGGGCGCGCCTGTCTCACCTCCGTCCGCACGGACGCCTCCTCCCTCCACCCCGCGCTCGATCGCCTCGGGCGTGGAAGGGAGCCCGTCCCGTGGGAACCCGTGGCAACGCGGGACCGGGAACCGGGGGGCCGCGTGTCGGCGGCCCGGCGGCCCGGCAGGCCCGCGGGGCCTGATCCCGGGCGCGGGGCACCGCCGGCAGGGTCATGAGAGCGGTGAGGGCCGGGGCCGGGACGGAGGCGGCCCACCGGGAGCGGCCGGGGGGATGGCGGATGACGGGCGCCGCTCGGACTTCCTTCTCCGCGGGCGGCTCCGGCCGGTGTGGAACGCGTACCCCGCCGGGTACCCGACGGCGTGCGGCAGCGCACAGGACGGTGCCCGCTGCGGATCTCCTCCCCCCCGCCGTGCGGACGCGGCGCGGGAGGGGGAACGCGGACGCCGCCCCTTCCGTCCACGTACCCCCGCGGTACGGGGGCCGGAGGGGTCGGCGGGGACGACGCGGGAGGCGGAGGTGGCCGGCATGGCGACGGTGGAACTGACGCACGAGAACTTCGACCGGACCGTCACGGAGTCGGACATGGTGCTCATCGACTTCGGGGCCTCCTGGTGCGCGCCGTGCCGGGCCTTCGAGCCCGTCTACGAACGCGTCGCGGCCAAGCACCCGGATATCGTGTTCGGCACGGTGGACACCGAGGCGCAGCAGGAGCTGGCCGCGGCGTTCCAGATCACCTCCGTCCCGACGCTGGCGGTCGTCCGCGACCAGATCGTCCTGTACGCCCAGCCGGGCGCGCTGCCGGAGGCGGCGCTGGAGGAACTGATCGTCCAGACGCGCGAGGTGGACATGGACGAGGTGCGCCGGACGCTGGCCCGCGGGGCAGGCTGGACCTGACACCCGGGCCGCGGCCGGGGTGCGGCCGGGGTGCGCGGAGCGCGGAGGAGGAGAGGCGATGGACAGCAGGGCATGGGACGAGCGGTACGCGGCCGCCGAACTGGTCTGGGGAGGCGAGCCCAACCGCTGGGTGGTCCGGGAGACCGAGGGGCTCGCGCCCGGCCGCGCGCTGGACCTGGCGGCCGGGGAGGGGCGCAACGCCCTCTGGCTGGCCGCCCGGGGATGGCGCGCGACCGCCGTCGACTTCTCCGCCGTCGCCCTCGACCGCGGCCGGCGGCTGGCCGACAGCCGTCCGCCCGAGGTCCGCGAACACCTGGACTGGGTCCGGGCGGACCTGGCCTCGTACCGCCCCGACACCGGTGCGTTCGATCTGGTGCTGGTCGTCTATCTGCACGTCCCCGCCGCGGAGCGCCGCGCCGTGCTGCGGCGCGCGGCGGACGCGGTGGCCCCCGGAGGCACGCTGCTGGTCGTCGGGCACGACACCGCGAACCTCACCGAGGGCGTGGGCGGGCCGCAGGACGCCGCCGTGCTGTTCACCCCCGACGACGTGCTCGCCGACCTGGAGGGGACGGGGCTGGAGCCCCGGCGCGCCGAACGGGTCCGCCGCCCGGTCGCCGGTCCCGACGGCGGGCGGGCCCACGCGGTCGACGCCCTGGTGCGCCTGGAGCGCCCCCGCCCGTCCTGAGCGCCGCGTCCCCCTTCCCCCGCCTTCCCCCGCACGGGCCGGCCGGGCGTCACTTCCCGGCGGCCTCCCGCAGGGCCTGGACGTCGATCTTCCTCATCCCGAGCATGGCCTTCATGACCTGCTGGGACACCGCCGGGTCGGGGTGGGCCAGCAGTTCGGGCAGCTCCCGCGGGACGATCTGCCACGACAGGCCGTACCGGTCCTTGAGCCAGCCGCACTGGCTCTCCTCGCCGCCGTCGGTGAGCCTGGCCCACAGCTCGTCCACCTCCGCCTGGTCGGCGCAGTCCACCGAGAGCGAGACGGCCTCGGTGAACCCGAACTCCGGCCCGCCGTTGATCGCGATGAACTCCTGCCCGGCGAGTTCGAAGGTGACGGTCATGACCGATCCCGGCTCTCCCGGCCCGGCCTCGCCGAAGTGCTGGACGTCCGTGATCCGGGAGTCGGGGAAGAGGGAGGTGTAGTACCGAGCGGCCTCCTCGGCCCGGCCGTCGAACCACAGGTTGGTCGTGATCTTCTGCTTCTGCACGGTGTGCCCTCCTGGCGAGCGGGTGCCGAACGCTTCCGATGGGTTGACCGGGCGCGCGGCCGGAACTCATCGCTCGCCGCCCGGGTCGCCGCGCCCGAGTTGCTCAGCGCCGGGGTGGTGGGCCCGGTCCGCGGCCGTCCGCGGCGGCGTCCATGGCGGCGTCCATGGCGGCGTCCACGGCGCGCGGGCGCGGGAGCAGCCGCGCCGGCTTCCGCCGCCGGCGGCTGCCGCCCGGGAGGCGAAAGCCCGTGGAGCCCGTGGAGGGGGCCCGGTGCGGGCCCGGACGCGCCGACGGCGCGGCGGCTCGGGGCCGCCACGCCGTCGGGTGGGGTGGTGGATCGGGGACGCCGCCGTGGGCCGGCGGGGTCAGGAGGCGGTGCAGGAGCCGAGTCGGGGAGCGGACCAGTTGCCGTTGGCCATCACCGTGAAGCCGAAGCTGGTGGAGGAGCCGGCGGACAGGGCGCCGTTCCCGTTGGGCCGCATGGTCATGACGTTGCCGCTGGAGTCCCAGCTCGGGGTGCCGTTCCAGGTGGCGGAGATCTTCTGGGGGGAGGTGACGGTGACCGTCACCGACCAGTTGCTGATGGCGGAGCCGCCCGCCCTGACGGTCACCCTGCCGTTGAAGCGGTCGCCCCAGCGGTCGGTCTGCTCGTAGGTGACGGAGCAGGAGGGCGAGCCTCCGCCGCCGGTCGTCCCGCCGGTCGTCCCGCCGGTGGTGGTGCCTCCGGTGGTCGTTCCGCCGGTGGTGGTCCCTCCGGTGGTGCTTCCGCCGGAGCCGCCGAGGGCCTCCAGGACGGCGGTGTAGGCGGGCTTCTTGTTGTAGTTGCCGTCGAAGAGCAGCGGGGTGTCGGAGGAGCGCCAGGAGTACTTGTCGGTCACGCCCCAGACGGTGATGCCGGTGCAGCGGGAGACGGCCAGGCAGGCCTGGGTGACGCCGCGGTACTGCTCGGCCTGGGAGGAGCCGGAGCCGGCGATGTCCAGTTCGGTGATCTGGACGTCCACGCCGAGGTCGGCGAAGTTCTGCAGGGTGGTGTGGTAGTTGGACGGGACGGGGTTGCCGCTGTTGAAGTGGGCCTGGAACCCGACGCAGTCGATGGGCACGCCGCGGGCCTTGAAGTCCCTGACCATGTTGTACACGGCCTGGGTCTTGGCGTGGCTCCAGTTGTCGGTGTTGTAGTCGTTGTAGCAGAGCTTGGCGTTGGGGTCGGCGGCGCGGGCGGTGCGGAAGGCCTCCTCGATGTAGCCGTTGCCCAGGCGCTGCTGGAAGACGGAGTTGCGGCGCGCGCCGCTGGAGCCGTCCTCGAAGGCCTCGTTGACCACGTCCCAGGAGTGGACCTGGCCCTTGTACTGGCCCATGACGCGGTTGATGTGGTTGTTCATCGCCGAGCGCAGGTCGTTCCCGGACAGGCTGGTCACCCAGCTCGGCAGCTGGGAGTGCCACACCAGGGTGTGGCCGCGCAGCTTCATGCCCTGGCTGCGGGCGTGGTTGGCGATGCGGTCGGCGGTGGCGAAGTTGAAGGAGTTGCGGGAGGGCTCCAGCGCGTCCCACTTCATCTCGTTCTCGGCGGTCAGGGAGTCGAACTCCCGGTTGAGGACGCTCATGTAGTCCGACTCGCCCATGCGGTTGGCGGCGATCGCGGTGCCGAAGTAGCGGCCCTTCTCCGCCGCCGCCGCGCCCAGGGTGCTCGCCGCGGAGGCGGTGCCGGTCAGGGCGGTGAGGGTGCCCGCGGCGGCCATCGCGAGGGTGGCGCCCACCACCAGCGCGTTGCGCAGCGAGGAGCGGCCGCGTCTGCCCGACGGTTCGGGCTCCGGCGGGGTGTGGGGGGTGTCGATCATTGCGGTCCCTTCGTCCGTGGCCCGCACCCCCGCCGGGGCGGGGCGGGGGTGCTGTCGGGCCGGGTAGGTGTGCCACTCGCGGCTCTCTGGTCCGCCATCCGGCACGGCACCGGTGGCAGGTCCATGGCGATCGGCAACGATCGATGTGGAGTATGCGCGGGTTGAGGGCCACCGTCAACGGTTCCTTCCGGAAAAGTTCCGGAGACAACTACCGCTCCTTTCCCCGGCGTTGACGGGAGGGGAGGGTCTCGTCGTGAAGGGGAGCCCTGGATGCGCGCGCCAATCCGATCGAAACTTCCGGAATCTTTTCGGGGCATCCGCCGGGCGGTCGGCACCACGGGCAGCGGTGTGCGGCCCGGCTCCGGACAGCACGAGGCCGCGCCGACGACGAGGGGGAGGGGGGCATCGCGGGCGCGGCCGTACCGTGCGCATGCCCAGCGATCCGCCGCTCACACCTGGCCGGTGACGGAAAACCGGATCCGTCCGTCCCACCGGGCAGGGACCCCTGACGGGCGTTCACCCGCCCGGCGCGCCTTCCGGCCTCCCGCCCGTCCGGCGCCCCCTCCGGCCAGGGGCGACGTCGCCGGGACCGGCGGGGCCCTCCTATCCTTCCCCTGGAGCCGAACGGCGCGAGGGGCGGCCGTGGCTCCGTGCCGCCCCCACCAGGCGGACGGTCCGGGCCGTGGCGTGCGGCCCGGACCCCTCAGCGACATACGGAGTGTGCTCATGGCCCTGTGGGACCGCCTCAAGGAATCCGCCCAGACGATGCAGGCCCAGCTGGAGGAGAGGAGGAACGAACTCCGGGGCGGCGCGTTCCGTGACGCGAGCATGGCGATGTGCGCGCTCGTCGCAGCGGCGGACGGAACGGTCGACCCGGCCGAACGCCGCCGCGTCGCCTACCTGATCACCCACAACGAGGTGCTGAAGAACTTCCCCGCCGACGAGCTGCGGGACCTCTTCGAGGGCTGGCTCGACAGGCTCGCCGCCGACCACGAGCGCGGCAGGGCCGACGCCCTGGAGGAGATCGCCAAGGTCAGGAGGAAGCCGCTGGAGGCTCGCGCCGCCGTCCAGATCGGCATCGTCATCGGCGGGGCCGACGGCCGCTTCGACCTCGGCGAACGGGCCGTGCTCCGCGAGGCCTGCCAGGTCCTGGACCTGCTTCCGCACGAGTTCGACCTGTGAACCGGTGACCCACGGGGGCCCCGCGCCCCCGCACCCGTCCCACCCCCTCCTCCTCTTCCCCCGCATGGCCCACGGAGCCGTTTCACGCCGCGTCTTCCGGGCACTCACGGCGAGCGGAATCCGAACCGCACGACGCACAGCGAGGGACAGAGGAACAGATGCAGATCGGCTACAAACTGGCGGCGGAGGCGTTCGGTCCCGCCGAACTCGTCCGGCAGGCGGTACGCGCGGAGCGGGCCGGGTTCGACTTCGTGGAGATCAGCGACCACTACCACCCGTGGCTGGACAACCAGGGCCACTCGCCGTTCGCCTGGACGGTCCTGGGCACCATCGCGGCGAAGACCGAGCGCATCGGACTGGCCACCGGCGTCACCTGCCCGACCGTGCGGTACCACCCGGCGATCATCGCCCAGGCCGCCGCGACGCTCGCCCTGGTCTCTGAGGGCCGGTTCGTCCTCGGCGTCGGCTCCGGCGAACGGCTCAACGAGCACGTCGTCGGCCGCGGCTTCCCCGCCGTCGCCACGCGCCACGAGATGTTCCGCGAGGCGCTGGAGATCATCCGGCTGCTGTGGAGCGGCGGGTACCGGTCGTACGAGGGCAAGCACCTGCGCCTGGAGGACGCGCGGGTCTTCGACCTCCCCGACGAGCTCCCGCTGATCGCGGTGGCCGCCAGCGGCCGTCCGTCGGCGCGGATCGCCGCCGAGCTCGGCGACGGGCTGTTCGCGACCGAGCCCAAGCCGGAGATCCTCCGCCACTACCACGACGCCGGCGGTTCCGGCCCCGCCTACGCCGAGGTGCCCGTGGCCTGGGCGCCCGACGAGCACACCGCGGCCCGGGCGGTCCTGGAGACCACGCGGTGGGCCGTGACCGGCTGGAAGGTCATGAGCGAGCTGCCCAACCCGGTCAACTTCGAGGCCGCCACCACCACCGTCCGCGAGGAGGACATCCTCGAGAACTTCGCCTGCGGCCCGGACCCGGCCAGGTTCGTCGAGATGGCGCAGCAGTACGTCGACGCGGGCTTCGACCGGCTGGTGCTGATGAACGCCGGCCCGGACCCGGACGGGTTCATGGAGTTCTACAGCGGCGAGCTGGAGGGGCGCATCCGCGGACTGGTCCCGCACGGCACCGGATCCTGACCGCCACCGGATCCCGGCCGGGGCCGTGCCGTTCCCCCTGCCCGCACGTGAGGTCCGAGGACTCCGCGGCGTGCCGGGACAGCCCGGAGGGGGTTCCGGGGACGCGGTGGCGGAAGCCGGGGGCGGCCGGGGCGGGAGCGGCCGGAACCGGCGCGGTACCGGGCCGGTTCCGGCCGGGCGGAGGAGCCGGACGGCGACCTCGGTGAGGCGCCGTGCCCGGGCGGGCCGGAACGGGCCGGCCCGCCCGGCGGGAAGGGGCGGAGGCGGCTCCTCCCCGCCGGGCGGGCGGTCTCACCTCCGTTCGCCCGGCGAGGGCGTCAGCTGCGCCGACAGCGGTACGGCGATGTCCTCCAGCGAGCGCCGCTCGGCGGGTACCGCCAGGAAGACGGCCACCAGCCCGGCCAGGGTCATCAGGCCCGCGCCGATCTGGAAGGCGAGCACGGTGTCCGCGACGATGCCGGACTCGGTGAGCTCGGCGAAGATCAGCGGGCCGCTGATACCGCCCGCGGCCGTGCCGATGGCGTAGAAGAAGGCGATGGCCATCGCCCGCGTCTCCATGGGGAAGACCTCGCTGACCGTCAGGTAGGCGGAGCTGGCCCCGGCCGAGGCGAAGAACAGCACCACGCACCAGCAGGCCGTCAGCGTGGTGGCGCTCAGGTGGCCGCCGCCGAAGAGCCAGGCGGTCACGAAGAGCAGCAGTCCGGAGAGGATGTAGGTGCCGGAGATCATCACGCGGCGGCCGACGGTGTCGAAGAACCTGCCCAGCAGCAGCGGGCCGAAGAAGTTGCCGACGGCGATGACGGCGAAGTAGTAGCCGGTCGAGCCGGTGCCCACGTCGAAGAACGTGGTGAGGATCGCGCCGAAGCCGAAGGTGATGGCGTTGTAGAGGAACGCCTGGCCGATGAAGAGCGCCAGCCCCAGCACCGCGCGCTTGCGGTACCGGGAGAAGACCGTGCGGGCGATCAGCCCGAAGCCGATGCTGCGGCGCGTGTGGATGGTGATCTCGCCGGCGGGCGGCGGCAGTTCGGCGCCCTTCTCGGCGCGGATCTCCTCCTCGACCTCGCTCACCAGCTTCTCGGCCTTGTCGCCCTGTCCGTGGATGAACTGCCACCGGGGGCTCTCGGGCACGTGGCGGCGCACCAGCAGGATGGCCAGACCGAAGACGACGCCCAGGGCGAAGGTCAGCCGCCAGCCGACGTCGATCGCGAAGAGGTCGGTGTCCAGCATGACGATGGACAGCAGCGAGCCGCCCACCGCGCCCAGCCAGAAGCTGCCGTTGATGATCAGGTCGATGCGGCCGCGGTACTTGGACGGGATCAGCTCGTCGATCGCGGAGTTGATGGCCGCGTACTCGCCGCCGATGCCGAATCCGGTCAGGAAGCGGCACAGGAAGAACCACCAGCTGGAGAAGGACAGCGCGGTCATCGCGGTGGCGCCCAGGTAGACGGCCAGCGTGATGATGAACAGCTTCCTGCGGCCGTAGCGGTCGGTCAGCCAGCCGAAGAACAGCGCCCCCGAACAGGCGCCGGCCACGTAGAGGGCCGCCGCGATACCGGTGACCTGGGCGGAGGTGATGGGCAGTCCGCTGCCCTCCTCCGCCAGCCGCCCGGCGATGTTGCCGACGACCGTGACCTCCAGGCCGTCGAGGATCCACACCGTGCCGAGCCCGATCACGATCATCCAGTGCCAGCGCGACCACGGAAGACGGTCGAGCCGGGCCGGCACGGACGTTGTGACCGTGCCCGTGCCGGCCGTCGTCCCCAGGGTTTCGTCAGTCGCCATCACCACTCCCTTCGGCGCCGGGCCGAGGGGGTGCGCCTCGGCGCGCTTCCCACGGTTTCCCTGACCGTGGGTGATCCACACGTAGCGGTGGGGAAAGGGCGGGCGGACGGGGGAGGACGCGGAGACGGCCGCTCCGCTCCTGCGGACTCCCGGGCTCCTTCGGTGCGGGACCGCCAGGTCACGGCGGCCGGGGCGGGCCCCTGCGGGGAGCGGACGGCCGGGCGCGTCGCGCAGCCGCCCGTGGCGGGCGGCGCCCCGCCGCGGGCCGCTCCCGCTCCAGCGCCGTGACGGGGATCCCGGCGGCCCGGCCCGCGGGTGTCACAGGGCGTGGCCGCCGGCGACCTGGAGGATCTGCCCGGTGATCCAGCGGGCCTGGCGGGAGGCCAGGAACACCACGGCGTCGGCGACGTCCTCCGGCTCGCCCACCCGTCCCAGGGGCACGATCGCGCGGACCTCGTCGATCCGGTCCGCCCCGATCCAGCCGGTCTGCACCGGACCGGGGGCCACGGCGTTGACCCTGATGCCCGACGCGGCCAGATCCAGCGCGGCGGCCCGGGTGAACGCCTCCAGCGCCGCCTTGGACGTGCCGTAGCCGATCTGGCCCGCGAAGGCGCGCGCGGCGTCCGTGGAGACGTTCACCACGCACGGCGCGGTCCCGCCCCGGCCCCGGGCGCGGCGCGCGAGCTCGGCGGTGAGCAGCGCCGGCGCGATGGAGTTGACGCGGTGGTGGCGCGCCAGCGATTCGGCGGTGAGCGCGTCGAGGGTGTCCGGACTCTCGCAGTGCGCGGCGTTGTTCACCAGGACGCCGACCGGCCCCAGGCGCTCCTCCACCTGGTCGAACAGGCGTCCCGCCGCGTCCGGTGCGGCCAGGTCGGCGGCGACCGCGACCGCCCCGCCCAGTTCGGCGACCAGTTCCCGGACCGCCTCCGCCGGCGGAGTGGTGTGCTCCCAGCGCGCTCCGGGAGGCGGGGCGCCCTGCGCGGGCAGATGGTGCACGGCCACCCGCGCCCCCTGGGCGGCGAACGCGCGGGCGATCGCCGCTCCGATGCCCGCGCCCGCGCCCGTGACGAGTACGACCTGTCCGTCCAGTCCGGTGTCGATCACCACCGCAGCATCCGGGACCGCGCCCGCGCGGGCAACCGGATTACGCGCGGCCGGTCGTCCGCGCGGCCCGGCCGTCCCGGCCCGCCCGCGATCGGCCCGCGGCGGGCCCCGGTCGGCCTCCGGCCGGTTCAGCCGCCGAGCAGGGCCTCCAGCCACAGCCGCTCGCGCCGCTCGGTGTACTCGGCGTCACGCCGCCAGACGTCGCCGTGGCCCTCCTCCCACAGCCTCGTCCACGGCTGGTCGCCGAGCGCGGCCCGGTCCCGCAGGAAGTCGTGCATGGCGCGGGTACGGCGGCCCAGCAGGGGCACCAGGCGCCGGCGTTCGTCCTCGTCCAGCCCGTAGGCGTCGGCGAAGGCCCGCAGCCGCGCCCCGGCGTCCGCGCGCCGGAAGGCGGGGTTCGCCGACAGCGGGACGAAGCCGTGGGCGGCGTAGGCCAGGTCCTCCAGGCGGGAGCCGGGCGCGGCGCCGTCCCAGTCGATGAACGCCCATCCCCCGCCGCCGTCGAACACCAGGTTCCACGGGGCCAGGTCGTGGTGGGCGACGATCTCGTGCCCCTCGGCGGGAACGAGCCTCCGCCAGCGGGCGCCGGGCGGCGGGACGAAGTCCGCCACGGCGTCGTGGAACTCCCGGATCAGGCGCGCCACCCGCTCCAGCCGGTGGACCGGGTCCAGCAGGGAGAAGCGGTCCGGCCACACGGTGCGGCCCGGCAGGTACGTCAGCACCTCGCGCCCGCGGTCGTCGACGCCCAGCGGCCGGGGGGCGCCCCGGAACCCCGCCGCGTGCAGATGGGCGAGCAGGGCGTGCACGGCGGGGGTCCACGGGCCCGCGGGACGGCGTACGGTGCCGCCCACCCGGACGACGCCCGCGCTGACGTTCCCGCCCGGCAGCGGTTCCTCCCCCGAGCCCTCCCCGAGGTTCTCGGGCTCCTCCCCAAAGTCCTCCACGACGCGTTCCATGCCGCCCAGTCTCGTCCCCGCGCCCCCGCCCGCGCACCCGGATTAGGGTGTGGACGCCCGACGACCCCGACGACCCCGACGACCGAGCCCCGCCACCCACCCACCCACCGAGGAGCCCCGCCGTGCAGCACCCCGACCGTTCCGAGACGCCCGCCGCCGACGAGGCCGTGTCCCCGGGGTTCCCCGGCAGCGGACGGCGCGTCCTGATCAGCGGCGCGTCGCGGGGGCTGGGACGGGCGGTGGCGGAGGCGTTCGCCGCGAACGGGGACCGGGTGGCCGTCCACTACGGCAGCCGCCGGCGGGACGCCGAGGCCACCGTGGCCTGCCTGGCAGGCGACGGGCACGTCCTGCTCGGCGCGGACCTGGCGGACCCGCGGCAGACCGCGGACCTCGCGGACGCGGCGGCCGAGGCGCTGGGCGGCCTCGACGTCCTGGTGAACAACGCCGCCGTCAACACCCCCCACCCGCCCGCGACCACGGACTACGGCGACTGGTGCGCGGCCTGGCGGCGGCACGTGGACGTCAACCTGCTCGGCACCGCCAACCTCAGCCACGCCGCCGCCCGCCACATGATCACCCGGGGCGCCGGCGGCCGGATCGTCAACATCGGCTCGCGCGGGGCGTTCCGCGGCGAACCCGACCACCCGGCCTACGGCGCCACCAAGGCCGCCGTCCACGCGCTGGGCCAGTCCCTCGCCGTCGCCCTCGCCCCGCACGGCATCGCGGTCACCTCGGTGGCGCCGGGCTTCATCGACACCGAACGCGTCACCCACCGGCTGACCGGCCCCGAGGGGGAGGCCATCCGCGCGCAGAGCCCGTACGGGCGGGTCGCCACGCCCGAGGAGGTGGCCGCGGCGGTGCTGTGGCTGGCGTCCCCGCAGGCCGGATGGAGCGCGGGCGCGGTGCTGGACCTCAACGGGGCGTCCCACCTGCGGACCTGAGGGGATGGCCGCCGCTCAGGCGGCCCGGCCCGCCCGGACGTCGTCCGCCCGCCACCGGCCGAGGCCGAAGACGCCGAGGTCGATCGCCTCCGCCATCGCCGCGTGGCCCGCCGCGTTGGGGTGGTAGCAGTCCGCCTCGTACTCGGCGCGGAAACGGGTCGGGTCGGCCGGGTCCCGGACGGCGGCGTCGAAGTCGATGACGCCGTCGAACAGCCCGCCGGTGCGCACGAACTCGTTGACCGCCAGCCGGTTGGCCTCCCTGGCGCCGCCCGCGGCGTTGCACATCGGCATCAGGGTGGCGCCGACGACCTTCAGCCCCCGGGCCCGGGCGCGCTCGGTGATCTCCCGCATGGCGTCGACGACCTGCTCCGCCGGGGCCGGAGGCGCGAACTCGCCGCCCCCGAGGTCGTTGGTGCCCTCGAAGAGGATCATGTAGCGCGCGCCCGCCAGGCCCAGCACGTCGTCCTCCAGCCGGTCGGGCGCCGGGGGACCGCAGCACTGGCCCGTCGGGTCGTACGGGTTGGGCTGGCGGCTCACGGTGTTGCCCGAGATCCCGGCGTTGGCGACGGCCAGCTGCCGGTGCGGGGGAAGGGCGTTGATCCGGCGGGCCAGCAGGTCGGTCCACCGGTCGCCGCCCCCGGTGGCGTTGTGGCCGGAGGTGTTGGAGTTGCCCAGCGCGACGATCGCGCCCGCCGCGGGGGTGCGGCCGTCGACGACGTCCACCCACCACAACTGGCCCGGGTGGTAGCCCGGTTCGGCGGACAGCCCCCCGTCCTCCTCCGGGTAGGCCGCGTCGCCCGTGTCGCGGGTGTGGTCGCCGCCCAGCGACAGGAAGCTGCCGGGCGGGTTCGGGGACGGCGGCGGGAAGGTGTGGTCGTTGACCGGCGCGCCCGGCGCGTACAGGCTGACCGCCAGGTTCTGCTGGGCGGAAACGCGCAGCGGCACCGGGTCGCTGTAGACGCGCTCGCCCGGCGCCACGGTGACCTGCGTGCGCCCGCCGAAGGTGAGGGTGCGCAGCGAACGGGGCACCAGGTCGGCCTCCCCGACCCGGCGCTGCAACCCGATCGTGGCGGAGCGGAAGACCGCGGGGCGGTCGCCGTAGGGGTTCCCGACGCGCACCCGCAGCCAGGCGGCGGACACCGAGGCCCGGGCGATGTTGCGCACCGTCAGATCGGGGGAGGTGCCGTGCACTCCCTGGAGGCTCGCGCTCCAGATCGCGCTGCGGCCGTGCGCCGGGCCCGGCTCGCGCGGCCCGGCGGCGTCGCCGGAGGCGGCGGCCGGGGGAGCGGCCACGAGGGGCACGAGCAGGGAGACGAGCAGCAGCAGGAGCGGGACCGGCCACGCGCCCCGGCGGGCGCGGTGTCCGCCGCCTCGCGGCGAAGACGTCACGTCGTTCCTCTCGTTCGGCTGGTGCGGTGTGCGGACCGGGCGTCGAGGAGCTGGGAGCCGTGCGTGGTGGCGGGCGGTCCGGGCGGACGGGACCGCGGCGGGCGCGGTGCGCCGGCCGTGCCCCGCACAGTAGGAACGCCGCCGCGCCCGCGTCAACACCGCGCTCAACCGGTCGAGCCGGGCCGCCGGTCCCGGTCCCGGTCGAGCCGGTACACCCGGCGGGCGTTGTCCGCGCAGACCAGGGCGGCCACCCGCTCGGCGTCGCGGTACGACCAGGCGCCCTCGGCGGTCCAGCGGGACAGCAGCCGGGCCAGGGCGGAGCGGAAGAGCGCGGCCCCCGTCACGTACAGCTCCGGCAGGCCGTAGGCGTCGGTGGAGAACAGCAGCTTGCCGAACGGGGCCAGCTCCAGCGCCTCGGCCAGCACCTCCTCGGCCCGCGCGCCCGTGTGGTTCAGCGCCAGGCCGACGTCGGCGTACACGTGCGGATAGGCGTGCGCCAGGTAGGCGGCGTGCCGGTGGTACGGATAGCCGTGCAGCAGGACCAGCGCGCAGCCGGTGGGCCGCACCGCGCGGACGAAGTCGGTGAGCAGCAGCGGATCGCAGTGGTCCAGCCGCAGGTCGGGGTCGCCGAACCCGGTGTGCAGTTGCAGCGGGAGGCCGGTGCGGGCGGCGGACCACAGCAGGTGGCGCAGCAGGACGGGATCGGTGACCCGGTCGCCGGCGGAGCGGCCCGTGAGCCAGCGGCCGGCCGCCGCCCACAGCTCGGTGACGGCGGGCGGATCGGGTGCCAGGGCCAGCCCGTGGCGGTAGGCGGCCACCGACTTGAACCCCGCGGCGGTGCGGGCGGCCCGGTCGACGGCGGCCTCCAGGGCGGACAGGAAGGAGCCGACCGAGCCCGTCGCGTCGGCGGTCAGCTCGGCCAGCCGCTCCAGCCGCACGATCTCGTGGGCCCGCGCGCCGCCCTCCGCCGCCAGCTCCGCCGGGCCGGTCAGATCGGCGACCGGCCCGGTGTCCACCACGTAGTCGCCGATGCCGTCGGCGCGCAGCAGCCGCCGGGTGACCTCGTGCGCGCCCAGTTCCCGGCGCCGCGCCAGGTACTCCCCGGGCGGGCAGTGCGCCTCCAGGTCCAGCAGCGGCGGGCACCAGCGGCGCACCGCGAACCCCAGCTGGGTGTCGAGGAACGTGGTGCCGGGCGCGGCGGGCGCGTCCGACTCCGTCAGGTACGACGCGAACGTCGTGTCGTCGAGGTCGCCGCGCACCACGCCGTGGCAGTGGTGGTCCACCAGCGGCGGCAGGTCGGACGCCCCGATCGCGCCGGTCACCGGTACCCCCTCGGGGCGGCGGCCGTGACGCCCTCCGCCCCCGGCCGCACCGCCTCGCGGCGGGCGTGCCGCCGGGCGCGCCCGCGCCGGTCCACCGCAGCCGTCTCCACGCTCCTCCTCCCCGGCCCGCCGCCCGGCCGGCGGCGCGTACGCCGCCGCGGACGCGGCCGTGAGGCGATCATGACGCAGCCGGTGCGCCGCGGCCGCCCGGAGGCGCCCGTTCGGAGGGGCCCGCGCCCGGGAGGGGGTACGGGCCGCGTACGGTGCGGGGAGCACACCGCCGCAGCACGAGGAGCCCCCAGCGCCATGGAAGCCGCCGTCTACCGCCACAACGGGCTCGTCTGCGCCGACCACACCCTCCAGGTCCCCCTGGACCACGCCCGCCCGGACGGCGGGACGATCACCCTGTTCGCCCGCGAGGTGACCGCCGCCGGACGAGAGGGGGAGGACCTGCCCTGGCTGCTGTGGCTCCAGGGCGGCCCCGGCCACCGCGCCGAACGGCCCGACGCCCCCGGCGCCTGGCTGCGCCGGGCGCTGCGCGACCACCGCGTCGTCCTGATGGACCAGCGCGGCACCGGCCGCAGCACCCCGGCCGACCGCCGCACCCTCGCCGCCCTTCCCGACGCCGCCGCGGCCGCCGGGTACCTCGCGCACTTCCGCGCCGACTCCATCGTCCGCGACGCCGAGCTGCTGCGCCGCCACCTCGCGCCCGGCGGCGAGCAGGACCGCCCCTGGACGGTGCTCGGCCAGAGCTTCGGCGGCTTCTGCGCGCTCACCTACCTCTCCCTGGCGCCCGAGGGACTGGAGAAGGTGCTGATCACCGGCGGGCTGCCCGCCCTGACCGCGCACGCCGACGACGTCTACCGCGCCGCCTACGCCCGCGTCCTGGACCACAACGAGCGCTACTTCGACCGCTACCCCGGCGACCAGCGCCTCGCCGACGCCGTCGCCGCGCACCTGGAGCGGCACGACGTACGGCTGCCCACCGGCGAGCGCCTGACCGTGCGCCGCTTCCAGACCCTGGGCACCGCCTTCGGGACCGCCTCGGCCTTCGACCGCCCGCACTACCTGCTGGAGACCGCGTTCGTGCCGGGGGCGCGCGGCCCGGAGCTGTCCGACACCTTCCTGCGCGGGGTCGAGGCGGCCGTCTCCTTCGCCGAACACCCCCTGTACGCCGTCCTGCACGAGGCCATCTACGCCCAGGGAGGCCGGCCCACCGCCTGGTCCGCGCACCGGGTCCGCGAGGAGTTCCCCGCCTTCGACGCCTCGCGGGGCGGGCCGCTGCGCTTCACCGGGGAGATGGTCTACCCCTGGCACTTCGAGGAGGACCCGGCCCTGGCACCGCTGCGGGAGGCGGCCCACCTGCTCGCCGAGCGCACCGACTGGCCTCCGCTGTACGACGCCGACCGCCTCGCCGCCAACCGGGTGCCGGTGGCGGCGGCCGTCTACCACGACGACATGTACGTCGACCGCGAGCACTCCCTGCGCACCGCCGCCGCCGTGCGCGGCCTGCGCCCCTGGATCACCAACACCCACGCGCACGACGGGGTGCGGGTCGATCCCGCCGTCTACGACCGGCTGCTGGCCATGGTGCGCGGCGAGGTCTGACCCCTCGGCGCGGTCCGGCCCCTCCGGGGCGCCCGGCGCCCCTCCGCCGGCGGGGCGCGGTGTCCCTTCTGTCCCCTCCCGCGCGCTCCCGGTCCCGATGGGGTCCCGCGGTCCCCGGGGCTTCGCCTGCCGCTCGCCCGCCGTTCAGCTCCGCCGGTCAGTGTCACTGCGGCAAGCCGACGAAAGTCAGCGAAGACCAACGGAGGTGTCAGGAGCAGTGCCAGTCTCTCGCCCCTCGTCCAGGCCCGTGCGCGCCGCGCTCGCGGCGGCCGGAGCGATGGCCCTCGCGGGTTCCGCGTTCACCACCACCCTGGCCGCGCCCGCGGCGGCCACCCCCGCCGACCGCGGCGACTGGAACACCGGCGCCTACCGGGGCCAGGTGGAGGTCGTCCCGGCCGACGGAGAGGACCGCGGCGACCGAGGACGGGTCCTCACCGGCCGGGTCTTCCTCGACGGCGACCGCGACAGCAGCAGCGACCGGCGCGAGCGCGGCCTGGCGGGGGTGACGGTCTCCAACGGCCGCGACGTCGTCACCACCGACCGCCACGGCCGCTACCGGCTGCCCGCGTTCGACAACATGACCGTCTTCATCACCCAGCCGTCGGGCTACCAGGTGCCCGTCGACCGGCACAACGTCGCGCAGTTCCACTACAACCACCTGCCCGCCGGCTCCCCCGAGCTGCGCTACGGCGGCATCGCGCCCACCGGCCCGCTGCCCAAGGCGGTGAACTTCCCGCTGGTCAAGAGCAAGGCCACCGGGGACCGCGAGCAGAACTGCGTCATCGCCGGCGACCTCCAGCCCTACGACAGGGAGGAGGTCGGCTACGCCCGCGCCGGAGCCATCGCGGACCTGGCCCGGCGCACCGACTACACCGGCTGCGGGCCGCTGTTCATCGGCGACGTCGTCGGCGACGACCTCTCCCTCTACCCGGACGTCAGGGAGCTGACCGCCGAACTCAACGGCCCGGTGCGCTTCCTGCCCGGCAACCACGACCTGGACTTCGACGCGAGGACCGCCGAGCACTCCTTCGACACCTTCCGGGCGCAGCTGGCCCCGGCGTACTACTCCTACGACGTCGGCCGCACCCACGTCATCGCCCTCAACACCGTGCGCTACCCGTGCACCCCGGACGTCGACAACGCCGACGGGAAGCACCCCAACTGCACCGACCCGGAGAACAGCCCGTCCTACAACGGGCGGCTCGGCGAGCAGCAGCTCAAGTGGCTGGAGCGGGACCTGGCCCGGGTGCCCTCGGACCGGCTGGTCGTGGTGGCGAGCCACATCCCGCTGCTGACCTTCGCCGACGAGGGCAGCACCCGGCACCAGACCGACGAACTCCTGGACGTCTACCGGCTCCTGGAGGGCCGCAGGGCCGTCTCCGTGGCCGGGCACACCCACTCGGTCGAGAACATGAGGACCGGCGACCTGTTCAAGGGCTGGCGCGACATCTTCGGCGTCGAGGGCCTGCCGTTCCCGCACATCACCGCGGGCGCCATCTCCGGCGACTGGTACTCCGGCGCGGTGACCGAGAAGGGCTACCCGGTCGCCGTCGGCCGCGACGGCGCCCGTCCGGGCGTGCTGACCCTGAACATCAGGGGCAACTCCTTCACGGAGCGCTTCACCGTCACCGGCGAGAGCGACGACGTCCAGACGCAGCTCGGCCTCAACTCGCCCGCGTACCGCCAGTGGTACGCCGAGCGCCAGGCCTGGAACAAGGACAGGCGGGGCCCGGCGCCGGAGCCGGTCGACGGCCGCGTCGTCAGCCGGGCCGACCTGGCCGGCACCACCTGGCTGACCACCAACTTCTGGATGGGGTCCACCGGTTCGAAGGTGAGGGTCCGCATCGACGGCGGCCCGGCGCGCGAGGCGGTGCGCACCCAGCGGGCCAGGGGCGAGGACCAGTTGGTGGGCCCGGAGTGGTCCGACCCGCACGCGGTCGCCCAGCAGCTCGTCCACGGAGGCAGCGTCGCCGACCGCACGATGCACCTGTGGCGCCTGGAACTGCCCGCCGACCTCGAGGCGGGAACCCACCGCGCCGAGGTGACCGCGACCGACGTCCACGGCCGCACCTTCACCGACACGATGGAGTTCAGGGTCGTCGAGGAGCGCTGACCGCCTTCCCCGTGATCCCAGACCGTGATCCCAGCCCGTGCCCCGGCCGCCGCCCAGGCGGTGCGGGGCACGGGCGCACCGGACTCCGCACCGCCCGGGCGCCGGCTGGACGGTCCGGGGCTCAGGCCCCGTCGCCGGCCTCGGCTCCGGCTCCAGCGCCGGCCCCCGCCTCGGCACCGATATCGCTGTCGCTGTCGATGTCGTACCAGTCGTCGGCCAGCAGCCCGGCGTGCGACGGCTGCACTCCGGCCTGCACGGTGCCGTCCGCGGTGACGAACCGCAGATGGGCGGCGAGCGTCCGGCTCCGCCCGTCGGGGGAGACACACGCCGACTCCGGCTCCAGATAGACGTACTTGCCGGGCTGGATCCAGCTCCGGCGCGCCATGCGGCGGCCGTTCTTCAGCGACTCCAGGGCTGCGGAGAAGTCCATGCCGCGAGCGTAGTCGGCCGCCCGGAAGGGGCTTGAGGAGACGGGGACTCTGTGCTAGATGGCTCTCGGGACGGGTGTCTCCGTGCGGAGGCGGCGGCATATGCCAGATCAGGCATTTCCGTTACCGGCCGTGACAGAGCGTCATGTCCGTGGAAGGATTCAAGGACCCACTGCACACGGTTTCGACGGCTGCGAGCCGATGAGGGGGGCGACGATGCCCGACGGGGGCGGAGCACGGGCGGTCCGGGTCCGGATCAGCGGCACCTTCGACAGCGAGACGGACCGGGCCGACCTGGAGGAGTGGCTCCTCCAGGAGGACTGGTTCAAGGAGCACGCCCGCAAGGGGCTGCTGAGGGTCGAGAGGCCGGACGGCGACCCGGGCGGGCAACCGGGTTCGTCGAGGGACGACGGCCCGCCGATGGGCGGCCTCCTCAGGGACGTCCTGCTGATCGTCGTCTCGGCGAGTCTCCAGCCGGTCTTCAGCGACCTCTACAACTCCATCAGGACCTCGGTCGACGCCTGGCGTGAGAACCGCCGGGTCACCAGGAGCGGGGGAGAGGACCCCCGCACACGCGTGGAGGAGACCGACGCCCCGGACGGCGCCACCGGAGACGCTCCGGAGGACGAACCCGGGACGGGAGGCGCGGAGCCCGACCCCGACGAGGAGTAGGCCGCCGTGGAGCCTTACGACCCGCGCAGGCCGGGCAGCAGGGCGGTCCTGCTGGGGGCGAGCGACTACAAGTACCGGGACCAGTGCCCGGACCTGGTGGACCTGCCCGGGGTGAAGCGCAACCTCGACGAACTGCGGAAGGTGCTCACCGACGAGAGGACCGGCATCCTCGGGGAGGAGCAGGTCGAGACGGTGGCCGCGACGACGCACGACACCTTCGTCGACGCGCTCGTCCGGGCCGTCGACGAGGCCACCGAGCTGCTCCTGTTCTACTACGCGGGCCACGCCTGGCTCTCCTCCAACGGCCAGGAGCTCTTTCTGACCGTCGAGAACTCGCACGTCAGCGAGGGGCCGCGGGTCGAACGCCTCAACGTCGTGTCGTGGGAGCGGGAGATCCTGCCCCGGTTGCTGAACCCCGGCACCCGCGCCGGCCACGTCCTCGTCGTCCTCGACTGCTGCTACGCGGGCAACGCGCTGCTGCGGTTCCAGCCGGACGCGAAGTCGGTGACGGTGCTCGCGGCGGTGCAGAGCAACCGCAGGATCCGGGCCGGCAAGGGCGACGCGTGCACGCCGTACACGGGGAAGATCGTCGAACTCATCCGCGGAAGGGCCGGGGAGGAACCCGTCACGGCGGCGTGGCTCGCCGGCGCGCTGGGCGAGGCGTTCGAGAACCGCACCACCGTCAACGGGGACCGATGGCGCCCGCAGAGCCGGCTGAGCCACCACCCGCTCCTGCTCTCGACGTCCCCGCGGCCGTCCCCGCCCGGGCCCCCGGACCCCCCGCGGTCCCCCGGGCCGCCGCCTCCCCTGCCCGCCCGTCCGGCGAAGGCCGCGCGGCGCTCCCCGAACCGGGCGTTACGGCGCCTCGGAGCCCTCTCCGGGCCGCTCCGCCTCGTCCTCGTCGCCGGAGTGGCGGCCCTGCTGGCGACGGGCGTCCGGCTGTGGTGGGCCGACGAGCCGTCCGCGTGTCCCTCGCCGCTGGAACTGCGTCTGCTCGCCGACCCCGAGGTGCGTCCGACGGTGCAGGCCGTCGTGAACGGATTCCTCGACTCCGGCGAGAACAAGGACGGGGACGGCTGCCGGCGCAGCGGCGTCACCGTCTACGACGCCAAGGCCACCGGCGCGGTCGACTTCCTGGCGGGCAGGCACTCCGAGAGCCTGCTCACCCAGCCCGACGTCTGGATCCCGGCCGCCAGGAGCGCCCACGCCCAGGCCGCCGGGAACGGCGCGGGCCAGGCCCGCCTCGACAACCTCGGCCCGATCGCGTACACCCCGCTGGTGGTCGCCGTCCCCGACACCCTGTCGTTCAGCCCCACCCTCCGCAACGGGTTCCAGCTCGCCCCCATCCTCGCCCGGCTCCGGGAGGACAACGAGGAGCAGACGCTGCTGCGCGCCGACCCCGAGCACACGCTCCCGGCGCAACTGGCGACCGTGGCCCTCTACGGAGAGCACTCCTCGGCGAAGCCCGTGGACAGCGGGGAACTGTCCGGATACGAGCAGGGGATGGCCGAGCTGAGCCCCGCACCCCGCACCTCCCACTCCCTGATGTGCGCCCTGGCCGAGGACAACGCCCTGGAGAGCAGGTCGCCCGTCCTGATCCCGGAGCAGACCATGGCCCGGTTCAACCTGCCCGCGGGGCACCCCGAACGCCCCGGCTGCGCCTCGGTCGTCCTCAACGAGCGCATCGCCCTCTACCCCACCGACACCCCCGTGCTCGACCACCCCTTCGTCCACGTCACCTGGAAGGGAGCCGACCGGGACGCGCAGGCGCGGGAGGCGGCGGTCCGGCGTCTCCACCGGTGGTTCACCGGGGAGGAGGGGCAGCGGATCGTCACCGGCGCCGGATACCGGGGGGTCGGGGAGGGCGGGCCCGCCCTCCCCGAGCGGGGCTCGCCGCTGGACGACCCGCAGACGGTCCTGGAGTCCCCCAAGCTGGCCTCGGGCACGCCCGGGCCCGGGGCCGTCGCCCGGACCCTGAAGCGCTACCGCGAGGCGCTGGGGCCGGGGAGGGTGCTGTACCTGCTCGACAGTTCCGGCTCCATGGCCGAGGTCTGGGAGGGCGAGGGCCGGGCCAAGGCCCTGGTGTCGCGGTCCCTGGACTCGCTCGGGGACGAGGACGAGTACGGGATCCGGGCCGTCGCGTCGGCCCCCGGCGCCCCCTCGGCCCATCGCGGCCTCGTCGGCTTCGGCAGACACGACCGCGACCGGGTGCGGAGGGAACTGGAGGAGGCCGGGACCCACCCGGAGGAGGCGGACGTCGACCGGGCGCTGCGCGAGGCGCTGGACTACCTCGACGCCCGTTCGGAGGGCGACGACCGCCCGGGGCTGATCGTGCTCGTCACCGACGACGAGGACTCGGCGCGGGTGACCGAGGACAGGCGCATCGCCCTGCTGGACAGGGTCGGGGAGGCACGGGTGCGCGTCGTCACCGTCACACTGCGGCGCGGAGGTTGCGTCAGCGGCAGGCTCGGCCAGCAGATCGCGGCCGAGTCCGGCGGCCGCTGTCTGGCCACATCGGCCGACCAGGCGCAGGACCTGGCGGACGAGGTCGCCAGGGTCGGAACGGGAGACGCGCGATGAGGCGCCCCGGCGCGGTACGGGCCGCCGTCGCCTGCCTGCTGGCGGTGCTGCCGGCCGCCGCGTGCGAACGCGGTGCCACCACCGCGCCCGCCCCGCCGCCGACCGGAGCCGCGGGCGGCACCATCACCGTGGCCAGCGGGCTGGACGTGACCGGCACCGACGGAGTGCGGCACCGGCTGATAGAGGAGTGGAACCGGCGGAACCCGGAGCACCCGGCGCGGCTGGTCCAGCTGTCCGGGGCCGCGGACCAGCAGCGCAGCCAGCTGCTCGGCGCGCTGCAGTCGGGGAGCGCCTCGTACGACGTGGTGAACCTGGACATCACCTGGATCCCGGAGTTCGCCGAGGCCGGACTGATCAGCCCCCTCGACGGCCGGGTCGACCTCGGGGACTTCATCGACCGCGTCGCCGACACCGCCTCGTGGAAGGGACACGTCTACTCCGTCCCCTTCAACAGCGACGTCGGGCTCCTCTACTACCGCAAGGACTACCTGGAGGAGGCCGGCATCGGCCCGTCCCTGTGGTCGGGCGGCGAGCGGCCCTGGAGCAAGGTGACGGCCGCGATCGACGCCCTGGACGCCCAGCGGAACCGGCCCGAAGCCTACGAGCACGGCTGGACCGGCCAGCTGGGCGCGTACGAGGGCCTGACGGTCAACGCGATCGAGGCCTTCGCCTCCGCCGGGGTCCGCCTCACCGACGACAAGGGGAACTACACGGCCGACCGGGCGGACCTGGAGGAAGGGCTGCGGGCCCTCGGGGAGCGGGTGGCGGAGAGGCGTCTCCTCCCCGACGCCCTCACGTCCGACGAGACCACCAGCCTCGACGACTTCACCGAGGGCAGGACCGCCTTCCTGCGCCACTGGCCCTACGCCTACGGACTGCTGTGGAAGGACCTCCCCCGGGGCTCGTTCGACGTCACCCGGCTGCCGGGGAAGGCGGTGCTGGGCGGTCAGAACCTGGCCGTCGCGGCCGGCTCCCCCCGGGCCAGGTGGGCCCTGGAGCTGGTCGAGTTCCTCACCGGCAGGAGCAGCGAACGCTGCCTGCTGGACGCCGGGTTCGCCGCCACCCGGGAGTCGGCCTACGCCGACCCCGGCGTCACCTGCGGGATCACGGACGGGACCGGTGGCGAGAGCACCCGCGCGCCCACCGTGGAGGGCTCCGGCCCGGTCCCGGCGGACGCCGAGGGCCGCCCCGCCCACGCGGCCGAACTGCTCGTCTCCCTGAAGAACGCCGAGCAGCGTCCCCGCACCCCCTACTACGGCGCGTTCACACAGGCGCTGCAGTCGCACCTCCACCGGTGGCTGGAACGGAAGGCGCCGGACCCGGAGGCCGCCGCCGCGGAACTGGACGAGGCGCTGCGCAAGGCGCTCGAAGGCCGCTGACCCGCGGGGCCGTGGCGCACCGCGCGCCTCCCCGGCCGGTTCCGTGTGGTTCTGTGTGACCTCGCGCTTTTCTGTGCGGTTCCGTGATGTTCCGTGATGTTCTGTGTGGACATCCCGGTCGTGCCGCCGTCCACGGCTCGGACCGTGCCGTCCGGCCCCGGCTCCGGGCGCCCCTCAGAGCCCCACGACGCCGCCCGCCGCCGTCAGTTCGTACTCCAGCGCGATCTCGCGCCTCTCCCCGGGCGCCAGGTGGAGCGTGTAGCGCACCATGCCCTCCGCGTCGGCGTCCTCGTCGGGCTCCGGCCGGCACGCCTCCTTCCGCAACCGCACCTCGACGGCGGAGACCTCCGAGACCGGGACGCGTTCGCGGACCACCACCTCCGCCGCCTCCCCGCCGGGGGCCGAGTCGAGCCGGGAGACGAACAGCCGCACCCTGCGGACGATCACCGTGCGCTGGTTGATGCCGGTCAGCCCCGCGGTGTCGCGGCTCTCCTCGACATGGCGCACCACCCGGTAGGTGTCCTCGCTGCCGAAGGCCAGCAGCACCTCCTCGCCCACCCCCGCGAACGGCAGCTCGCCGCGGCCGGCGAACCCGCCGCCGCGCACCAGGTCCACCGGTCCGGCCAGCAGGACGTGCCCGGCCTCGTTGGACAGCCGGGCCACCCGCGTCACCAGCGGCGACAGCTCGGGGGCGCACGTCAGCCCGGTGCGGCACGGCGCGGTGAAGGCCGACAGGCCCACGCGGTGGGGACGGCCGTCGGACACCACGCTGACGGGCGCCGGAGCGGTCATCATCCGCACCTCGCCCCCGTCCGAGAGCCCGGGAAGCTCCGCCTCCGCCTCCGCCCGCGCCGCACCGCCCGGGGCCGATTCGTCCCCGACGGTGCGGACCTCCTCCTCGCGCAGATCCACCTCGACCGTCCGCCGCTCCTCGGCCGAGCGGTCGCGCAGCACCAGGGCGTCCTCGCGCAGCGCCGGGGGACCGGCGGCGAGGGTGGGGCGGGCGGTGGACAGCGACAGCCGCACCCCGTTCCAGTCCTCGCCGGTGCGCTGCCACACCACCGCGTCGGTCTCCAGGCGCACCGACCGCTCGTCCCCGGCCAGCGTCGCCCGGTAGGCGGGCCGCCACAGGGCGCAGGGCACCAGGTGGGTCAGGCGCAGCAGGGCGGGCCCGGCGCGGTCGGCCTCGACGACCACCTCGACGGCGGCCGTCAGCTCCTCCGGCTCCTCCTCGGTGCGCCTCAGGGCCCGGCGCGCGTCCTCCAGCTCCTCCTCCAGGCGGCGCAGCCGGCGCCGCAGCAGGCGGAACTCCTCGCCGCGCCTCCCGGCCTCCTCGTCGACCCGCTCCAGACGGTCCGCCCAGCGCTCCGGGTCGGCGCTGCCGGCCCCGGCGCCCTCGGCGACGTCGCGGTACAGGTCCGCCCTGGCCTGGGCGACGACCGCGAGGCGGCTCTCCAGCCGCTGCCGCAGCAGGCCGGCGTCGCGCAGCTCCGCCTCCAGGTCGTGGACCCTGCGGCGCAGTTCGGAAGCGTCCTCCCCCGGCCCGTCCGGGCGCGGCGGCGCGTACGTGCGCACCACGCGGGCGTCGACGACCCGGACGGCGGGCGCGCCGGGACCGTCGCGGAGGACCTCCGCGCGCAGCGAGCGGTCCACGGCCAGCGGCGTCACCGGGCCGACGAGCAGCCGCTGCGCTCCCGCGGCCAGCTCGACGGTCCCGTGCCGCTCGACCTGGGCGCGGTCCTCCATGCACGTCACGGCGGTGACCGGCAGGGGGGTCGGCCCCCCGGGGGCCGCCGCCGCGCTGCCGTGGGCCGTGTCCTGTGGTGCGTCCGTCATGGTGTGGCTCAGTCCCTCCGGTTCCCGCCGACCAGTGCCTTCCCCGCGGGGATCCGGACCTCGTACCCGCCCCTGAGCACGGTGGTGCGGCCCGGCTCCAGCTCCACCCGCCAGATGCGGGCCCCGCGCACGTGGCCGTCGCCGCCGTCCTGGTCGTCGAGCGGTTCGCCGGGGGCGGTCCAGGGCGGTTCGGCCCGGTGCTCCTCGATCCGCACGTCCTTGTCGGTGCTGACGGGCACGCGTTCGCGCACCTCCACCGTGACCCGGTGCGCGAGGCGGTTGGCCAGCTCCACCTCGACGGTGTGGTCGAGCACCGTCGTCCCGCCGCGCAGCCCGGCCGCGGACTCGCGCAGGTGCGTGCGCCGCGCCACCCGGACGCTCTCGACCGCGCCGATCCCCACCCGCCTGCGCTCCCCGGGGGCGAGGGTGGGCAGCGGCGCGGTGAGGACGAAGTCGCCGTCCACGGTGACGTCGGCCGGACCGGCCAGCAGCGCGTGGCGGGAGGCGTTGGTCAGCAGCACCGTGCCGTACACGGTCTGGTCCACCGACGGCACGCACACGTACTCCGGCACGGTCTCCATCGGGACCTCGCACACGGGGACCGTGTGCCAGGCGCCGTCCGCGGCCACGTCCACCGGCGCGGCCGTGTCGTAGCGGTGGTGGAACGAGCCGGCGGCCCGCCGTACGTCGACCGCGTGGGAGGGCCGCTCCAGCCGCGCCACGGACTCGGCCCGCCGCCGGTACTCGGCGACGACCGCGCCCTGTCCGGCCGGCGCGGGCCGCAGTCTGCCGCGGTGGCCGGGCTCGTCCGGGCCGGCCAGCGTCAGACCGGAGTAGTCGAGCAGGTCACCGCTGGGACCCGGCGGCTGCGAAGGCGGCTGAGGGGGAAGTTGCGGGGAAGGAAACACGGCTCCGGCCGGCGGCGGCGCCCCCGGGGACGCCGGGAGGAGCGGCGCGGGGGCCGCGGCAGCGGGGGCCGCGGGGGCGCCGTATCCCGAGAACCCGCGCTCCGGCCCGTGAGCCGCCGCACCCGCCCGGGGCAGCGGTGGCGGGGCGGGGGAGGCGGGGAGCGGCGCTCCGGCCGCCCCGGCCCCGACAGCCCCGCGGGGGCGGCCTTCCGGCCGGGCGCGGGGGAGGCGGGGTCCGGGCGCGACGGCGGCGTCGTAGCCGGCGAACAACTCCTCCAGCCCCGGCGGGGGTTCGCGCCACCCCCGCGAGGAGGGCTCCTCCTGGCGCCGCCCGATCCGCAGCGACCGCAGCCGGGGGACGTCCGTGCGCCGCAGCAGGTCGGCGGTGGACAGGCCCAGCCGTACGCCCGTCCAGTCCTCGCCGGTGCGCTGGGCCACGCAGGCCCGCAGGACGAGCGTCCCGCCGGAGCCGGCGCCCGTGCCGTCCAGCCGCAGCTGGTACACCGGCGACCAGGTGGCCCCGGGCACGTGGTACCCGACCTCCAACTCCACCTCGGCGAGGTCCCGTTCGTCCCGGCCCTCGGCGTGCGGCGGGACGTCCCCGGCCCGGTCCAGCGTCAGGACGGCGGCGGCGGACTCGCCCGCCCGCGCGGCGGGCAGCGCGCTCGACGCCGCCTCCAGACGGTGGACGAGGACGTCGACGTCGTGTTCCGCGCCGCGCAGCTCGTCCTCCACCGCCCGCAGCCGCTCGTGGAGCAGGGCCAGCCGGCCGTCCACGAAGTTCGCCAGCGCCAGCAGGGACTCCACCGGCGCCCAGCGGGGCGGATCCCCGCGGCGGGGCTGGGGCGGCACGGCCCGCAGAGCGGCCACCTCCGCGACCTCCGCCGCGAGCCGGTCGCGCCGCTCGCGCAGCCCGTCCCGGCGGGCCTCGGCCTCCTCCAGGTCCAGCCGCAGCCGGGGAAGCCCGTCGTCCCGCCGGGGCGCGGCCGTCCTCGCCACCCGTACGTCGGTCACCCGCAGGCCGGGCGGACCGGAGACGACCCGGCCGCGCAGCGAGTGGTCGTACAGGGCGATCGGCAGACCCTCGACCCGGACGCGCACGGCGGCGCCCGGGGCCGACGGGGGACGCGGCGGGAGGACGCAGCGGGCGCGCCGGGCGCACACGGCCCCGACGGCGTGCACCACCACGGACTCCAGCACGGACTCCGCGCACAGCGCCGTCTCCGCGCCGCCCTCCGCGACCGTCCCGTCCGTCATGCCGCCCCCTCGCGCCCCTCACCCGACCGGTGACCGCACCATAGCCCCTGGACGGTGCGGGGCATGAGGTGTTGTGACGGGTCCGGGACGTTTTCCCCTCCGGTCGCGGGTGCGGGCCGGTTCCGTCCGCGCCCGTGCCCGGCGCGCCGCCCCGCCCGGCGGCGCGCGGCACCGGTCAGAGCGCGTAGTGCACGCCCAGCCCCGTGGCGCCCGGGGCCAGTTCGGGACGGAGGACGAGGTCGTCGTCGTAGTCGCCGCCGTTCTGGAAGCGGAAGGGGAGGGGCTCGGTGTCCTCGGCGGTGAGGACCCGGTCCCGCAGCAGCGCCGCGGCCTCCTCGTACTGCCGCGGGGTGAGCCGGTCGGCGCCGTACACCGCGACCGGGGGCAGGACCGTCATCCCGGTGTACCAGAGGGTCCCGTGCAGCAGCGGGAACAGGACGTGGTCGAGTTGGCCGTTGATGCCGCGCGGGCCGAGAGCCGGTTCGGGCGAACCGGCCGTGACGACGACCAGGGCGCGTTTTCCCGCGAGGAGCCCCTGGCCGTAGCGCAGGGTGCGCCCCGGACGCTCCGGATCGGTGACCCCGTAGGCGAACCCCTTGACGAAGACGCGGTCGAACCAGCCCTTGAGGATGGCGGGCATGCCGTACCACCACAGCGGGAACTGAAGGACCACCGTGTCGGCCCGGGCGAGCTTCTCCTGCTCGGCGCGGATGTCGGGGCTGAGCGTCCCGTCGCGGTGGGCGCGCCGTGACGTCGAGGTGACGACCAGCCGCTCGTCGGGAACGCACTCCCCGCCGTCCTCACCGCCCCCGCCGTCCTCCGGACCGCCGCCGAAGTCGCCGCGGTCGACGGTGGCCTTCCACCCCATGGCGTACAGATCGGACAGCCGGCAGGCGTGGCCGGCCTCGGCCAGGGCGCGGACGCCCTCGTCGCGGAGCGAGCCGCTGAGCGACCGCTGCTCGGGATGGGCGAACACCCACAGCACGTTCATCGAAGATCCTCCCGGTTCGGCGCTCCTGGCTGCCTGCCCTCCGGCGCGACGCCTCAACCCCCGGCGCCCGCCCGCCGCACCGCGTCCGGGACGCGGTGCGGCGGGCGGGCGCCGGCGCACACGCTCTTCCCAGATGCCCGTGCCGCTTCTAGGGTCTTCGCTGGTAAGCGCTTTCCATCACTGTCGACCGACGAAGGAGCCCGTCCCCGATGCCCGCAGCCACCCCACGCCTCCGCGCCGCCGTCGTCGGCACCGGGGCCATCGCCACCGGAGGCCATCTGCCCGCCCTCGAAGCCCACGCGGACGAGGTCGAGACGGTCGCCGCCGTCGACGTGGACGCCGGGCGGCTCGACGCCTTCCGCGCGCGGGCGGGCGAGGCGGTGCGGGGCTACACCGACCTGGCCCTGATGCTGGAGCGGGAGCGCCCCGACCTGGTGCTGATCGGCACCCCGCCCTCCCTCCACCGGGAGCAGGCGGTGGCCGCGCTGCGCGCCGGCGCGTGGGTGCTGTGCGAGAAGCCGCTGTGCCTCTCCCTCGCCGAGTGCGACGAGATCGCCGCAGCCGAGGGCGCGGAGGAGGACGGCGGCCCGTACGCCACCGTCTTCTTCCAGCACCGCTACGGCTCCGGCGCCGCCCACGCCCGCGAGCTGCTCGCCTCCGGAGCGCTGGGGGCGCCGCTCGTCGCCCACTGCCAGACCACCTGGTACCGCGACACCGCTTACTACGCCGTCCCCTGGCGCGGCAGATGGGCCACCGAGGGCGGCGGGCCCACCATGGGCCACGGCATCCACCAGACGGACCTGCTGCTCCACCTGCTCGGCGACTGGGCCGAGGTGCGCGCCATGGCCGGACGCCTGGTGCACGACGTGGAGAGCGAGGACGTCTCCACCGCCCTGGTGCGCTTCGAGAGCGGCGCCATGGCCACCGTCGTCAACAGCGTCCTGTCCCCCCACGAGGTCAGCCGCATACGGATCGACTGCTCCGACGCCACCGTCGAACTCAGCCATCTGTACGGGCACTCCAACGACGACTGGGTCTACACCCCCGCCCCCCACGTGGCGCGGGCCTCCGACGCCGCCGAACGCGTCCGCGCCTGGCGCACCCCCGCCGCCGACCTGCCCAGCTCGCACACCGCCCAGCTCGCGGCCGTCCTCGCCGCCCGGCGCGCGGGCGTCCGCCCGCCCGGCAGCGGCCACGAGGCCCGCCGGACGCTGGAGTTCACCGCCGCCCTGTACAAGGCGGCCTTCACCGGGCTGCCGGTGCGCGCGGGCGAGATCGCCCCCGGCGACCCCCACTACACCGCCATGCACGGCGACCACCCCGAATGGGCGCCGCGCACCCCCGCGAACGCGAAGGAGAGCCGATGAGCGCGCCCATCACCGTCACCCACACCCACGGCGAGCGGGTCTCGTTCGCCTGCGGCGGGGTGGAGCTGATGTCCTACGTGTACCGGCCCGACCCGGACGCCTTCGAGTCCCGCAAGCCGTACGTCCATCCGCTGCGCACCCTGGCCGGCCGCACCGTCACCGGCTACCGGCCCAGCGACCACCGCTGGCACAAGGGCCTGCAGATGACCGCCAGCCATCTGTCCGGGCAGAACTTCTGGGGCGGCAACTCCTACGTCCACGGCCGGGGTTACCTGCCCCTGCGCGACCGCGTGGGGTCGATGCGCCACGACGCCTTCGGGGCCGTCGAAGCGGCCGGGGACCGGGCACGCCTGGTCGAGCGGCTGACGTGGGTGGAGAACGGCGGCGGGGAGTGGGCCCGCGAGACGCGCACGGTCGAGGTCCACTCGGCGCGGCCGGAGGAGGGCGCCTGGGCGCTGGACTGGTCGATCCGCCTCACCAACGTCCGCGCCGAGCCGCTGGTGTTCGGCTCCCCGACCACCGCCGGACGCGAGATGGCCGGCTACACCGGCCTCCACTGGCGCGGGCCGCGCGACCTCACCGGCGGCGACGTCCTCGGCCCCGGCGGCCGGGGCGGCAGGGGGGAGGAGGGCGCCGCGGCCATGATGGGGACGCGGGCGCCCTGGCTGGCCTTCACCGCCGAACGCGACGGCGAGGACGCGCACAGCACCCTCGTCTTCGCCCACGCTCCCGAGAACGACGGGGCGATCCACGCCTCCCACTGGTTCGTGCGCTCCGAGCCCACCCCGGTGGTGGCCTTCTCCTGGGCGTTCTTCGAGGAGTTCGAGCTGCCGCCGGGCGAGGACCTCGCCTACCGCTACCGCGTGGTCGTCGCGGACGGCGCCTGGGACCGCGACCGGGTGGAGTCCTGGCTGGGGGCGCACGGATGGTGAGCGCGCCGCGGGGAGGGCCGCCGCCCGCCCCGCTGCCGGGCGCGGTCGGCCTCTCCCACGTCGACGCGTACGACTGGGAGGCCGCCGACGGGGTGTGCGGCGGCAGCCCGCACCTCCACCTGGTGTGCACGGAGGCGTACGTCGTCACCGGCGGGCGCGGCGCCGTGCAGACCCTCACCCCGAGCGGCTGCCGGGAGACGGAGCTGGCGCCCGGCTCGGTGGCCTGGTTCACCCCCGGCACCGTGCACCGCATGGTCCAGCACGAGGGGCTGCGGGTCACGGTGCTGATGCAGAACGGCGGTCTGCCCGAGGCCGGGGACGCCGTCTTCACCTTCCCGCCGCACGTCCTGGCCGACCCGGAGCGGTACGCGGCCGCCGCCGCCCTGCCCGCGCGGGAGGGCCCGGAGGCGGAGGAGGCCGCCCGGCGCCGGCGGGACCTGGCGGTCGAGGGCTACCTCGCGCTGCGGTCCGCGCTGGCCGGAGGCGACCCCGGCCCCCTGCTGGACCTCCACCGAGCGGCGGCCCGGCTCGTCGCGCCCAGGGCGCCCGGCTGGGAGCGCCTGTGGCGGGCCGGCGCGCTGGCGACGGCGGAGCGCACCGGCGCGCAGCTCGCCGCGCTGGCACGGGGCGAGGCCGGACATCTGGCGGAGGCCGCGGCCTGGTCCGCTCACGCGACCCGGCGCGGCGGCCTCGGCATGTGCGGCCGCCGCGACGAGTACGAGATCCCCGGCGCCACCCTGCCGTACGGCGGCGAGTGACGGCCGGCGGGCCCCGCCGTCGGCGGAAGCCGGAGGGTCCGGTCGGGCCGCGACGCCCACGGCACCACGTGCCCCGGGGGGACGCGTGAACAGCGCGGATCGCGGGATCGCGGGATCACGGGGACGCTCCGGCGGATCGCGGGTCAGGACGTGGCCGAACCCGGTCGCCCGCCCACGGCCGCGAAGGAACTCGCCTCCCGTGCACATCGCCGAGCACCACGGCTTCCGGTACCGGCGGGCGCACCGGCCCGGCCCGGAGGACGGGGAGGTCCGCGTCGGCCTGTACCGCGACACCCGCCCCGATGCGCTCGCGCCGGCGGGGGCCCGCCTCCGGCGCGACGTCCAGGGAGGCGGCGCGAACGCGGGGCAGAGGGCGGTCGCCCGGGGCGCGGGGCCGTCGCCCCGCCGGCGTCGCTGCTGGACGGGAAGCACAGCACGGCCAAGCCGGTCCGCGGGGCCGTGCCCGCCGTGCTCCCGGCGGCGTGCTTCGGGACCGGGGCCGTCCGGCGCGAACGGACGGCCGAGCGGCTGCGGCGGGCGGGGTTCGACCCGGGCGCGACGCGCCCGGCCGGGACCGCCTCCTCGCGCCCGGCCGGCGACCGCCGGAACACGCCGGGCCGTCCGGGACCGGCGCCCCGGGCGCACGGTGATCCGCGCCGCACCGGGCCGGCCCTCCCCGCCGCCCTGCCGCCCCGCCGGGGGGCCGTACGGTGAGGTGAAGGGCCCGTCGCCCGCGCACGGGCGGTGCGCGGACCCGCCGGCCCTCGCGGGTCAGGTGCGCGCCTCCAGGTCGCGCCGCGTGTCGTCGCCGTACACGCCCTCCTCGTCGCCCCGGACGCCGTACCACTGCTGGAACCGGGCGACGGCCGCGGCGACCTCCGCGTCGTAGCGGCCGTCGACGTCCCCGTCGGGGTAGATGTCCGGGACCCGCCGCAGCCGCTCCTGCAACTCCTCCACTCCGGGGCCGCTGTCCCCCTGCCGCAGCACGCCGGAGTCGGCGGCCCGCGACTGCCGGGAGGCGGGGGTGGGCGACGGCGGGACGGACGCCGGTGGCGGGGACGGGGCGGCGGACGGTGTGGGAGCCGGTGTGCCGGGAGTCGGCGTGCCGGGGGACGGCGGGCCGGACGCGGGCGCCGGGGTCTCCGGCGCGGACGTCGCCGGAGCCGGGGGAGCGGGGGGCGGGCCGAACAGCGGGAGACCGGGACCGGTGGGCGTCAGGACACCGGAGGCGACCAGCAGGGCCGCCAGGGCGGAGCCGATCGCTCCGGTCGTCAGGATCAGGGCGGTGGTGCGCGGGCCGCGCCGCCCGGTCAGGAAGCCCGTGCGCGGTTCGGGAGGCGCCACGGGCCCGGCCGGCGCGGCCGGGCCGTCGCCGGACCGGTGCGGTACGGCCGGCCGCGGACTGTCCCACGGACCCAGGGACCGCGGTCGCCCGCCGGCCGGGCGGCGGAACGGCGGCCTCGGATCGGGACGGATCGCCATCTCCCCCTCCTGTCGCTCCTCTGCCCTCGTACGGCGGGGCACGGCAGGGCACGGCGGGGTACGGAAAGCCGCCGGACGCCCGCCCGCGCGAACGCTCCGAGGCCGGTGCGCGACCCGCCGCGACACCGTGCCGCAGAGTACGCGATCGCTCACGGATGGTCCCCCGGACGACGATACTCGGTCACGGCCCCACCGGAGCCGGTCGTGCGCCACCGGTGCGCGCCTCTTTCCGCGGCCCGCCGGGAGCCCGGCCCGCGCCGGGAGCCGTCAGTGCGCGCCGGAGGCGTCGAGGTAGACCCACTCGCCGCCGTGGCGTACGAAACGGCTGTGCTCCTCCATGACCTCCGCGCGCCCCCGCTCGGTGAAGTGGGCGCGGAAGGAGACGGTCCCCTCGGTGTGGAAGGGGCTGCCGCCGGTGGTGCCGAGGATCTCCAGGCGCCGCCACCGCACCTCCGGGTCCGGTTCCAGCCGCTCCGGCCGGGTGCCGGGGTGCCAGGTGCGCAGCAGGTAGGCCCGGTCGCGCACGGCGAAGGCGCTGTAGCGGGAGCGCATCAGCGCCTCGGCGGTGGGGGCCGGGGCGGTGCCCCGGTGGAACCGGCCGCAGCAGTCGCCGTAGGAGGAGGGCAGCCCGCACGGACAGGGCGCGTCGGGGCCGAAGGAGGAGGGACCGGAGGAAGAGGGACCGGGAGAAGAGGGGCCGGAGGAGGAGGGGGAGGACGGGGCGGAGGGCGCGGTCGGCCGCGGACGGGATCGGCGTCGTGACATGCCCCCATGGTGACCGCCGCGCGGGGGTGCGCGCGGGCCGGGGCGCCCGCGACCGCGGACGGCGGGGCCGCGGGCGCCCCGGCCCCGCCCGGGGAAGGGCTCCGCGCCCTACTGGACGGCCGGGCCCGCGTCCTCCGTCCCGGACAGTTGCGCCAGGTACTTGTGGCACTGGGCGGCGCGCCGGGAGTCCTCCTCCATCACCGTGCGGAAGAAGTCGGCGATCTCCTGCTTGCCCGCGTTCTCGGCGTCGCGGACGTACTGCCCGTAGTCGTGTCCGGCCTTCAGCGCGTGGTACTGCACCGAGATCAGGTCGTAGACGACGTCGCTGAATCCGGTCTCTCCGGTTGCCATACTCACCATCTCCGAGGTCGGGTCACGTGGATCGAGCATCCGTGTTTCCCGGTATCGCACGGGAAAACAGCCTTTGTTCGCGGGAAACGGGCAGAAGGGTCGAAGGGCGTGCCGCGACCGGCGGCCCGCCGCCGGCCCCGCGCGGGAGGGACGCAGATGCCACGACAGGACGACGGGAAGCGGTCGCGGAAGAAGCACGGGGGCCGGCCCGCCCGGCTGCCCCGCCCGGTGTACGAGAAGGAGCTGGGCCGGCTCCAGGAGCAGCTGGTGGTGATGCAGGAGTGGGTGCGCTCCACCGGCGCCCGGCTGGTCGTCGTCTTCGAGGGGCGCGACGCGGCGGGCAAGGGCGGTGCCATCAAGCGCGTCACCGAGTTCCTCAACCCCCGTGTGGCCCGCATCGTCGCCCTGCCCGCGCCCACCGAACGCCAGCGCACCCAGTGGTACTTCCAGCGCTACGCCGAGCAGCTGCCCGCGGCCGGCGAGATGGTGCTGTTCGACCGCAGCTGGTACAACCGCGCGGGCGTGGAGCGCGTCATGGGGTTCTGCACCGAGGAGGAGCACGCGCGCTTCCTGCGCCAGTGCCCCGTCTTCGAGCGGCTGCTGATCGAGGACGGCATCCTGCTGCGCAAGTACTGGTTCTCGGTCGGCGACGAGGAGCAGGAGCGGCGGTTCCAGTCGCGGCTGGAGGACCCCGTGCGGCGCTGGAAGCTGTCGCCGATGGACCTGGAGTCCCGCGTCCGCTGGGAGGCGTACTCGCGCGCCAAGGACGAGATGTTCGCCCACACCGACACCCCGGAGTCCCCCTGGTACGTCGTCGACGCGGACGACAAGCGGCGGGCGCGCGTCAACATGATCGCCCATCTGCTGTCCAGCGTGCCGTACCACGAGGTCGAACTGCCCGAGCTGAGCCTGCCGCCCCGCCCGGAGCCCACCGGCTACCGGCGCCCGCCGCGGGAGACCCAGACCTACGTCCCCGACCACGCCGCCTCCCTGGAGCGGGCCGCGGAGGAGGGCGCGTAGCGCCGCGCGCGCCGTGTGCCCGGCGTACGGGGTCCCGCCGGGCACACGGGGCCGCCGGGAGGCCGCCCGCTCCCCGCGGGCTCCGGCGGCGCGGTGCGCGGTCCCGCTCCGTTCCGTTCCCCGCGTCCGGTGGCCGCCTCCGGGGCCGCCACCAGGACACCACGCGCGGGGCCGTGACCACAGGGCCGACGGTCCCCGCCCGGGGACCGGCCGGCCCCCGGGCGGAGCACGGGACTTTCCGGGCGGGCGCTCCTACGCTGGAAGCATGCGCGGGGACCCGGTCACCCTGTTCCTCTGCGGTGACGTGATGCTCGGCCGGGGTGTCGACCAGATCCTCCCGCACCCCGGTGACCCGGCGCTGCGGGAGGCGTACATCAGGGACGCCCGCGCCTACGTCGAGCTGGCGGAGGAGGCCAACGGGCCGATCCCCCGGCCGGCCGGCTTCACCTGGCCCTGGGGCGACGCACTGGAGGCGATCGACGAGGCGGCCCCCGACGTCCGGGTGGTCAACCTGGAGACCGCCGTCACGCGCGCCGACGCGTTCGCGCCGGGCAAGGGCGTCCACTACCGGATGAATCCCGCCAACCTCCCCTGCCTGTCGGCCGTCCGCCCGGACGTCTGCGTCCTGGCCAACAACCACGTCCTGGACTTCGGCCGCCCCGGCCTGGAGGAGACGCTCGACGCCCTGGCGGACGCGGGGACGGCCACGGCGGGGGCGGGACGCGACCTCGCCGCCGCACGGCGGCCCGCCGCCGTGCCCGCCGGCGTCGGACGCCGGGTGCTGGTCCTCGCCTTCGGCATGCCCTCCAGCGGCATACCGCCCGGCTGGGCCGCCGGCGCGGGCCGGCCCGGCGTGGACGTCGTGGCCGAGCCGTCGCAGGCCGCCGCCGTGTCCGACCGGATACGGCGGGTCAAGCGACCGGGCGACATCGCGGTCGTCTCGGTCCACTGGGGGCCCAACTGGGGGTACGAGGTCTCCCGCGAGGAGGTCCGCTTCGCGCACGCCCTGGTCGACGGCGGCGCGGACGTCGTCCACGGCCACTCCTCGCACCACCCCCGCCCCCTGGAGGCGTACCGCGGCAGGCCGGTGCTGTACGGCTGCGGCGACCTCGTCGACGACTACGAGGGCATCACCGGCCACGAGCGGTACCGGGACGACCTGCGGCTGCTGTACTTCGTCCGGCTGGAGCCGGACGGCCGCCTGGCGGAGGTGCGGATGGTGCCCCTCCAGGCGCGGCGGATGCGGCTGCACCGCGCCTCGCGGGAGGACTCCCGGTGGCTGCGCGCGGCCCTGGACCGGACCGGCCGCGGCCTCGGCTCGCGCGTCGGCCGCGAGCCGGACGGCGCACTGGTCCTGCGGCGGTGACGCGGGCGGCCGCCGGGACGGCGGGAAGCCGGGGCGCGCCGGGACGCCCGTCCGTCAGCGCACCGCCGTGGTGTCAGGCGGCCCGTGCGGGACGGGCGTTGTCGACGGCCAGGGTGACGGCCAGCACGCCCAGGACGGACCCCATGGCGTACCGCTGGAGCCGGAGCCAGGAGGGGTGCCGGGCGAGGAGGACGGCGATGGAGCCGGCGGCCAGGACGATGGCGAGGTTCACGGCCAGGCTGACCGTCGTCTGGACCGCTCCGAGCACGAATCCCTGGAGGAGGACGTGCCCGGCCCCCGGATCGACGAACTGGGGTATGAGCGAGAGGTACATGACGGCGATCTTGGGGTTGAGCAGGTTCGTCGTCAGACCCATGGCGAACAGGCGCCGGGGCGAGTCGTGCGGGACGTCCCGCGGGGCGAAGACGGACGCGCCGCCGGGCCTGAGCGCCTGCCAGGCGAGCCACGCCAGGTACGCGGCGCCGGCGAGCTTCACGGCGGTGTAGAGCCCGGGGACGGCCAGGAAGACGACCGACAGGCCCAGGTTCGCGGCCGTCAGGTAGACGAGGAAGCCGAGGGCGACGCCGCCGAGGGAGACGAGCCCGGCGCGCCGTCCCTGGGTGATGCTCCGGGAGACGAGGTAGAGCATGTTCGGCCCCGGGGTGAGGACCATGCCCAGCGAGACCGCCGCGACGCCGAGTACCGCCTCTGCTCCGAGCATGGCTCGCATCCGCCTCTCCACGGGCCGGTCCGGGGCGTCGGGCCGCCCGCGGGGTCGTCGTCCGCCGAGCGTATGCACCGTCTGTGCGTCGGTGCAATAAGGAATATTGATCTCGGTGCAATGTTGTGCTTGGGTTGCCTCCGGCGCCGCGCGGAGCCGGCGGGAGGGAGCGGGCCCCTTGGACGACTACCGGCGGATCGCCGACGGCGTGGCGGCGGACGTCGCCGCGGGACGGCTGAGACCGGGCGACCGCCTGCCCCCGCAGCGGGAGTTCGCCCGGCGGCACGGCATCGCGGACTCCACGGCCGCCCGCGTCTACCGCGAACTCGCCCGCCGCGGCCTGACGGTCGGCGAGGTCGGCCGGGGCACCTTCGTCCGCGCGTCCGCGCGCACGGCGGACCCGGCGCTGGCCGAGCCGGCCGAGGGCCGGATCGACCTGGAGCTCAACGACCCCGTGGTTCCCGGGCAGTCCGCGCTCCTGGCGGCCGGCATCGCCCCGCTGCTGCGCCCGGACGTGCTGGAGTCCGCCGTGCGGCCCGTGGGCGCCGCCGGTACGGCCGCCGCGCGCGGCACCGCCGCCGAACTGCTCGCCCGCGGCGGCTGGCGGCCGGACCCCGGCCGGGTGCTGTTCGCGGGCGGCGGCCGCCAGGCCGTCGCCGCCGCGATCGCCGCGCTGGTCCCGCCCGGCGGGCGGCTGGGCGCCGAGGAGCTGACCTATCCGGTGGTGCGCTCCGTCGCGGCCCGGCTCGGGGTGGAGGTCGTCCCGCTGGCGGTGGACGAGCAGGGCCTGGTCCCCGAGGCCGTCGCCGCCGCCCACCGCGCCGCGCCGCTGCGGGCCGTCTACGCGCAGCCCACCCTGCACAACCCGCTGGGCCTGGTGACGCCCGAGCGGCGGCGGGCCGAACTGGCCGACGTACTGGGGCGGCTGGGGCTGGGCGTGGTCGAGGACGCCGTCTGGTCCTTCCTCCGCGGCGACCTGCCGCCGCTGGCCGCCCTGCTCCCGGAGCGGACGGTGCTCGTCGACAGCCTCTCCAAGCGGCTCGTCCCCGGTCTGACGCTGGGGTACGCCGTCGCCCCCGGCGCCCTCGTGCCCGCCGTCGCCGCCGCGCTGCGCTCCGGGGGATGGGGGCCTGCGCGCTTCGCCCTGGACGCGGCGGCCCGCTGGTGGGCCGACGGGACGGTGGAGGCGGTCGCGGAGGCCAAGCGGCGGGACGCGGCGGCCCGCCAGGAGATCGCCGCCCGCGGGCTGGAGGGCTTCGCGGTGCGCGGCGGCCCGCTGTCGTACTTCTGCTGGTGGGAGCTGCCGCGCCCGTGGCGGGCCGACACCTTCGTCGCCGCCGCGGCCCGGCAGGGCATCGCCGTGACCCCGGCCGCGGCGTTCGCCGTCGGCGGGGCCCGCGCTCCCCACGCGGTACGGATCGCCCTCGCCTCACCGCCGCCGGACGTCCTCGCCCGCGCCCTGGACACCCTCGCCGCCCTCGCCCGCTCGGCGCCGGAGGACGCCGCCCCGCTCGAGTGACCGGCGTGACCGGCGGCCGGGGCGTCGGCGTCCGGGGCAATGTGGGCGGGCGCCACCGGCGCGACGGCGGCTCTGTGACACCGGCACGTTCGAGCGGCCCCGGTCACGGGCCTACGGTGCGACCGTAATTGTCAGGTCCCTTTCAGGCAAAGGACCCCCGCATGAGAGCCCCGAACCTCCTGCGCCGGGCGGGCGTGCTGCTGGGCACGCTCGCGCTGGCGCTCACCGGGCTGTCCGCCGTCCCGGCGGCGGCCGCCGACCTCGAACGCGTCACCGGCTTCGGTTCCAACCCGGGCGCGCTGACCATGTACCGCTACGTCCCCGGCGACCTGCCCGCGGGCGCTCCCGTCGTCCTCGTCCTGCACGGCTGCACCCAGGACGCGCCCGGCTTCGTGACGGCCCACGGCTGGCGCGCGTACGCCGAGGAGCGCGGCTTCGCGCTCGTCGCCGCGCAGCAGGAGACGGCCAACAACACCTCCCGCTGCTTCAACTGGTTCCAGAGCGGCGACGCCTCGCGCGGCCGGGGGGAGGCGCTGTCGCTGCGCCAGATGGTCGCCCACACCGTGGGCGCGGTGGGGGCCGACCCGTCCCGGGTGTACGTCGCCGGGTTCTCCGGCGGCGGCGCGATGGCCGCGAGCGTGCTCGCCGCGTACCCCGACGTCTTCGCGGGCGGCGCGGTGCTGGCCGGCGTGCCGCACGGCTGCGCCACCGACATGGTCCAGGCGTTCGGCTGCATGAACCCGGGCGTCGCGAGGACCACCGCCCAGTGGGGCGACCTCGTCCGGGCGCAGAACCCGGGCTACGGCGGCCCCTGGCCGTCGGTCGCCGTCTGGCACGGCACCTCCGACACCACGGTCGTCCCGGCGAACGCGAACGAGCTGGTGAAGCAGTGGACGAACGCGCACGGCACGGACGCCGCCGCGGACGGCACGGCCTCGCTGCCGGGCGGGGTGACGCGGAAGGACTACGGCTCCCCCGGCGGCACGGCCGTGCGGGACTACCGGGTCTCCGGCATGGGGCACGCCGTCCCGGTGCGCCCGTCGGAGGGCTGCGGCACGACGGGCGCGTACACCGCGGACCTGATCTGCTCGACCGCGTACATCACCGCCGACTGGGGCCTGGGCGGCGCCGCGCCCGGTCCGGGCGACCCCGGGGACCCGGGGACGCCCGCCTGCTTCACGGCGAGCAACTACACCCATGTGCGGCAGGGCCGCGCCACCGTCCGCTACGGCTACGCCTACGCGGTCGGCTCCGGCGACGCCCTCGGGCTGTGGAACGTCCACACCGTCACCTCCCTCGCCGAGACCGGACCCGGCCGGTACGAGCGCACGGCGTCCTGCGGCTGAGGAGCCCCGCCTCCGGCTCCGCGGGGAGCGGCCCCCACCGCGCCTCCGCGGAGCCGGAGGCGGCGCCGTGCGTACGGCGCGCCGTACACCCGGCGCACCGTCCCCCAACAGCCGGTGAACACTCGCCGGAAGCCGTGCGCACCACTTCGCCGGAGCACCGTCCGCCCGTATGTTGACGGCCCTCACCATGTTCTTCGCGGGGGGCGGAACAGATCATGGACGTGCTTCGGTGGGAAGTCCTTCTCGCGGTGCTCGGTGTGCTCGTGCCGATCGCCGCCGCGCTCTACGAGTTCGTCTTCGTCGGCCGCAAACGGCTCGGCTACCGGGTGCAGATGGACACCACCGCCACCGACGCGGTCCACTCCCGGTACGCCGGCGTCCAGTACGCGGGCGCGCTGCAGCAGTTGCAGGACGGGGACGGAACGCGGCTGACCGACCCGTCGTTCGTCCTGCTGCGCATCGAGAACAGCGGCGCGACCCACATCGACATCGACGACTACGCCGTCCTCCCCGACGACAAGGTCGGCATCCGGGTGAGGTTCCCGGGCCGCCGGGTGGCCGGGATGGTGGTGACCGAGCTCAGCGACGACTTCCTGCGCCCCTGCTTCAACGACGACTCGGGGCTGAACGTGCGCGACGGCGTCATCGAACTCCCCAAGGTGCCGCTGAACCGTTCCGCCCACTACAAGGTCCTGGCCGCCCTGGAGCGCACCGACGGGACGGAGGCCGACCCCCGTGCGGAGTTCGCGCCGCCCGAGGTCATCGGCGGCATCAAGGGCGGGGTCGGCAACGGGGGCGTGCAGGAGACCAGGAGCCAGACCGGGACGTCCTGGCGGGCCGTGGCGCTGATCTGCTTCCTCGTCACGGTCATCCTCGGTCAGCTCGCCTTCTCGGTCCTCGGCCGCGACGGCGCCGGGGCGCCGCTGGACTGCGCGGGGGGCGAGCTCACCCTCACCGGATCCACGGCCTTCGAGCCCGTGCTGCGGGACGCGGCGAAGGCGTACGGCGAGACCTGCGCGCAGCAGGGCGTCGAGTTCCACTACGCGTTCGAGAGCAGCGACGAGGGGCTGGACGCGCTGGAGCGGGAGGGGAAGCGCAGGGGCGCGGGGAAAGCGGAGATGCTGGCGTTCACCGACGGGACCAAGCGCGACGACCAGCCGCTGCTGCTGCCGCGCCCCGTCGCCTTCACCCTCTTCACCCTCGTCGTCCACCGGGACGCCGGGGTCCAGGACCTCACGCCGGAGCAGATCAGGGACCTGTACGAGGGGAGGATCACCAACTGGCGGGAGGTGGGGGGCGAGGACCTGCCGGTCCGCCTGGTGAGCCGCCACAGCGACTCCGGCACCCGCAAGGCCTTCGAGCGGCGGGTCCTCGGCAGGGCGCAGAGCCTCGCCCCCACGTCCGACGACTGCGAGAACCCGCGGCCCGGCGCACCGCGCGGTCCCGTCTCCTGCGAACGGGGCTCCACCACCGGGGTGCTGGACGAGGTGGCGGAGACGCCCGGGGCGATCGGCTACAGCGGGCTCGACGAGGCGTCGACCCGGAAGGACCTGCTGCCGGTGCGCATCGGCGGCCGGCGGGCCACGCTGGAGGAGGCCGACCACGGGGCCTACCCCTTCTGGGAGACGGAGTACGCCCACACCTACGGGGAGCCCCCCGCCACGTCGCTGGCCGCCGCCTTCCTGCGCTACCTGACGAACGAGGTCGGCAGGGACATCGTGCGCTCCCGCGGCCACCGCCCCTGCGCCGAACTGCAGAACCCGGTGCTGTGCCGCCCCGTGCCGCAGACGGCTCCCCCGGGGGCGGAGGGGGCGGGGGCCGCCGGGTGACCGGACGGCCGCCGGCCCCCGTGTGGCGGCGGCCCCTCGCCGGCGGTCCGTAGGAACCTGGACCGTCTCCCGCGAACCGCCGGAGACGTCCACCCACCCGGAGGTGCCCCCATGCCACCCGGCCGCTTCCCGACGGCGCCCGCAGCCGGACCGCGCAGGCCCGAGACGCTGCTGGTGATGGACCGCGACACGCTGCGCACCCAGTTCGGCGAGGCCGAACTGGCCAGACTGCGCGCCCTGGCCTCGCTCGGCGAGCCGCTCGCCGCCCACGAGCTGGAGTCACCCCGGGTGCGCCGCCGCCTGGCCGGGACGGAGGTGCTGATCACCTCCTGGGGATGCCCGCCGCTGGACGAGGGGGTGCTGCGGGCCGCCCCCCGGCTGCGCGCCGTGCTGCACGCGGCCGGCAGCGTACGCCACCACGTCGGCGGCGCCGTCCTCGACCGCGGGCTGCTGGTCACCACCGCCGCCGGGGCCAACGCCGAACCCGTGGCCCGGTACACGCTGGCCGCGATCCTGTGGGCGTTCAAGAAGGCGCCGTTCCTGGCCGCGGAGGCCCGCCGCTTCCGCGACGACTGGAGCTACCGGGACCGGCACGGCGAGCTGAGCGGCGCGGACCGCACCGTGGCCCTGGTGGGTTTCTCCCGGACCGGCCGCCGGGTCGCGCGGCTGCTGCTCGGACTCGGCCTGGCCCGGGTCCTGGTCGTCGACCCCGTGGCCGACCCGGCCGAGATCACCGCCGAGGGGGCCGAACCGGTCACCCTGGAGCAGGCGCTGCCGCGGGCCGACGTCCTCAGCCTGCACGCCCCCTCGCTCCCGCGGACCCGCCACCTGATCGGGGCCGCCGAGCTGGCCGCGCTGCCGCCCGGCGCGGTGCTGGTCAACACCGCCCGCGGCGCCCTGGTGGACACCGCGGCACTCGAACGGGCGTGTGCGGAGGACGGGCTGTACGCGGTCCTGGACGTCACCGACCCCGAGCCGCTGCCGCCCTCCTCGCCGCTGTACGACCTGCCCAACGTGGTGCTCACCCCGCACGTCGCCGGTTCCCTCGGCTCCGAGACGCGCCGGATGGCCGCCGCCGCGCTGGACGAACTGGAGCGGTACGCGTCCGGGGCGCCGCCCGCCGACCCGGTCACCCGGCAGACGCTGGAGGTGCAGGCGTGAGCGCGGCCCGCGGTGGTGGTCCGGGCGTACGACTTCGAGCGGCGGACCCTCTGAACCTCTGGTATGCCTTGAATGCCATGAATCTCACGAATGTCACGAAAGCGGCATAAGGCGAACTGGAGATCATCGTGTCCGAACGCAACACGCTCGCCCGCAGCCTCCACGACCTGGGGATGGGCGCATGGTTCGGCGGCTCCCTGATGGGCGCCGTGGGTCTGAACGGCGTCGCACGGGAATGGGAGGACGCCAAGGCCGGCGACAGGATCGCGAGCATCGGGTGGGCGAAGTGGACGCCGGTCAACGGGGTGGCCATCGCCGCCCACCTCGCGGGCGCCGTCTCGCTGCTCGCGTCCAACTTCTACCGGGTCGAGCACCAGCGGGGAGTGGGCGCCTCCTCGGCGATCAAGACCATCCTCACCGGCGCGGCGCTGGCGGCCACCGCCTACAGCCGCGTCCTGGGCAAGAAGCTGGAGATGGCCACCTCCTCCGACCCGGGCAAGTCCGCCGCGGCCCAGGACCACCCCGTCTCCGTGGAGGACGCCGAGCGGCAGCTGCGCTGGGCCCAGTGGAGCATCCCCGTCCTGACCGGGGCGCTCACCGTCGTCAGCGCGCTCCAGGGCGAGCAGCAGAAGCCGGTCGAGCAGAAGATGGGCATGCTGCGCAAGGCCGCCGCACCCGGAACCCTCACCCGGGCAGCCGGACCCCGGTCAGCTCCGCGCAGGCGGCCAGCAGGCCGTCCTGGACGGCCGGGTCGTACGCGGCGGGGTTCGCCCTCAGCTCCCGCCTCCGCTTGAAGTACCGCCCCGTGACGGTGGCCGCCGGCTCGTCGGAGGTGGCCAGCCACACCTGCGTCTCCGCGCCCTCGGGCAGGCTGTCCGGGGCGTTCGGCCCGCCCATCCTGGTCTTGATCCAGCCGGGGTCCACGGCGTTGGACAGCGTGTCCCCCCAGCGGCGCGCGACGGCGAAGGCCAGGACCACGTCGTACAGCTTGGAGTCCGAGTAGGCCTGCATGCCGTCCCACGGCCGCCTCTCGAACCGCAGGTCGTCCAGGGCCGCCGTGCCCCGCGCCTCCAGACCGGACGTCAGGTAGACCAGCCGGCGCGGCCGCGGCATCAGCGCGGTGAGCAGGTAGGGCGCCAGGACGTTCACCTGGAAGACGCGCTCCAGGCCGTCCTCGGTCACGACGCGCTCCGCCGCCCCGCCGCCGACGCCCGCGTTGTGGATCACCACGTCGAACGGGCCCGCCCCGGCCGCCGCCCGCGCCAGCTCCCGGGTCCGCGCCAGCGACGCGAGGTCCCCGGTGAGCACCCCGGCGGCCTCCGGCACCGCCTCCCGCGCCTCCCGCGCCCGCGCCTCGTTCCGCGCGTGCAGGACGACCCGGTGGCCCGCCGCGGCGAGGGTGGCCGCGGTCTCGCGCCCGATGCCGTCCGCCGAACCCGTCACGAACACACTGATGCCGGCACCCTCGGCCGCCATGGCTCCTCCTCGTGGTCCGCGCACGTCCCGGCCGGTCGCCGGGACCGTGCTGCGCTTCCGATCATGCCCCGGGGATGGGAGCGGTACCACCGAACGGCCGCGCGGCGTACGGCCGTCCGGGGGTGCGTGCCCGGCCGCGCTCAGCGCCCGGCGGCGTTCGCCACGAGACCGTTCCGCGCGACCGCCGGCGTCCCCCCGGGAGCCAGGGCCCGCTGCCGGTAGTCGCTGGGCGAGGTGCCGTAGGCGAGCCGGAAGGCGCGGCTGAAGGCGGAGGGGTCGGTCAGGCCCCACCGGGCGGCGACGGCGTGGATGGGCGTGCCGTGCAGGCCGGGGTCGGACAGGTCCTGCCGGATGCGCCGCAGCCGCTGGTCGCGCAGGAACGCAGAGACGGTCGAGCCCTCGTCCCGGAACAGGCGGTGCAGATGGCTCAGGGAGATGTGGTGCGCCGCCGCGATCGTCCGCGGGGACAGGTGGGGGTCGTGCAGATGCCGGCGGATGAAGGCCTGGACGCGCCGCAGGAGGGCCCGCCGCTGGTCCTCCGGCGGCAGGGAGCGGTCGGTCTCCAGGGCGTGGGCGAACAGGGCGGACAGCAGGTCGACCGCGACCGCGGCCAGCCGCGGCCCGTCGGAGGGCCGGTAGCGGGCGGCGTCGGCCGCCACCGTGCTCAGGAACTGCGCCAGCAGCGCCCCCAGCCCCTCCCGCGCCGACAGCCGGTGGCGGGTCACCTCGGCCAGCCGGCCGGGCGGCAGGTTCAGCAGGTTCCGGGGGACCTCCAGGCCGATGCCGCTGTACGGGCCGTCGCCGTCGCCCGCCCAGACCTCGCAGGGGCACGAGGTGTCCAGGACGCACAGGGAGCCGGGGCCGTAGCCGTCCGCGCGGCCTTCCCGGGCGACCCTGAGCCGCCCCCGCAGCGGCAGGGACACGTGGACGGCCTCCGGGTCGTACCGCCGGATCAGCTCGGGGGTGCGCCGCAGGACGGCGGGCTGGAACGTGGCGGGCCACACCGTCACGGCGCCGACGCCCAGGACGCGCAGCCGGCCCTGGAAGTCCGCGCGGTGGGGGCTGTCCGCCTCCAGGGGCGCGTGGGCCCGCTGGACCAGTTCGCGCCAGCGGCCGAACCGCTCCGCCGCCGGAAACTCCTCGCTCCTGAACGCCGTCTCGTACACCGTGCTCCTCCTTCTCCCGGTCGTGTCTCCCGCCGCCGACCCGGCCCGAGCACACCGGTCCGTTCGGCCACGCCCGGCACCGAGTCTCGGCGGACACGGGTTGTCAGGCAGGCCCGTTCCGCCACGCCGGACAATTCGCGGCCGGTCCCGCGGCGTGCGCCGCGGCGGAACCGGAGGGCCTGCGCGCGGACTTGTCGGCCGGGCACGGGCGGCCTACGGTGACGCCGGACCGCGGACGCGGCGGGGGAGGGCACGCGATGGGGCGTCGGGAGAAACCGCTGGATCCGGCCGCGGGACCGGTGCAGCGTTTCGCCGCCGAACTGCGCGGGCTGCGCCGGGAGTCGGGCGGCGCCACCTACCGGGCGATGGCGCAGCGGGCCCCCTACTCCGCGGCGACCCTGGCCGAGGCGGCCGCCGGCCGGAAGCTGCCCACGCTCCCGGTCGCCCTGGCCTACGCGGAGGCCTGCGGCGGGGACCGGCGGGAGTGGGAGCGGCGCTGGCGCCGGGCGTCCGCCGACGTACTGGCCCAGCCGGCCGGCGCGGACGTCGCCGAGGCGCCCTACCCGGGACTGCGGCGCTTCCAGCCGGAGGACGAGAAGCGGTTCTTCGGGCGCGAGCAGCTCACCGGCGACCTGGTGCGCCTGGTGGGGGAGGGCCGGTTCACGGCCCTCGTCGGCGCTTCCGGCAGCGGCAAGTCGTCGCTGCTGCGCGCCGGGCTGATCCCCGCGCTGCGGTCCGGCGCCACCGGGACGCGCCCGGCCGCCATCCGCGTCTTCACGCCCGGTCCGCACCCCGTCCGCACCCACGCCCACCTGCTCGTACCGGCGTCCCGGGCCTCCGGTGAGGACACCGTGGTCGTCGTCGACCAGTTCGAGGAGGCCTTCACCCTCTGCCGCGACCCGGAGGAGCGGACGGAGTTCGTGGACCTGCTGCTGGAGGCCCGCCGGCCCCGCAGCCGGCTGCGGGTCGTCGTCGCCGTCAGGGCCGACTTCTTCGGGCACTGCGCGGGCCACCGGGCGCTGGCCGACGCCCTGCGGGACGCCACGCTCCTGGTCGGGCCGATGACGCCGGCGGAACTGCGCCGGGCCATCGTCCGGCCGGCCACCGACGCGGGCCTGATCGTCGAACGCGCCCTCACCGCGCGGCTGGTGGACGAGGCGACCGGTGAGCCCGGCGGACTGCCCCTGATGTCCCACGCCCTGCTGGAGACCTGGCGCCGCCGCCGCGGCCGCGCGCTGACCCTGGCCGCCTACGAGGCGGCCGGCGGCATACGCGGCGCCATCGCCCAGACCGCCGAGGACCTCTACACCCGGCTGGACCCCGCCCGGGCCGCCGCCGCCCGCAGGGTCCTCCTGCGGCTGGTCAACCCCGGTGAGGGCGCGCCCGACACCCGGCGCCCGACCGACCGCGGCGAGCTGGGGGCGGACGGCCCGGGCCGCACCGCCGAGGGGGAGGTGCTGGAGCGGCTGGCACGCGCCCGTCTGGTCACCCTCGACGGCTCCACGGTCAACCTCGCGCACGAGGCCCTGATAGGGGCCTGGCCGCGGTTGCGCGGCTGGATCGAGGAGGACCGGCGGCGGCTGCTCGTCCACCGGCAGCTGACGGAGGCCGCGCAGGCGTGGCGTTCCCTGGACCGCGACGCCGGGGCCCTCTACCGGGGCGCCCGGCTCGCGGCGGCGCGGGACCGGCTCGGCGGCACGGAGGCCGACCTCACGCCGCTGGAGCGGGAGTTCCTGCTGGCCAGCGAGGCCGCCGAGAACGAGGAGGCCGAGGAGGCCCGCGCCCGGGCCAGGCGGCTGCGCCGGCTGTCGGCGGTGCTCTCCGTCCTGCTGGTGTTCTGCGCGGCCGCGGTCGCGGCGACCTTCCAGCAGTACTCCATCGCCCGGGAGCAGCGCCGCGTCGTCACCTCGCACGAACTGGCCGCCCGGGCGGACTCGATGGCCGGGGAGCGTCCGGAGGCGGCCATGATGCTGGCCCTGGCGGCCTTCCAGCGGGCCGACGTCACCGAGACGCGCAGCAGCCTGCTGGGCGCCTACGCCCGGTACCGGGCCGACCAGTTCGCCGGGCACACCGACACCGTGGCGGCGATGGAGTTCTCGCCGGACGGCCGGACCCTGGCCACGGTCGGCGGCGACCACGGCGTCAAGCTGTGGGACGTCCGCACCCACGGCGTCGCCGCCACCCTCACCGGGCACACGGACCGGGTCAACGACCTCGACTTCTCCCCGGACGGCCGGACCCTGGCCACCGCGGGCGACGACCGCAGCGTCAAGCTGTGGGACGCCCGCGCCCACCGGGTCGCCGCCACCCTCACCGGGCACACCGGTCCGGTCACGACGGTGGTCTTCTCCCCGGACGGCCGGACCCTGGCCACCGGCGGCGGCGACGCGGCGGTGAGGCTCTGGGACGTCGCGGCGCGCCGGCAGACCGCCGTCCTGTCCGGCCACAGCGGCGAGGTGACCACGGCGGCGTTCTCGCCGGACGGCCGCACCCTGGTCACCGGCGGCGTCGACGCCACCCTGCGCATGTGGGACACCGCGTCGGGCCGCGAGACCGCCACCCTCGCCGTCATGAGGAGCGCTTCGACGGGGCACAGGAGCCCGGTCTACGACGTGGCGTTCAGCCCGGACGGCCGGACCCTGGCCGCGGCCGGCACCGAGACCACCCGGCTGTGGGACACGGCGACGTACCACTACCGGAAGACCGCCGCGGTGACGGGCCGCCGCGAACACGCGCACCGGGAGCTGGCGTTCGGCCCCGGCAGCCGCACCCTCGCCATCACCGCCGCCGACGGCACGGTCAGGTTCTGGGACACCGGCAGCCACCGCACGACCGCCACCATCACCGCGGGGGACGAGCCGGCCCCCTACGAGACGGCGCTGTCCCCCGGCGGCCGCCTCCTGGCCGTCGCCGACGGAGAGGGCCGGGTGCAGCTGTGGAACACCGCCACGCGCCAGCGGACGGCCGTCCTCGGCGCCGCCGCGCCGTTCTCCCGGCTGGCGGCGTTCTCCCCGGACGGCCGGACCCTGGCCACCACCGGTTCCGCCGACGGGACGGTGGAACTGTGGCGGACGGGGACGCACCGCCGGACCGGCACCCTCGCGCACGGAAGCGACGTGTACGCGGCGGCGTTCTCCCCCGACGGCCGCACCCTGGCCACCGGCGCCGCCGACGGCACGGTCCGCCTCTGGGAGGCCGCGTCGGGCCGCCGGAGAGCCACCCTGTCCGGCCACACCGACGGCGTGACGGCGATCGCCTTCTCGCCGGACGGCCGCACCCTGGCCACCGGCGCGGCCGACGACGCCGTACGGCTGTGGGACGTGGGGACGGGCCGGCCCGGAGCGCTCCTCAGACGGCACACCGGCCGGGTGAACGCGGTGGCGTTCTCGCCGGACGGCCGCACCCTGGCCACGGCCTCCGCCGACCGCACCGTGCGGGTGTGGGAGGTGCGCGGCCACCGGGTGCGGGCCACCCTCACCGGCTACGGAAGCCCGGTCACCGGTGCGGCGTTCTCCCCGGACGGCCGTCTGCTCGCGACCGCCGCCGGGGGCCGCGTACGGCTGTGGGACACGGCCTCGCACCGCACCGCCGCCACCCTCACGGGCCACCCCGACGGCGCGGACCACGTGGCGTTCTCGCCGGACGGCCGGACCCTGGTCACCGCGGGGGCCGGCACGATCCACCTGTGGGACACGGCCTCGCGCGGTACGGCCGCCACGCTCACCACCGGCGGGGAGGTGTCCGCCATGGCCCTGGGCCCGGACGGCAGGGTCCTCGCCACCGCCGGGGAGGAGAAGCGCCTGTGGCGGATCGACACCGGCGACGTGGCGGCCGAGATCTGCCGGGCGAGGCGGACCCACCGCTGGTCCGAGCTGGTCTCGGACCTGCCCGCGGCCCCCTCCTGCCCCTGACGGGCGGGGCGCGGGACGGCACCGAACGCGCCGGCGCCGCGCGGGCACCGCCGCGCGCCCTCCTCAGGAGCCGTGGTAGCCGAGCGCGGCCCAGTCGGCGGGGTGCAGGTAGGGCCGGGCGTTCGGGTCGCGCAGCCGCAGGGCCCGTACCAGGTCCGCCAGGTCCTCGTCCCCGGCGCCGAGGGCCGCGGCGGGCGCCAGGTCGCGCGCCTTCTCCGAGTTGGTCGTGTCCCGGAGCCACCGCTGGGCCGTGCACAGCGCCGCGGGAGGGCTCAGGCCCTCGGCCCGCCAGAGCTGGTAGAAACGCGCCGCCAGCAGGCTCGCCGCCTCGCCGCGGACCGCCCACTGGCTCGCCACCACCCCGGCGACGCCCGCCTGGATCAGACCGCTCGGAAGGGAGACGACCTCGTCGGGCAGGACGGTGCCGGGCACGGCCGTGTCGCAGGCGGACAGCACGGCCAGCCGCGCACCGGCGCCGGACCGCGCCAGCCGCAGCCGCATGATCTCCCGCAGGGTGAGCTCCGCGTCGCCGGCCAGGATCAGCGCGCTGCGCAGAGGGCTGTCCGTACGGGCGAGGCCGTGGCAGACGAAGTGGTGGACCTGTGCCCGCGGCAGCGCCGCCAGGACCGCCGCGCGGCCGGCCTCCCCGCCCCGAAGGACGTCGCAGACCGGGAACCAGCGCCGGACCCAGGCCGCCTCGGTCCGCGCGTACCCGACCGGTTTGCGCGAGGTCGGCCCGGGGTCGGCGACGACCACGGCCCTGTCGGCCGGCACCCGTGCCGCGATGTTCCGGGTGGTCGCCAGCGCCCGCGCGTTGGGGACGTATCTCACGGTGCGCTCGTCCAGGAGGTAGTGCCGGGAGCCGGAGGCGCCCGGCACCGGTCTCCAGGCCGCGTGCAGCGGGAGCATCACGAGGGACCCGGAGGGCACGAAGACGATCTCGCCGGAGTTCCCGGTGATCGACAGCACGGGGGAGACGATCGCGTCCCACGCCCAGCGGGTGACCGCGTCGAGCGTTCCCCTCCACGTCCCGGACGCGTCGCGGCGGACACCGAGCAGTGCGCCGATCCGGCGCCTGACCGCCGCCGCGGTCACCGTCGGCAGTTCGACGGCGGACACGTCCCCGTTCCCGTCCACCGCCAGTGCGACCCCGGACGGGCTCGCCGCGGCGAGGTACACGACGACGGCGCCGGGAGGTACGGAGCGGTGTACGCCGGCGAAGTCCGTCCGCTCCAGGAAGTGTTCGTAGCCGCCCGTGGAACGGATCCTCCCGGCCACCTCGTCGACCGCCTCCCGGTGGCGGCGCAGGGCCTCCGGGCCGGTGCCGCGGTGCATCGCCTCCTCCAGCTCCGAGACCGCCGCCCGGTACCGCCCGGCCAGGTCGGAGTGGTCCGTGCCGGAGAGCCGGCCGAGGTCGACGCGTTCCGCCTCCAGCGCCTCGGACAGCAACAGGCCGAGCCCGGCCTCCAGCGCGACGACGGCCTCCCGCCACCGCCCGGCGCGGAACAGCGCGTGGGCCGCCTCCGCGGGAAGCCCCTGCGACTCGGCCAGCCATGCCTCCTTCTCCTCCCGGAGGAGCTGGATCCGGAACAGGCGTCCGGCCGCCTCCAGCGCGTCCGTGTACGCCGTGGCCGCTTCCTCCCAGGAGCGGCGTTCCGCGGCCCAGCCGCCCCACTGCCGGGCCGCGGCGAGCGCCCACTCCGGCGAGGCGTCCAGGCCGTGGCGCACGGCGTCGCGGTAGGCGGCGACCGCCTCGCCGGCCGGGGGGCCGTCGTCCGCGGACTCGCCCAGAGCCCGCAGGACCGACGCGAGGTTGTACTCGCGGGAGGCGCGTTCGGGGGCGTTCTCCCCGGTGAGCTCCAGCGCCGTGCGGTAGTGCCCGACCGCCGCTTCGCCGAGCCGGCGGTCGCCGGTCGTGCGCCAGGCCGACGCCAGCGCGTTGCCGATGTTGTTGTGGGCGGGGGCCGTCCGCTGGCCGTCCGCCCCGCGAGCGGCCAGCGACCGCAGCTGCGCTTCGAAGGCGCCGAGCAGGTCGTCCGGTTCACGGCGGGCCTCGTACCGCGTCAGCAGGGCGTTGCCCAGGTTGGTCAGGCCGATCGGGTCGGGCCGGGAGGCTCCGTCCACGGCCTCCCTCAGCACCCGCACCGCCTCGTCGATGTCGGCGGGGTTCCGGGTGCGCAGGTACCGGCGGCGCAGCAGGCCGCCGAGCGTCCCCTGCAACGCCCTGCCCTGCGGCGCCATGACGTGGAGGCGGGCACCCTGGTCCGTGCGCAGCAGCTCGATGGCGCGGTCGAGGTCCCCGAGCCCTCCGCGGGCGTCGTACCTGACGGACAGCAGGTCGGCCAGCACGAACCTGAACCTGGGGCCGAGGAGTCCCTGTCCCGCCGCGGCCACGGCCCACTCCGCGTGGCCGACGGCCTCGTCCAGCACGGAGATCCTTCCCTCCTTCCGGAAGAGGTTGCCCAGGAACAGCGCCAGGCCGCTTCTGCACTGCGCCGCCAGCCGCGGATCGCCCGCGGCGTGCACCACGCTGCGCCGGGCGTGTCCGAGGGCTTCGGCGGCCAGTGCGGCCTCGCGGCCGGGCTCGCGCAGGTTGCCCAGCGTGTTGGCGAGGGCGTACTCGAGCCAGGCCCGGTCCGGACCGTCCGGGGAGGCGAGCCGCAGCGCCGCGGTGAGGAGGTCGCGTGCCCGGAACATCTCCCCGTGGTCGTAATCGGCGACTCCGCACCAGTTGTGCGCGACCCCCGAACGGGTCATGAGGGAGACCCGGAAGTCCCGGGGGGCGGTGGCGAAGTGCCCGTCGGCGGTTATCCGGTCGAACGTGCCGGAGAGGAGCCGCCGAGCCGACTCGTCGCCGTCGAGCACGTAGGCGGCGAGCGCCCGGCTCGCGGCCGCGAGCCGGGCGCGGAAACGGATCGGCGGCCGGGGAACGGGCAGCCACCCGAGCTGTTCCTCCACCTCCCGCCCCCGCCTCGTGCTCATGCCGGCTCCTCGGGGGCGCGGGGCCTCCGCCCGCGTTCCAGGTGTGCCGTCAACTCCCTGCCCTCCTCGTACTCCCGCCGGGGGTCGGAGGGAAGCTCCCGCCCCAGTGCCTCGTAGAGCCCGCCGCGGTAGAGGTCGAAGCACGCCTGGACCAGTTGGCCGTACTGCGCCGACGCGGAGAGGGCCAGCCGGTAGCCGACGGCCGTCCCGACGAGCGCGGCGGCCAGGGCCCACCAGGTGAAGACCGTCCAGAGGCCGAAGAGCAGACTCCACAGCCACAGCCGTACGTTCGCGTCCAGCCGCGCACGGGCTGCTGCGACCTCGGCGCGGGCCTCCTCGGGGATGACCAGCCACATCCGCGGCCAGCACACGACGGCGTCGAGCCCGTAGCGGTGCCGGGGCCGGGACTCGGCCGCCTTCAGCACGTCGCCGAGACCGGTCGGCATCCGGTCCACCGGTGCGGGCGGCACCGTGGCACGCCACGCGTTCAGCGCCGCGTACTCGGCCCGCTCGGCGGTCGACAGCTCCGCCCGGCGCCGGGCCAGGGCGCGCCACCGGCCGGTCCTGCGCTCGATGCCGCGCCCCCGCACTCCGACGAGCACGGCCCGCACCGGTGACGCCCACGCGGGCCAGTAGCCCTCCAGCAGCCGCAGCACACCGGGGGTCAGCGCCTCCGCCAGCCGCCTCGACCCGGCCACGACCAGCAGGACGAGTACGGCGATCACCGCCTGGGCCGCGGCCGACAGGCCGCCGAACTCCCGGTCCCAGGCGCTTCCCAACGCCTGCCAGCCGGAACCGGGTCCGTTGAGACCGCCGTGGCCCCACACCCAGGCCAGCACCCCGCCGGTCCAGAACATCACGGCGGAGGAGTCCCACCGCTCGGCCAGCCTGCCGCCCAGTCCCGTCCACAATGCGGTGAGCACGGTGCGTCAGGCCACCGGCGTGAGAGGGCCGTGCCCGTCGGGGCACCCCTCCGGGACGGGCTCGCCGACCTCGAAGAGGGGGTACTCGTACTCGCACGCGGAGCACCTGTAGACGATCTCCGCGCTCGGTTCACCGAAGCCCGGCAGACCCGAGTAGCCGGGACCGTCCGCTGCCGATCGGTCGGTGTCCTCCTCCTGCGGCAGGCGACGGCTCAGCTCGCGGCGGACCGCGGCGCTCGACGCCAGCAGGGCGAGGATCTCGTCGCCCACCCGTTCCCCGGAGGAAGCCCTCCGCAGCAGGGCGTCCAGTGCCGCCGCGTCGAACCCGGGCTCGTTCGCCCACGGTGCCGAGGATTCCGCGCGGATGTCGCGGGCCGCCGCCACGATGTCCTCGTCGCGCATTGCCGTCCCCCCTCCCTCCGGGGCGCCGGCCGCCCCCGGACCGGACCCCACGAGCCCCGGCCGCTGCCGACCCCGCCGGGAGGAAACGGACCGCCGGCGGCGGAAGACCGCTCCGGCGCACGGATCCGCGGGCTCGGGGTCTCCGCGCCCGGCGAAGGGACGGGCGCGGGCCCGTCTCGTGCCTCCCCGCCGACGGGGTTCCGGTCGTGCCGGACCCGGCCCGCGCGAAGGGGGCGGCCGAGAACACCGCGTCCCCGGACGCCGGGCGGAGAAATTGTTCCACACCCGGGGCGCGCCGTCGGGTGTTCCGGGGAAACGCCCTCCGGGCTCCGCTCCGGGAAGGGAGCGGCGAGGCGGTGCACGGCCGTCAGCCGGGCCGTTCCGCGGTGTCCTGCCGGGCGCGGACCGTCAGGACGCCGGTGCCGCCGGGCGGTTCGGGGTGGTGCTCGGCAAGGATCCGTGTTCTCGCGACGGTCACCGGGTCTTCCCGTTGCGCTATTGGCAGGGTCATGCCCATATGACAGGCTCCGCATATCGAACAGTCGTTGGCAGTCCCTGCTCCGGGTCTTTCGAAAGGACATCCCCACATGTCCCGTTCCCGTGGTTCCGTCGTCGGAGGCATAGCCCTGGCCGCGGCCGCTCTGCTGGCCGTGGCCGCCCCCGCCCCGGTGACGGCCGCTCCCGCTCCCGCCGCCGACCGGGTCTCCGTCCTGGACGACACGTACTACGCGTCCGCGCAGGGCAGGACCGGCGCCGCCCTGAAGGCGGCCCTGCACGACATCATCAGCGACCAGACCAGGCTCTCCTACAGCCAGGTCTGGGACGCGCTCGGCGACACCGACGAGGACCCCGCCGACCCGGACAACGTCATCCTGCTGTACACCGGCCGCTCCCAGGCGAAGTCCGAGCACGGCGGCGACCTGGGGGACTGGAACCGCGAGCACGTGTGGGCCAAGTCCCACGGCGACTTCGGCACCACCATCGGGCCCGGCACCGACCTGCACCACCTGCGCCCCGCGGACGTCCGGGTCAACAGCATCCGCGGCAACAAGGACTTCGACAACGGCGGGTCCGCGGTCAGCGGGGCCCCGGACAACTACACCGACGGCGACAGCTTCGAGCCCCGCGACGAGGTCAAGGGCGACGTCGCCCGCATGATCCTCTACATGGCGGTGCGCTACGAGGGCGGCGACGGGTTCGCCGACCTCGAGCCCAACGACCGGACGGGCAACGGCTCGGCCCCGTACCACGGCCGGCTGAGCGTCCTGAAGCAGTGGAACCTGCAGGACCCGCCCGACTCCTTCGAGAAGCGCCGCAACGAGGTCATCCACGCCGACTACCAGCGCAACCGGAACCCGTTCATCGACCACCCCGAGTGGGTCGAGGCGATCTGGTGAGGCTCCGCCGAGACGGCCCGCCGCCGGGGCACCGGCCCACCGGCGCCCCGGCGGCG
>NZ_JARVKV010000032.1 GCF_029813835.1 Streptomyces sp. DH37
CCACGGGGGCGCGGCCACCGGGCCGGCTGCGCGGGCGCCGCGGAGCCCGCCCGCGGCGCCCGCCGTCGTTACTTGACGCCGAGCTTCTCGAGCTCGGCGGGCAGCTTGCTGACCTCGACGTCCTTGCCGTCGATCCGGACGGTCGGCGTGCCCTTGATGTCGGCGTCGTTGAAGCTGTCGATCATCTCGAGCGCCCACTTGTCGTAGGTGCCCTTCTCGACGGCCGTCTCGAACTCCTTGTTGTCCTTGAGCGCGTCGACGTTCTCCGCGACCTTCAGCAGGTAGTCGTTGTCGGCGAACTTGTCCTCGTTCTCCGGCGGGTGGTGCTCGGCGGAGTACAGCAGGGAGTGGTACTCGCTGAACGCCTCGGTGCTCACGTCGAGCGCGGCGCCGAGGGCGCTGGCGGCGTTCTTGGAGCCGTCGCCGCCGAAGTTGCCGTCGATGATGCTGCCGAGGTGGATCTGCAGCTTGTACTTGCCGTCCTTCGCGCCCTTCTTGACCGTCTCGCCGAGGGCCTGCTCGAAGCTGGCGCACGCGGGGCAGCGCATGTCCTCGTAGACGTCGACGGTCTTCTCGGCGTCCTTGTCGCCGATGAGGACGACCGTGCCGTTCTCGCCGGAGGCGTTGGCGGGCTTGACCAGCTTCTTGTCCGCCGCGTCGGCCCAGGACTTGCCGCTGCCGCCGTCGTCCATGTTGGCGACGCCGAAGCCGATGCCGCCCGCGATCGCGAGGATCGCGACCACCGAGCCGCCGACGATCGCCTGACGGCGCAGCTTGTCCTTCTTCGCCTGCCTCTCGCGCTCGATCTTCAGCCGCTCGCGGGCGGCGCGCTTGGCTTCCTGGCTGTTGCGCTTGCTCATGGGGGTGTGTTCTCCGTGTTCCGGTGCGTACGTGCGGGGACGGTGGTGCTTCAGGCGGCGAGGGCCGCGGGGCACGGAGGTCCGCGTCGTACGACGGAGTGGGTGAGCAGCGGGAGCGCGCGCCGGACGCGGGCGCGCGGGGCGGGGCGGACGGCCCGGCCGGGCGCCCCGGGGGCCGCGCGGCGGACGCCGGCCGCCAGCAGCAGGGGCCGGAAGACCGCCGCCGCGGCGGCGCGCAGCAGCCGGGTGAGCGCCGCGTCGCCCCGGCGCAGCCAGGCGGCGGCGGTCAGGCCGACGGCCACGTGCGCGGCCAGCAGCAGCCAGGGGGCGGCCGGGTGGGCGGCGACGGGGAGCGGGGACGCGCCGGAGGCGGTCATCCGCGCCAGCGGCGTGCCGAAGTCGCCGCCCGCGCACAGCAGGTCCAGGCCCACCGCGCGCAGCGGCCCGGCCACCGGGCCGCCGGCCTGCCCGTAGCAGGCGTGCTGGCCGGTGGTGAAGACGGTGTCGGCGGCCAGCTCCAGCGGCACCAGCAGGGCGGCGATCGACCAGAAGCCCCGCTCCCGCCCGGCGAGCGCGAAGGCGAGGGCGAACACCACCGCGCCGACCGCGGCGAGCGGCGGGTACGGCAGGGGGCTCCCCGAGAGCAGCACGTGGGCGCCCGCGGACAGGACGAGGCACAGCGCGGTGAAGACCGCGGCGCGCACCGCCCGGACGCCTGTGCCGGAGAAACCCGTCCTGCTCATCGCAGCCGAGTGTGCCACGGGCTCCGCCGGGAGGGGACCCAAGGACGGGCACCGGGTGAGGATCGCAACACGACCGATGCCTGTGACGCGCGCGACCGGTGCGAACTGCGGTGGCCCGTGGGGCTTCGCGGAGAAGGAGGCGGACGGGGGCCGGTCCTCCCGGTTCCCCCGTTTCGTCCCATCCCCCGTCCCCGCCCCCCGCCCGCCGTCCCCGGCGCCCCTCCGGCAGGTGTGGCGCAGGCCGGCGCGGGGACACGCGGAACCGGCTCCCGTCCCGCCGGGCGGCGGAGCGCTGTCGGTGCCGGGCCGTAGACTTCGGAGCCGTTCGGAACTGCCGCAAGCCCGCTCATTGGAGGTCCTCCGCCGTGGCCAAACCGCCGTTCACACACCTGCACGTACACACGCAGTACTCCCTGCTGGACGGTGCGGCGCGGCTGAAGGACATGTTCGAGGCCTGTCAGGAGATGGGCATGACGCACATCGCCATGACCGACCACGGCAACCTCCACGGCGCCTACGACTTCTTCCAGCACGCCTCCAGGGCGGGCGTCACGCCGATCATCGGGATCGAGGCGTACGTCGCCCCGCAGTCGCGGCGGTACAAGCGGCGCGTCCAGTGGGGCCAGCCGCACCAGAAGCGCGACGACGTCTCCGGCTCCGGCGGTTACACCCACAAGACGATCTGGGCGGCGGACAAGACCGGCCTGCACAACCTCTTCCGGCTCTCCTCGGACGCGTACATGGAGGGCTTCTTCGTCAAGTGGCCCCGCACCGACCGGGAGATGATCGCCGAGTTCTCCGAGGGCCTGATCGCCTCCACCGGCTGCCCCTCGGGCGAGGTGCAGACCAGGCTGCGGCTCGGCCAGTTCGATGAGGCGCTCAAGGCGGCCTCCGACTACCAGGACATCTTCGGCAAGGGCCGCTACTTCCTGGAGCTGATGGACCACGGCATCGAGATCGAGCGCCGGGTCCGCGACGGGCTGCTGGAGATCGGGAAGAAGCTGGGCATCCCCCCGCTGGTCACCAACGACAGCCACTACACCTACGCCGCCGAGGCCGACGCGCACGACGCGCTGCTGTGCGTCCAGACCGGCAAGAACCTCTCCGACCCCGACCGCTTCCGGTTCGACGGCGCGGGCTACTACCTGAAGTCGACGGAGGAGATGTACGCCATCGACTCCTCCGACGCCTGGCAGGAGGGCTGCCGCAACACCCTCCTGGTCGCCGAGCAGATCGACACCGCCGGCTGGTTCGAGAAGCAGGACCTGATGCCCCGCTTCCCGGTCCCCGAGGGCCACACCGAGGAGTCGTGGTTCCGCGAGGAGGTCCGGCGCGGCATGGCCCGCCGGTATGCGAACGGCATCCCCGAGGACCGGCAGCGGCAGGCCGACTACGAGATGGACGTCATCGTCCAGATGGGGTTCCCCGGCTACTTCCTCGTCGTCGCCGACTTCATCATGTGGGCCAAGAACAACGGCATCGCCGTCGGACCCGGCCGGGGCTCCGCGGCGGGCTCGATCGTGGCGTACGCCATGGGCATCACCGACCTCGACCCGATCGAGCACGGCCTGATCTTCGAGCGGTTCCTCAACCCCGAGCGCGTGTCCATGCCCGATGTCGACATCGACTTCGACGAGCGCAGGCGCGGTGAGGTCATCCGCTACGTGACCGAGAAGTACGGCGCCGACAAGGTCGCCCAGATCGGCACGTACGGCACCATCAAGGCGAAGGCCGCGATCAAGGACTCCGCCCGTGTCCTGGGCTACCCGTACGCGATGGGCGACCGCATCACCAAGGCGATGCCCGCCGACGTCCTGGGCAAGGGCATCCCGCTGTCCGGCATCACCGACCCCAAGCACCCCCGCTACAACGAGGCGGGCGAGATCAGGGGGATGTACGAGAACGAGCCGGACGTGAAGAAGGTCATCGACGCCGCCCGCGGCATCGAGGGACTGGTGCGGCAGATGGGCGTGCACGCGGCGGGCGTGATCATGTCGAGCGAGCCGCTGGTCGACCACGTGCCGGTCTTCAGCCCCAAGAACGACGGCGCGGTGGTCACCCAGTGGGACTACCCGACGTGCGAGTCGCTCGGCCTGCTGAAGATGGACTTCCTGGGCCTGCGCAACCTCACGATCATGGACGACGCCGTCAAGCTCGTGAAGGCCAACAAGGGCGTCGACATCACCCTGCTCGACCTCTCGCTGGACGACCCCAAGACCTTCGAGCTGCTCCAGCGCGGCGACACCCTGGGCGTCTTCCAGTTCGACGGCGGGCCCATGCGCTCCCTGCTGCGCATGATGAAGCCCGACAACTTCGAGGACATCTCCGCGGTCTCGGCCCTGTACCGGCCCGGCCCCATGGGCATGAACTCGCACATCAACTACGCGCTGCGCAAGAACGGGCAGCAGGAGATCACCCCGATCCACCCGGACCTGGAGGCTCCCCTCAAGGAGGTCCTCGACGTCACCTACGGCCTGATCGTCTACCAGGAGCAGGTGCAGAAGGCCGCCCAGATCATCGCCGGCTACTCGCTCGGCGAGGCCGACATCCTGCGCCGCGTGATGGGCAAGAAGAAGCCCGAGGAGCTGGCGAAGAACTTCACCATCTTCCAGGCCGGCGCCCGGAAGAACGGCTACAGCGACGAGGCGATCCAGGCGCTGTGGGACGTGCTGGTCCCGTTCGCCGGGTACGCGTTCAACAAGGCGCACTCCGCCGCGTACGGACTGGTCTCCTACTGGACGGCCTACCTCAAGGCGAACTACCCGGCCGAGTACATGGCCGCCCTGCTGACCTCCGTCCGCGACGACAAGGACAAGTCGGCGGTCTACCTCAACGAGTGCCGCCGCATGGGCATCAAGGTGCTGCCGCCGGACGTGAACGAGTCCGAGGCCAACTTCACGCCGCGCGGCGACGACACGATCGTCTTCGGCCTCACCGCCGTGCGCAACGTCGGCCAGAACGTGGTGGACTCGATCGTCGCCTGCCGCAGGTCCAAGGGGAGGTACACCTCCTTCCCCGACTTCCTCGACAAGGTCGACGCGGTGGTGTGCAACAAGCGCACCGTCGAGTCCCTGATCAAGGCCGGGGCCTTCGACGAGCTGGGCCACACCCGCAAGGGCCTGACCGCGCACTTCGAGACCATGATCGACAACGTGGTGCAGGTCAAGCGGAAGGAGGCCGAGGGGCAGTTCGACCTCTTCGGGGGCATGGGGGACGACTCCTCCGACAGCGGCCCCGGCTTCGGCATGGACGTGGAGTTCTCCGCCGAGGAGTGGGACAAGAGCTACCTGCTCGCCCAGGAGCGGGAGATGCTCGGCCTGTACGTCTCCGACCACCCGCTGTTCGGCTTGGAGCACGTGCTGTCCGACAAGACGGACGCGGCGATCTCCCAGCTCACCGGCGGCGACTTCTCCGACGGCTCGATCGTCACCATCGGCGGCATCATCTCCGGGCTCCAGCGGAAGATGACCAAGCAGGGCAACGCCTGGGCGATCGCCACCGTGGAGGACCTGGCGGGCTCGATCGACTGCATGTTCTTCCCCGCCACCTACCAGCTCGTCTCCACCCAGCTCGTGGAGGACGCGGTGGTCTTCGTCAAGGGGCGGCTGGACAAGCGCGAGGACGTCCCCCGGCTGGTCGCCATGGAGCTGATGGTCCCCGACCTGTCGGAGGCCTCGGCCGACGCGCCCGTCACCATCACCATCCCCACCGTCAAGGTCACCCCGCCGCTGGTGGAGAAGCTGGGCGAGGTGCTCACCCACCACCGCGGCTCCACCGAGGTGCGGGTCAGGCTCCAGGGCAGCCGCAAGACGACGGTGCTGCGCCTGGACCGGCACCGGGTCACCGCCGACCCGGCGCTCTTCGGCGACCTCAAGGCGCTGCTCGGCCCCTCCTGCCTGGCGGGCTGACGCGGGCGGTACGGGCTGCTACGGGCGGTACGGGACCGGTACGCGTGACGGGGCGCCCCGGGGGACCGGGGCGCCCGTACGGCGGCCGCCGTGGCACCGCGCGCCGCCCGGCGGACACCTCAGTTGTGACCGAAGCGCCGGCGGTGCCTGCGGGCGACGTCCGCCGGGGTGCCCTGCGCCGTCGGCTGCGTCCGCGCCATCCGCTCGGCGGTGGCCTTCGACCGCTCCTGCGTCTCCTCGGCGACGGGGCGCCCGTGCTGCCGCTCGTGGCCGTCCTTCTTGCGCTTGCCCATGATCTCCTCCTGTGCGGAACCTCGAAACGATGGGCCGTGCGTGCTCAGCGTCGCACGCCTCCGCACGGGGCGCATGTCGGGCCGTTGCCCTGCGTAGCCGCCCTTCTTGGCCGGGCACGGCTCCCGTACGGTGGACACCGGCACCCCGCCACGCCGAAGATCGAGCCGGAACCCATAAGCCCCGTACGGTCGGGCAGACTCGGAGCAGGCTCGCAGGAGCAGGGCCGAGGGGAACGCGCCGCGGCCGTGCGACACGTCGCCGGCCACGGTGGCCGTGCCGCTCGTGCCGGTCGTACCGAGAGTGGGTGGAGCGTGGACCGCTGCGTCGTCCTGGTGGACGCCGGATACCTTCTGGGCGCCGCCGCGAGCCTCCTGGCCGGGGAGCCCGCGCGCTCCCGGATCACCGTGGACCACTCCGTGCTCATCCAGGGCCTGCGCGAGCGCGCCGAACAGGACACCGGCTGCCGGCTGCTGCGCATCTACTGGTTCGACGGCGCCCCCGACCGGGTGCCCCAGCCCGAGCACCGGCGGCTGCGCGTGATGCCGCGCGTGACGGTGCGCCTCGGCGCCCTCACCCGCAGCGAGGGGCGGTGGGCGCAGAAGGGCGTGGACGCCGCCATGCACGCCGAACTGACCGAGCTGGCCCGCAACCGCGCCTGCTCCGACATCGTGCTGGTCACCGGGGACGGCGATCTGCTGCCCGGGCTGATGTCCGCCAAGGAGCACGGCGTCGCCGTCCACCTGTGGGCCGTCCAGGCCGCCGACGGCGACTACAACCAGTCCGAGGACCTGGTGGCCGAGGCCGACGAGCGGCGCGTCCTGGACCGCACCTGGATCACCCGCGCCGTACGGGCCAGGGACCTCACCGGGTTCTGCCCGCCCCAGCAGCCCGAGATCGCCGCGATCCTCTCCGCCCCGCTGCCCGAGCCGGCCCCCGCCTCCGCATCCGCCCCCGCCTCCGCCCCCGCCTCGGGGGAGGGCGCGCCCCCTCCGGCCGCCGAGGGCGCGGGCGCCCCGCCGGCGGACACGGCCGGCAGCACCGCGCCCGTCCCCGCCGCCGGCAGGAACGGCGCCGCGGTGCCCCTCTCCGGCGTCTCCGGCGTCTCCGGGAAGCTCGACGGGGAGTCGGCCGAAGGAGGACTCGCCGACGGGCTCGTGGACGAGGAAGAACGTTCCACCGAGCCCGGCCACGGCAGGGGCGTGCCCACTCCCAAGGACCTGGCCGGGCTCGGCCGTCCCGCCGCGCACCCCCACAACGCCCCCGCCCCCGCGAACGCGACCCTGCGCTGGTCCTCCGACAAGGGCTGGATCGACCGCGGCAGCACCACCGCCGAGTCCCCCGAGGCCGCCGCCCTGCCGATGCTCGCCCAGCTCACCACCGCCGAGCAGCGCTGGGCCGACCGCGAGGAGGACATCACCACGGTCAGCGGCGACCCCTTCGAGGTCGGCCAGGTCTTCGCCCGCCGCTGGATCGAACGCCTCGCCACCGCCGCCCACCTGCGGACGCTGTCGGGCGAGTACCCCCGCATCCCGCACCGCATCGACGGCGAGCTGCTGCGCTACGCCGCCCGTTTCGGCCTGCTCGCGCACAAGGACGACCAGATCGACGAGCACGACCGCTACGCGATCCGCGCGGGCTTCTGGCGCGAGGTCGACGCCCGCACGGCGGGCGAACGCACACCCGCCGGGGAGTGACCCCACGCCGGGCGCGTACCCTCGTAGCTCGTGAGCACGGGCACTCGGCAGGCGGTGGACGACGCGGTGGACAGCGTGGAGGCGCCGGCGGGAGCCGCCGTACGCGTCCGCGACCTGGTCAAGACCTACCCCGCCCGGCGCGGGCGGCGCGGAGCCCCCGCCACCTCGGCCGTCCGGGCCAGCGACGGCGTCAGCCTGACCGTCCGGCACGGCGAGGTCTTCGGCCTGCTCGGCCCGAACGGCGCCGGGAAGTCCACCCTGGTGCGGCAGCTCACCGGGCTGCTGCGGCCCGACTCCGGCCGCGTCGACGTCCTCGGCCACGACCTGGTCCGCCATCCGCGGCGGGCCGCGCGGCTGCTGGCCTACCTCGGCCAGGAGTCCACCGCGCTGGACGAGCTGACCGTGGCGCTCGCCGCCGAGACCACCGGGCGGCTGCGCGGCCTGGACGCCGCGGCCGCGCGGCGCGAGAGCGGCGCGGTCCTGGAGGAGCTGGGGCTCGGTCCCCTCGCCGGGCGCCCCCTGAAGCGGCTCTCCGGCGGTCAGCGCCGGCTGGCCTGCGTGGCGGCGGCGCTGGTGGGGGAGCGGCCCCTGCTGGTGCTGGACGAGCCGACCACCGGCATGGACCCCGTCGCGCGGCGCGCGGTGTGGGCGGCGGTCGACCGGCGGCGGGCCGAGCACGGGGCCACGGTGGTCCTGGTCACCCACAACGTCATCGAGGCCGAGCTGGTCCTGGACCGGGTCGCGGTGATGGACCGCGGCCGGGCGATCGCCTGCGACACCCCCGCCGGGCTGAAGGCCATGGTCGGCGAGGACGTACGGCTGGAGCTGGTGTGGCGCGACCGCCCTCCGCTGGAGGTCCCCGAGGTCGCCGCCCTGCGCCCGGACGCCGCGGAGACGGGCCGCCGCTGGACGCTGCGGCTGCCCCCCGAGGAGGCGCGCGCGGCGGTCGCCGCCGTCACCGGCGGCCCGGCGTTCGCCGCACTGGACGACTTCACCCTCGCCACGCCGAGCCTGGAGGACGTCTACCTGGCACTGGGAGGACACACGGAAGGTCTGGTGAAGGCGTGAGCACGGCCCTGGCGAGGACCCGGCGGGAGACCGCGCGAACCCCCGGAACACCGGGGGCGGGCGGCACGGCCGCCGCCCCGCTCGCCCCGGGAGCGGGCCTGTGGCCCGCCCTGGGGGCCGTCTACCGGGCGCAGCTCTCCCGGGCGCGGGTGGCCCGCATCCCGCTGCTGTTCGTGGCGACCTTCCAGTCGGTCGGGATCATGGTCCTGATGCGCGGGGTCGTCGACGGCGGTTCCGGCGAGGAGGCGCGGGCGGTGGTGGCCGGCTCCAGCGTGCTGGTGGTCGCCTTCGTCGCGCTCAACCTCCTCGCCCAGTACTTCGGCCAGCTGCGCGCCACCGGCGGCCTCGACCACTACGCCACCCTGCCGGTGCCGCCCGCCGCCGTGGTGCTGGGGACGGCGGGCGCGTACGCCTCCTTCACGGTGCCCGGCACGGCGGTCACCGCCGTGACCGGCTGCCTGCTCTACGGGCTTCCGCTGGGCGGGCTGTGGGTCCTGGCGGCGGTGGTGCCGCTGGCGGGCGCGGCGCTCGCCGGGCTCGGCGCGGCCATGGGCCTGCTCGCGCCCCGCCAGGAACTCGCCACCCTCTGCGGGCAGTTGGGCATGTCCGCCGCGCTGCTGCTGGGCGTGCTCCCGGCCGGGGGCCTGCCGGAGCCGGTGCGCCTGCTGCGGGACCTGCTGCCCTCGACGTACGGCGTGGAGGCGCTGGCCGCCGCGCTCGGGCCCCGGCCGCACTGGGGCGAGGTCGCCCTCGACCTCGGGGTGTGCGCCGCGGTCGGCGCCGCGGCGCTGGCCGCCGCGACCTGGGCGTACCGCCGCGCCGCGGTGCGCTGACCCCGCGCCGGCCCCCGTCCCCGCTGGTCACCGCTGCTCCCCGCCCCCGTCCCGGTCCGCGCCGCGGCGGCCGGGTGATCGCTGTGTGCGGTACCGCCCGGCGGGCCGGAAGCCGGACCTGGCACGATGGCAGGGTGACCGCACCGACGCCTCCCTCCCCCAACCACGGCCCGTCCCGGTCGGCCCCGCCCTACGACCCGTGGGGGAACGTCCCGCACGGCAAGGACCCCGGGGCAGACGGGCCGGCCGACGCCGCGGTCGGGCGGGAGTTCCTCGAGTCCGTGCTGGTGGCGGCGGCCGTGGCGGTCCTCGGGGTGGGGCTCGGACTGCTGTGGCTGTGGCTCGCCCCCAGGGTTCCGCTGGTCTCCGACGGCACGGCCGTCTACCTCAAGGACTCCGAGGGCGAGGAGACGGTCGGAGCCGACGGCACGTTCGTCCTGCTGGCCCTGGGCGCCGGCGCGCTGAGCGGCGCCGCCGTCTTCCTGGCGCGGCGGCGCGGCGGCGTCGGCGTGGTGATCGGCCTGGCGGTGGGCGCGCTGGCCGGCTCGCTGCTGGCCTGGCGGCTGGGCGTCTGGCTCGGCCCGGAGCAGGACGTGGCCGCCCACGCCCGGGTGGTGGGCGAGGGCAGGGTGTTCGACGCCCCGCTGGAGCTCCACGCCAAGGGCGCCCTGCTGGCGTGGCCGCTGGCCGCGCTGGCGGTCCACCTGGCGCTCACGTCCCTGTTCGGCCCGCGGGACCCCGAGCCCGGACACCCGCTCCACCCTGCGTGGGGACCGCCGCCGGGAGACGCGGGAGACGCGGGAGACGTGGGAGACCGTTCGCGGGCGTAGCGCCGGCCCCCGGCGGCTAGGGGCGGGCGATCGGCGCCGTCACCGCGCCGGTGAGCTTCACCAGGTCGGCGGGGGCCAGCTCGATCTCCAGGCCCCGGCGTCCGGCCGAGACGCAGATCGTCGCGTGCTCCTCGACCGAGGCGTCCACCACCGTCGGCAGCGCCCTGCGCTGGCCCAGCGGGGAGATCCCGCCGCGTACGTAGCCCGTGGTGCGCTCGGCCGCCGCCGGGTCCGCCATCGCGGCCCGCTTGCCGCCGACCGCGGCCGCCAGCGCCTTGAGGTCCAGCGAGCCGGAGACGGGGACGACCGCGACGGTCAGCGTGCCGTCGACGTCCGCGACCAGCGTCTTGAACACCTGCCCCGGGTCGAGCCCGAGCGCCTCGGCGGCCTCCTCGCCGTAGGAGGGGGCGGCCGGGTCGTGCTCGTAGGAGTGGAGGGCGAAGTCCACGCCCGCCCTCGTGGCGGCCACGGTCGCCGGGGTGCCGCCGGAGCCTGACTTCTGCTTCTTCTTGGCCACGTTCGCCATGCCTCGTGTCGGTCGGTCGGTGCTGCTGCGCTGGTGCCGTGCGGTCGCCGCGGCGCCGCCGCCGTCGCGCCGGTGCCCGCGCCGCGTCAGTTCGGGCTGGTCGGCACGCGGGTGAGGTCCGCCGCCGGAACCGACGGGAGCCTACCGATCAGCGCCGTCTCGCGCCTCAGGATTCTCAGCTCCTCGGCCAGCCGCGTGGCGGTGTCCGGGGCCTGCAGGAGCCGCTGCTTGGCCGGGGTGTCCAGAACGGTGGCGGCGGCCACCAGGTACGACACCACCGACGGCTCGTCCGGCAGCTCCTGGCCGCCGGCCAGGGTCCGCTCCCGCGCGCCGGCGAGCTGCTTCTGGTAGGCGCGGAACGCCCGCAGCACCCCGGCGGCGAGCGCGCCCGCCCCCTCGCCGCCGTCCTCCGCCAGCTCCTCGACCTCGCCGACCAGGTACGGGCCCGAGGCGTCGACGGACAGCAGCCGGAAGCGGGTGGTGCCGGTGGCGAGCACCTCGTAGCCGCCCCCGCTCCCGGCTTCCCCGCCGCCGTCCCCGCCGTCCTCGTCGTCGCCGGAGCGCTCGCGGATGGACGTGGCGTCGGCGACGCAGCCCACCGTGTGGAAGGCGCGCATCGGGTCGGGGCCGAAGCCCGCGGCCGGACCCGCCGAGGCCTGCGCGGTGGGGTCCGGCATCCCGGCCGCGGTGGGGGCGACCTCGCGGCCGTCCCTGATGGCGACCACCCCGAAGCGGCGCGGGGCGTCCTCGGGGATCTCCAGCAGGTCGCGCATCAGGGCGCGGTACCGCTGCTCGAAGACGTTCAGCGGCAGTACCAGGCCCGGGAACAGCACGGTGTTGAGGGGGAAGATCGGTAGGCGGTTGGTGGTCACAGTCCGCAGCCTACGGCCTCCCCGCGGCGGACACCCCGTCCCCGTCGCCCGTCCCCGCCCCCGCCGCCCGTCCGCCCGCCGGGCCTCACTGCCGTCTCAGCAGCCGGGTGGCCCCGGCGGCGACCGTGGTGGCCAGCACCCAGCCGAGCATGATCAGCGCCGCGGCCGTCCACTGGTAGGCCCCCGCGGGCTTCCAGTGGCTGTCCTGGCCCAGGTCGATCACCGGCAGCAGCAGGTCCAGGACGTACAGCGGGGCGTTCCAGTGCGGCGACTCCCCGGGCTTGAGGGGAGCCGGCGGGTGCCGGGCGAACAGCACCGCGCCCGAGGCCCACAGCACCGCCATCCACAGGGCGGCCTGCCCCGGCCGGTAGCCGTAGGCGACCGTCCAGTCCTGCAGGTACCCCCAGAGCTTGGCGGCCAGCGGCAGCGTCTCGCGGCGGCGGCGCTGCTTGGCCAGCAGGACGGCGCGCGCGTCCGCGTCCTCCCCGCTGTTGCGCATCACCGCCGCCAGCTGCTCGTACGGCTCCGGCGCGTACTCCGGCGTCGCCGTCTCCAGCCACCGCAGCCGCTGGGCGAGGGTGAACGGGCCGCGGGGGATCAGGTTCTGGTAGGTGAAGCCGGCCATCCACAGCCCCTCGTCCACCGGCCAGCTCTCCACCCTGTCCACCAGGTTGTCCACCGTCGCCCCGGCGAGCACCACCCGGCCGTGTCCGGGCCGCTCGGGGGTGAAGCACAGCTCCGGGGTCTGGATGCGGCGCAGCGACAGCTCCTGGTCGCGCTGGAGGTTGAAGCGGGCGTCGTCCAGCACCAGCGAGTCCCCGAACCTCCCGTCGTCCAGCTTCATCCCGCCCGTGCACTCGAAGCGCTTGACGCGCCGCACCATGTGGCTGTGCTCGTCGGGCGGCGGCCATGAGGTGCCGTCCGGCGGGGTGGTGCCGTGGACGACCGGGAGCTGGCGCGGGCCGGAGGGGGCGAAGTGCGCGAAGTGCTCCACGGTCATCTGCGGCGCGTACAGCGCGTACTGCCCGCCGTTGTTGCGCAGGACGCTGCCGTACATGAACAGCGAGCCGCCTATCTCCGCGCCGCGCAGGCTCACCTCCCCGTAGGCCAGCATCAGGCTGGCCTGGAGGTCCTGCGCGACCTGGAGTCCGTCGGCGGAGAACGACCGCGGCCGGCTCCCGCTGCCGACCGTCATCTCGTTGAGCATCAGGTCCGTGCCGATGGTGGCGTCGGTCAGCCGCACCCCCTCGGGGATGGTGCAGCGCGGCAGGTGGAGATCGCCCTCGGTGCTCATCCGGGCGGCCTCCAGGCGGGGGACGTGGCAGTCGATCATGCGGGCCGTGACCAGCCGGCACTCGTGCAGCAGCACCTCCTGCTCGAAGCGGCACTGCCGGAACTCGAAGTACGGCTCGACCGTCCCGCCGGACAGGTCCAGCCGCCCCGTTATGTACGCGCCGGTCAGCTGCAGGGACGCGACACGCCCGAGCAGCGGCGGCGGTCCGTGCAGCAGGAGCAGGGCGACGACGCGGGCCCGCACCGTCCGGTGCGGCCCCCACTCGTGGTCGGCGTTCGGGTCGTCCAGCTCCGCCTCGCCCGAGCGCAGGTCGTGCTCGCTGCCGTTGCGGAAGGCCTGCCACAGACCCCACTCCGCGGTGGTCAACCGGAGCCCGGGAGGCGGATCCCCGTTGTTCAGAGCCTCACTCACGACTTGTTCCCCCAAGTCACAGATGGCACTGCGTGACGATGACGACGCTATCGGTCAGCACTGACATCTAGATGCCCTCCGGCGGCACACCCGTACCGCGTATCACGCACTGATACGGAACACGGGCACCGGATCGCGTCTGAGACACTGGGACACGTGCTTCGATCCGTATCCATGACCCGACTCGACCTGCGCGGACGCGACCTCGCCGCCACCGGTGTCGAGCGGGAGCTGCTGCCCCGAGCCGAACTCGACGTCGAGGCCGCCCTGGAGAAGGTGCGGCCGATCTGCGACGCGGTGCACCATCGCGGCACGGCGGCCGTGATCGAGTACAACGAGCGCTTCGACGGCGTGCGGCTGGAGCGCGTACGGGTCCCGGCCGAGGCCCTGGAGAAGGCCCTGGCCGACCTCGACCCGGCGGTGCGGGCGGCACTGGAGGAGTCCGTCCGCCGTGCCCGGATCGTCCACCGCGACCAGCGGCGCACCGACTCCACCGTCCGCGTCGTCCCCGGCGGCACCGTCACCGAGCGGTGGGTCCCGGTCGAGCGCGTGGGCCTGTACGTGCCGGGCGGACGGGCGGTCTACCCGTCCTCCGTGGTGATGAACGTCGTACCCGCGCAGGAGGCCGGGGTCGGCTCGCTGGCCGTCGCCTCGCCCCCGCAGAAGGGCGTCCCCGGGCACTGGGCGGCCGGACTGCCGCACCCCACCATCCTGGCCGCCTGCGCCCTGCTGGGCGTCGACGAGGTGTACGCCGCCGGCGGCGCCCAGGCCGTGGCCATGTTCGCCTACGGCACCGACGAGTGCGCGCCCGTCCAGCTGGTCACCGGTCCCGGCAACATCTGGGTCGCCGCCGCCAAGCGCCTGCTCAAGGGCCGCATCGGCATCGACTCCGAGGCCGGCCCCACCGAGATCGCGATCCTCGCCGACGACACCGCCGACCCCCGCCACGTCGCCGCCGACCTGATCAGCCAGGCCGAGCACGACACCCTGGCCGCCGCCGTCCTGGTCACCCCCTCCGAGGCGCTGGCCGACGCGGTCGACTCCGAGCTGACCTCGCAGGTGGCCGCCACCAGGCACCGGGAGCGCATCACCGAGGCGCTGGCCGGGCGGCAGTCCGCCACCGTCCTCGTGGACGACCTGGACCAGGGCCTGGCGGTGGTGGACGCCTACGCCGCCGAGCACCTGGAGATCCAGACCGAGAACGCCTCCGAGGTCGCCGCCCGGGTCCGCAACGCGGGCGCGGTCTTCGTCGGCCCCTGGGCCCCGGTCTCCCTCGGCGACTACTGCGCCGGCTCCAACCACGTCCTGCCCACCGGCGGCTGCGCCTGCCACTCCTCCGGCCTGTCCGTGCAGTCGTTCCTGCGCGGCATCCACGTCGTGGACTACACCCGCGACGCGCTGGCCGACGTGGCCCACCACGTGGTCACCCTGGCGGAGGCCGAGGACCTGCCCGCGCACGGGGCGGCCCTCAAGGCGAGGTTCGACTGGAAGGTGCCGCAGGCCAAGTGAGTACGACCGTGACCGGCATCGACGACCTGCCCATCCGGGACGAACTGCGCGGCAAGTCCCCGTACGGGGCGCCGCAGCTGGACGTGCCCGTACGCCTGAACACCAACGAGAACCCCTACCCGCTGCCCGAGGAGCTGGTGGCCCGCATCGCCGAGCGCGTCACCGAGGCCGCCCGCGAGCTCAACCGCTACCCCGACCGCGACGCGGTCGAACTCCGCACCGGGCTGGCCCGCTACCTCAGCCGCACCGCCGGGCACCGGGTCGCCGCGGAGAACGTCTGGGCCGCCAACGGCTCCAACGAGGTGCTCCAGCAGCTCCTCCAGGCCTTCGGCGGCCCGGGCCGCACCGCGATCGGCTTCGAGCCCTCGTACTCGATGCACGCCCTGATCGCCCGCGGCACCGGCACCGGCTGGATCTCCGGGCCGCGCAACGACGACTTCACCATCGACGTCGAGGCGGCCCGGGCGGTCATCGCCGAGCGCAGGCCGCACGTGGTCTTCGTCTGCTCGCCCAACAACCCCACCGGCACGGCCGTCGACGCCGACACCGTGCTGGCCCTGTACGAGGCGGCGCAGGCGGCCCGGTCCTCCATGGTGATCGTCGACGAGGCGTACGGCGAGTTCAGCCACCGGCCCTCGCTGCTGCCGCTGATCGCCGGCCGCCCCAACCTGGTGGTCTCGCGGACGATGTCCAAGGCGTTCGGCGCCGCCGGGCTGCGGCTGGGCTACCTCGCCGCCGACCCGGCCGTCGTCGACGCCGTCCAGCTGGTGCGCCTGCCGTACCACCTGTCCGCCGTCACCCAGGCCACCGCGCTCGCCGCGCTGGAACACACCGACACGCTGCTCGGTTACGTCCAGCAGCTCAAGGACGAGCGGGACCGCCTGGTGACCGAGCTGCGGGCGATGGGCTGCGAGGTCACCGAGTCCGACGCCAACTTCGTGCAGTTCGGCGACTTCGACGGCCCCGGCGGCGCCCACGCGGTGTGGCAGGCCCTGCTGGAGCGGGGCGTACTGGTCCGGGACAACGGCGTACCGGGCCGGCTGCGGGTCACCGCGGGCACCCCGGCCGAGAACGACGCGTTCCTCGACGCGGTACGCGCAGTACTGAAGGAGAACAACCGATGAGCCGTGTGGGCCGCGTGGAGCGCACCACCAAGGAGACGTCCGTCCTCGTCGAGATCGACCTCGACGGAACCGGAAAGGTCGACGTGTCGACCGGGGTCGGCTTCTACGACCACATGCTCGACCAGCTCGGCCGCCACGGCCTGTTCGACCTCACGGTCAAGACCGAGGGCGACCTGCACATCGACAGCCACCACACCATCGAGGACAGCTCGCTGGCCCTGGGCGCCGCCTTCCGGCAGGCCCTCGGCGACAAGCGCGGCATCGTCCGCTTCGCCAACGCCTCGGTGCCGCTGGACGAGTCCCTCGCCCAGGTGACCGTGGACCTGTCGGGCCGCCCCTACCTGGTGCACACCGAGCCCGAGAACATGGCGCCGATGATCGGCTCCTACGACACGACGATGACGCGGCACATCCTGGAGTCCTTCGTGGCCCAGGCCCAGATCGCGCTGCACGTCCACGTCCCCTACGGGCGCAACGCGCACCACATCGTGGAGTGCCAGTTCAAGGCGCTCGCCCGCGCCCTGCGCCAGGCCAGCGAGATCGACCCGCGCCAGACGGGCATCCCGTCCACCAAGGGCGCGCTGTGAGCGCCGCACGCGCGGCCTCGCCGCCGCAGCCGGCCGCGGCGGCCGCGCCCCCGCGCCGCGCGGGCGGGGAGACGAACGGGGCGAAGCCGTGAACGGCGTCTCCACACTGCTGATCTTCGTGGGGCTCTTCCTGCTCGGCGGCGCCGTCTCCTTCTGGAAGCAGGGCATGCCCAGGGGCGTCACGACCCTGCTCGGCGTCGGAGCCGCCCTGTCCCTGATCGCCGGAATCCTGCGTTTGGAGGTGTGGTCGTGACGGAGAGGAAGAAGGTCGTCGTCTTCGACTACGGCTTCGGCAACGTGCGCTCGGCCGAGCGCGCCCTGGCCCGCGCCGGCGCGGAGGTGGAGATCACCCGCGACTACGACGCCGCGATGAACGCCGACGGCCTGCTCGTGCCCGGCGTCGGCGCCTTCGCCGCCTGCATGGCGGGTCTGCGGCAGGCCCGCGGCGACTGGGTCGTCGAGCGCCGGCTCGCCGGCGGACGCCCGGTGATGGGCATCTGCGTCGGCATGCAGATCCTGTTCGGCCGGGGCATCGAGCACGGCGTCGAGGCCGAGGGCCTGGACGAGTGGCCCGGCACGGTCGGCCCGCTCACGGCGGACGTCGTGCCGCACATGGGCTGGAACACCGTCGAGGCGCCCGGGGACTCGCTGCTGTTCGCGGACCTGCCCGCCGACGCCCGCTACTACTTCGTGCACTCCTACGCCGTGCACGACTGGGAGCTGGAGACCGCCAACCCCGTCATGGCGGCCCCGAAGGTCACCTGGGCCACCCACGGCGAGCGCTTCGTCGCCGCGGTGGAGAACGGCCCGCTGTGGGCCACCCAGTTCCACCCCGAGAAGTCCGGCGACGCCGGCGCGCAGCTCCTGACCAACTGGATCAGCACCCTCTAGCCCCCGACACCACCGACCCCAGGACCCGAGGACCGCCACCTGATGAGCACCCACCGCCTCGAACTCCTCCCCGCCGTCGACGTCCGCGACGGGCAGGCCGTCCGCCTCGTCCACGGCGAGTCCGGCACCGAGACCTCCTACGGCGACCCGCTGGACGCCGCCCTGGCCTGGCAGCGGGCGGGAGCGGAGTGGCTGCACCTGGTGGACCTCGACGCCGCGTTCGGCACCGGCGACAACCGCGAGCGGATCGCCGAGGTCGTCCGCACCATGGACATCAAGGTGGAGCTCTCCGGCGGCATCCGCGACGACGCGTCGCTGGCCGCCGCGCTGGCCACCGGCTGCACGCGGGTGAACCTGGGCACCGCGGCCCTGGAGAGCCCCGAGTGGGTCGCCAAGGTGATCGCCGACCACGGCGACAGGATCGCCGTCGGACTCGACGTGCGCGGCACCACCCTGCGCGGCCGCGGCTGGACCCGCGACGGCGGCGACCTCTACGAGACGCTGGAGCGCCTGAACTCCGAGGGCTGCGCCCGCTACGTCGTCACCGACATCGCCAAGGACGGCACCCTCCAGGGCCCCAACCTGGAACTGCTGAGGAACGTCTGCGCCGCCACCGACCGCCCGGTCGTCGCCTCCGGCGGCGTCTCCTCCCTCGACGACCTGCGCGCGATCGCGACCCTGGTGCCCGAGGGCGTCGAGGGCGCCATCGTGGGCAAGGCCCTCTACGCCAAGGCCTTCGCCCTGGAAGAGGCGCTGGAGGCAGTGTCCCGATGACGGAGTCCGCGGCGGTGGGACGGGAGCGGGACGGGCACGCCCGGCAGGTCCGGCGTGTCCGGGGCGACAGCCCCTGGGAGGACTCCATCGGCTTCGCGCGGGCCGTCGAGGTCGGCGACCGGGTCCTCGTCGCGGGCACGATGCCCCTGGTCGACGGCGCGATCCAGGGCGAGGGCGACCCGTACGTCCAGGCGAGGACGGCCTTCGGCCGCGCCCTGGAGGCCCTGGAGCCCTTCGGCCTGGACGCCCGGTCCGTCGTCCGCACCCGCATGTACATAACCCACGCGCGCGACGTGGAGGACGTGGGCCGCGCCCACCGCGAGGTCTTCGGCTCCGTCCGTCCCGTCGCGACGCTCGTGGTCGTCTCCGGCTTCGTCGACTCGCGCGTACTGGTCGAGGTGGAGATCGAAGCCTTCCGCACCCCGAAGGAGCACCTGTAAGTGTCCCTGGCCGTACGAGTCATCCCCTGCCTGGACGTGGACGGCGGCCGGGTCGTCAAGGGGGTCAACTTCCAGAACCTGCGCGACGCCGGCGACCCGGTCGAGATGGCCAAGGTGTACGACGCGGAGGGCGCCGACGAGCTGACCTTCCTCGACATCACCGCCTCCTCCGGTGACCGCGAGACCACCTACGACGTGGTGCGCCGCACCGCCGAGCAGGTCTTCATCCCGCTGACCGTGGGCGGCGGCGTGCGCACCGCCGAGGACGTGGACAGGCTGCTGCGCGCGGGCGCCGACAAGGTGGGCGTCAACACCGCCGCCATCGCCCGCCCGGAGCTGATCCGGGAGATCGCCGAACGCTTCGGCAGCCAGGTGCTGGTGCTGTCGGTGGACGCCCGCCGCTGCCCGGAGGGGACGGTGACGCCGTCCGGCTTCGAGGTCACCACGCACGGCGGCCGGCGCGGCACCGGCATCGACGCGGTGGAGTGGGCGCACCGGGCGGCCGGACTGGGCGCCGGGGAGATCCTGCTGAACTCCATGGACGCCGACGGCACCAAGGACGGCTACGACATCCCCCTGATCGGCGCCGTCCGCAAGCACGTCACCATCCCCGTCATCGCCTCCGGCGGCGCGGGGAAGCTCGCCGACTTCCCCCCGGCGGTGGAGGCGGGCGCGGACGCGGTGCTCGCCGCGAGCATCTTCCACTTCGGCGACCTGCGCATCGGCCAGGTCAAGGACGTCCTGCGCACGGCGGGCCACCCGGTGCGCTGACGCGCGCCGGAGTCGTTCCGCCGTCGGGCCCGTCCGGTCGGTGCCCGGTCCGTGCCCGGTTCGCGGTCTCCGCGGCTTCCGCGGCTTCCGCGGCTTCCGCGGCCCTTGCGGCCTCCGCCGCTCTCCGCAGGGCCGCGCCTGCGCCGCCGGTGATCGGATCGCCGTGCCCGAAGCAGGCGGTCTCCGTCTCCAGGGCGGCCAGGCGGCGGAACGACTCCAGCGCGCGGGACCGGTCGAGGTTGAACACCCCCAGCATGGTGTCGCCCCCGACGTTCGCCACGGTGTCGCCCGTGAACAGCACGCCGTGCGCGGGCAGGTGGAGCGCGATGCTGCCGTCGGTGTGCCCGGGAGCGGCCACCACCCGGGCTCCGCCGCCGAAGTCGACCACGTCGCCGTCCTCCAGCTCGCGGTCGACGCGGCACGGCGGAGCCGGGGGCAGGGCGGGCAGGCCGTCGAACAGCTCGCGCTCCCAGCCGGGCGCGCCGGTGAAGTCCGGCGGCGGGCCCGGCGCCTCGCCCCGGACGACCGGCGCGTCCAGCCGGTGCGCCATGACGGTCGCGCCGGTCAGCTCCGCGAGTTCGGCGGCGCCGCCGGCGTGGTCCTCGTGGAAGTGGGTCAGGACGATGCGGCCGATGTCCCCGGGGTCGTGCCCCAGCTCGCGGACGGCCGCGGCGACGGCGGCTCCGGAACCGGCGGTGCCGGTGTCGACCAGTGTCAGCGAACCGGGCTCGTGCCACAGGTACGCCTGTCCGACGGCGAAGGCGAACATGTGCAGCCCGGGCAGCACCTGGGTGGTCTCCATGCCGCGAACCCAAGCACGCCGGCCGCCGCCGTACCACCGCCGCACCGCGCCGTCCGCCGACGGCGCAAACGGAGGGGCACGGTACGGATGCGGCGCGGACGGCGCGGCGCCGGGCTCACACGGGCACGCGCAGGCCGTGCGCCCAGGCCACCAGCGTCGCGTACTGCTCTGCCGGGGAGCGCCCCTCCCCGCCGGGAGCGCCGCCGGGGACCGGCTCCCGCGGGGGTTCCCGGAGGGGCTCCTGGAAGAAGAACGCCAGCTCCGGCACCGGCCCCCGGACGCCCGCCCGGTCGGCCAGCGCCATGAGCCGGGCGAGGTCGAGCACCAGGGGGGCGGCCAGCGCCGGCTCGCAGCCCTGCCAGGTGAAGCGCAGCGCCATCGGGACGCCCAGGAAGCCCTCGAAGGACACCTGGTCCCGGGCGGCCCGCCGTCCGCTGCCCTCGCCACCGTCACCGCCGCCGTCACTGCCCCCGTGACTGCCGCTGCCCCCGTCACTGTCACCGCCACCGCCGCGCCCGTCCGTACGGCCGTCGGACCAGGAGCTCACGGACAGCGCCCGCTGGGCGAACATCGGCGCCAGCACCGACTTCAGCAGTGCCCCGCCGGTCCTGCCGTCGCCGCCCGCGTACGGCAGCTCCCGCTCGGCCGCCAGCTCCCGCAGGGCCGGGGGCCGCAGGCCGGCCGGGGAGGTGAGGTCGACGTAGGGGCAGTCCGCCCGCAGCGCGGCGCAGGCGTACAGGGAGGCGTCGGACAGGACGTCCTCCCCGGCCGCCAGGGCCCGCCGCAGCGCGGGCAGCGAGGCGTGCGCCGGGTGGCGCGGCACGCCCGGGCCCGGGGAGGCAACGTTGACCACGACGACGCGGTCCAGACCCAGCCGCAGCCGGAACGAGGAGATGTCGCCGGCCAGCCTCCGGATCGCCTCCTCCTGGGTCTCCCGGCCGTCCCGGGGCCCCCGGCCGCCGGGGCCGTCCCCGGCCCCGGTCGCCCCGGGCCGGACCTCCTCCTCAGCGGCGAGCAGTCCGTCGCGCACCAGCCGGGGCAGGCCCGGCGGCATGACGCCCTCCCCGGCGAGCCGCTCCGCCCGCTCCACCAGGGGGGTCTCCCCGATGTCGTGTCCGCCGAAGACCAGGTCGTCGAAGCGGGGCAGGTCGAGGCGGGAGAGCTCGCGCTGGGCGGTGACGCACCCCGTGGGCCGCACCAGGCCCGCGCACAGCGCCGCCGTGCCCGCGATCGTGGTGACCGCCACCGAGCCGCGCGCGCCCACCAGCCAGACGCCGGTGGTGCCCCGCCCGCCGCGCGTGTCCCACACCGTCACAGCGACCCCTCCCCGCGGCCGGCCCGGAGGCGGCGGGCGTTGCGGTTGCCACGTACGGCAAAGCCCCCGGGGGGCATCTCCGCGAAGGGCGGGTGAACCGTGGCGCGCCCGCCGGTCTTTCCGGGGAGGGACGCGGGGCGCGGTGCCGCGGCACCGGCCGCCGCCGGATCCCCGGTCGCCGCGGGCGTTCGTGAAATCTGCCGTCTTATGGCCTCGCGCACCATGGAATTTCCCTTCGGGGTGGGCAGGGGCCGGAGGCGGGGACGCCGGGGAGGGTGCCGGAACCCGTCGGTCCTCCGGCCGCCGGACGGGCCGGCGTCCTCAACGTAGGAGGTCGGTTGTCCCGGTTTCGTGGGAGCGCGGTCCCAAGAGGTCCCGGTCGAGGGGCCGTACGGTGCGGTCCGGGCCGGGGGAGCGGGGGGCGGCACCCGTCCGGATGCCTTACGGGTAACTATCGTTTCACGCCACTTCCGTCCCCGGGCCGAGCGCCCGTCACGTCCCGCTGTCGCATGGAAACCGTTTGTGACGGCCCGGAAAAATGCCTGATCAGCGGTGCCGAGGGGTGGCCGAATCCGCTCTCTGGAAAGGGTCTCGGCTGTATTAATGTTCGAGACTCAGATGAATTGGGGGAACCTTTCATGGCGACGCCCGGGGGTCGTAGGACCGGACGGCTCAGGCGCCGGGAAGTGAAGCCGGGGGACGAGTCACTGAACCGGGGTTTGAGGCCGAAATCGTTCAAGGCAAAAACAATGAAGCCGTCGCAGGGGCTCAATGAGAGCAGAGGCGTCCGGCCGGGAAGGCGCGAAATCGACGACGGGCCGCACCGGCGGCGGAAACACCCGATTTCCGCCAGGGAAGAGGAGCGCCGCCGCCCGCCGACCGGGGCGGCGAGCGGGACGGGACGGCTCGTCGGCCGGGTCCGCCGCGTCGTCGGCGTTCCGAGACCCCCGGAGCCGACGGCCGCACCGGAGCCGGCGGTCTACCGCGCCGCGTCCGGGGGCGTGGCCGACGCGCTGCGGCACGCTTCGGCGTCCGCCGCCGCCCCGCAACCGGCCTCCATCGGCCGGCGGGCCGGGGAACCGGGCGGCAGCCGCGTCGTACCATCCCGTCCGGACACCGTGCGGGGCGCCCTCGTCGGGGCCGTGCCGCCGTGGGGGAGCCGATGACGATCCGGGTCTTCCTCGTCGACGACCACCCGATGTTCCGGGCCGGGGCCCGCCACACGGTGGAGAGCGTGGACGACATGGACGTGGTGGGCGAGGCCGCCACCGGGGAGGAGGCCATCCGGGCCCTGGGCGGGGGAGAGGTGGCGGCGGACGTCGTCCTGATGGACCTCGGCCTGCCCGACTGCTCGGGCACCGAGGCCACCCGGAGGATCACCTCCACGCCACCGGACCGGGCCGACGCCCCGCGGACGCCGAGGGTGCTGATGCTGTCGGCGCTGGAGGAGGACGACGCGGTGATATCGGCGCTCCGCGCCGGGGCACGCGGCTACGTGGTCAAGGGGGCGCCCCGCGAGGAGCTGCTGAGGGCCGTGCGCACGGTGGCCGACGGGGGAGCGGTGTTCAGCCCGTTCGTCGCGGACCGGCTGGGCGACTACTTCTCCGCCGTCCACGACATGCCCGGCCGGGCGGCCTTCCCCCAACTCACCAACCGGGAACGCCAGGTGCTCGACCTGCTCGCCCGCGGCTACGGCAACCGGCGGATCGCCCGGGAGCTGGTCCTGTCGGACAAGACCGTCCGCAACCACATCTCCCACATCTTCGCCAAGCTCCAGGTCACCGACCGCATGGCCGCGGCCGCCCGGGCCCGCGAGGCGGGACTGGGCGGCTGAGGGCGGCGGGGCCGGAAGGGCGGCGGGGAGAGCGGAAGGGGGGGAGGACCGCCCGCGGGGCGTGACGCGTCACAGGCCGAGCTTCGCCCCGCGCACCCGCTCCACGGCCTTCTCGTCGCCCTCCAGCTCCACGCGCGCCGCGTCCTGCCGGCCGGAGGCGAAGAGCAGCAGCTCGCCCGGCTCGCCCGTGGCGGTGACCACGGGGGCGCCCTTGCGGGCCACCGCCACCTGCCCGTTGGTGCGGCGCAGCACCAGGCCGACCGGGCACCGGCGGCCGTAGGCGCGGGCGGTGGTCTCCAGCCGCCGCCACAGGGCGTCGGCGAAGACCGGGTCGATCTCGCGCGGCGTCCAGTCCGGCCGGGCCCGCCGCACGTCCTCGGCGTGGACGAAGAACTCCACGGTGTTGGCCGCCTCGTCGACCTGCTTGAGCGCGAAGGGGGACATCCGCGGCGGCCCGGTGCGGATGAGCTGGATCAGCTCCTCGTACGGCTTGGCCGCGAACTCCTGCTGGACGCGCTCCAGTCGGGGCTGCAACGCCTTGACGAGTATCCCGCCGGCCGCGTCCGCGCGGCGCTCGCGCACCACGACGTGGGCCGCCAGCTCCCTGGTGCGCCAGCCCTCGCACAGGGTGGGCGCCTCGGGTCCGGAACTCTCCAACAGGTCGGCGAGCAGAAGGCGTTCGCGCCGGGCGTGGGTCGACATACGGCCACCCTACGGCCGTGCGCCGACCCACGCCACGCGCCGCACCCGGTCAGCCGGGAAGAGGCGCGTCCAGATCCGGGCCGTCCAGCTGGTTGCTGAGCGTCAGGGAGCAGGAGATCTGGTCCTCGCCGCGGTTGTACGTCGGGAGCGCCGGATAGATCGCGTAGTAGTAGTACGTCTTGCCGCTGGGCATCCGGGCCAGCCGCTTCTCGGCGTCCGCCTTGCACAGCGACATGACCTTCTCCTGCAGCTCCGCCTCGGTGGCGAAGGTGCCGCTGAGCGTCTCGTTGGCGATCACCTCGCCGTCGTGGGCGCCGTCGCAGGACCGCTCCTCGACCTCGGTGACGCCGCTGCTCAGCGACGGGTGGTCGAAGCAGGTGCCCGGGTCGAGCACCACGTACGGGACGAGGTCGCTGGGCGACGCCGTCACGTCCGGCGTGGGGACGTCCGGGCTCGCCGGGTCCGTCGGCTCGTCGCTGAGGTCCGGGGAGGGCTCCGTGGCGGCCGGGGTGGTGGGCGTGCCGCTCGGCCTCGCCCGGTCGTCGCCGCCCTCGCCGTCACCGTCGGCGGCGATGAGCACACCGCCGACGATCAGCCCGGCGACGAGCACCGCGGCGATGATGATCGCGGCGACCTTCCCACCGTTGCCCCCGCCGCCTCCGCCCGGCGGGGGAGGGTAGGGACCGGGCGCGCCGGGGCCGCCGGGCGCCCCGGGGTAGCCGTAGCCGCCGGACTGGCCGGGGGCGCCGGGCGGGCCCGGGTAGCCGTAGCCCCCGGACGGACCGGGGTGGCCGTAACCGCCCGCGGGCGGACCGGGCTGCTCGGGCGGACCGAAGCCCTGCGGCGGACCGAAACCGCCGCCTGGGCCGGAGTTGTGCGCGCCGTTGGGCGGCGGTGGATAACTCATGGCGAAAGGATGCCGTACCGCACGGACATGCCAAATCCCGGGTGCGTCACAACCCTGCCACAGCGGGGTGGGCGCCGGTGCGGTGCCGCGCCCCTTGGCCGCCAGAGCCGCAGCCGCAGCCGCACGGCGGCCTTCCCGCAGCCGCCGTGCGCACCGCCCGTCCCGGCCCGCGGGCGGCTGTCGCGGTCCGCGGCGCGGCGGCGGCACAATGACCCCATGCCCCGATCCCCACTCGACCCCGCCGTGGCCGCCCGCCTCAAGCGCAACGCCGACGGCCTGGTGCCCGCCATCGCCCAGCAGTACGACACCGGTGAGGTGCTGATGCTCGGCTGGATGGACGACGAGGCGCTGCACCGCACCCTCACCACCGGCCGCTGCACGTACTGGAGCCGCAGCCGCGGCGAGTACTGGGTCAAGGGCGACACCTCCGGGCACGTCCAGCTCGTGAAGTCCGTGGCCCTCGACTGCGACGGCGACACCGTGCTGGTGAAGGTCGACCAGGTGGGCGCCGCCTGCCACACCGGGGACCGGACCTGCTTCGACGCCGCCGAGCTGCCGCTGGGCGGCGCCGCGGCGCGGGGGGAGGGGAGCCCGGCATGACCGTTCCGGCCGCCGCCCCCGGCACCTCCCCCGACCTGGACGCCTTCCGCACGCTCGCCAAGGACCGCCGCGTCGTCCCGGTCACCCGCCGCCTGCTCGCCGACGGCGACACCCCCATCGCCCTGTACCGCAAGCTCGCCGCCGAGCGCCCCGGCACCTTCCTACTGGAGTCCGCCGAGAACGGCCGCACCTGGTCGCGCTACTCCTTCGTCGGCGTGCGCACCTCCGCCACGCTCACCGTCCGCGACGGGCAGGCCCACTGGCTGGGCGCCCCGCCGGTCGGCGTCCCCACCGGCGGCGATCCGCTGGCCGCCCTGCGCGCCACCGTCGAGGCCCTGCACACCCCCCGCGACCTGCACCGGGACGCGGACCTGCCGCCCTTCACCGGGGGCATGGTCGGCTACCTCGCCTACGACGTCGTACGCCGCCTGGAGCGCATCGGCGACAGCACCCGCGACGACCTGGGGCTGCCCGAGCTGACCATGATGCTCACCTCCGACCTCGCGGTCCTCGACCACCGCGACGGCACGGTGCTGCTGATCGCCAACGCCATCAACCACAACGACCTCGACACCGGCGTGGACGAGGCGTACGCCGACGCCGTGCGCCGCCTGGACGCCATGGCCGCCGACCTCGCCCGCCCCGCGCCCGCCGGAGCCGCCCCGCTCCCGCCGCCGCGGCTGCCCGAGTACACCGCGCTGTGGGGCGGGGCGGCCTACCGGGAGGCGGTGGAGGACGTCAAGGAGCGCATCCGCGCGGGCGAGGCCTTCCAGGTGGTGCCCTCCCAGCGCTTCCAGACGCCCTGCCCGGCGAGCGCCCTCGACGTCTACCGCGTGCTGCGCGCCACCAACCCCAGCCCGTACATGTACCTGCTGCGTCTGGACGGCTTCGACGTCGTCGGCTCCAGCCCCGAGGCCCTGGTGAGGGTCGAGGACGGGCGCGCCATGATGCACCCCATCGCCGGCACCCGCCCGCGCGGCGCGACCCCGCAGGCCGACGCCGCCCTCGCCGAGGAGCTGCTGGCCGACCCCAAGGAGCGCGCCGAGCACCTGATGCTCGTCGACCTGGGCCGCAACGACCTGGGCCGGGTCTGCGAGCCGGGCAGCGTCGAGGTCGTGGACTTCATGTCCATCGAGCGCTACAGCCACGTGATGCACATCGTCTCCACGGTCACCGGGCGCCTGGCCGAGGGCCGAACCGCCTTCGACGCGCTCACCGCCTGCTTCCCGGCCGGCACGCTCTCCGGCGCCCCCAAGCCGCGCGCGATGCAGATCATCGAGGAGCTGGAGCCGACCCGGCGCGGCCTGTACGGCGGCTGCGTGGGCTATCTGGACTTCGCGGGCGACGCCGACACCGCCATCGCCATCCGCACCGCCCTGCTGCGCGACGGGACGGCCTACGTCCAGGCGGGCGCCGGGGTCGTCGCCGACTCCGACCCGGCGGCCGAGGACACCGAGTGCCGGAACAAGGCGGCGGCGGTGCTCAGGGCGGTGCACACCGCCGGACGGCTCGGCGGTAGCGTGGGAGAGTGATTTCCCCGCCTCCGCCCCCTTCCTCCCCCGAACCCGCCGCCTCCGCCGCCGCGTCCGCCTCCGGCCCCGCCTCCGCCTCCGGCAGGGGGGCCCGGCGCGCTCTCGGCGTCGCGCTGACCGCCGGCGCACTGGGCGCCGCCGCGGTGCTCGTGGCCGCCGGGCAGGTCTGGAGCGAGGGCACCGCCGTCCTGGCGCAGGGCGAGGTGCCGGTCCGGGCCGAGGGCAGCGAGGTGACCGGGCTGCCCAGCGCCCTGGCGCTGGTCGGCCTCGCCGCGCTGGTCGCCGTCTTCGCCGTGCGCCGCGCCGGCCGGACGCTGGTCGCCGCCCTGCTGGCCCTGTGCGGCGCGGGCACCGCCGTCGCCGCCCTGCTGGGCGCGGGCGACCGGAGCGCGCTGGAGGCCGAGGCCGCCCGGGCCAGCGGTCTGACCCGGGGCACGGTCGAGGCCGTCTCCTTCGGCGTGTGGCCCTACGTCGCGGCCCTCGGCGGCGTGCTGCTGCTGGCCGCCGGGCTGCTGGCCCTGCGCCACGGGCGCCGCTGGCCCGCGATGTCGGGCCGCCACGAGCGCGCGGGCGGTGCCCGGGCGGGCGCCGCCCGGCGCACGGCCCCCGACCCGGACCGCCCCGAGGAGCTGTGGAGGGCCCTGGACCGGGGAGAGGACCCCACCACCGGGAGCGGCGGAAACCGGCCCTGACACAATGGCCGGTGAGCGAGCCCAGATCGGACCTACGAGGAGCACTCAATGGCGGGCAACAACCACGGACACACCCCTGCCGCCTGGACCGGCGTCACCATCGCGTTCATCGGCTTCTGCGTCGCCTCGGCCTTCACGGTGATGGCCGAGCCGGTGGGGTTCTGGGTCGGTGTGGCCATCACCCTCCTCGGCGGCGTCGTCGGGCTGGTCATGCGCTCCATGGGCATGGGCCAGCCGGAGGAGTCGCAGGGCCGCCGCCTCGACCAGACCAAGGACCGGGTGGAGGCGTAGCCGGGCCGCCTCGGGCGGCTCACCCGGGCGCGGTGCCGGCGGAACGGCACCGCGCTTTTTCCGTACCCGGCCCGCCCCGGGGCCGGCGCGGCGATACCGCCCGGTATATGGGACCGGGCCGCCCGGATGCGGGTCCCGCGCCCCGGGCCGGATACCATCGCAGTGCGTGACCGCGTGTCCGGACGAGCCCCGCGCCCGGCGCAGGGACCCGAGCCGGCCAGGAAGCCAGCCAGCCAGAAGCCAGCCAGGAAGGGAGCCGCTCGCGTGAGTGTGCTCGACGAGATCATCGACGGGGTCCGCGCCGACCTCGCCGAGCGGCAGGCGCGCGTCGGCCTCGACGAACTCAAGGAGCGCGCGGCCAGGGCGCCGCGGGCGCGCGACGGCGTCGCCGCCCTCAAGAGCGACAGCGTCAAGGTCATCTGCGAGGTCAAGCGCTCCAGCCCGTCCAAGGGCGCGCTGGCCGCCATCGCCGACCCGGCCGGGCTCGCCGCCGACTACGAGGCGGGCGGTGCCGCGGTCATCTCGGTGCTGACCGAGGAGCGGCGGTTCGGCGGCTCGCTGGCCGACCTGGAGGCCGTGCGCGGCCGGGTGGACGTCCCCGTCCTGCGCAAGGACTTCATCGTCACCTCCTACCAGCTGTGGGAGGCCCGGGCCCACGGCGCGGACCTGGTCCTGCTGATCGTCGCCGCCCTCGACCAGGACGCGCTGGTGTCGCTGGTGGAGCGGGCCGAGTCCATCGGGCTGACCCCGCTGGTCGAGGTGCACGACGAGGAGGAGGTCGAGCGCGCGGTGGACGCCGGGGCCAAGATCATCGGCGTGAACGCGCGCAACCTCAAGACCCTGGAGGTCGACCGGGGCACCTTCGCCCGGGTCGCCCCCGAGATCCCCGAGGGCATCGTCAGGGTGGCCGAGTCGGGCGTGCGCGGCCCGCACGACCTGATCGCGTACGCCAACGAGGGCGCCGACGCGGTGCTCGTCGGCGAGTCGCTGGTCACCGGCAAGGACCCGAAGTCCGCCGTCGCCGACCTGGTCGCCGCCGGCGCCCACCCCGCCCTGCGGCACGGCAACTGAGGCGGAACGACCACGATGGCCCTCTCCGCCCGCCTGGCCCCCGGCTGCCGCCCCCGCGGCTGCCGCGCGCCCGCACGCCGGGTGCTGGGGCGGCGCGTGCGCTACCACATCGGCTGCGAGCCGGGTCAGATCAACGGCAGGCGATGGCCCGCCCGGGCCGGGCGCTGAACCGCGCGCCCCTTCCCCGGCCGGCGGCCCGGGCGGCCGTCGGCCGCCGCCGGGCACCGGCCCCGGACGGCCCCCGCGCACGCGGGGGCCGCGGGCCGCACCGCCCGCCGCGCGGCGGTGCGCCGGCCACGACCGCCTCCGCACCCGCCCTCCGGGGCCGGTGCGGCGCACCGTCTCCCCTCTGACCACCCCTTCTGGGGCATGCGCCCCGACTAGGAGCACGTCGGATGTCTACCGACTTCTTCGTTCCCGACCCCGAGGGCCGGGTGCCGACCGCCGAGGGCTACTTCGGCGCCTTCGGCGGCAAGTTCATCCCGGAGGCGCTCGTCGCCGCCGTGGACGAGGTGGCGGCCGAGTACGAGAAGGCCAAGGCCGACCCCGCCTTCGCCGCCGAGCTGGAGGACCTGCTCGTCAACTACACCGGCCGGCCCAGCGCGCTGACCGAGGTGCGGCGGTTCGCCGAGCACGCGGGCGGAGCCCGGGTCTTCCTCAAGCGCGAGGACCTCAACCACACCGGCTCGCACAAGATCAACAACGTGCTGGGGCAGGCGCTGCTGACCAGGCGCATGGGCAAGACCCGCGTCATCGCCGAGACCGGCGCGGGCCAGCACGGCGTCGCCACCGCGACCGCCTGCGCCCTGTTCGGCCTGGAGTGCACCATCTACATGGGCGAGATCGACACCCAGCGCCAGGCGCTCAACGTCGCCCGGATGCGGATGCTGGGCGCCGAGGTCGTCCCCGTCACCTCCGGCAGCCGGACGCTGAAGGACGCCATCAACGAGGCGTTCCGCGACTGGGTCGCCAACGTCGACCGCACCCACTACCTCTTCGGCACCGTCGCCGGACCCCACCCCTTCCCGGCGCTGGTGCGCGACTTCCACCGCGTCATCGGCGTCGAGGCCCGGCGGCAGATCCTGGAGCGCACCGGGCGGCTGCCGGACGCCGCGCTGGCCTGCGTCGGCGGCGGCTCCAACGCCATCGGCCTCTTCCACGCCTTCCTCCCCGACGCCTCCGTGCGCCTGATCGGCCTGGAGGCCGCCGGGCACGGCGTGGCCTCCGGCGAGCACGCGGCCACCCTGACGGCCGGCGAGCCGGGCATCCTGCACGGGTCGCGCTCCTACGTCCTGCAGGACGACGAGGGCCAGATCACCGAGCCGTACTCCATCTCCGCCGGACTGGACTACCCCGGCATCGGCCCCGAGCACTCCTACCTCAAGGACACCGGCCGCGGCGAGTACCGCCCGGTGACCGACGACGAGGCGATGCGGGCGCTGCGCCTGCTGTCGGAGACCGAGGGCATCATCCCGGCCATCGAGAGCGCGCACGCGCTGGCCGGCGCCCTGGAGGTGGGCCGCGAGCTGGGCCCGGACGCGCTGCTGCTGGTGAACCTCTCCGGCCGCGGCGACAAGGACATGGACACCGCCGCCCGGTACTTCGGGCTGTACGACGGCGCCCCCGGCGGCGCCGGCACCGAGGGAGCGAAGTGATGGCGGGCCAGGCGGAACTGCTGGGACGCGTTCTGGCGACGGCGAAGGACGAGGGACGGGCCGCGCTGGTGGGCTACCTCCCCGCCGGCTTCCCCACCGTGGACGGCGGCATCGCCGCCTGCACCGCCCTGCTGGAGGGCGGCTGCGACATCGTCGAGGTCGGGCTGCCGCACAGCGACCCGGTGCTGGACGGGCCGGTCATCCAGACCGCCGACGACATCGCCCTGCGCGGCGGGGTGCGCATCGCCGACGTGCTGCGGACCGTGCGCGAGACGCACGCGGCCACCGGCGCGCCGGTGCTGTGCATGACGTACTGGAACCCCGTCGACCGCTACGGCGCCGAGCGCTTCGCCGCCGGGCTGGCCGAGGCGGGCGGCGCCGGCTGCATCCTGCCCGACCTGCCGGTCGAGGAGTCCGACGCGTGGCGCAAGGCCGCCGAGCAGCACGGTCTGGCGACCGTCTTCGTGGTCGCGCCCAGCAGCCGCGACGAGCGGCTGGCGAGGATCACGGCGGCGGGCAGCGGCTTCGTCTACGCCGCCTCCCTGATGGGCGTCACCGGCACCCGCGAGTCGGTGGGGCGGGAGGCGGAGGAGCTGGTGCGCCGCACCCGCGCCACCACCGAGCTGCCGGTCTGCGTCGGGCTGGGCGTCTCGAACGCGCAGCAGGCCGCCGAGGTGGCCGCCTTCGCGGACGGCGTGATCGTCGGCTCGGCCTTCGTCAAGCGGCTGCTGGACCACGAGGGCGACCCGGAGGGCGGACTGGCCGCGGTCCGCGAGCTCGCGGGCGAACTGGCCGAGGGCGTACGCCGGCGCGGCTGACCATCGTGTGATGCGTGATGCGTGACGTGTGATGTGTGACGCGGGCCTGGGGCGTGCGGTGGACGGCCGCGCGCCCCAGGCCCGCGCGGACCCGCGCGCCCGGCCCGTGCCGTCAGGGAGCGTGCAGCCGCAACACGGCCCGCTCGGACCAGTCGGCCGGCGTGCCGCGCAGCGAGACCGCGATCATCGTGAGGAACGCCAGCGGAACGGTCCAGGCGGCGGGCTGGGCCAGCAGCACGGTCAGCCAGGCCGACGACGGCCGTGTGGTGGCGGACAGCACCGCCGCCCCCGTCGCCGTGACCACCCCGGCGGCCAGCCCGGCCGCCGCGCCCGCGACCGTCAGCCGGGTCCACCAGATGCCCAGCACCAGCAGCGGGCAGAAGGTGGACGCCGCCACCGCGAACGCCCAGCCGACCACCACGTTGATGTCCAGGTGCGCGGCGGGCAGCGACAGCAGCACCGCCACGAACGCCCCCACCGCCACCGCCAGCCGCAGTCTGGTCACCCCGCCGCCGAACAGGTCGTGGGAGAGCCCGCCGGCCAGGGCCAGCAGCAGCCCGGAGGAGGTGGACAGGAACGCGGCGAACGCGCCGGTCGCCACCAGGGCCGTCAGAACGCTCCCCAGCGTCCCCGGCACGGCCGTCCCCGGCAGGACGACGGAGACGGTGTCGGTGGCGTTGCTGTGCACCAGGTGCGGCGTCAGCACCCGCCCGAGCAGCCCGTAGACCGCCGGGAACAGGTAGAACAGGCCCAGCAGCCCGATCACCAGCACGGCCACCCGGCGGGCGGCCCGGGCCGTGGGGCTGGTGTGGAAGCGCATGATCACGTGGGGCAGCCCGATGGCGCCCAGCGTCGTCGCCAGCAGCACCGACCAGGTGGACAGCAGCGGCAGCCCCGCCCCCTGGATGTCGATCAGCGGACGGCCCCACCCCTCGGCGGCGAGGTCCCGCGCGTGGACCGGGCGCAGCGCCTCGGCCCGGGTCTCCGCGCCGACGTGCACGACCAGGTAGATCGCCGGTACGGAGATGAAGGCCAGCTTGACCAGGTAGTGGAAGGCCTGGACGTAGGTGGCCGACCGCATGCCGCCCACCGCGATCGACGCGCTCACCACCAGGCCGGCCAGCACCACGCCCACCCAGTACGGCGTGCCGCTGACCAGGTTCAGGACCACTCCGGCGCCCTTGAACTGCGGCACCAGGTAGAGCCACATGATCACCAGCACGATCACCCCGCACAGCTTGCGGATCGTGGGCGATCCCAGCCGGTACTCGGCGAAGTCGGGCACCGTGAACGCCCCCGAGCGCCGCATGGGCCCGGCCACCAGCGCGACCACCGCCACGTACCCGGCGGTGAAGCCGACGGCGTACCACATCGCCCCGATGCCGTCCTTGAGCATCAGCCCGGCCAGCCCGAGCACCGAGGCGGCCGAGACGTACTCCCCGGCGATCGCCATGGCGTTCCAGCCGGGGGCGATGCGGCGGGAGGCGACGAGGAAGTCCGGGCTGGTGCGGGCCGCGTGGACCCCGTACAGGCCGATGACCAGGCTGGCGGTCAGGACCAGGCCGATCGCGGTGACGGCGGTCACGGGCCGCCCCCCGTCCCCGGGTCCTCCGCGCCGGCCCCCGCGCCCGCTTCTGGGGCCGCAGCTGTGTCTGCGGCTGTGCCCGCTTCTGGGCCCGCGGCTGTGCCCGCGGAGTCCTCCACACGCTCGGCGCGGCGCACGTGGCACAGGGCGAGCACCAGCAGCACCGGGTAGGTGGCCACCGCCAGCACCAGCCACGACACCGGTACGCCCGCGACGGAGAGCCGGTCCAGCACGGGCAGCGCCGCGATCGTCCCGCTGGAGCCGAAGAGCACCACCCCCAGCAGGGCCACGGTCCGCAGGGCGGTGCGGCGCTGCGCGGCGAACACGGCGCGGGCGGCCTCGGCGTCGGCCGGCGCGGGCAGCGGCAGCAGCTGCGGATGGCGGCGGTGGCCGCGGGCCAGGGCGATGCGGGTCTGCGGGCTGGTGACCTTCACCCGGCGCGCGCCGCCCGCCTGGCCGCTGCGCACCGGGCTCTTGATCGGACCCTTCATCGGGCTCTTCACCGGGGCCTCACCGGCTCCTCACCTGGACCTCACCGGGTCGCCGCCCTGCCCAGCAGGCCGCTGCGCGCCGCCTCCAGCAGCTGCTCCTTCAGACTCCGGGCGTGGCGGCGGCTGACCGGCACGTCACCGGCCGGGGTGCACGCCACCAGCCCCGACGAACTGGTGACCCGCAGGTCGTGGACCCAGCCGACGGCCACCAGGTAGCCGCGGTGCACCCGTACGAATCCCGCCGGGGCCCAGATCTCCTCCAGGTACGACAGCGACAGCCGGATCAGGTGCGTGCCCTGCGCGGTGTGCAGCCGTATGTAGTCGCCGTGCGCCTCCACGAACTGCACGTCGTCGCGCCGCACGAACACCGTCCGGCGGCCGTGGTCGATCTGGACGACCGCCAGCTCGTCGCGCGGCCCGTCCCCGCCCGCGCCGCCGGACGACGCGGCCCGGCGCGTGGCGCCCACCCGGGCCACCGACTCGGCCAGCCGCTCGGGCCGGACGGGCTTGAGCAGGTAGTCCACCGCCCCGATGCCGAACGCCTCGATGGCGTGGGACTCCGAGGCGGTGACGAAGACGATGGAGGGCGGCGCCGAGAGCTGGCTGATGACCCGGGCCACGTCCATGCCGTCCAGCCCGGGCATGGAGATGTCCAGGAAGACGGCGTCGAAGGCGGTCGCGCCCAGCAGCTGCACCGCCCGGGTGCCGCTCTCGGCGGCGTACACCTCGCCGACCTCGGGGACGTCCGCGAGGAGATCGGCGAGTTCCTCGCGGGTGGACGCCTCGTCCTCGACGACGAGGACCTGAAGAGCCCGCGGCGCGCTGCTCATTCCGTAACCACTCCTCGCATGAATCGCGGCACCCTGATCGTCACCTTGGTGCCGTTGCCGGGCGCGGTCTCGATGACGAGGCCGTACTCCGGGCCGTACACGGTGCGAAGCCGCCGGTCCACGTTGGCCAGACCGACGTTCTTCGCGGGGGGGCCGACTCCGGCGAGGATCGCCCGTGCGAGGTCCGGCTCCATGCCCGCGCCGTCGTCCTCGATCTCGATGACGCACAGCGGACCCTCGCCGAACCCCGAGACGCTGATGTGTCCGGGCCCGGCCTTCTTCTCCAGTCCGTGGCGCACGGCATTTTCCACTATGGGCTGGACGACGAGGAAGGGGATGGCGACGGGAAGAATCTCCGGAGCCATCCGGACGGTGATCTCCATGCGGTCGTCGAACCGGGCGCGCTGCAGCTCCAGGTACGTCTGGGTGGCCTGGAGCTCGTCGGCGACCGTCACGTAGTCGCCGGCCGTGGAGAAGCTGTAGCGCAGGTAGTCGGCGAAGTCGGTGAGCAGGCCGCGGGCCCGGCCGGGGTCGGTGCGGATGTGCGCGGCGATGACGGCCAGCGCGTTGTGGAGGAAGTGCGGGGAGATCTGGGCCCGCAGGGTGCGCAGGTCCGCCGCCGCGATCCGGGCGCGGGCGCTGCGCAGCGCGGTGTGGTCCAGCGCCTGCGACACCAGCTCGGCGACCTCGGCCACCTCGCCCTCGTCCAGCGCCCGGTCGCCGGCGGAGCCGCAGACCACCAGGCAGCCCGTCAGCTCGTCCGCCACCAGCAGCGGGGCCGCGCACAGCGGCGGCTTGCGGAAGACGGTGCCGTGCTCGTACACCTGGGCGAGCACCGCGTCCAGGTCGGTGCCCTCCGGCGGCTCGCCGTGCCGGGCGACCGGCCCGTCGAGGTCGGCCAGGACGACGGCGTCGGCGCCCACCAGCCGCCGGATGCGGCGGGCCGCCGCCAGGGCCCGGCTGCCGTGCAGCCCGTCCTGGAGGTCCGCGCCGATCAGCCGGACCTCCCGCAGGACGCCGACGGTCCCGGGCAGGCCGGAACCGGCCGGGCCTCCCCGGCCCGCTCGCCCCCACCGGGTGCCGATCCACGATCTCCTGGCCACGCAGTGACCGTATAACGCGACAAAAGGACCTGGGGAGTCCCTCGAACGCGGTTCGAAGGACTCCCCAGGGGCCCGGTGACGGGTCCGGCGCCGAACGTGGGGGGTCACGCCGGAGAGAAGCACCCGCCACCGGGGGCCCGGCGGGCCCGCCCGGGAGGTCGGCGGGCCCGGTCCGCGGTGCGGCTCAGTGCTTGGCCGCGCCCTCGGCGCCGGCCCCGGTCAGGGCCCGCACCTGGAGCTCGGCGAAGCGCCGCGGGTTGCTCTCGCCCGACATCAGCGTGCCGACGATCGCGCACACCAGGCCGAGCGGGATGGACACCAGGCCCGGGTTGGTCAGCGGGAACCAGGCGATGTCGATGCCCGGGATCAGCGCCTTCTCGGCGCCGGAGAACACCGGCGAGAAGATCACCAGACCGACCGCGCTGATCAGGCCGCCGTAGATGCCCGCGACCGCGCCCTGGGTGTTGAACCGCTTCCAGAACAGGCTCAGCAGCAGGGTCGGCAGGTTGGCCGAGGCGGCGATGGCGAAGGCCAGACCGACCAGGAAGGCCACGTTGAGGCTCTGGGCGAAGATCGCCAGGATGATCGACGCGGCGCCGATGCCGAAGGCCGACAGACGGGCGACCTTGATCTCCTCGTGCTCGGACGCACGGCCCCTGCGTACCACGCTGTTGTAGAAGTCGTGCGCCAGGGACGAGGAGGAGGCGATGACCAGGCCGGCCACCGTGGACAGGATCGCCGCGAAGGCGACGGCCGCGATGACCGCCAGCATCACCGAGCCGAAGAACTCGCCGCCGAAGTGCTCCCCGACCTCCCGGGCGAGCTGCGGCGCCGCGGTGTTGCCCGCGGCGTCCTGGGCGGTGATGGCCTCCTTGCCCACCAGGGCCGCGGCGCCGAAGCCCAGGATCAGGGTCATCAGGTAGAACGAGCCGATCAGGCCGATGCCCCAGTTGACGGACTTCCGGGCGGCCTTGGAGTCGGGGACGGTGTAGAAGCGGATCAGGATGTGCGGCAGGCCCGCGGTGCCCAGCACCAGGGCCAGACCCAGGCTGATCAGGTCCAGCTTGTTCCACATCGTCTGCAGGGCGTCGCCGGGCACCTCGACGCCGTAGCGCAGACCGGGTTCGAGGAAGGACTGCCCGGCGCCGCTGGCGTTGGCGGCGTCGCTCATCAGCTCGCCGAAGTCGAAGCCGTAGATGGCCATGACCAGGGCCGCCAGCAGGATGGTGCCGCCCATCAGCATGCCGGCCTTGATGATCTGCACCCAGGTGGTGCCCTTCATGCCGCCGAAGGTCACGTACAGGGTCATCAGGACGCCGACGACGACGATGCCCACGATCTTGGCGGTGTCCGCGTCCATGCCCAGGTACGTCTCGCCCGGCCGGATGCCCAGCAGGAGCGCGACGACCGCGCCGGCGCCCACCATCTGGGCCAGCAGGTAGAAGATCGACACGGTGATGGTGGACACCGCCGCCGCGGTGCGCACCGGACGCTGCTGCATCCGGTACGACAGCACGTCGGCCATCGTGAACCGGCCGGAGTTCCTCAGCAGCTCGGCGACCAGCAGCAGGGCCACCAGCCATGCGACGAGGAAGCCGATGGAGTACAGGAAGCCGTCGTAGCCGAAGAGCGCGATCATGCCCGCGATGCCCAGGAACGACGCGGCGGACATGTAGTCGCTGCCGATGGCGAAGCCGTTCTGCATACCGGTGAACTCGCGGCCACCGGAGTGGAAGTCGGCCGCCGACTTCGTCTGGCGCCCGGCCCACACCGTGACGCCGAGCGTCACGGCGATCATGACGATGAAGACCAGCACGGTCAGGGTGCGGCTGCTGGAGCTGACCTCTTCCGCGGCCAGGAGCGCGGTGGATCCGTTGATCACGCCCGTCCTCCCGTCCGGCCGGCGGAGGTGTTCGCACCGGTCAGTTCCGCCCTCAGGTCGTCCGCGAGCGGGTCGACCTTCCTGTCGGCGTACCGCGCGTACATGATCGCGATGCCGAAGGTGCTGACGAACTGGAGGATTCCGAACACGAGGGCCACGTTGACGTCGCCGAAGAGCACCGTGGACATCACGCCGCGGGCGTAGGCCGACATCAGCACGTACAGCAGGTACCAGGTGAGGAAGCCGATGCTCACCGGGAGCACGAACCTCATCAGGCTCCGCCTGAGCTGGTCGAAGCGGGGATCGCTGTGCATGGCGACCATGCGGTCCTCCGCGTCCCCGGCGGGGTCCAGGGTTTGTTGTAGACGGTCTGCGGACACTGCCGCCTCCTTCATCGACACGACGCGATACGACACGACGTACGGGAGCGGAAAAGGAATGCGGGGAACGTAAGGTGCGTCACACCCGGGGTGAAGACGCTGTTCGCCGTGTGCGGCGAACGCCGGATGCGTGCGCCGAACGGTAGGCCGTCGTGCGCCGAGCGGTCGGTGTTCCGCGCCGAGCGGTCACACCTTCGGGGGAAACGGCGGCGGTGCGCGCACGGGGGCGCGGTCCCGGTTCGTTGGACCGGGACGTGACGAACCAGAGGAATCGTGAGGAAGGGCGCAGCGCGCGCGAGAGGCTGCGCGAGCGCCGGGACCGGGAGAAGGCGGTGGGCAGGCGCCTGCGGGCGCTGAAGACGGCGGTCGCCGCCGCGGCCGTGCTCGGCGTCGTCGCGCTGGCCGGCGTCGTGGCCGTGCTCGGCGGGGACGGCGGCCGGGACGGCGGCGGCGCGGACGACGGCAAGGCCGCCGCGGCCGAGCCGGTCGTCGACGGGTCCGCCCGGGCGCCGGTCACGCTCACCGTCTACGAGGACTTCCGCTGCCCGGGCTGCGCCCACTTCGAGAACGCCTTCCGCGACACCGTCCACCGCCTCCAGGACAGCGGGAAGATGAAGGTGGAGTACCACCTGGTCTCCATCATCGACGGCAACGTGGGCGGCCGCGGCTCGGCGTACGCGGCCAACGCCGCCGCCTGCGCGCGCGACGAGGGGAGGTTCCGGGAGTACCACGACGTCCTCTACGCCAACCAGCCGGAGGAGCCGGACGACGCCTTCGGCGACAAGGACCGGCTCATCGGCCTGGCGAAGGAGGTGAAGGGGCTCAGCGGCCCCGGCTTCACCCGCTGCGTGCGCGAGGGCACCCACGACGACTGGGTCGAACGCTCCAACCGGGCCTTCCTCGCCTCGGGCTTCGACTCCACGCCGACGGTCCTGCTCGACGGCGAGGACCTCTACGGCGACCCGGGCGCCCCGCTGACCCCGCGGCTGCTGGAGGAGAAGGTCCGGGAGAAGGCGGAGGAGGCGGCGCGCAGGGCGTGAGCCGGCACCGGGACGGCCGTACGGCGGGCGGGAGGGCCTTCCACGCCTTCCGCACGCGCGTTACGCACCCGTTGCCGGGCCGAGCGGCGCCTCCCGCGCCCGGCACGGTAGCGTTCGTGGAGCCATGGAAACCCTTGCCTTCATCCCCAGCCCGTCGTCGGGCGAGATCGTCCTCGGGCCGATCCCGCTGCGGGGCTACGCGTTCTGCATCATCCTCGGCGTCTTCGTCGCGGTCTGGCTCGGCGGGAAGCGCTGGGTCGCCCGTGGCGGACAGCCCGGCACGGTCGCCGACATCGCCGTGTGGGCGGTGCCGTTCGGCCTGGTCGGCGGCCGTCTCTACCACGTCGTCACCGACTACCAGCTCTACTTCGGCGAGGGCCGGGACTGGGTCGACGCCTTCAAGATCTGGGAGGGCGGACTCGGCATCTGGGGGGCGATCGCCCTCGGCGCGGTGGGCGCCTGGATCGGCTGCCGCAGGCGGGGCATCCCGCTGCCCGCCTACGCGGACGCCATCGCGCCCGGCATCGCGCTCGCCCAGGCCATCGGCCGCTGGGGCAACTGGTTCAACCAGGAGCTGTACGGGCGCCCCACGGACCTGCCGTGGGCCGTGGAGATCGACAACGGCATCGACACCGGGACCTTCCACCCCACCTTCCTGTACGAGTCGCTGTGGTGCGTGGGCGTCGCCCTCCTGGTGATCTGGGCCGACCGCCGCTTCACCCTCGGCCACGGCCGCGCGTTCGCCCTGTACGTCGCGGCGTACACGGCGGGGCGCTTCTGGATCGAGTACCTGCGCATCGACGAGGCCCACGAGATCTGGGGCCTGCGCCTGAACAACTGGACCTCGATCGCCGTCTTCCTGGCGGCCGTGGCCTCCATCGTGATCTCGGCCAGACTCCGCCCGGGCCGCGAGGAGACGGTGGAACCGGTGGCGGAGAAGCCCGGCGGCGCAGACGGCGCAGACGGCGACGCCTCGGCGGACGAGCCCGCCGAGGACGGGGACGGCCCGGCGGCCGGCGAGGGGCGCGCCGAGTCCTCCGAGGCCCCCGGACCCGCCGGCGGAGGCGGGCCCGCCCGCGACGACGGGGCGTCGGCCTCCACCGCGGGCTGAACACCGGCGGCACGTCGTGACGGCCCCGGCCGCGCCTCCTCGGCGCGGCCGGGGCCTTTCTCCGTACCGCCCGGGAAATCCCAGGTCAGCAAGGTAAGTTCGGCCTTCCTTGCTGGAACCGCTCCCCCGGATGGACGTACGGTCGGAACCGTCGGGCACAGGCCCGGGGAACAGGAGGCGCAGGCGGATGTCGTCCACGGCCGGAGACGGGAGCGAGATCACACTGAAGCCCGGGGCCCCGAACTCCGCGCACCGCGACAACCACACCCACCGCGACGTGACCGGCGGCTGGCTGCGCCCGGCCGTCTTCGGAGCGATGGACGGACTGGTGTCCAACCTCGCCCTGATGACGGGCGTCGCGGGCGGCGACGTGGACCGCAGCGTGATCGTCATCAGCGGCCTGGCCGGGCTGGCGGCCGGCGCGTTCTCCATGGCGGCCGGCGAGTACACCTCGGTGGCCTCCCAGCGCGAGCTGGTCCTGGCCGAGCTGGACGTCGAGCGCCGCGAACTGCGCCGCGACCCCGAGGGCGAGCAGCGGGAGCTGGCCGCGCTGTACGCGGGCCGGGGCGTGGAACCCGGACTGGCGGCACAGGTCGCCGAGCAGATGTCCAGGGACCCCGAGCAGGCCCTGGAGATCCACGCCCGCGAGGAGCTGGGCGTGGACCCGGCCGAGCTGCCGTCGCCCGCCGTCGCCGCGGTCTCCTCCTTCGCCGCCTTCGCGGTGGGCGCGCTGATCCCCGTGCTGCCCTACCTGCTGGGGGCCGCCGCGCTGTGGCCCACCGTGCTGGTGGCGCTGCTGGGGCTGTTCCTGTGCGGTGTGCTGGTCTCCACCATCACCGTGCGTCCGTGGTGGTTCAGCGGACTGCGACAGCTCCTCCTGGGCGGCGCGGCGGCCGCGGTGACGTACGGGCTCGGTACCCTGTTCGGGGTGGCCGTGGGCTGAGCCCGCCGCGCGGGCCCGGAGCGGGCCGGCCGAAGCCCGGGTGTGAGCCGTTCAACCCGGGAACGGGCCGCTTCGGTGTTACCCGGCGGTTTCAGCCGTGTCACCGTTGGGAATGAACAACGAGCGCTTCTGGCAGTGTCGCCGGCGCCGCCCGGATCCTACGGCGGTTCACCCCGTCCGCCCGATTCGAACCCCGTCGCAGAGTCCGCATGATGGACCGAGGTGTCCGCCTCTCGGAAAAAACCTCATCATGTAACCTGCACGAAAATTTGTTCCGCAGAGGGCCAACGTCGTCCCTCGGCATGGTTGATCGCCACGACGACGACGGGAGAGCCGATGCGTGCTGCGCCCCTGACGGCCTACCCTGCCAAGCAGGGAATGTACGACCCGCGCGATGAGCACGACGCCTGCGGCGTCGGCTTCGTGGCCACCCTCACCGGTGAGGCGAGCCACACGCTGGTCGAGCAGGCGCTGACCGTCCTGCGAAACCTGGAGCACCGCGGCGCCACCGGCGCCGAGGCGGACTCCGGCGACGGCGCGGGCATCCTGGTCCAGGTCCCGGACGCCTTCCTGCGGGAGGAGGCCGACTTCGCCCTGCCCGAGGCGGGCTCCTACGCCGTGGGCACCGCCTTCCTCCCCGTCGCCGAGGCCGAGGGCGCCGAGGCCGTCTCGCGCATCGAGGCGATCGCCGCCGAGGAGGGCCTGAACGTCCTGGGCTGGCGCGAGGTCCCCGTCGCCCCGCAGCTGCTGGGCAACGGCGCGCGCGCCACCATGCCCGCCTTCCGCCAGCTGTTCGTCGCCGACGGCGTCAACAGCGGCCTCGCCCTGGACCGCAAGGCGTTCGTGCTGCGCAAGCGCGCCGAGCGCGAGGCCGGGACCTACTTCCCGTCGCTGTCCGCGCGGACGATCGTCTACAAGGGCATGCTGACCACCGGGCAGCTCGAACCCTTCTTCCCCGACCTGTCCGACCGCCGCTTCGCCAGCGCCATCGCCCTGGTCCACTCGCGGTTCTCCACCAACACCTTCCCCTCCTGGCCGCTGGCCCACCCCTACCGCTTCGTCGCCCACAACGGCGAGATCAACACCGTCCGCGGCAACCGCAACTGGATGCGCGCCCGCGAGTCCCAGCTGGTCTCCGACCTCTTCGGCGACCGGAACACCAAGGACCTCGCGCGGATCTTCCCCGTCTGCACCCCGGACGCCTCCGACTCCGCCTCCTTCGACGAGGTCCTGGAGCTGCTCCACCTCGGCGGCCGCTCGCTGCCGCACGCGGTGCTGATGATGGTCCCCGAGGCGTGGGAGAACCACCCCTCCATGGACCCGGCCCGCCGCGCCTTCTACCAGTACCACTCCACGATGATGGAGCCCTGGGACGGACCGGCCTGCGTCACCTTCACCGACGGCATCCAGGTCGGCGCCGTCCTCGACCGCAACGGCCTGCGCCCGGGACGCTACTGGGTCACCGACGACGGCCTGGTCGTCCTCTCCTCCGAGGTCGGCGTCCTCGACATCGACCAGGACCGGGTCGTCCGCAAGGGCCGCCTCCAGCCCGGCCGCATGTTCCTGGTGGACACCGCCGAGCACCGCATCATCGAGGACGACGAGATCAAGGCCGCCCTCGCCGCCGAGCACCCCTACCAGGAGTGGCTCGAGGCCGGGACCATCGAGCTGGAGGACCTGCCCGAGCGCGAGCACATCGTCCACACCCACGCCTCGGTCACCCGCCGCCAGCAGACCTTCGGCTACACCGAGGAGGAGCTGCGCGTCCTGCTCGCCCCGATGGCCCGCACCGGCGCCGAGCCGATCGGCTCGATGGGCACCGACTCGCCCATCGCCGCGCTCTCCGAGCGCCCCCGGCTGATCTTCGACTACTTCACCCAGCTCTTCGCGCAGGTCACCAACCCGCCGCTGGACGCCATCCGCGAGGAACTCGTCACCTCGCTGATCTCCACCCTCGGCCCCCAGGGCAACCTGCTGGAGCCCACCGCGGCCTCCTGCCGCAGCGTCACCCTGCCCTTCCCGGTGATCGACAACGACGAGCTGGCCAAGCTCGTCCACATCAACGCCGACGGCGACATGCCCGGCATGAAGGCCGTCACCCTCTCCGGCCTCTACCGCGTCGGCGGCGGGGGCGCGGCCCTGGCCGACCGGATCGACGAGATCTGCGCCGAGGCCGACACCGCCATCGCCGGCGGCGCCCGCCTGATCGTCCTCTCCGACCGCCACTCCGACGCCGAGCACGCGCCGATCCCGTCGCTGCTGCTCACCTCCGCCGTCCACCACCACCTCATCCGCACCAAGCAGCGCACCCAGGTGGGCCTGCTGGTCGAGGCCGGCGACGTCCGCGAGGTCCACCACGTCGCCCTGCTCATCGGCTACGGCGCCGCCGCGGTCAACCCCTACCTGGCCATGGAGACGGTCGAGGACCTGGTCCGCGCCGGCACCTTCCTGCCCGCCGACACGGACCCCGAGACCGCCATCAGGAACCTGATCAAGGCCCTCGGCAAGGGCGTGCTGAAGGTCATGTCCAAGATGGGCATCTCCACCGTCGCCTCCTACCGCGGCGCCCAGGTCTTCGAGGCCGTCGGCCTGGACGAGGAGTTCGTCGACACCTACTTCCACGGCACCGCCACCAAGATCGGCGGCGCGGGCCTAGACGTCATCGCCAAGGAGGTCGCCGCCCGCCACGCCAAGGCGTACCCGGTCTCCGGCATCGCCCCGGCCCACCGCGACCTGGAGATCGGCGGCGAGTACCAGTGGCGCCGCGAGGGCGAGCCGCACCTGTTCGACCCGGAGACGGTCTTCCGCCTCCAGCACTCCACCCGCACCCGCCGCTACGACGTCTTCAAGCAGTACACCCGGCGCGTGGACGAGCAGTCCGAGCGCCTGATGACCCTGCGCGGCCTGTTCGGCCTCAAGTCCGACCGGCCCCCGGTCCCCCTCGACGAGGTCGAGCCCGTCTCGGAGATCGTCAAGCGGTTCTCCACCGGCGCCATGTCCTACGGCTCCATCTCCCAGGAGGCGCACGAGACCCTCGCCATCGCCATGAACCGGCTGGGGGCGAAGTCCAACACCGGCGAGGGCGGCGAGGACCCCGAGCGGCTGTACGACCCGGCCCGGCGCTCCTCCATCAAGCAGGTCGCCTCCGGCCGCTTCGGCGTCACCAGCGAGTACCTGGTCAACTCCGACGACATCCAGATCAAGATGGCCCAGGGCGCCAAGCCCGGCGAGGGCGGCCAGCTGCCCGGCCACAAGGTCTACCCGTGGGTGGCCAGGACCCGGCACTCCACGCCGGGCGTGGGGCTCATCTCCCCGCCCCCGCACCACGACATCTACTCCATCGAGGACCTCGCCCAGCTCATCCACGACCTGAAGAACGCCAACCCCCGCGCCCGCATCCACGTGAAGCTGGTCTCCGAGGTCGGCGTCGGCACGGTCGCGGCGGGCGTCTCCAAGGCCCACGCCGACGTCGTGCTCATCTCCGGCCACGACGGCGGCACCGGCGCCTCCCCGCTCACCTCGCTCAAGCACGCGGGCGGCCCCTGGGAGCTGGGCCTGGCCGAGACGCAGCAGACCCTGCTGCTCAACGGCCTGCGCGACCGCATCGTCGTGCAGACCGACGGCCAGCTCAAGACCGGCCGCGACGTGGTCATCGCCGCGCTGCTGGGCGCCGAGGAATACGGCTTCGCCACCGCACCGCTGGTCGTCTCCGGCTGCGTGATGATGCGCGTGTGCCACCTGGACACCTGCCCGGTCGGCATCGCCACCCAGAACCCGGTGCTGCGCGAGCGCTTCAACGGCAAGGCCGAGTTCGTGGTGAACTTCTTCGAGTTCATCGCCGAGGAGGTCCGCGAACTCCTCGCCGAACTGGGCTTCCGCACCCTGGACGAGGCCATCGGCCACGCCGAGGTCCTCGACGTCAGCCGCGCGGTGGACCACTGGAAGGCCCAGGGCCTGGACCTGGCCCCGCTGCTGTACGTCCCCGAGCTGCCCGAGGGCGCCGCCCGCCACCGGGTGGTCGCCCAGGACCACGGCCTGGAGAAGGCCCTGGACAACCAGCTGATCAGGCTGGCCGCCGACGCCCTGTCGGCCGACACCGCCGAGGACGCCCAGCCGGTGCGCGCCCAGGTGGCCATCCGCAACATCAACCGGACGGTCGGCACGATGCTCGGCCACGAGGTGACCAAGAAGTTCGGCGGCGCGGGCCTGCCCGACGACACCATCGACATCACCTTCACCGGCTCCGCCGGCCAGTCCTTCGGCGCCTTCCTGCCGCGCGGCGTCACCCTGCGCCTGGAGGGCGACGCCAACGACTACGTCGGCAAGGGCCTCTCCGGCGGACGCGTCGTCGTCCGCCCGGACCGCGGCGCCTCCCACCTGGCCGAGTACTCCACCATCGCCGGCAACACCCTCGCCTACGGCGCCACCGGCGGCGAGATGTTCCTGCGCGGCAGCGTCGGCGAGCGCTTCTGCGTCCGCAACTCCGGCGCGCTGGTGGTCTCCGAGGGCGTGGGCGACCACGGCTGCGAGTACATGACCGGCGGCGCGGCCGTCGTCCTGGGCCCGACCGGACGCAACTTCGGCGCCGGCATGTCCGGCGGCACCGCGTACGTGATCGACCTCGACCCCGACAACGTCAACCCCGACGTCGCCGGAGCCGTCGAGCCCCTGGACGACGCCGACCGGCAGTGGCTGCACGACGTGGTGCGCCGCCACCACGAGGAGACCGGATCCACCGTCGCCCGGGCGCTGCTGGACGGCTGGGAAGCCGCCGCCGGCCGCTTCAGCAAGATCATGCCCCGTACCTACAAGGCAGTGCTCGCCGCCAAGGACGCCGCCGAGCGAGCCGGACTGTCGGAGTCCGAGACCCACGAGAAGATGATGGAGGCGGCGACCAATGGCTGATCCCAAGGGCTTCCTGACCACCGACCGCGAGGTCGCCGAGACCCGCCCCGTACCCGAGCGCGTCAAGGACTGGAACGAGGTCTACGTCCCCGGCTCCCTGCTGCCGATCATCGGCAAGCAGGCCGGCCGGTGCATGGACTGCGGCATCCCGTTCTGCCACAACGGCTGCCCCCTGGGCAACCTCATCCCCGAGTGGAACGACTACGCCTGGCGCGGGGACTGGCAGGCCGCCAGCGAGCGGCTGCACGCGACCAACAACTTCCCGGAGTTCACCGGACGGCTGTGCCCGGCCCCCTGCGAGGCCGCCTGCGTGCTGGGCATCAACCAGCCGCCGGTGACCATCAAGAACGTCGAGGTCACCATCATCGACAAGGCGTGGGAGACCGGTGACGTCACCCCGCAGCCGCCCGAGCGGCTGTCGGGCAAGACCGTCGCCGTCATCGGCTCCGGCCCCGCGGGCCTGGCCGCCGCCCAGCAGCTCACCCGCGCCGGGCACACGGTCGCCGTCTACGAGCGCGCCGACCGCATCGGCGGGCTGCTGCGCTACGGCATCCCCGAGTTCAAGATGGAGAAGCGGCACATCAACCGCCGCATCGAGCAGATGCGCGCGGAGGGCACCAAGTTCCGCACCGGCGTCGAGATCGGCCGCGACCTGACCGCCACCGACCTGCGCAAGCGCTACGACGCGGTCGTCGTCGCCGCCGGCTCCACCACCGCCCGCGACCTGCCCGTGCCCGGCCGCGAGCTGAACGGCATCCACCAGGCGATGGAGTACCTGCCCCTGGCCAACAAGGTCCAGGAGGGCGACTACGTCGCCCCGCCGATCACGGCCGAGGGCAAGCACGTCGTCGTCATCGGCGGCGGCGACACCGGCGCCGACTGCGTCGGCACCGCCCACCGCCAGGGCGCGGCCTCCGTCACCCAGCTGGAGATCATGCCCCGGCCGAACGACGAGCGCGACCCGGTGAGCCAGCCCTGGCCCACCTTCCCCATGCTCTACAAGGTCACCTCCGCGCACGAGGAGGGCGGCGAGAGGGTCTACTCCGTCTCCACCACCCACTTCGAGGGCGACGAGGACGGCAACGTGCAGTACCTGCACCTGGTCGAGGTCGACTTCAGGGACGGGAAGCCGGAACCCAGGCCGGGCACCGAGAAGAGGATCCCGGCCCAGCTCGTCACCCTGGCCATGGGCTTCACCGGCATCGACCGGACCAACGGCCTGGTCGAGCAGTTCGGCCTGGAGCTGGACGCGCGCGGCAACGTCGCCCGCGACGCGGACTTCGCCACCAACGTCGACGGCGTCTTCGTCGCCGGCGACGCCGGCCGCGGCCAGTCCCTGATCGTGTGGGCCATCGCCGAGGGCCGCTCCGCGGCCCGCGCCGTGGACCGCTACCTGACCGGAGCCAGCTCCCTGCCGGCCCCGGTCAAGCCGACCGACCGCGCGCTGGCGGTCTGAGGCACCCCGCCGTCCGTACGGTGCGGGCGGCCACCGCGCCCACCGCACCGTACGGCCGAAGGACCGCGGCGCCGGCCCCCTCCCCGACCGGGGGCCGGCGCCGCGGCACGCCCGGCCTCAGGAACCCTGCGCCGGCCGCGCCGGAAAACCGCCCGTCGCGACCGGGCCCCAGCGCACCGGCGTGATCCGCAGCAGCGACTTGCCCTGCCGCACCATCGCCTCGCGGTACTCGTCCCAGTCCGGGTGCTCGCCCGAGATCGCCCGGTAGTACTCCACCAGCGGCTCCACCGCCTCGGGAACGTCCAGCACCTCGGCGGTCCCGTCGATCTGCACCCACGGACCGTTCCAGTCGTCCGACAGCACGATCACGCTGACCGACGGGTCGCGGCGGGCGTTGCGCGTCTTGGCGCGCTCGGGGTACGTCGAGACCATCACGCGCCCCCGGCCGTCCACCCCGCACGAGACCGGCGACCCCTGCGGGGAGCCGTCGGAGCGGCGGGTGAGCAGCACGGCCCGGTGGCGGGGGCGCACGAAGTCCAGCAGTTCGCCGAGGCCGACGGGAGTGCTGGTGGCGATGGAAGGGCTCATGGCCCCGAGCCTATGCCGCCCCGCTCAGGTGTCGCACTCCAGCACGCTGCGGCACAGCCCGCACCGCGCCCGCACCCGCCCGCGCACCTCCAGCCGGACGCGCTGGTGGCACGTCGGGCAGGGGAACGACACCCGCAGCGGCGAGGAGGAGTCGAAGCGGTAGTCCGCCCCGCCGCCCGACCCGCCGCCCGCCCCGTCCCCGGGCGGATACGGCGTCCGCTCCGGATGCGCCTGCGCGTACCGCCGGTCCCGGGCGTACCGCCGCCGCCCCGCCCACCCCCCGGCCACCAGCGGCGGCCGCACCGCGTCCCGGCGGGCCGCCTCCCGGCCCCGCACGTACGCGTCGTACGCCTGCGGGCTGGTGAACCACGGCGCCGGGTCCTCGCCGAACAGCTCCGCCCGCTTCGCCAGCACGTAGCCGAACTCCTCCGGCGTCAGGTAACCCAGCTTCTGCGAGGTCAGCGCGTCCTCCCGGAAGGCGTCCAGCAGCAGCCAGCCCGCCCCCAGGTACGCCGTCACCGTGTCGGTGAGGATCTCGTTGTCCCGCACCCCGGGGAAGGACAGCCCCAGCCGGTGCAGGTAGACGTGCGTCACCTCGTGCGCCAGCGCCGCGCCGATGTCCCGGCGGTGGCTCCGGAACCGCGAGTTCAGCTCCACGAAGTACTCCGGCCCCGCCGCCAGCTCCACGTTCGCCGCGTGCTCCATGTCCCGGAAGCCCACCACCAGCCGCGCGTCCGGCAGCCGCAGGTGCCGCACCAGCACCCGCGCCACCCGCTGCACGCCCGCGTACAGCTCGTCGGCGTCGGCGAAGGCCACGTCACCGGCCGCGACACTGGTGTCGAAGGTGCGCACCGTCTCGTACGACAGCCGCCGGTACAGCGCGGTGATCGCCGACCGCACCGTCGCCAGGTGGGGGAAACCGCGCTCGACCGGACTCCGCGCGCCACCGGACCCGCCGCCCGCCCCGCCGCGTACCGCCATGCGCCCGCCCACCGCCTCCCGTGGGTCGCGAGAACACCCTCCCGCCACTGTACGGCCGGGTCCGCCGCCGGGGGGCCGGGCGACGAGGGCCCCCGCGCGACCGCATAGAGTCGGTGAGCATGACGAACAGTGAGATCGACCCCTCGGTGCGGGCCGAGCTGGCCCGGCTGCGCGAGAGCATCGACAACATCGACGCGGCCGTCGTCCACATGCTCGCCGAGCGCTTCAAGTGCACCCAGCAGGTCGGCCGCCTCAAGGCCGAGCACCGCCTGCCCCCCGCCGACCCCGCCCGCGAGGCCCAGCAGATCGCCCGGCTGCGCAGGCTCGCCGAGAGCGCCAGACTCGACCCGGCCTTCGCCGAGAAGCTGCTGAACTTCATCATCGCCGAGGTCATCCGCCACCACGAGACCATCGCCCGCTCCTGACACCGCCGCGCCGCCCCGGCGGGGCCGGGAGCGGGAATGCCCGGTGCGTGCCGGCCGGCCGATGCGGCAGCATGAGCGCCATGCCCGCACTGACCCGCGAAGAGGCGCGGAGCCGAGCCCGGCTCATCGACGTCCAGCACTACGCCATCGACCTCGACCTGACCCGGGGCGAGGAGGTGTTCGGCTCCACCACCACCGTCCGCTTCACCACCCGCGAAGCCGGCGACACCTTCGCCGAGGTACGGCCCCGCACCCTCCACCGGGCCGTCCTCGACGGACACGACCTCGACCCCGCCGCCCTCACCGACGGGCGTCTGCCCCTGACCGGGCTGGCCGCGGGCGAGCACGAACTGCGCGTCGAGGCCGACATGCCCTACTCGCGCACCGGTGAGGGCATGCACCGCTTCACCGACCCCGCCGACGGCCGCACCTACCTCTACACCATGTGCTTCCAGACCGAGGCGCCCCGCGTCTTCGCCGCCTTCGACCAGCCCGACCTCAAGGCCGTCTTCACCGTCACCGCCACCGCCCCCGAGGAGTGGACCGTCCTCGGCAACGGCACCGCCCGCCGCGTCGAGGGAGAGCCCGGCCGCTGGGAGTGCGCCCCCACCCCGCCGCTGAGCACCTACTTCGTGGCGCTGGCCGCCGGCCCCTGGCACTCGGTGCGCACCGAGCACGCCGGCATCCCCTTCGGCCTGCACGTACGCCAGTCCCTCGGCTCCCACCTCGACGACGACGCGCAGGAACTGCTGGACACCACCCGCGCCTGCTTCGACCGCTACCACGAGATCTTCGACGAGCCCTACCCCTTCGACTCCTACGACCAGGCATTCGTCCCCGAGTTCAACGCCGGGGCCATGGAGAACCCCGGCCTGGTCACGCTCCGGGACGAGTACATCCACCGCTCCGCCGTCACCGACACCCAGCTCCTGACCCGGGCCGTGACCATCGCCCACGAGATGGCCCACATGTGGTTCGGCGACCTGGTCACCCTGCGCTGGTGGGACGACATCTGGCTCAACGAGTCCTTCGCCGAGTACATGGGCTACCAGGTCCTGGCCGAGGCCACCCGCTTCACCGGCACCTGGACCGACTTCGCCGTCGACCGCAAGTCCTGGGGCTACGACGCCGACCAGCGCCCCTCCACCCACCCCGTCGCCCCCGCACCCGAGGCGGTGCCCGACACCGAGACCGCCCTGCTCAACTTCGACGGCATCTCCTACGCCAAGGGCGCCTCGGCGCTGCGCCAGCTGGTCACCTGGCTCGGCGAGAGGGCCTTCCTCGCCGGCATCAACGACCACTTCGCCCGCCACCGCTTCGGCAACGCCACCCTCGCCGACTTCCTCGACTCCCTCGCCCGCGCCTCCGGCCGCGACGTCCACGCCTGGGCCGGACGCTGGCTGAGCACCAGCGGCGTCGACACCCTCGCCCCCCGCGTCACGTCCGGTGCCGCGAGCGGCGGGGACGGCGGCCGCTGGCGGCTGGAGATCACCCACACGGGCAGCCGCCCCCACCGCATCGCCGTCGGGCTGTACGACCTGGACGAGCCGGACGGCCCGGACGGCGGCGTCCGCCTGACGCCGCGCGAACCCCTCCAGGCCGACATCCCCGCCGACGGCGGCCACACCCTCACCGCCGACGGCCCCCGCCCCGACCTGGTCCTCCTCAACGACCGCGACCTGACCTACGCCAAGGTCCGCCTCGACGGCGACTCCTGGCGCACGGTGCGGCGCGCCCTGGCCCACCTGCCCGACCCGCTCACCCGCGCCACCGTCTGGAACGCCGCCCGCGACATGGTCCGCGACGGCGAACTGCCGCCCGCCGACTACCTGGACACCGCGCGCGCCCACCTGCCGCACGAGACCGACAACGCCGTCGTCGCCGGCGTCCTGGACTTCGCCCGCCACGAGATCGCCGACCGCTACCTGCCGCCCGGGCAGCGCACCGCCGCCCTGGAGACGCTCACCGGCCTCGCCCGCGCCCTGCTGGAACGCGAGCCGGCCGGCGGCGGACGCGACGGGGGAGTGCACCTGACCGCCGTACGCGCCGCCATCGACAGCGCCACCACCCCCGGCGAACTCCACCACTGGTGGACCACCGGTACCCTCCCCGGCGGACGCCCCCTCGACCACGAACTGCGCTGGCGGCTGCTGCACCGCCTCGCCGTCCTCGGCGCCGTGGGCTCCTCCGACATCGGAGCCGCCCTCGACGCCGACCCCAGCGCCACCGGCGCCGAGGGAGCCGCACGCTGCCGCGCCGCCCTGCCCGACGCCGCCGCCAAGGACGCCGCCTGGCAGGCCCTGTTCGACGAGGCCGACACCCTCTCCAACTACCTGTTCAAGGCCACCTTCCAGGGCTTCTGGCACGGCGAGCAGCACGACCTGCTGAGCGGCTACGTCCCCCGCTACTTCGAGCAGGCCCCCGCCCTCGCCGCCCGGCGCGGCTCCGCCATCGCCCACACCCTGGGGCAGAACGGCTTCCCCCGCCCCTTCACCGACCCCGCCACCCTGGCCCTGGGGGAGCGGTGCCTGGCCGACGCCTCCCTCACCCCCGCCCTGCGCCGCCCGCTCGCCGACGAACTCGACGACCTCGCCCGCGCCCTGCGCGTGCGCCGGGCGCACTGACAGGCGGCCGGCAGCCGACCCGGGCGGGCGCCGGGGCCCGTCCTCGGGAAGGACGGGCCCCGGCCCGGGGCCCCGGCCACCGGAGCGGCCCACCCCGCGGCCGACGACACACACCCTCCCGCACGGCCGGCAACCGCTGCCCGCAGCCGGGCGTCAACAACCCGGCAGGGGTGCGCACACACCGGTCCCGGGGACGGGCACGCACCCCCTCACACCAGGAGGCCCGTACCAGGAGGCCCGTACCGAGGGGCACTTCACGGGGAAGACACCCCGCGTCAGAGCGCGGCGGGCCGCGTCAGAACGCGCCGGGCCGCGGCGGGCCGTTCCGGGGCCCTCAGAAGACCGGAACCCCCTCACGCACCAGCCGCCAGCCGGCCGACGCGAACCGCGCCGGGTCGATCTCCCCGTTCGCCCGCACCCACGAGACGATCGTGTTCCGGATCTCCTCCGAGTCGGCCCACACCTGGCGCGCCGACGCGATGTGCGGGAAGTTCCCGCCCCCGTTCGCCCGGTAGTTGTTGACCGCCAGCACGAACCGGTCCCCGTCCGCCACCGCGCGCCCCTCGAAGGCCAGATCCACGATCCGCGACCCCGGCGCCCTGGAGACGTCCACGTCGTACGACACGCCGCCGACCACGTCGTAGTTGTAGTCCGGGATGCCGCCCGCGTTCGTCAGCTTCGCCGGATCGACCCCGGCCCCCACCGGGACCCGCGCGTAGTAGCGCGCCGAGAACTCCAGGTAGTCCCTCAGCTGCGCACCCGTCACCAGGCGGGCCTCCAGCGTGTTCTCGAAGACGTACAGCCCCGCCACGTCCCGGATCGTCACCTCGCCCGCCGGGATCGCCGCCGACCGGGAAAAGCACGCCGCCTGCGACAGCACCGGCAGCCCCGCGTGCTCCGTGCCCGCCAGGGCCTCGCGCACCGTCTCGGCCTGCACGAAATTGACGAAGTCGATGATCGGGGTGTCCCGGTACGGCGCCTCGGCCGCCGACATCGCCCGCGCCGACGTACCGATCACCTGGTTGACGTAGGACACCACCCTCGCGTGCTCGTCCCCCAGCAGCCCCGTGATCGCCGGATCCTCCTCCACCGCGTTGGAGTTCAGGACCTTCGCCGAGACCGACTCCACCTGCCAGCGGCCCCGGCCCCACACCAGCTCGAAGTCGAAGACCGTCAGCCGCTGGCCCCACTTCAGCGGCTCCGACAGCACCACCGCGCGGCCCGTCGACGCGTTCACCACCCGGTGCTCGGCGATCTCGGCGTGCGCGTGGCCCACCAGGATCGCGTCGATCCCCGGCACCCGCTCGGCCACCAGCGCCGCCGCGTTCTCCACGTGCGGGAGCTGGTCGCCGTAGGAGGACGTGCCACTGGTGCCCGAGTGCGCCGAGACGACCACCACGTCCGCGCCCATCGACCGCAGCCGCGGCACCCAGTGGGCCGCCTGCTCCTCCAGACCGGGGAACGTCATCCTCCCCTGCACGTGCGCCTTGTCCCAGACGGCGATCCCCGGGTTGGTCAGACCCAGCACCGCCACCCTCACGTCCCGGCCGTACGGCGTGCGCAGCCTCCCCATCCAGTACGGCGGGAAGGCCGGCCGGCCGGTGACCGCGTCCAGCGCGTTCGCGCCCAGCAGCGGGAAGTCGCACTGCTCCTCGAACTTCCGCAGCAGCGGAATCCCGTAGTTGAACTCGTGGTTGCCCAGCGCCGCCGCGTCGTAGCCGATGGCGTTCATCGCCTGCGCCATCGGATGCACCGGGCCGTTCTCACCGGTGATCGGATCGACCTTGGCGTAGTAGTACGACAGCTGCGTGCCCTGGATGGTGTCGCCCGCGTCGATCAGCAGGGTGTTGCCGCGGCCCTTCTCCTCCCGCACGCGGTTCACCAGCGTCGAGATCTTGGCGAGCCCGATGTCGTTGCGGCCCTTGTCGTCGTACTCCGCGTCGGTGAAGTAGTCCCAGTTGAAGACGTTGCCGTGCAGGTCCGTCGTCCCCAGCACGGAGAAGGAGTACCGCTTCGGCGCCCTCCCCCGGCCGCGGCCGTCCTCCCGCGCACCGGCGGGCGCCGCGACCGCCCCCGCCAGGGCGGCGCCCGCCCCCGTCGCGGCGGTACGGCCCAGGAAGCGTCTGCGGTCGAGCGGCATGGTGATCGTTCTCCTCGGATCGGGGGCCCCGCGTGCGGCGGCGCGTGCGCACGGCCGCCCCGCGGCAGCGACGCGCGTAGAATCCGCCCCGCCGGCCGCTCCTGTCAACACGCGCCACCCACGTCCCACACGGCCGCCCCCACCGGGGAGGCCGCCGGCCCGGCCCCTGCGCGGACGGCCCGGAACCCCCTCGGAAAAGCCTTTCGCGCACACCGCGGGAACAGCCGGAAACGCTCATCCGAGCAACCGCCCGCCCATGACGGAAGTTGTCGACAACCCCTTGTATAACGGCCGTTGAACAGTGCTCCTCCCGCACTTCTCTACCTGCGGGTAAGTCATAGGCTCGACGCCATGCGCCGCGCGAAAATCGTCTGCACACTGGGACCCGCCACCGACTCGTACGAGCAGATCAAAACGCTCGTGGAAGCCGGAATGGACGTCGCCCGCCTCAACCTCAGCCACGGCGGCCACGCCGAACACGAGGAGCGCTACCGCCGCGTGCGCCAGGCGTCCGAAGCGACCGGCCGCAGCGTCGGCGTCCTCGCCGATCTTCAAGGCCCGAAGATCCGGCTCGGACGGTTCCGGGAGGGCCCCGTACTCCTTGAACGCGGCGACGAGTTCACCATCACCACCGAGGACGTCGAGGGCGACCGCGAGCAGTGCGGCACCACCTACGAGGGGCTCGCCGACGACGTCACGCCCGGAGAACTCGTCCTCGTCGACGACGGCCGCGTCGCCCTCAGGGTCACCGCCGTCGACGGCCCCCGCATCCGCACCGAGGTCACCGAGGGCGGCATGGTCTCCGACCACAAGGGCCTCAACCTCCCCGGCGTCGCCGTCTCCGTGCCTGCCCTCTCCGACAAGGACGTCGACGACCTGCGGTGGGCGCTGCGCACCGGCGTGGACGTCATAGCCCTCTCCTTCGTCCGCAGCGCACGCGACATCGCCGACGTCCACCGCGTCATGAAGGAGGAGGGCCGCCACCTCCCCGTCATCGCCAAGATCGAGAAGCCCCAGGCGGTGGAGAACCTCCACGAGATCGTCGCCGCCTTCGACGGCCTCATGGTCGCCCGCGGCGACCTCGGCGTCGAAATGCCCCTGGAGTCCGTCCCGATGGTGCAGAAGCGCGCCGTCACCCTCGCCCGGCGCAACGCCAAGCCGGTCATCGTCGCCACCCAGATGCTCGACTCGATGATCGAGTCCTCCCGGCCCACCCGCGCCGAGGCCTCCGACGTGGCCAACGCCGTCATGGACGGCACCGACGCCGTGATGCTCTCCGGCGAGACCAGCGTCGGCAAGTACCCGGTCGAGACGGTCAAGACCATGGGCCGCATCGTCGCCGCGGCCGAGGAGGACATGCTCTCCCAGGGCCTGCGCCCGCTCAGCGAGGACGGCAAGCCCCGCACCCAGGGCGGCGCCGTGGCCCGTGCCGCGGCCGAGATGGGCGACTTCCTCGGCGCCAAGTTCCTCGTCGCCTTCACCCAGTCCGGCGACACCGTGCGCCGCCTGTCCCGCTACCGCTCGCCGATCCCCGTCCTCGCCTTCACCCCCGACCCCGCCACCCGCGCCCAGCTCAACCTCACCTGGGGCGTGGAGACCTTCCTCGGGCCCACCGTGCAGAGCACCGACGAGATGGTGGAGCAGGTGGACGAGCAGCTCCTGAGGATCGGCCGCTGCGAGGAGGGCGACAAGGTGATCATCACCGCGGGCTCGCCGCCCGGCGTCCCCGGCACCACCAACATGGTCCGCGTCCACCGCATCGGCGAGGGCCGCCCCGCCCGCTGATCCCGTCCACCCGTCTGCCCGTCCACCCGTTTCCCCGGCGCCTTCCCGGCCGACCCGGCCGCTCGCGAGCCGGAAGTCCCGGCCGCCGCCTCGCGCCAGCGGCGGCCGGGGCTTCCCCGTCCGTCGTCCGTCCGTCGCCCGCCCGCAACCCGCCGGCGATCCGTCGGCTCAGTACTTGGGGCCGATGTGCGCGTCCATCAGCGCCACGGAGGCCCGGCGGGCGACGGAGACGTTGCACACGCCCGTACGGCGGTGCGTCGCCTTCCACTCGACCCCGACCCTCTCCAGGGCCTCGACGTAGATGCGCACGATGTCCTGAGACTTGTTGGCGAAGAAGTACCGCGGATATTCGTAGCGTTTGCGTTCTCCCCTCACGACCTTGGCCGTCCAGTTGGTGATCCTGCATCCGTCGGCATGGAGAAGGCCCCGGATCAGCTCCCAGGGGTGTTCGTTGACGATCCTCTGCTGCCAGGGCTCGAGCGCGATCGGCCGTTCGTACTTCTTGCCCCGGCCGTGTTGGGGGAACAGGCACCACAGATGCCGCGAGTAGATCTTCACGTTGTGACAGCCGGCTCTGCGGACACGGCACACGGAGTTGTCGGGGAACACCGCCCGCATAGCGGCTTCACAGGCGTCCATCAGTCCGGGCCAGTCGTTCGAGCAGGCGATCATGAGGTTCGGTACGCGGTGCGCGGAGTGTTGGATGATGTGGCCGTCTCCCAGATAGAGGCCGAGGAGATAGGCGTAAGCACTTTCGTCGAGGCCCCGGCCGTCGCAGCGGGGGCAGAGAGGGAAGGATCTTCCCGGTAGCTTTCCTCGCTTGGCTCGCTCCGTGTGGAGCCAGTAGCCGACGGTCCCAGCGGGCACGTTCAGTGCACGGGCCACCTCGGCGTTCCTCGCGCCGCCCCGGAGAAGGGTGAGGGCTTTCCGACGGACCTCGATACCGTGAAATTCCATGCAACTACTGTGAGTGATGTCCTCTGGCCGTGGGGATGCGACGGCCAGGGTTCACGAGAACGTGGAGGTCCGTTTATGCGGATATGAGTGCCGGGTGCGGGATTCGAACCCGCACGCCCTCTCGGGCAATCGCTTTTGAGGCGATCATGTCTTCCCTTCCATCAACCCGGCAGGGTGTCGCCCCGCGAGTGTACCGGGTGACCGGCCGCCTCATCAGGTAGGTAGGCTCATAGGCCCGACCTGGCCGGAAAACGAGGAGCCCAGTGAGCACCGCGGACATCCCCGAGCCCATCAGCACCGACGACGGAGCCGGCGCCGCCGGAGAGCGGGCGCACGTGCCTCCGGAGACGACGCGGGTCGTCATCGCCGAGGACGAGGCGCTGATCCGCCTGGATCTCAAGGAGATGCTGGAGGAGGAGGGCTACACGGTCGTCGGCGAGGCCGGGGACGGGCAGACCGCCGTGGACCTGGCGCGGGAGCACCGCCCGGATCTGGTGATCATGGACGTGAAGATGCCCGTGCTCGACGGGATCTCGGCGGCCGAGAGGATCGCCGAGGAGTCCATCGCCCCCGTGCTGATGCTGACCGCCTTCTCGCAGCGGGAGCTGGTGGAACGGGCGCGGGACGCGGGTGCGATGGCGTACCTGGTGAAGCCGTTCAGCAAGAGCGACGTCGTGCCCGCCATCGAGATGGCGGTGTCGCGGTTCAACGAGATGAAGGTGCTGAGCCAGGAGGTCGCCGACCTCGCGCAGCGGCTGGAGACGCGGAAGCTGGTGGACCGCGCCAAGGGGGTGCTGCAGACGCAGTACGGTCTGTCGGAGCCGGCCGCGTTCCGCTGGATCCAGAAGACCTCGATGGACCGGCGGCTGTCGATGCGGCAGGTGGCGGAGGCCGTGATCCAGGACGCCGAGGAGAAGAAGCAGCAGCAGCGGTGACCCCGCGCGGGCGCCGGCGGTCTCCGTGCGGTCCGCCGCGGGGGCGGCCGGGGGCGCCCGGGGGGGGACGCGGTGTCGGAGCGGCCGTTGCGTGTGCGGGGGCGCAAAGGGCGGTTCCGGCGCTTCGGAGCGCGGGCGAGCGCGGATGAGCTGGGGGTGAGAGGGCGGGAGGGGCCGGCCCGGTGGCCCTCTCGCCCGTATGCGGTCGCAAGTCGGCGGCGGTGGCGGGAATTTGGGGGATCCGGCTCGGAATTCGGCGGGTCCGACCCCTGATGATCTTTCCCTTTCTGTCCGTTCTCCGGTAAGGAGTGTTCTGTTTCCGGCGCATGGCGCAGGTCACAGGGAGATCACATCTGCCGCTCTCACCTATCTGGTCAGCTTCTGGGGCAATAGATTCCGGGCCACACCGCACGTACGTACGTGCGGACCGCGACGCCGGAACAGTACGGCGATCATCGTGATCTGAGCGGGCTCCAGGGGGTTCCACGTGCTCAACAAGACCATCGTCAAGCTGGCCATTCCCATGGCCATTGGCGCGCTTGCGCTCACCGGGTGTGGCGGGGGAGACAGCGGAAGCGGCGATGCGTACAAGATCGCCTTCCAGGGCCCGCTCTCCGGCGACAACGTCCAGCTCGGCCAGAACATGGAGAACGGCATCAAGCTGGCGATCGACCAGGCGAACGCCAAGGGCGACCTCGGCTTCGAGATCGAGTACATGCCGGTCGACGACCAGGGCCTGCCGGACAAGGCGACGGCCGCCGCTCAGAAGGCGATCGACGACGAGAACGTCGTCGCGGTGATCGGTCCGGCGTTCTCGGGCCCGGCGGACACCGCCGCCGAGGTGTACGGCGCGGTCGGCCTGGCCGCGGTGTCGTCGTCGGCGACGCGTCCGGACCTGACCACCAAGGGCTACGAGACGTTCCTGCGCGCGGTGCCGAACGACAGCGCCCAGGGCGCCGGCATGGCGAAGTACCTGTCGAACGAGGTCAAGGCCAAGAAGGTCGTGGTGGTCGACGACAAGACCGACTACGGCATCGGCCTGGCGGACGTCGCGGAGAAGGACCTGAAGGCGGCCGGCGTCGAGGTGGTGCGCCAGAGCGTTCCGCAGAAGACCCCGGACTACAGCGCCGCGGCCAAGAACGTCACCAAGAACAAGCCGGACGCCCTGATCTACGCGGGCTACTACCAGGACGCCGGTCCGTTCGCCAAGAAGCTCAAGGAGGCGGGCTTCGACGGCGTGGCGATGTCGGGTGACGGCACCAACGACGCGCAGTTCATCGAGCTGGCGGGCGACGCCTCGGACCAGTGGTTCCTGACCTGCCCCTGCACGGACGCCACCAAGGAGGACGCGACGAAGAAGTTCGCCGCGGACTACGAGAAGGAGTTCAAGCTGGCTCCGGGCACGTACTCGGCGGAGTCCTACGACGCCGCGATGATGATCATCGAGGAGATCAAGAAGCTCCACGAGGACGGCGGTGTCGAGCGCCAGGCGCTGGTGGACGCTCTGCGCGGGGTGAAGTACAAGGGCCTGACGAAGGAGTTCTCCTTCGACGACAAGGGCGAGTTCACCAACCAGACGATCTACCTGTACCAGGTCAAGGGCGACGGCATCGAGTACCAGGGCAGCATCGACGAGCTGGCGGGCTGAGCCTGCCGGCGCTTCCGGCCGGCCGGCGCGGCGGTTCCGCCCCGCGCCGGCCGGTGCGACACCCGGCGGACGCCGCCTCGCGGTGCGCGTCCGCCTCCGTGATCCTCGGGCCGCCCGCTTCCCCGGCGCAGAACGCATGGCCGGGCGGCACATTCCCACAAGGAAGACAGTTCGATGTCCCTCAGTGAGTTCTGGGACTTCCTCGTCCTAGGGGTGGTGCTCGGCAGTCTCTACGCCGTCATCGCCATCGGCTACACGCTGGTCTACGGCGTGCTTCAGCTTCTGAACTTCGCGCACAGCGAGGTCTTCATGTTCGGCGGTTACGGGGGCCTGCTGGCCCTGACCGCCCTGATTCCCGAGACGACGCCCTCCGGGATGGGCTCGGTCGCCTACGTGGTGATCGGCATGCTGGCGGGCGCCGCGCTGGGCGGCGCGGTGGCCTTCGGTCTGGAGCGGGTGGCGTACCGGCCGCTGCGCAGACACAACGCGCCGCGCCTGGTGTTCCTGATCACCGCGATCGGCGCCTCGTTCTTCCTGTACAACCTGGCGGGCAAGCTGTTCGGCCGCAATCCGCTGCCGATGCCGTCGATGTACGAGAACAAGAAGGTGGTCAGCGTCTTCGGCGCGGAGCTGACCGTCACGCAGGTGCTGATCCTGGTGTCGGCGCTGGCGATGATGGTCGGCCTGGACTACGTGGTGAACCGCACGAAGATGGGTTCGGGCATCCGCGCGGTGGCGCAGGACCCGGAGGTCGCGTCGCTGATGGGCGTGGACATCGACAAGGTGGTGTCCCGGACGTTCGTGCTCGGCGGTCTGCTGGGCGGTGCGGCCGGCTTCCTCTTCGGCACCAACAGCCAGGTCTGGTACACGATGGGCTTCCTGCCGGGCATCACGGCCTTCGCGGCGGCGGTGCTGGGCGGCATCGGCAACGTGCGCGGCGCGATGCTGGGCGGCCTGGTGCTGGGCGTGGTGGAGACCATGACGGTGGGCCTGTGGGGTGACGACTGGCGCTACGTCGGTGCCTTCGTGGTGCTGGTGCTGGTGCTGATGGTCCGTCCGACCGGCATTCTCGGCGAGCGTGTGGGGAGGACGGCATGAGCATCAAGACCTCGAGTCCTGAAGAGGCCCCGCGCAGCACCTCGGTGTCGCCGTCGGCCGCGGCCCGGCTGCGGAAGGTGCACTGGTACCAGGAGCCGCGCTGGCGGCGGCTGGGCGCCCTGCTGGCGCTGGGCGTGACGCTCCGGCTGATGACGGGCGCGGAGGGCACCACCCGGGACCTGTTCATGGCGCTGCGCGAGGACTTCACCGGTCCGGGGCTGTGGATCTGGCTGGGGATCGCGGTGGCGGTCTGGGCGGTGCGCGAGTTCCTCGCCGACCAGACCTCGCAGGCGGTGAAGGGCACCAGGAGCGCGGCCTCCGCCCCGCTGGCGCGGGTGCGGCACCTGTGGGAGTCGGACAAGCGGTTCCGCATGGGCGTGCTGACGGCCGTGCTGGCGCTGGTGGTGTTCGGGCCGCTGGGCGTGGAGCGGTACTGGCAGCAGGTGCTGGTGGACCAGATCGCGATCTTCGTGCTGCTGGCGATCGGCCTGAACGTGGTGATCGGCTGGGCGGGCCTGCTCGACCTGGGCTTCATCGCGTTCTTCGCGATCGGCGCGTACAGCGCGGCGTACTGGACGGGCGCGCTGCCGGTCCAGCCGCCGGTGGTGCTGAACAACTTCCTGGTGCTGCCGATCGCGGTGCTGACCTGCCTGGTGGCGGGTGTGATCCTGGGCGCTCCGACGCTGCGGCTGCGCGGTGACTACCTGGCGATCGTGACGCTGGGCTTCCACGAGATCGTCTACCTGATGGCGAAGAACGCCGAGGGCGTGACGGAGGGCGCGCGCGGTGTGAAGGTCGAGCGGTTCAGCATCGACCTGGGCTTCTTCTCCTACGAGTGGAAGCTGGACCCGATGCCGTACTACTGGCTGCTGGTGGTCTTCGTCGTGCTGGCGATCTTCCTGTTCCTGCGGCTGGAGCACTCCAAGGTGGGCCGGGCGTGGACCGCGATCCGCGAGGACGAGGTGGCCGCCGCGGCCACGGGCGTCGACACGGTGCGGTACAAGCTGATGGCGTTCGCGATCGGCGCGTCGACCTCCGGTGTGGCGGGTGTGGCGTACGCGAGCAAGGTCGGGTACTTCAACCCGGAGAACTTCGCGATCCTGCTGTCGGTCCTGGTGCTGGCCTACGTGATCTTCGGCGGCATGGGGTCGATCCCGGGTGTGCTGTTCGGCGCCGCGTTCCTGGTCTGGCTGCCGGAGGGGTTGCGGGAGTACGTGGATCCCAAGGACCGCTACATGTACCTGGGCGCTCTCCTCGTCATCATGATGATCTACCGGCCGCAGGGCGTGTTCCCCTCCCGTCGCCGCAAGCGCGAGCTGCAGATGGCGGAGGCGGGGATCGGCGGAGCCGACGCGACCGGCCCGGCGGAAGGCAGGCAGCCGTGAGCACCGAGACGGTGAAGAAGGAGCAGGGGCCGGCGGGTCCGGCGGCCGGCGCCGGCGAGCTGGTGCTGGAGACGTCGGGCGTGACGCTGCGGTTCGGCGGTCTGACCAGCCTGGACGACGTCGAGCTGCGGATGCGGCGCGGCGAGGTGCTGGCGGTCATCGGGCCCAACGGCGCGGGCAAGACGTCGCTGTTCAACTCGCTGACGGGCGCGTACGTCCCGCAGGAGGGGCGGATCGTCTTCCGGCCGCGCGCGGGCGGCGAGCACTCGCTGCTGGGCGCCAAGCCGCACGTGGTCAGCCGGTGGGGTCTGGCGCGCACGTTCCAGAACATCCGGCTGTTCGGGGCGCTCACGGCGCTGGAGAACGTCAAGATCGCCGCGGAGACGCGGCTGAAGGCCGATCCGGTGTCGATCATGCTGGGGCTGCCGAACGCGCGGAAGGCGGAGCGGGCCAGCGACCGCCGGGCGCACGAGGTGCTGTCGTACGTCGGTCTGCTGGACAAGATGAACGAGCTGGCGGGGTCGCTGAGCTACGGCGACCAGCGGCGGCTGGAGATCGCGCGGGCGCTGGCGACGGACCCGGAGGTGCTGCTGCTGGACGAGCCGGCGGCGGGCACCAACCCCACGGAGAAGCTGGAGCTGGAGGAGCTGATCCGGCGGATCAACACCGAACTGGGCGTGAGCGTGCTGCTGATCGAGCACGACATGCGGCTGGTGATGTCGGTGGCCGACCGGGTGATGGTGCTCAACTTCGGCAAGAAGATCGCCGAGGGTTCCCCGTCGCAGGTGCAGCGGGACCCGGCGGTGATCGAGGCGTACCTGGGCGCGGTGACCGAGGACGACGAGGCCGCGGTGGCGGAGGTCGCCGCCGAGGCCGGCGGCGCCCCGGCGGCCGGGACCGACACCGAAGCCGGCGCCGGGGCGCCGGAGCGGGACACCAAGGAGCACGAGTGAGCGTCACCACGGATCTGGAGAAGGAGCCGCGGGGCGGCGGCGAGCCGACCGCCCCGGTGGTGCTGGAGCTGCGTGACCTGCGGGTGTTCTACGGCGCCATCGAGGCGCTCAAGGGCATCAACCTGACGGTCCGCCGCGGCGAGGTGGTCGCGCTGCTCGGCGCCAACGGCGCGGGCAAGACGACCACGCTGCGGACGGCGTCGGGGATGATCGCCCCGCGCGAGGGCCAGGTGCTGCTGCACGGGGAGCGGATCGACGGCATCAAGTCGCACGATCTGGTCCGGTTCGGCATCGGGCACGTTCCCGAGGGGCGCGGGGTCTTCCCGCGGATGACGGTCCGGGAGAACCTCCAGATGGGGGCGTACCGGTTCAAGTCCGTGGACAAGGCCGAGATGGACCGGGTGTTCACCCTGTTCCCGCGGCTGGGGGAGCGCAAGAGCCAGCTCGGCGGGACGCTGTCGGGCGGTGAGCAGCAGATGCTGGCGATCGGCCGCGCCCTGATGGGCAAGCCGGAGGTGCTGCTGCTGGACGAGCCGTCGATGGGACTGGCGCCGCTGATCGTGCAGCAGATCTTCGAGATCGTCAGGGAGATCAACGAGCAGGGCACCACGGTGCTGCTGGTGGAGCAGAACGCCTCGCAGGCGCTCCAGCTGGCGGACCGCGGTTACGTGCTGGAGACCGGTGAGGTGGTGATGGGGGGCGAGGCGTCCGCGCTGCTCTCCGATCCGCGGGTGCGGGCCGCCTACCTGGGCGAGGGCGCCTGACGGGTTCTCCCGCCCCGTACGGAGGACGGTGCCGCGGCGGCCGGGAG
>NZ_JARVKV010000033.1 GCF_029813835.1 Streptomyces sp. DH37
CGGGGCGCACGCCTCCCCGGAGGGGCGCCGGGCGCCGGGCGCCGGGCGCCCACGGCCGCCGTCCCGCGCGTCCGGCCCCCGGGGTCCGCTAGCGCAGGGAGGGGATCTCGATCGCCGGGCAGCGGTCCATCACCATCTCCAGGCCCGCCGCGCGGGTGCGCTCGTACGCCGCCTCGTCGACCACGCCGAGCTGGAACCAGACCGCCCTGGCCCCGACCGCCACCGCCTCGTCCGCGACGCCGCCGGCCAGTTCGGAGTTGACGAACACGTCCACGACGTCGACCGGGAAGGGGATCTCGGCCAGGGAGGCGTACCCCTTCTCGCCGTGCACCGTCTCCGCCTTGGGATGGACGGGCACGATCCGCTTGCCGAAGCGCTGGAGCACCGAGGCCACGCCCCAGGCGGCGCGGCTCCGGTTGGACGACAGGCCGACCACCGCCCAGGTGTCGCCGGTCTCGGTCAGGATCCTGCGGACAGTCTCTGAGTCTCCGTACATGCCCCTGCCAACCGGCGGCCCGGCCGGGCCATTCCCCGGGGCGGGCCCTAGGGTGGGCGGAATGCGGGAGCAGTATGTGACGGTCGCCGGCGAGGGCGTGCACGAGACCGAGGTGAACAGGTCGCGCTTCGTCTGCGCGCTCGCGCCCGCCGCCACGGAGGAGGAGGCGCAGGCGTTCGTCGCCCGGATCCGCGAGCGGCACGCGGACGCCACCCACAACTGCTGGGCGTACGTCATCGGCGCCGACGCCCGGGTGCAGAAGGCGAGCGACGACGGGGAGCCCGGCGGCACGGCCGGGGCGCCCATGCTCCAGATGCTGCTGCGCCGCGACGTCCGCTACGCCGTCGCGGTCGTCACGCGCTACTTCGGCGGGGTGAAGCTGGGCGCGGGCGGGCTGATCCGGGCCTACGGCGGCGCGGTCGGCGAGGCCCTCGACGCGCTGGGCACCGTCGTCCGGCGGCGCGTGCGGCTGGTCACCGTCACGGTGGACCACCAGCGGGCGGGCCGGGTCGAGAACGAGCTGCGCACCGGCGGCCGGGACGTGCGGGGCGTGCACTACGGCGCCGAGGTCGCCATCGAGGTCGCGCTGCCCGAGGCCGAGGTCGACGCCTTCCGGTCCTGGCTCGCCGACGCCACCGCGGGCACCGCCCGGCTGGAACTGGGCGGCGAGGCGTACGGGGCCGGATAGGGCGCGCGGTACGGTCCCGCGCCCGCGCCGCCGTACCGCGCCGGGCCTTCGCGACCGGAAGGCGGAAACTCGGCCAAATGCCCACTGGCGATCTTTAAGTGCCATGTGAACTCCAAGGCGCAGACATCAACAGGTTAGGTAAACGGCCGCGGAAATCGGCAAGTGTGTTCTAGTCTTCACACTCGGTACGGAGGCGACTGCGACGCCGGCATCCGCCGGCCGAGCGGGGGGAAGGGGACGCCGACCGAGTAGGGGGGCAGGGGTTTGTCCGAGGCTGCCGGAACGCGGGTCGTCGAAGCGCCCGCGAAGTTAGCCGAACCGTTACGCGTCCGCGCGCGTGAGAGAAGGGAGAGGGCGGGACCGGAGGCCGACGGGCGCCTCCTGGTGGCCCTGACGGTGGACGTGCTGGGCGCCGCCGCACCGGCCGGTGCGCTGGGCGCCGTGGAGGGACGGCCGCATCCGCTGCTGACCGGTCTGGCCGTCGGTGCGGTGTGGCCGCTGATCGCAGTCCTGAGGAAGCGCTACGCGGCGGGGGAACCGGGGGAGAGCGGAACCGTGCTGCCGGTGCTCCGCGACTGGCTGACGATGCTGGGCGTGCTCGCCGCGCTGTGCGTCGTGACGGGGACCGAGGTGTCGGCCGCCGCATGGCTGCCCGCCCTCCTCCCGTGCCTGGCGCTGACCGCCGTCCGCCGCAGGCTGGCGCACCGGCGCGCCCTGGCGCTGCGGCGCCGGGCGCAGGGGCTGCGGCGGGTGCTGGTGGTGGGGGAGGCACAGGCCGTGGAGGACCTGTCGGCGCGGATGGGGGCGCGCACCGACGGCCAGTACCTGGTGGTCGGCGGCTGCGTCCTCGGGGACGGCGGGGGGGAACCGGTGCCGCCCGGCCCCGACCGGCTCCCCGGCGGCGACGGCCGCGCGCAGGCGGAGGACGCGGACACCGTCCTCAGGCGCGCCGCGGAACTCGGCGCCGACGTGGTCTTCGTCGTCCCCGGGCGGCGGACGTCGGGGGAGGGACTGCGCCGCCTGGCGTGGGCGCTGCACGACGACGGCCGCGGCCTGGTCGTCGTCCCCGGCCTCGTCGACGTCTCGCGGCACCGGCTGCGGCCGGCCCGGACCGCGGGGATGACCGTGCTGCACGTGGAGCCGGCGGCCCGGCGCGGACTGCCGATGCTGCTCAAACGGGTCACCGACGGGGTGGGCGCGCTGCTGCTGGCCGTGGCGCTCGCCCCCGTCCTGCTGGGGGTGGCGGCGGCGGTGCGCCTGTCGTCCCCGGGGCCGGTCATCTACCGGCAGGTCCGTGTCGGGCAGGGGCGGGTGCCGTTCCGCATGTGGAAGTTCCGCACGATGGTGGAGTCCGCCGACCGGATGCGACCGGCCCTGGACGCGGCGAACGAGCACGACGGGGCGATGTTCAAGATGCGCGAGGACCCCCGGGTCACCCGGCTGGGGCGGTTCCTGCGCCGCTACTCCCTGGACGAGCTGCCGCAGCTGTTCAACGTGCTGGCCGGCCACATGTCGCTGGTGGGGCCCCGCCCGCCGCTGCCCGAGGAGGTGGAGCGCTACGACGAGACCGAGCTGCGCAGGCTGTCGGTCAAGCCGGGGATCACGGGGCTGTGGCAGGTCAGCGGACGGTCCGACCTGTCGTGGGACGAGACCGTCGCGCTCGACCTGAGCTATGTGGACAACTGGTCGTACGCCGGGGACGTCGAGGTCCTGGTCCGTACGGTCCGCGCCGTGGTGAGCGCCCGTGGCGCGTACTAGGAGGGGCGGCCCGGCGGGCGCCGCGACCGGGTCAGACCGGCTCCGGCGCGCCGCGCCAGGCGCGGTAGGTGGCGGCGACGCCCTCGGCCAGGCCGATCGAGGGGGACCAGCCCAGCGCGCGCATCCGGCCGGTGTCGAGCAGCTTGCGCGGGGTGCCGTCCGGCCTGGAGGGGTCGAAGGCGATCCGGCCCTCGTAGCCCACCACCGAGGCGACCAGGAGGGCCAGTTCGCGGATCGTCAGGTCCTCGCCGCAGCCGACGTTGACCGGCTCGTCGCCGTCGTAGCGGCGCAGCAGCACCTCGCACGCGGCGGCCAGGTCGTCCACGTGCAGGAACTCGCGGCGCGGCGTGCCGGTGCCCCAGAGCGTCACCTCGGGCAGCCCCCGCTCCCTCGCCTCGTGGAAGCGGCGGATGAGCGCGGGCAGGACGTGCGAGGTCTCGGGGTCGAAGTTGTCGCCGGGCCCGTAGAGGTTGGTCGGCATCGCCGAGACGAAGGAGGCGCCGAACTGCCGCCGGTAGGACTGGACCTGGACGATGCCGGCGATCTTGGCGACGGCGTACGCCTGGTTCGTCGGCTCGAGGGGGCCGGTCAGCAGGGCGCTCTCGGTGATCGGCTGCTCGGCGTGCCTGGGGTAGATGCAGCTCGACCCCAGGAAGAGCAGCCGCCGCACCCCGGCGGCGTGGGCGCCGGCGACCACGCCGAGCTGGATGCGGAGGTTGTCCTCCAGGAACTGCACCGGATACGTGCTGTTGGCCATGATCCCGCCCACCTTCGCGGCGGCCAGGACGACGCCGTCGGGCCGGGCGTCGCGCAGGTACGCGGCGGTGGCGGCGCCGTCGCGCAGGTCGAGTTCGGCGCGGGTGCGGGTCAGCACCTCGTAGCCCCGGGCGGACAGCCGCCGGGCCACGGCGGAACCGACCAGGCCGCGGTGTCCCGCGACGAAGACGCGGGCGGGCGGAGGCAGCAGATCGTCCATGGCGCGGATTCTGTCAGGGAAGACCTTACTTTTCTTCGATTTCTCGTGAAATATGGCCAGTTGTCGCCGTCGGCGTCCTGCCCCGCCCCGGCGTCCGGCCGGACACGACCCGACACCAGACCACTCGTGGGGGGACCACCATGTCGCGTACCGCTGTGATCACGGGCATCACCGGGCAGGACGGCTCGTACCTGGCCGAACTGCTGCTGGACAAGGGCTACACCGTGCACGGCCTGATGAGACGCTCGTCCAGTTTCAACACCGAGCGCATCGACCACATCTACGAGGATCCGCACACCCCGGACCGCCGCCTCGTCCTGCACCACGCGGACCTCTCCGACGGGGTGGCGCTGGTGAACCTGCTGCGCGACGTCCGGCCGGACGAGGTGTACAACCTGGGGGCCCAGTCCCACGTCCGCGTCTCCTTCGACGCGCCCCTGTACACCGGCGACGTGACCGGGCTCGGCGCCTTACGGCTGCTGGAGGCCATCCGGGCCAGCGGCGTGCGGACCCGGCTGTACCAGGCGTCGTCCTCGGAGATGTTCGGCGCCACCCCGCCGCCGCAGAACGAGACCACGCCCTTCCACCCGCGCAGCCCGTACGGCTGCGCCAAGGTCATGGCGTACTGGGCCACCGTCAACTACCGGGAGGCGTACGGCCTCCACGCCGTCAACGGCATCCTCTTCAACCACGAGAGCCCGCGGCGCGGCGAGACCTTCGTCACCCGCAAGATCACCCGCGCCGTCGCCCGCATCCGGGCGGGCCTGCAGGAGCACCTCTACCTGGGCAACCTCGACGCGGTCCGCGACTGGGGCTACGCGCCCGAGTACGTCGAGGCCATGTGGCGCATGCTCCAGCGCGACGAGCCCGACGACTACGTGGTGGCCACCGGCGTGGCCGCGACCGTCCGCGACTTCCTCACCGCCTCCTTCGGCGCCGCGGGCCTGGACTGGGAGCGCCACGTCCGCTTCGACCCCAAGTACGAGCGCCCCACCGAGGTGGACGCCCTGATCGGCGACGCCTCCAAGGCGCGGAAGCTGCTGGACTGGGCCCCCACGGTGCACTACGACGAGCTGGCCCGGATCATGGTCGAGGCCGACGTGGCGCAGCTGGAGGCCGAGCTGTCCGGCCGCCGCGTGCGGGTGGACCGATGAGCGCCCCGGCCGCCCCGCGCCGGCTGCGCGGCTTCACCGGCGCCGGCTACGACAAGCAGCGCGGCCCGCTCGTCCAGGCCGCCTGGTTCGCCGCGCTCAACCTGCTCTTCGTCAAGTGGTGGTTCCCGCCGCGCTGGCGCCCGGCCCTGCTGCGGGCCTTCGGCGCGCGCGTGGGGGAGCGGGTCCTCATCCGGCACCGGGTGCGCGTGCACTGGCCCTGGAAGCTGACCGTCGGCGACGACGTGTGGATCGGCGAGGGCGCCTGGCTGATCAACCTGGAGCCGATCACGATCGAGGACGACGTGTGCGTCTCCCAGGAGGCGGTGCTGTGCACCGGCAGCCACCAGCGGCGCTCGCCCACCTTCGAGTTCGACAACGCGCCGGTCCGTCTGGAGCGCGGCGCGTGGGTGGCCGCCCGCGCCCTGGTGCTGCGCGGCGTCACCGTCGGCGCGGGCGCGGTGGTCGGGGCCGGGGCGGTCGCCCACCGCGATCTGGCCCCGGGGGCCGTGCACACCGCCGGAGGCGCCCGATGAGGATCGTCCACACCGTCACCCTCACCGGCGACGACGGCGCGTACGGCGGCCCGGTGAGCGTGGCGACCGGGCAGCTCGCCGAACTCGCCGCACGCGGCCACGACACCGTGCTGGTGTCGCTGTGGCGCGGCCGGGCCGTGCCGCCGCGCACCCTGGACGGCGTGCCGCTGCGCGCCCACCGCGCCCGCGCGCTGGTGCCCGGCCAGGGGTTCCTCGGTCTGTTCCACCCCGGGCTGGCCGTCACCCTGTGGCGGCTGGCGGGCCGGGCCGACGTCCTGCACGTCCACGCCGGACGCGACCTGGTCTCCCTGGCGGCGCTGGCCGTCGCCGCACTGCGCCGCCGCCCCTTCGTGGTCCAGACCCACGGCATGGTCCAGCCCCGCCGCTCGGCCGCCGCCCGCCTCTTCGACCGCTGCTACGTGCCCCTGCTGCGGAGGGCCCGCGCCGCGCTGGTGCTCACCGAGGACGAGGAGACCGGGCTGCGCAGGGTGCTGCGGCCCGGCGGCCCGCCGATGGTCCGGCTGCCCAACGGGGTCCGGCCCCCGGCGGACGGGCCGGAGGGGACGGACGGGCCGGACGGAACGGAGGGCGCGGACGTGCTCTTCCTCGCCCGGCTCCACCCGCGCAAGCGCCCCGAGGCGTTCGTGCGCATGGCCGCGCTGGTGCGCGCCAAGCGCCCCGAGGCGTCCTTCGCCCTGCACGGGGCCGACGAGGGCCGGCTGGCCCCGGTGCGCCGGCTGATCGCGGACGAGGGCCTGGACGGGGCGGTGGAGTACGGCGGGCCGCTGGACCACGCCGCCGCGGTGCGGCGCATCGCCCGCGCCACCGTGTACGTCCTGCCCAGCGTGGACGAGCCGTTCCCGATGAGCGTGCTGGAGGCGCTGGCCGCGGGCACCCCCGTGGTCTGCACCGGCAGCTGCGGGATCGCCGCCGAACTGGAGCGGCGCGGAGCCGCGCTGGTCACCGACGGATCCCCCGAGGCGCTGGCCGAGGCGGTGCTGAGCCTGCTGGAGGACCGCTCGCTGCGCGAGCGCACCGCCGCGGCGGGCCGCACCGCCGCACGGGAGGAGTTCTCGCTGGCGGCCGTGGCCGACCGGCTGGAGAGGCTGTACGGGTCCGCCGCCCGCGCCGCCCGGCCCGGAGCGCGGTGAGGGTCCGCCGGCGGCCCGCGCCGCCCCCGTACGGCCCCGCGTCCCGCGCCCGCCCGTCAACCGGCGGCCGACGCCTCGCGCAGCAGTGCGGTGATCCGCTCCAGACCGGCCCGGCGGCTCAGGCGGCGCTCGACGTACTCCCGGCCCCGGGCGCCCAGTGCGGCGCACCGCTCCGGATCGCCGGCCAGCAGGCGGACTGCCTCCAGCAGGGCCCCGGGGTCCTCCGGGGGCACCACCACCCCGGCGCCGGAGCGCTCGACCTCCCGCGCGGTGCCGCTGCCGGCCGCGACGGAGGCGACCACCGGGCGCCCGGCCGTGAAGTACGAGGTCAGCTTGGACGGCAGGCTCATGTCCAGCACCGACGCCCGCTGGGTGACGGCCAGTACGTCCGCCGCGGCCAGGACCTCGGGGAACTCCTCGTCGCCGGCGGGCGGCAGGAGGACCAGCGACTCCACGTCCCGGGCCAGCTCCCGCAGGTGCTCGCGCCGGTGGCCGTCGCCCATCAGCACCACCCGTACGCCACCACCCGGACCGCCACCTGGACCACCGCCCGGACCGCCGTCCCGGTCGGCGAGGCGGGCGGCCTCCACCAGGACCTCCAGCCCCTGCTTGAGGCCCATGTTCCCCGAGTGCAGCACCACGGTGGCGTCCTCGGGCCAGCCCAGCCGGGCCCGGGTCCGCGCGCGGTCGCCGCCGGGTGCGCGCACATGCGTCCAGTTGGGCACCACCCGCACCCGCTCGCGCGGCACGCCCATCGCCGCCACCCGGTCGGTGAACGACTCGTGCACCACCCCGACCACCGCCGCCGAGCGCAGCACCCGGCCCTCCACGCCCCCGGCGAGCGAGGCGACCCGGCCGCCGCCGCTCATCCCGCTCTGCCCGGCCGCCGCGCCCATCAGGTCCTGGACGACCACCGCGTGCGGCACCCCCGCGCGCCGCGCGATCCCGGCGCCGAGGACACCGCCGGCCAGGCTGGGCATCTGGGAGAGCACCACGTCCGGGCGGACGCGCGGCGGCGCGAGTGCGCCGTGCGCCAGGACGCTCGCCTCGAACAGCCCCCGGCGCAGGGCCGTCTGGCGCGCCGGCACGGTGTGCCGGCGGCGGTGGACGGTGACCCCCTCGCGCGTCTCGCGCACCCGCCACCTGCCGCGGTACTCCTCGTGCACGCGCCACGCCGGGTAGTGCGGCATCCCGGCGAGGACATGGGTGTCGGCGCCCAGTCCGGCCAGGTGCTCGGCGATCTGCGTCGAGTACGGTCCTATGCCGGCGTGCTCCGGCGCGTAGTTGGTCGAGACCACGAGCACGCAGCGGCCCGCGAACGAGTCCAGCACTGCCGTCCCCCCTTCGAAGACGCGGTCATCGTAGGGGCCCGCGGCCCCGCGTGGGGACGTATCGGTGGAAAAGCCGATGGAGAACACGATCCCGTCCGTACCGCTCCCCGCGGGGGCGGACACGGGACGGGAGGAGGAGACCCGGCCATGCCCGAGAGGGAACCGGCCCCCGCGGCGGGACGAGCCGAGCGGCGCAGCGTCCCCGCGCTGTGCCTGTGCGCCGTCCTGCTCGTCCTGCTGCTGCCCGCGCTGGTGCTCTACGGGCAGGACGTACGCCCCGGCGCCGCGCTCGCGGTGCAGTGCGTGGTGGTGGCGCACACCGGCGGGGCACTGGCCCGGGTGCTGACCGACCCCCTGGTACGGGTCGTCGGCTTCGGTTTCTGGCTCTTCTGCTACGTCTGGCTGGGCCTGGCGCCGCTGGCCATGCTCGCGACCGACTCCTACCCGTGGGGCTTCGCCGTCGACGCCGGCGCCGCCTTCACCTCGGCGGTCCTGGTGGAGACCGGACTGCTCGCCTACAGCGCCGGGGCGGCGCTGGCGGGACGGCGGCCCGCCCGCACCTCCGCGGTGCTCGAACCGCTGCTCGCCCGCCGGATCACCCCCCTGCGCACCCTGCTGCTGAGCGGACTGGCCCTGGCGCTGGCCGCCGTCCTGGTGCCCGCCCAGGGCGGGCTCCCGGCGTTCTTCCGGAGCCGCCAGGCCGTCAACGAGGCGGCGTCGCAGGGTGATCCGGGCGGCGCCGCGGACCAGGCCCTGGCGGCGTGGAGCCTGTCGGTCCCGGCGTTCTGGGCCCTGGTCGCGCTGCTGTTCGTACCCCGGGCGCCGGGCGGGGACCGCACCCTGCGCGGAGCGCGGTGGATCCTGCTGCCGGTGCTGGTCGCGGTGAACGTCGTGGTCAACAACCCCGTGAGCCAGCCGCGCTTCTGGGCCGGGACGGTGCTGCTGACGATCCTCTTCGCCGCCCCCGCGCTGCGCCGGCCGCGCGCCTTCCGCGCGGCGGCGGCGGCCGTCACCGCCGCCGTGCTCGTGGTGTTCCCCTACAGCGACTACTTCCGCTACGAGAAGCGCGAGCCGGTCGAGGTCGTCTCGCTCGCCGAGCAGTTCACCTCCAACGGCGACTACGACGCCTTCCAGCAGATCGCGACGGGCGTCGACTACGTACGGGGGCACGGCCACGCGCCCCGGGACGCGCTCGGGCCGCCGCTGTTCTTCGTGCCGCGCGCCGTCTGGCCGGACAAGCCCGACGACGCCGGCATCCTCCTGGCCCGGCACGCCGGCTACGCCTTCGAGAACCTCTCCGCGCCGCTGTGGATCGAGAGCTACATGTGGGCCGGACTCCCCGGGGTCGCCGCGGTCTTCGCCCTGTTCGGGGCCGCGGGGCGGCGGATCGACGGCGTACGGCACCGGCTGCGGGAGCACGGCGGCACGTTCGCGGCCCTGGCCGTGACCGCGTTCGGCTTCTACCAGATCATCCTGCTGCGCGGCAGTCTGCTGTTCGTGATGGGACCGCTCACCCTGCTGCTCCTGGTACCGCTGCTGATCACCGGCAGGCCGGACCGGAAGGCCGCCCCGCCCGCTGCCCCGCCGCCCTCCGCGCCGCCGACCCGGGCCGCGGCGGCGGCCCGGGTCGTTCCGGAACCCGCCGGCCCCGCGCCCGCGGGCGCCGCACCCCGGACCGCCCCTTCGACCCCCTCCACAGGAGAAGCACGCACGTGAGCGCCTTCGACCAGTCCTCGCGGGAGCCCGACCAGCTCCGCGACCAGCTGCGCCGGCTCTTCCGCCACCGCGCCGTCATCGCCTCCGGCCTGCTGCTGGGCGCCCTCGGCGGCGGTGCCGTCTCCGCCCTCGGCGGCGCCGACTACACCGCCACCGGCGAGGTCGTCGTCCAGGCCATCAGCACCGCGCCGTTCGAGGCGGGCGGGGTGTCGGCCGACAAGCAGATCAGCATGGGCACCGAACGGCAGATCGCGCGGAGCGCGGCGGTCGCCGGCCGCGCCGCGGAGGCGCTGGGCGGGGGAGCCGACCCGGAGACGCTCCAGCGCGGTCTGCGGGTGAGCAATCCGCCCGAGACCCAGATCCTGGAGTTCGAGTACACGGCGGACTCGCCGCGGGAGGCCGCCGAGCGGGTCAACGCCTTCGTACGGGCCTATCTGGACCACCGCGAGGCCACCGTCACCCGGCGCATCGACAACACCGTCGCCGGCCTGGACGACGAGCTCAGGCCCCTGCTGGCGCAGCGCGACGAGCTGGACCTGGAGATCGCGAACGCGGTCACCCCCTCCGCCCGGCAGACCGCCGAGTCCGAGCGCGAGAACCTCGCCGCCCGGATAGCCGACCTCCAGGGGCGCATCACCGGACTGAAGACCCTGGACACCTCTCCCGGCGACGTGGTGCGCCGGGGCGAGGAGCCCGAGGCCCCCTCCGGCCCCGGAGTCGCGGTGGTCGTCCTGGTCGGATCGGTCGCCGGCCTGGCCGGCGGACTGCTGGCGGCCTGGATCCGCTCCCTCCTGGACCCGCGGGCGCGCTCGGCCGACGAGATCCGCACCGCCCTGCGGGCGCCGGTGCTCGGCACCCTGCCGCGGCGGCAGGACGGCGCGGAGGTCCTGGAGGTCGGACCGTCCCGCGGCGGGGAGCGGGCCGAGGAGTTCCGGACGGTCGCCCTGCGCGCGCTGCGCCACCCGCGCCTGGCCGGGCCCGGCTGCCTGCTGGTCGTCTCCGCCCGGGAGCACCCCGGGACCCTGCCCACCGCGGTCAACCTCGCCGCCGCCCTGGCGGAGACCGGCCGCGACGTGCTGCTGGTCGAGGCCGACCCGCGTACGCCGCGGCTGGCCGGGGAGCTCCCCGTGCGCGGCGCCGTCCGCGAGCCCGCGCCGGGCCGCTGGCCGGGCGGGGCGCGGATCACCGTGGACGCGGGCACCGCCGGATACCTCGAACTCGTCCCCGGACGCCGGGTGCCCGACCCCACGCGGGCGCTCAACTCCCCCGAGTTCACCGGTCTGCTGACCGGAGCGGCCGAGCGCGACGAGTACGTCGTGGCCGTCACCGGCCCGCTGCTGTCCCACGCGGACGGCACGGCCGTGGCCGGGCTGGCGCGCGGCGTGCTGGTGGTCTGCGACCCGGACACCACCCTCAGGGACGACCTGGACCGGGTGCGGGACCTGGTCACCTCCGTCGGCGGGCACGTCCTGGGCGCGGTGCTGTACGAGGGCGGCCGCGGACGCCGCCGGAACCCGTCGCGCGCCCCGGAGGACGAGGACACCGGGACGGACGGCACCACCGGAACCACCGGCTCCGGCGGCCCCGGCGGCCCCGGCAACGGCGAGGACACCGTGGCCCTCAAGCGCGTCGCACCGGGCGGGCCCGGCGCCCGCGCGGACGACACCGCCTACGGCTCGTACGGCCGGTACCGGCGCACCGGCGACGGCACCACCCTGCGCCCGTGACCGGCGCCCGGCCCGCCGCGCACGGCGGTACGGCGGCCCGGGCCCGGGGGGTCGGAGCGACCGTGCGCGGCGGCTGGTTCGGCTTCGCGGGCTCCGCGGTCAACGCGCTGTCCGGCTTCCTCCTCGTCGCCGTCGTCACCCGCGGGCTCGGCGCGCACGGGGCCGGCGCGGTCTTCGCGGGCGTCGCCGCGTTCACCATCGTGAGCAACGCCTGCAAGCTGGGCGCCGACACCGCGCTGGTGCGCTTCGTCTCCCGCGACCTGGAACTGACCGGCGGGGCCGGCGTGCCCGGGCTGCTGCGCACCGCGGTGCCGCCCGCCCTGGCGGCGAGCACGGCGTGCGCGGCGGTGCTGCTCCTCTCGCCCGCCCTGGCGGCCTGGCTGCTGCCGGGCCTCCCCGCCGGCCAGGCGCTGGAGGTGACGCGGCTGTTCGCGGTCTTCCTGCCGGTGGCGACCGTCTCCCTGGTGCTGCTCGGAGCCACCCGCGGATACGGCTCGGTGGTGCCCTTCGTGGGCGTCGAGCAGATCGGCAAGCCCGTGCTGCGGGTGGTGCTCGCCCTGCCCCTGGCGCTGCTCGCGCCGAGCGTCCTCGCGCTCTCCGCGGCCTGGCTGCTCCCCGCGCTGCTGGGCGCGGCGGCCGCCTGGGTCTCGCTGCGCCGCTCCCGCGCGGCGCACCCCGGCGGGGCGCGGGAGCCGGGGGCACGGCGGCCCGCCGGCCCCGGCGAGTTCTGGGCCTTCGCCGGGCCGCGCGCCCTGTCCTCGGTCTTCGACATCGCCGCGGTGTGGGTGGGGGTGGTCCTGCTGTCGGCGCTGGGCACCAGCGCCGAGGCCGGCGTCTACACCGCGGTCGGCCGCCTGGTGACCGCCGGCACCCTGCTCCAGCTCGCGGTCCGCCTCGCCGTCGCCGCCCAGATCAGCAGACTGATGACGAGCGGCCCGGAGCGGGAGGCGGAGCATCTGCACCGGCTGTCGACCCGATGGATCGTGCTGTTCTCCTGGCCCCTGTTCGTGGTGCTCGCGGCCTTCCCCGGCACCGTGCTGTCCCTGTTCGGGCCGGGCTTCGACCGGGGCGCCGCCGCGCTGGTGGTGCTCTCGGCGGCGTGCGTGGTCAACGTGGGGGTCGGCAACGCCCAGACCGTCGTGCTGATGGCCGGCCGCAGCACCTGGAACCTGGCGACCGCGGGCGCCGGCTTCGCCGTCCAGCTCGGTGCCGGGATCTGGCTCGCGCCGCGGTACGGGGTGGCGGGGGCGGCCCTGGCGTGGGGGCTGGCGATCGTGGTGGACAACGCGGCCTCGGCGCTGCTGGTGCGGCGGCTGGGCTTCCGCACCGTCGACCGCGGCTACCTCCACGCCGCCGCCGTCGCCTTCGCCGTCGTCGCCCCCCTGGCGTTCGGCGCCCGCGCGCTGTGGGGCGACACGGTGTGGGGGGCGCTGGCGGGTACCGCTTTCGCCATGTGCGGGTTCTGTGCGGCCGTGTGGCGCTATCGTGTGCCGCTGGGGGTGGGGGACTTCTTCCGGGTGCTGCGCAAGGGCAGCGAGGAGAAATCGCGGTGAGAGACGGGTGGTTGCCGCGTGCGCCGACCGGCGCGGACGCCCTCCCCGCCCCGCCTCGTTCCGTCCGCGCTCATGCGTTTCCAGGGGGGAATCCATGCGCAGAAGAAGAACCGTCAGAACCCTGCTCGCCGCCGCCGTGCTCGGCCTGTCGTCCACCGCCCTGGCGGCGGGCCCGGCCCAGGCCGCCGGCGAGCCCACACTGACCGCCGATCCGCTGAGCACCTGGCAGACCGACGGCATCGTCTGGACCCTGGCCCACGCCCGGGGCGTCGTCTACGTGGGGGGCACCTTCGAACACATCCGCCCGCCCGGGGCGGCCCCCGGCACCGGTGAGCTGCCGCGCAGGAACTTCGCCGCGTTCGACGCGGTGACCGGCGAACCCCTCCCCTGCGCACCGGAGTTCACCGGGGGAGCGGAGACGGTCCGGGCCATGAAGGCGTCGCCCGACGGCTCGCTGCTCTACATCGGCGGCTCGTTCGGCAGCGCCGGGGGAGTGGGCCGCTCCAACACCGCGGCCCTGGACACCGCCGACTGCACCGTCGCCGCCGACTGGAAGCCGGTCGTCTCCTCCACGGTCCGGGCCATCGACGTCACCGACACCGCCGTCTACATCGGCGGCCAGTTCACCACCGTCCAGGGGCAGACGCGCGAACGCGTCGCGGCCCTGGCCCCCGACAGCACCCTGCTGCCCTTCAACGTCACCGTCCGGGGCTCGTCGATCTCCAACGACCCCACCCCGGGCATCAACGCCATCACCGTCGCCCCGCACCTGAACAAGGTCGTCATCGGCGGCCGGTTCACCTCGATCAACGGCAGCCTGCTCAACAGCGTGCACGGACTGGTCGGCCTGGACGCGACCACCGGACGGATCACCGACCGCTTCACCGGCTGGATCCCCCGCCGCTCCGCGGTCAAGTCGCTGGTCAACGACGGCACCAACTTCTACCTGGGCGCCGAGGGCACCGGCGGCGGGGTCTTCGACGGCCGCGCGGCCGGCCGGCTCTCCGACGGCGCGCTGCTGTGGAAGGACACCTGCCTGGGCGCCACCCAGGCCGTGGTCCCGTACCAGGGCGTCCTCTACAGCGCCTCGCACGCGCACAACTGCGACCAGACGCCCGGCGGCTTCCCGGAGCACAACAACCGCCAGCACCTGCTGGCCCAGTCGATCTCCGACGAGACGATCCTGCCCTGGTTCCCCGACACCAACGACGGCATCGGCGAGCAGATCGGCCCGCGCGCCATGGTCATGGCCGACGGCATCCTGTGGACGGGCGGCGAGTTCACCACCGTCAACGAGAAACCGCAGCAGGGGCTGACCCGCTTCGCCGCGGCGCCCGACACCGGGGCTCCCCAGGTGCCGCTGATGAGCGGCGCCACCGGCGCCACGGGGAAGATCGAGCTGAGCTGGAAGGCCTCCTGGGACCGGGACGACGGCGTCCTGACCTACCGGATCTACCGGGACGGCGTCTTCCTGACCTCCATCGACCAGGACTCCCGCTACTGGGACCGGCCCATGATGGGCTACACCGACACCGTGGAGCCCGGCGCGACGCACCGCTACTCGCTGGAGGTCACCGACGGCACCAACCTCTCGGGGCGCAACGGTCCCGTGTACGTGACAGCCGGCAACTGACCCGACCGCACGCCGAGGAGAGCGGATGACGCATCGAGTGGGCTACGCGCCCGGGGTCTACGACTTATTCCACATCGGACACCTGAACATCCTGCGACACGCCAGGAGCCGGTGCGACTACCTGGTGGCCGGCGTGGTGTCCGACGAGATGGCCAGGCAGGCCAAGGGCCGGTCACCGGTCGTTCCGCTCACCGAGCGGCTGGAGATCGTGCGCAGCATCCGCTTCGTGGACGCGGCGTTCGTGGAGACCGTGCCCGACAAGCTGGAGACCTGGCAGCAGGTGCGCTTCGACGTCATCTTCAAGGGCGACGACTGGCGGGGCACGGAGAAGGGGGAGAGGCTGGAGCGGGACTTCGCCGGCGTCGGGGTCGAGGTCGTGTACTTCCCCTACACCGTCCACACCTCCAGCACCCTGCTGCGCCGGGCGCTCGACGGGCTCGTCGAGTCGGCCTGAACGGCCCCCGGCGCACCGCCGCACCGCACCCCCGCCGCCCCGGCCCCGCGCCGGGGCGGCGGGGGACGGGGCGGGAGGGGTGCGGTCAGCGGGCGGGGACGGACAGCTCGCGGTACCACTTCACCAGGAACGCCACCATGAACAGCAGGTGGGCGGCGAGCAGCGCGCAGTACAGCGCCAGGAACAGCCCGCGGTTCCCGAGGAAGAGGAACACCGCGCAGAACACCCCGTAGTCCACCGGCAGCAGGGCGACCGAGCGGAGGGTGGAGGGGGGCGCCGCGGGGCCGGGCCCTCCCGCGTTCCGCTTCAGCTGCTCGGTCAGGACACCGCCGAAGAAGACCAGCACGGCGGCGAACTGGAAGGCGACGGGTATGAGCAGGTACGCCGGGTCCGAGAAGCCGAAGTTGCGGTGGAAGGAGACGAGCACCGCCATGTGGAGCGCGAGCATCTTCGCGCAGTCCACCACGTGGTCGAGCCACTCCCCGGCCGGGCTGCCGCGCTTCGTCAGCCGGGCGAGCTGGCCGTCGGCGGAGTCCAGCGCGAAGCCGACCACCAGCGCGGCGAACACCCCCAGCGCCAGACCGTGCGAGGGCGGCAGGAGGGCGAGCAGCGCCACTCCCGTGAACGTGCACACCGCGCTGGCCACCGTGACCTGGTTGGGGGACATGCGCGCGGCGTAGGCCGCGGCGGCCAGTAACCGGCCGGCGGGCCGGTTGACGTACCGCGAGTACAGCGACACCCCCCTGGACGACTTCTGCGCCGCCGCCAACTCCCCCACGGCACAACGGAACCGGCTCATCTCTTCCCCCCACAGGACACACGGAACCCCAAGGAGCACATCATGGCAGGCAACTCCTCCCGGCGGGCCTTCCTGACGGCGGGCACGGTCGGCGCACTGGCGGCCGGGCTCGCGGGCTGCGACGCACCGGGCACACCGCCGGCGGACGCGCGCGAGGCCGCCCCCGTCGGCGGCGGCAGGCCCGGCGGCAAGGACACCGTCGACGTCGTCGCCGACTTCGGCGCCAGGGGCGACGGGCGGACCGACGACAGCCGCGCCTTCGCCCGCGCCTACCGGTACGCGGCCGACCGCGTGTGGGACAACACCGGCCGCACCGTCGTCGACGTCCCCGCCGGCACCTACCTGGTGCGCGAGCCGAACGCGCTGATCGACGCCACCGGCGGGCAGGTGAAGGCCAACGGGCTGCGGTTCAGGGGCGCGGGCAAGCGCATGACGCAGATCCTCTTCGCACCGGAGGGGACGGAGGACGCGTACCTGTGCCGCAACGAGGACTGCTGGGCGAACGTCGCCTTCGAGCACATCGGGTTCCGCTCGGGCACCCCGGGCGCCTCGTTCTTCTACTCCTACTCCACCGGGCAGGCCCAGGACTACCGGTTCAGCGAGTGCGAGTGGCTGGGGGAGTGGACCTATGGGCTCGCCCTCGACGGCAGCAACACCAACTCCGAGATGCGCTGGGACGCCTGCCGGGTCGGCGGCGCGTACCGCAGGGCGTTCCTCTACTCCGGGCTGTCGCACAGATCGCGGGACCGGCGGCAGCAGGACCAGTTCCTCAACTACTGGTTCAACGACATGAAGGTGGAGTACGAGTGGGGCAACTTCCTGGAGTTCCCCTACGGGGGCTCGATCACCTGCCGGGGCGGCTCCTACATCGTCACCGGCCGCCGCCCGCACGGGAGCGGGGAGTACGGGCGGACCAGCACCTTCTTCCGCTTCCCGCGCGGCGAGCACCACGGCTCCGTGCAGCGCTTCCACGCCGAGGACATCCGCTTCGAGGTGCGCGGCCCCGACACCGTGGTGATCGACTGCGCCTGGGAGAGCGGAACGGTGCGCTTCAACGACTGCGACGACACCGCCAACGCCTTCAAGGACTTCGCCCCCGGCACCCGTCCCCACCGCTACCGCCGCACCGCGCGCGGCCCGCTGGTGCGCTACGACTCCTGCCAGCTCTCCGGGCACCACGACTTCGCCCCCGCCCCGGACGGCGGCGGCGGCGACGGCGGGTCCGGCCCGGTCGCCCGCTACGACATGTGCCTGCTGGCCAACCACGCCCAGCGGGACTTCGTCACCGGGGACGCGAGCGGGGTCAGGTTCACCGACTGCCTGGGCCGCTGACCGACCCGGTTCCCCCGTCCGGGACGTTCCGCCGAACGGATCATGCAACAATCCAGACCACGGCCTACGGGGTCAGGAAGGGAGAGACGTGCGGGGCGGAGCGGACCTGTGAGACTGCTGCACACCTCCGACTGGCACCTGGGTCGGAGCTTCCACCGGGTGAGCCTCCTGTCGGCCCAGGAGGCCTTCGTCGACCACCTCGTGGAGGTGGCGCGCGCCGAGCGCGTCGACGCCCTCCTCGTCGCCGGGGACGTCTACGACCGGGCGGTGCCGCCGCTGGCCGCCGTCGAGCTCTTCGACGACACCCTGCACCGCCTGGCGGACCTCGGCGTGCCGACGGTCATGATCTCCGGGAACCACGACTCGGCCCGGCGGCTGGGCGTGGGCGCCGGACTCATCGAGCGGGCGGGCGTCCACCTGCGCACCGACCCCGCCGGCTGCGCCACCCCCGCCGTCCTGGCCGACGAGCACGGCGAGGTCGCCTTCTACGGCCTGCCCTACCTGGAGCCGGCCCTGGTGAAGGACCACTTCGGGGTGGAGCGGGCCGGGCACGCGGCGGTGCTGGGCGCCGCCATGGACCGGGTCCGCGCCGACCTGGCCGCCCGCCCCGCCGGGACCCGCTCGGTCGTCCTCTCCCACGCCTTCGTCACCGGGGGCGAGCCGTCCGACAGCGAGCGCGACATCACCGTCGGCGGCGTCGCCTCCGTCCCGGCCTCCGTCTTCGAGGGCGTGGACTACGTGGCGCTGGGCCACCTCCACGGCTGCCAGACCCTCGCCGAGCGGATCCGCTACTCCGGTTCGCCGCTCGCCTACTCCTTCTCCGAGACCCACCACCGCAAGTCGGTGTGGCTGGTCGACCTCGGGCCGCGCGGGGAGGTGGCGGCCGAGCGGATCGACTGCCCGGTGCCCCGCCCGCTGGCCCGCGTCCGCGGGAGGCTGGAGGACCTGCTCGCCGACCCCGCCCTGGACCGCCACGAGCACGCGTGGGTCGAGGCCACCCTCACCGACCCCGTCCGCCCGCGCGAGCCGATGGCGAGGCTCGCCGCCCGCTTCCCCCACGTCCTCACCCTCGTCTTCGACCCCGAGCGCGGCCCGGAGGACCCCTTCGCCTCCTACGGGCGGCGGCTGCGCGACCGCACCGACCAGGAGATCGCGGAGGGCTTCGTCGCCCACGTCCGCGGCGGCCAGGGGCCCGACGAGCGCGAACGCGCCCTGCTCGGCGCGGCCCTGGACGCCGTACGCGCCGAGGACGCCCGCACGGAGGCGCCCCGATGAGGCTCCACCGGCTCGCCGTCACCGCCTTCGGCCCCTTCGGCGGCACCCAGGAGGTGGACTTCGGCGAGCTGTCCGCCGCCGGGCTGTTCCTGCTGCACGGGCCCACCGGCGCGGGCAAGACCTCCGTGCTGGACGCCGTCTGCTACGCCCTGTACGGCGGGGTGCCCGGCGCCCGCCAGGCCTCCGGCCCGAGCCGGCTGCGCAGCGACCACGCCGAACCCGGCACCCGCACCCAGGTGGTCCTCGACCTGACCGTCGGCGGCCGGCGGCTGGAGGTCACCCGGCAGCCCGAGCAGTCGCGCCCCAAGAAGCGCGGCACCGGCATGACCACCGACAAGGCCCAGGCCTGGCTGCGCGAGTACGACGCCGCCACCGGCACCTGGAAGGCGCTCAGCCGCTCCCACCAGGAGATAGGCGAGGAACTGGCCCAGCTGCTGGGCATGAGCCGTGAGCAGTTCTGCCAGGTGGTCCTGCTGCCGCAGGGCGACTTCGCGCGCTTCCTGCGGGCCGGGGCGGAGGAGCGGGCCAGGCTGCTGGGCCGCCTGTTCGACACCCGCCGCTTCGCCGCCGTCGAACAGCACCTGGCGGAACTGCGCACCACCGCGCAGCGGCGGGTGCGCGACGGGGACGAGCGGCTGCTCGCCCTGGCCCACCGCATGCGGCAGGCCGCCGGAAGCGGCACCGAGCCGGGCGGCGACCCCTTCGGCGGGCTCTCGCCCGGCGATCCCGGCCTGGCCGGCGCCGTACTCGGGTGGGCCGCGCCCGCCCGCGCCCACGCCCGCGAACGGCTGGACGCCACCGCCTCGGCCGTACGCCTCGCCGAGGAGGCCCACACCGTCGCCCAGCGCCGGCTGGAGGAGGCACGGGAGCTGGACCGGCGCCGCCGCCGGTACGCCGACGCCCGGCGGCGCGCCGACGCCCTGGACGCCCGCGGGGAGGAGCACCGCGCCGACCGCGCCCGGCTGGAGCGGGCCCGCGCGGCCGACACCGTCGCCCCCGCCCTCGCCCTGCGCGAGGAGGCCGAGGCCGGCGGCCGCCGCACCGCGCACGCCGAGGAGCGGGCCCGCGCCGAGCTGCCCGCCGAGCTGTCCCAGGCCCCCGCGGAGCACCTCGCGGAGCTCGAGCGCGCCACCCGCCAGGAGCTGGGCGCCCTGGACGCCGCGCGCCGCGCCGAGGAGCGCTGCGCCCGCCTCTCCGCCGAACTGACCGCACTGGAGCGGGAGTCGGGCTCGGACGAGGAGCTGCTGCGCGAGGCGGAGGAGTGGCTGGCGGACTGGGAGGCCACCCGCACCGCCCACCAGAGGCGCGTGGACGCCGCCGCCGAGGCCGCGCCCCGCGCCGAGCAGCTCGCCCGGCGCCTGGACGCCCTGCGGCGCGCGCTGGACGCCGCGCACCGCCGCGACGACCTCGCCGCCGCGCGGGACGCGGCCGACGCCGAGCTGTCGGCCGCCCGCGAACGGGCCCTGGCGGCCAAGGAGCACTGGCTGGAGATGAAGGAGCGGCGGCTGCGCGGCATCGCCGCCGAACTCGCCGCCGGGCTGAGCGACGGCACGCCGTGCATGGTGTGCGGTTCCTCCGCCCACCCCGATCCGGCCCGCCCCGGCGCCGAACACGTCGACCGCCGCGCCGAGGAGGCGGCCCTGGCCGACTACCAGCGGGCGGAGGACGTACGGCGGCGGGCCGAGCAGCGGCTGGCCTCCGTGCGGGACCGGCTCGCCGCGGCCGGCGAGGAGGCGGGCGAGACGCCCGCCGCCGAACTCGCCGAGCGGATCGCCGCCCTGGAGGCCGAGCACACCGCCGCCCGCCGGGCCGCCGCCGGGGCGCAGGACGCCCGCGCCGCCCTGGAGCGCGCCGTGCGCGAGCACGACGCCCGCGTCGCCGTCCGGCGGGACGCCGAACGCCGGGTGGCGTCCCGCACCTCCCGGCGCGAGGCGCTGCTGGGCGAGCGGGCCGAGCTGGAGGAACAGGTGGCCCGGGTCCGGGGCGAGGCCCCCTCCGTCGCCCACCGCGCGGCCGAACTGGAGCGCCTGGCACGGCGGCTGGCCGCCGCCGCCGAGGCCGCCGCCGCAGCCGAGGCCGCCGCGCTGCGGCTGAAGGAGGCCGACGCCCGGCTCGCGGACGCCGCGTGGCGGGCCGGGTTCGACACCCCGCGGGCCGCCGCCGACGCCCGGCTCGCCGACGCCGAGCAGCGCCTGCTGCAACGCCGCATCGACGACCGGCAGGCCGAGGAGGCGGCCGTCGCGGCCGAACTCGCCGATCCCGAACTGGCCGGGGCCGCCGCCCTCCCACCCGCCTCCGCCGCCGCAGCCGAGGCCGCGCTGGCGGCGGCCGTGGCGCGGCTGAACGCCGCCTCCGCCGCCCACGCCGAGGCGCGCGGCCGCTGCGAGCAGCTCGACCGGCTCTCCGCCCGCGCCCTGGCCGACGCCCGCGAACTCGCCCCGCTGCGCGAGGAGTACGACCGGGTCGCCCGGCTGGCGGCCCTCACCGCCGGGACGTCCGCGGAGAACGAGCGCAGGATGCGCCTGGAGTCCTACGTGCTGGCGGCCCGTCTGGAGCAGGTCGCCGCCGCGGCCAGCGCCCGCCTGGCGCACATGTCCGGGGGCCGCTACGTCCTCGTCCACTCCGACGCGCGCGGTTCCGGCCGCGGCCGCTCGGGACTCGGCCTGCACGTCGTGGACGCCTGGACGGGCAACGAGCGCGACACCGCGACCCTCTCCGGCGGCGAGACCTTCTTCGCCTCCCTCGCCCTCGCGCTCGGCCTCGCCGACGTCGTCACCGAGGAGGCGGGCGGACTGCGCCTGGACACCCTCTTCATCGACGAGGGGTTCGGCAGCCTGGACGACCAGACCCTCGACGAGGTGCTGGACGTCCTGGACTCCCTGCGCGAACGCGACCGCAGCGTCGGCATCGTCAGCCATGTCGCGGACCTGCGCCGGCGCATCCCGGCGCAGCTGGAGGTGGTCAAGACCCGCGCCGGCTCGGCCGTGCGCCACCGGGTGCCGAAAACCGGATGACGACCGGGCGGCACGCCGCGATCATGGTGCTCCATGGTCCCTGACGCGCCCCACCGCGACCCCCGTCCCCTGCTCGGCCGCACCGCCCTGGTCACCGGCGCCTCCCGCCGGGCGGGGATCGGTTACGCGATCGCCCGTCGCCTGGTGGCGTACGGCGCGAGCATCTACCTCCACCACCACACGCCCCACGACGCCGCACAGCCCTGGGGCGCCGACCCGGACGGCCCCGAAGCGCTCGCCGCGGACCTGCGGCCGCTCGCCGCCGACGGCGCGGTCGTCGCCCACGGCCCCGCCGACCTCACCGCCCCCGGCGCCCCGGCGGCCCTGGTCGGCACCGCCGCCGGGGCGCTGGGCGGGCGGCTGGACGTCCTCGTCGCCAACCACGCCCTCAGCGGCCGCGACGGCCGGCTCGACGAGATCGACGCGGACATGCTGGACGCCCACTGGGCGGTGAACACCCGCTCCACGGTGCTGCTGGTCCAGGCGTACGCCCGCCTCCGCGAGGAGGGGCGGGACGGCGGCCGGGTGGTGATGACGACCTCCGGCCAGGACCTGGGGGGCGGCATGCCGGACGAGGTGGCCTACGCCCTGGCCAAGGGCGCCCTCGCCTCCGTCACCCGCACCCTGGCCACCGCGCTGGTCCGCCGGGGCGTCACCGTCAACACGGTCAACCCCGGCCCGGTGGACACCGGTTACGCCACCGGCGAGGGCCACGCGTCCGTCGCCTCCCTCTTCCCCGGCGGGCGGTGGGGGCGGCCGGACGACCCCGCCCGCCTGGTCGCCTGGCTCGCCACCGACGAGGCGTCCTGGATCACCGGCCAGGTCATCACCTCCGATGGCGGCTTCAACCGCTGACCCCGCCGGCCCCGCCGGGCCCGCCGACCCCGCCGGCCCGGCGGGGGCCGGGAGGCCTCAGGAGGCGGGCTTGAGGTGGACCGGCAGGGTCTGGTGGCCGTTGGCGATGAAGGACGCCTGGGGCGTCAGCCCGTCCGGTCCGGCGGCCAGGCGCATGTCCGGGAAGCGTTCGAAGAGGGCCGGGAGCGCGATGGCGGCCTCCATGCGGGCCAGGGGCGCCCCGAGGCAGAAGTGGACGCCGTAGCCGAACGCCAGGTGCTCCCGTTCGGAGCGGGTGAGGTCGAAGGCGTCGGCGTCCTCGCCGTGGAGGGCGGGGTCGCGGCCCGCGGCGCCGAAGGCCAGGATGATGGGGTCCCCCTTGCGGATCGTCACGCCGTCGAGGTCGATGTCCTCCACCGCGTAGCGCAGGGGCATGTGCATGATCGGGCCGTCGACGCGCAGCGTCTCCTCGATCACGTCGTCCCAGCCCGCCTTCCCCTCCCGGACCAGGGCGAGCTGGTCGGGACGGGTGATCAGGGCGTGGGTGGCCTTGGCGATCAGGTTGACGGCCGTCTCGCTGCCCGCGCCGATCATCAGCACGAGGGTGCTGATCAACTGCTCCTCGTCGAACGCGAAGTCGCCGTCGCGGGCGGCGATCAGCTCGCTGGTCATGTCGTCGCCCGGCCGGGCGCGCTTGACGTCCGCGAGCGCGCGCATGCAGGCCCACATCTCGGCGTAGTCGGCCCGCGCCTGCTCGGGGGAGGCGCCGGTGTTCAGGACGGCGTCCATGACCCGGCGGGTCCAGGCGCGCATCTCGGCGGGGACGCCGAACAGCTCGCAGATCACCTCGTTGGGGATGATGTACGCGAACCGGGCGCGCAGGTCGACCGGTTCGCCCGGCTCGGCGGCCTCCAGGTCGGTGATCAGGCCGTCGACGATCTCCTGGACGCGGGGGCGCAGCGCCTCGGTGCGGCGGGGCGTGAAGGAGGGGGCGATCATGTTGCGCAGCCGGCGGTGCTCGGCGCCGTAGCTGGTGAAGGCGCTGACCACCCGGACCCACACGTTCAGCGACCAGTCCTGGGGTATTCGCTCCAGGTCCGGCCAGTGCTGCCGGGGGTCACGGGAGACCCGCCGGTCGCCCGCCAGCCGCTTGATGTGCTCGTGTCCGGTTACCGACCACGCAACCACGCCACCGGGGAGCTCCACCTGCGTCGCCGGCCCCCGGGCGCGGAGGCGGGCCGCCTCGCCGTGGAGGTCGCGGCCTGTGGGGTCGAGGACGTGGACGTCGGGGGATTCCATGGCTGACCTCCGGATGTGGGGTCGGACGGGGCGGGGGTGTGCACGGGCGCGGAGCCGGACGCGGAGAGTGCCGGGAAGGTCACCGGCAGCGCGGACAGGCTGCGGTGGAAGGGACCGGGGCGCCAGGTCAGTTCGGACGCGGGGACGGCCAGCGCCACGTCGGGCAGCACGTCCAGCAGCGTCTCGATCGCCACGTCGGTGATGATCTCCGAGATGCTCTGCGCGGGGCACACGTGCGGCCCCGCGCCGAACGCCAGGTGCGCGTGGTTGGCGGCCCGGCGGTCGCCGCCGCCGTCGCGCGGCTCCTGGGTGTTGGCGGCCGCGTGGCTGATGAGCACCGGGACGCCCGGGGGGATCAGCAGCCCGGCGCCGGAGTCGTCGCGCAGGTCGTACTCGTTCGTGGCGTAGTGGAAGCAGAAGTTCGCCATCGGCGACTGCTCCCACAGCACCTCGTTGAGCGCGTCGGAGACGGTGAGGCTGCCGCCGGAGAGGTCGCCGGCGAACCGGTCGTCGGTCAGCAGCAGCATGATCGCGCTGGAGATCCAGGCCGACTGCGGGACGGTGCCCGCGCCGATGAGGACCACCAGCTGGTGGATCATCTCCTCGTCCGACAGCCCCAGCGGGTGGTGCAGCAGCCAGGAGGTCACGTCGGCGGCGGGGGAGCGGCGCTTGACGGCGATGAGCTCGCCCAGGCAGCGGGCCAGGTCCTCGCTGCCCCGCTGGGCGGTGGTGGGCTCGGCGTCGATCATCCGCGCGCACGCCCGGGACATCCGGTCCGCCAGCGCGTCGTCGCAGCCGAAGAGCTGGGTGAACACCAGTGCCGGAAGGCGCTCGGCGTACTGGGAGACCAGGTCCGCCGAGCCCGCGGGGCCGAACTCGTCGATGAGCGCGGTCGCGCTGCGCTGCACGAAGGCGCGCACGCGGTAGGAGTCGACGCGGGCCAGGGCGTCGTCGACGGTCCTGCGCAGCCGCAGGTGCCGGTCGCCGTCGGCGAACAGCAGACTGGGCCGGAAGCCCATCATCGGGACGACCTGGTTGTCCATCGGGATCTGCCCCTGGTTCAGGGCCGTCCAGCGGCGGGCGTCCTTGCTGAACTGCGAGCTGCGCAGGACCTCCAGCGCCGCGTCGTAGTCGGTGACCACGATGGCCGGGACGCCGGGGGCGAGTTCCACCCAGCTCGCCGGGCCCTGGGCGCGGAGCCTGGCGTAGGTGGCGTCCGGGTCGGCGGCGAAGTCGGGTCCGTACAGCGGGGGCAGACCGCCGGCGGAGAGGCCGGCGGGCACCCCCGAGGCCCGGTGGGCGGGGCAGCCCGGCGGGGGGACCGTGTCCGGGCCGGAAGGCGGGGTTGTCACGAAACGTGCTCCTGGTAGTAGGTGCGGACGTGCTTGACCAGGGCGATCAGCGCCCGTGCGGCGGAGGCGCGGTCCCGCGCGTCGCAGTCGACCAAGGGGGTCTCGGGCCTCAGGTCGAGGGCCTCGCGCAGCTCCTCGTCCGGGAAGCGCGGCGAGTCGGGGAAGGAGTTGAGGGCGACCGCGTACGGCAGGCCGTGCCGCTCCACCATCTCCATCGCGTCGAAGGAGGCGTCCAGACGCCGGGTGTCGGCCAGCACCAGGGCGCCGTAGGCGCCCCGGGTCAGCTGCTGCCACACCGGCCCCACCCGCACGAAGCGCTGCTGGCCGGGCGCGCCGAACAGGTACAGCACCAGCTCGGGGGAGAGGGTGAGGCGGCCGAAGTCCATCGCGACGGTGGTCGTCCTCTTCTCCTCCACGCCCTTGAGGTCGTCCACCAGCGCGCCGGCCTGCGTCATGACCTCCTCGGTCCGCAGCGGCTCGATCTCGCTGACCGCGCCGATCAGCGTGGTCTTGCCGACGCCGAACGGCCCGACGACGAGCAGCTTCGCGGCGGTCTGGACGGTGTCGCGAACGTAGATGCCGCTGTCAGAGAATGTTGTTGAGGCCATCCAGGACCTTCTCCAGGACGTCGAGGTCGGTGGGCCGGGCCACCGGCGGGGGCTTGCGCGCGACCACGTGGCCGCTGTCGATCAGGTCCGCCAGCAGGATCGTGGTGACGGACACGGGGAGCCGCACGTGGCCGGCGACCTCCGCCACCGACAGGTAGCCGCCCTGGCAGAGCCGGACCATCCTCTGCTGCTCCGGCTCCAGTTCCGCCAGGGGCCGGTCACCGGTCGCGGTGACGAGGGTGACCAGCTCCAGGGCGTGGGTGTTGCGGCTGGGCTCGTGGCGGCCGCCGGTGATGACGTACTGCCGGACCAGGTCCGTGCGTGCGCGGCGGGGCGTCATGTCGGACTGCCCGGGTCGTGGCGGGGTTCGCTGGCCATCTGCCCGCCGAGCTGCGCCACCAGCTGGTGCATCCGGAAGCCGATGGCCTCCACGTCCGCCGCGCCGGAGGTGCCCACGGTGAGGAAGCTGCCGTCGCCCGCCCGGATGGTGATGACGTACCCGTCGCGGAACTGCGTCAGGCTCTGCTCCCACGACTCGGGCTCGGAGCGGCACAGCCGGGCGCTGGCGCTGGAGGTGGCCTGCACCCCGGCCAGCGCCGCGGCCATCTGCTCGGCGGTGTCCCGGTCGAGGTTCGGGGTGCACGCCCGCACCAGGCCGTCCCCCGAGACCAGCAGGGCGTCGTGGACCTCGGGCTGGTCCATGAGCTGGCTCAGCATCCAGGCCAGCTTCTCGTTGTCGAAGATCATGCCTCGGTGTTCCCTTCAGACCCTCCGGGCGCGGACCCCTCGGGTGTCGACGTGGTGCGCTGGGCGGCCCGTGCGGCGCGGGCGAAGCCGCCCAGGGTGGCCGCGGACTCCCGCGGCGAGCGGCCGGACTCCGGCTGCCCGGCGGAGCGGGGCGCCGGTATGGCGGGCGTCGGCGCGTCGGCGGTGCGCCGACGCCGCTTGGGCAGTCCGCCCGCGGTCGTCGCGCCGGCCGCCGGTCCCGCCGCACCCGGCGCCGCGGCGGGTTCCGGCCGGGAGCCGGAGGAGCCGGCGGCGGCCACCGGCCGGGTCGGGGCGGCGTCGGTGAGGAGCGAGCTGGGCAGGAACGTCACGGCCCGCACGCCGCTGTAGGGGGACTTGGTCACCGACACCTCGAACCCGTACCGGGCGCTCAGCAGGCCGATCACCGCGAAGCCGAACTTCGGCGGGTCGCCGAGCTGGGTGATGCTGACGGGGGACTGCCCCGACAGCAGGCGCTGCGCCCGCTCCCGTTCGCCCGGCTGCAGGCCCACGCCCTTGTCGTCGACGATGACGGACAGTCCGTTGTGCGCGCGCTCGAACTGCACCAGCACCTTGGTGTCCGGGTGCGAGTAGCGGGTGGCGTTCTCCAGCAGCTCGGCGAGCGCGAGCACCAGACCCTCCACGGTCCGTCCGACGACGGCGCGGTCGCCCTCGTCGTGGAAGATCTTGACGCGCCGGAAGTCCAGGATGCGGCTGACCGCGCCCCGCACCACGTCGCTGAGCGGGGTGGCGTTGTGCTGGCGGCCCGGGTAGGAGCCGCACACCACGGTGATCGCCTGGGCGCGGCGCAGGATCTGGGCGGTGGCGTGGTCGACCACCTGCAGATCGCCCAGCACCTCGGGCGAGTCGTGCTTCCTGAGCATGTCGGTGACGGCCATCTGCTGCTTGTTGGCCAGCGCCTGGAGGGTGCGGGCCACGGAGAGCAGCGTCGCCTGGGTCATCTGCGCGGTGCGGCCCTCGGCGTCGGTGAGGGCGCGCACGACCTGCTCCTGGAGGTCGCCGAGGTGGCGGGCGAACGGCGTTCCGGCCAGTTCCGCGGAGACCGGGGGGAGCTCCGGCACGGGCTGCCGGTCGCCGACGGCCTGGACGGTCGCCGGCAGGCTCACCCCGGCCAGCCGGGCCAGTTCGGCGTCCCGCGCCCGGTTGCCGGAACGGACGTCGGACAACTGTGTCCGCAGCTCGCGGATCAGACGGGCCTGGCGCACCGCCACCGGTGCGAGGGCCACTGCCAGGCCCGAGCCGAGCAGGCTCGCCACAGTCGTTATATCGGTCATCAACTTTCCTCGCGGACGCGTCGTTGCGGGAAGAAACGGTCAAACCGCCGGGTGTGGCCGACCGGGGGGATCACGGGTCGCGTGCGACGACAGCGTAGGACCCCGGCAGGGGCGAGGGAGGGGAAATGGCCAGGCTGTGGCCGTGCGGATGATCGTCTGCTATGGCGTCGGACCGGAGGGCCCGCGGGGCGGCCGGAGGAGGGCGGCGGGACTTTCCGCGAACCGGTTCTGTACACCAGCAACGTGTCGAAAACGTGACAGCCATATGACGGCTGCATGGCGGGGTGCCGCGGCGCTACGGCGCCACCGCACCCCGCCACGAGGATGGCGCGAGGAGGGGCGGAGAACCGCCGCGCGGCCCCGGAGGCCCGCCCCTCGCGGGGCGCGCGAGCCGTCGCCCGCGCGCCCCGCGGGATGCCGTGCGGCGCTCAGAGCGCGGACAGCTCCGCCACCAGGTCGTCCAGACCCAGCGAGCCCAGCGACAGCGCGTCCATGTGCCACCTCTTGGCGTCGAAGGCCTCGCCGCGTGCCGCGCGTGCCGCCTCGCGCCCCTTCAGCCAGGCCCGTTCGCCCAGCTTGTAGCCGATCGCCTGGCCCGGCATGCCCAGGTACCGCACCAGCTCGCTCTCCACGAAGTCCGCCGGGCGCCCGCTGTGCAGGCCGAAGAACTCCTGGGCCAGGGCGGGGGTCCACCGCTCGCCGGGGTGGAAGGGGGAGTGGTCCGGGATCTCCAGGGCCAGGTGCATGCCGATGTCCACGACGACCCGGGTGGAACGCATCATCTGCGCGTCCAGGTAGCCCAGCCGCAGCTCGGCGTTGTGCAGGAAGCCGAGTTCGTCCATGAGCCGCTCCGCGTACAGCGCCCAGCCTTCGGCGTTGGCGCTGACCATGCCCACCGACGTCTGGTAGCGCGAGAGGCGGTCGGCGACGTACGTCCACTGGGCGAGCTGGAGGTGGTGGCCGGGAACGCCCTCGTGGTACCAGGTGGTGACCAGGTCGTAGACGGGGAAGCGCGTCTCGCCCATCGTCGGCAGCCAGGTGCGGCCCGGCCGGGAGAAGTCCAGCGACGGCTCGGTGTAGTACGGCGCGGCGGCGCCGCCGGGCGGGGCGATCATGGACTCCACGCGCCGGACGGGTCCGGCCAGTTCGAAGTGCGTGCCGTCCAGCTTCTCGATCGCCTCGTCCATCAGCTCCTGGAGCCACACCCGGGTCTCCTCCACGCCCTCGACCGCCTCGCCGTGCGTGTCGAGGTGGCGCAGCGCCTCCCAGGGGGTCGCCGCGCCGGGCAGGACCTTCTCGGCCTCGGCGCGCATCTCGGCGTGGACGCGGTGGTACTCCTCCCAGCCGTACGCGTACGCCTCCTCCAGGTCCAGGTCGGTGCCGTTCCAGTAGCGCGACCACCGCCGGTACCGCTCGCGGCCCACGATGTCCGGGGCACCCTGCACGGCCGGGGCGTAGGTGTCGCGCAGCCAGTCGCGCAGGCCGGCCACGGCGCCGGCGGCCGCCGCGGCGCCCCTGTCCAGCTCGGCGCGCAGGGACTCGGGGCCGTCGGCGGCGAAGGAGGCGAACCAGCTCCCGCCGCCGCCCTCGCCGATCCACTCGCCGAGCTGACCGATCACCGTGGCCACCTGGCGCGGGCCGGCCGGGAGCCCGCCGGCCAGCCCCTCGGCCAGCGAGGCGCGGTAGCCCTCCAGGGCCGCCGGCACGGCGCCCATCCGCCGGGCGACGGCCGCCCAGTCCTCGTCGGTCGCGGTCGGCATGAGGGTGAACACGCCGCGCACCGAGTGCGCCGGGGAGTGGAGGTTGCTGACGGCGCGCAGTCCCTCGCCCGCCTCGTGCACGGCGAGTTCGGCGGTCAGCCGCTCGCGCAGCAGGCGCGCGCAGCGCCGCTCCGCGTCGCCGTCGCCGCCGGGCCGCCGCTCGGCCTCGGCGAGCCGCTCCAGGGTGGCGCGGCCCAGGGCGGCCCGGGCCTCCTGGCCGTCGGGGGAGAAGTCGGGCAACCGCCCCGAGCCGCCGGGGAGGCCGAGGTAGGTGCCGAGGATCGGGTCGAGTTCGACGAGGGCGTCGACGTAGGCGTCGGCGACCTGCCGGGGCAGGGGCGCGGTGACGGATGAGGTGCCGGACGAGGTGCCGGATGAGGTGTTCGTGGCGTCGGACATGGGCCTCATCCTGGTACGGCGGCGCTCGCCGCGTCACCGGGGAGTCCGTCTTCGCCGGCGCGCGCCCGCACGGACCGCCGTGCGGGCGCCGCGTCACCGCTGCTGCGCGGGCGGCAGCAGCGGGCCGCACGTCCACTGCTGGAAGATCAGCCGCGTCTCGACCCGGGCCACCTCCCGGCGCGAGGTGAACTCGTCCAGCACCAGCCGCTGGAGGTCGGCGGTCCCGGCGACCGCCACGTGGACGAGGTAGTCGTCGGGGCCGGTCAGGTGGAACAGGGCCCGCGACTCCGGCAGCGCCCGGACGCGTTCCACGAACGGGCCGATCAACTCCCTGCGGTGGGGACGGACCTGGACCGACAGAAGGGCCTCCAGAGGCCTTCCGAGTTTGGCTGGATCCAGTCGTAGCGCATGGCCGAGGATCACCCCGCCGCGGCGCAGGCGCGCCACCCGGTCCAGACAGGTCGAGGGAGCGACGCCGACGGCGGCGGCGAGATCGCGGTAGGTGGTCCGGGCGTCGTTCTGCAGAAGGCGCAGAATCTCCAGATCGACCGGGTCGAGTGCGACGGAATCGGACATCGGCCGAACATAGCACGGTCGTTTTCCGCTACACGCCGGTAGTTGTTCAACATCGCGGCATGACCCACCAGGACAGCATGGACACGACACCGCCGGCTCCCACCCGTTCGCTGGCCACCGAGGCCGTGCACGCCGGGCGCGAGGACCTCGCCGCCCTCGGGCTGCACGCCGCCCCCCTGGACCTGTCCACCACCTACCCGTCCCACGACAGCCGGGCCGAGGCCGCCCGGCTGGACGAGTTCGCCGCCACCGGCGCCCGGCTGCAGGGCCCGCCGGTCTACGCCCGGCTCGACAACCCCACCGTGGCGCGCTTCGAGACGGCCCTGGCCCGGCTGGAGGGCGCCGAGGCGGCCGTCGCCTTCGCCAGCGGCATGGCGGCCCTCACGGCCGTGGTGCTGGTGCGCGCCGCCCGGGGGCTGCGGCACGTCGTCGCGGTCCGGCCGCTGTACGGATGCAGCGACCACCTGCTCACCAGCGGGCTGCTGGGCACCGAGGTGACCTGGACGGACCCGGCCGGCATCGCCGACGCCATACGCCCCGACACCGGTCTGGTGATGGTGGAGACACCGGCCAATCCGACTCTGTCCGAAATCGATCTGAGGGCCGTGGCGCACTCCTGCGGTTCGGTGCCGCTGCTGGTCGACAACACCTTCGCCACCCCCGTCCTGCAGCGCCCGGTCGAGCACGGCGCCCGGATCGTGCTGCACAGCGCCACCAAGTACCTGGGCGGCCACGGCGACGTCCTCGGCGGCGTCGTCGCCTGCGACGAGGAGACGGCCCGCGAGCTGCGGAAGGTGCGCTTCGCCACCGGCGGCGTGCTCCACCCGCTCGCCGGCTACCTGCTGCTGCGCGGCCTGTCCACCCTGCCGGTGCGGATGCGGGCGCAGTCCGCCACGGCCGCCGAACTGGCCCGGCGCCTGGCGGACGACCCGCGGATCGCCCGGGTGCACTACCCGGAACTGGGCGGCGCCATGGTCTCCTTCGAGGTGCACGGGGACCCGCACGAGGTGATCGCGGGAGTGCGGCTGATCACCCCGGCGGTCAGCCTCGGCAGCGTGGACACCCTCATCCAGCACCCCGGCTCCATCAGCCACCGCATCATCGGGGAGGACGACCGCCGCACCGGCGGGATCAGCGAGCGGCTGCTGCGGATGTCGGTCGGTCTGGAGGACGCCGAGGACCTGTGGCGCGACCTCGACGCGGCACTCGGCCCCGCCCGCGGGGCCGCGGGCGGGGCCGGAGGGCGGGCCGGGGGCGCCGCGGACGTCAGTGCCGCCCCGTCTCCGCGGCGGCGGGAACCGGAGCGAGCCGGGCGGTGATCACCAGGGTGCCCTCCTCGACCTGGTAGTCCAGCGGCAGCCCCAGACCGCGCATGGCCGCCACCATGCCGGTGTTGTGCGACTGCGTCACGGCGTAGACGCTCTCGCAGCGCGCCTCGGCGGCCATCGCCACCAGCCGGCGCAGCAGTTCGGCGCCGATGCCGCGGCGCTGCCAGACGTCCTCGACGAGGAGGGCCACCTCGGTCTCGTCGCCGTCCCACATCAGGTGGCCGAGCGCCACCAGCTTCCCCGACGCCGTCTCGGCCGCCAGGGTGCGGCCGAAGCGCGGGCTGAGCAGGTGGTCCAGATAGCGGTCGGCGTCCTTGACCGGACCGTGGTAGCGCGAGGACAGGGTCCGCTCCGAGCAGCGCCTGTGCATCGCCCGGGCGGCCTCCAGATCGCGGGTGCCCGCCCGCCGTACGGTGATCTCGTTCCCCTCGGGGAGCGTGAGCGTCTCGCGGCGGCGCGGCACCCGGCCCACCGCCCCCTCCCCGGCGGCGGCCGCGAGGGTCCCGTCCAGCCGGGCGTCCAGCTCGACCAGGGCGCGCGCCCGGGCGAACTCGGTCGGGGTGAAGGGCGGGCAGGGGCGTTCGACGACGATCGTCCCGCCGCGCGGATCGCGCATCCGCATCACCGTCTCCTCCAGCACGCCGTCCTCCGGGGTCTCCTCCCCGGGCGGCCGGCCGCCCGGCCGCGCGGGCACCGAGCGGATCGTGCAGCGGCCGAGCAACTGCCGCAGGGCGAGCGGCAGCTCGGCGCTGTCCAGGGCGGTACGGGTGGCCAGGCCCAGCACATGGGCGGGGGTGTCCACCAGGTCGTGGGCGTCGGCCCGCTCCAGCCAGGTGTCCCGGCCGCCCGCCGCGGTCGCCGCCCGGGTCAGCTCGGCGGCCTCCAGCGCGCGGGGCGCCCGCAGCAGGAACTCGTCCACCGTCACCTCGCCCAGCGGGTGCGTCTGGAGGCCGACGACGTCCACCCGCAGCTCCGCCAGGACGGTGCACAGCGCGGCCAGGGAGCCGGGCTTCTCCCGCACGGTGGTGCGCAGCCGCCACAGCACCGGCGGCTCCCGGTCGGACGGCGCGGGCGCGGGGGGCGCCGGGGGCCCCGCGGAGTCCGCGGCGGCAGTACGGCCCGTGTCCGCCGTACTGCCGCCGGGATCGGGCGGCGGGTGGGGGTGGCGCCGCGCCCACCAGGTGTGGATCCCGACCGTGGCCAGCAGGGCGGCGGCCGACAGGACCAGCAGCGTGGGGCCGTCGGGCCCGTGCGCCACCGTCTTGGCGATGCTGTCGGCCACGGTCACGGCCGTGAACAGCGCCGCCAGCTCGACCAGGTCGTGCCGCCAGTGGTGCGGGCCCCGGGCCCCGCGGCGGGAGGCGCGGCGAGCGGTGCGGCGAGCGGTGCGGCGGTCTGCGCGGTGTGCGGAGGATGCGGTCATGCCGCCACTCTCGCCGACCGGTGTTGCGCGATCACGAACGGTCTGTGACCGATGGGTTAAGGGCCTTCTGGGCACCATGCCCTTTTTGTCATGCGCGGGAGGCGCGGGAGAGCCGCCGCAGCACCGCCCCGCACCGCCGGGCGTACAGCCGCTGGAACAGTGGGACGAGCGGACCGGCGGCCCGCGCCCACCACAGCTCGGGGCGGCTGAACGCCCGTACCTCCAGCCACACCGTCCCGTCGTCCGCCCACCGGACGACGAACGCCTCCTCGCCGCGCTCCGGGTGGCCCGGCAGCGTCCCGTAGCCGAAGCCGGCCCGCCGCTCGCCCTCCACCGTCCACACCACCCGGCACGGGGCGTGGATCCTCAGCCGTCCGGCGCCCAGGCCCACCACCACGCGCACCCCGGGCTCGGCGCGCGGGGAGGCGGTCGCCATCTCCACACCCATGGCGCGGTGCATCCGCCAGGCCAGCACGGCCCGCCCGGCGGCCCGGAAGACCTCCTCGCCCGAGCCGAGGCGGGTGCGCACCCGCAGGCGCCCGAAGCCCGGCGGGTAGCCGGACGGGTCGTCCCCGCGGGTCGCCCCCGCCCCGGCGTAGGTCAGACCGGCGGTGGGATCGTCCGTGCGGTCGTCGCTTCCGTCCATGGACGAAAAGCGTACGCACTCCCGCGACCGTTGCCGCCTACTGCCCGACGAGGCCCGGCCGCAGCACCTTGGTGAACAGCACCGCGCCGCCCTCCCCGCGCAGCCGCACCGTCAGCTCGCCGCTGTCGCCGTCGACGTCCACCTGGCCGTAGAACTGGTAGCCCTCGCCCGGCGGGACGTTGCCGCGCTCCGGAGCCCTGACGAAGACCCGCTCGGGGCCGAACGTGCCGTCCAGCGCGCTCGCGGGGAAGGCGCCCGCGTTCAGCGGCCCGGAGACGAACTCCCAGAACGGCGCGAAGTCCTTGAAGGCCGCCCGTGCCGGGTCGTAGTGCTGGGCCGAGGTGTGGTGCACGTCGGCGGTCAGCCACACCGTGCCGGTGATCCGCCGGTGCCTGACGAACCGCAGCAGCTCGGCGATCTGCAGCTCACGCCCCAGCGGCGCGCCCGGGTCGCCCTGCGCCACCGCCTCGACGTCCCCGCCGTCGGGGACGATCAGGCCCAGCGGCATGTCCGAGGCGATCACCTTCCACACCGCGCGCGAGCGCGCCAGCTCCCGCTTGAGCCAGGCCAGCTGCTCCGCGCCCAGCACGCCCTGCGGGTCGGAGGTCTCCAGACCGGGGGAGTTGGCGTTCCGGTGGGTCCTCATGTCCAGCACGAAGACGTCCAGCAGCGGGCCGTGGCGCACCACCCGGTAGATCCGCCCGTCGCGGTCGCGCCGCTGCGGGGAGAGGGGGAAGTACTCGCCGAAGGCCTGCCGCGCCCGCGCCGCCAGCACGTCCACGCGCCGCTCGGTGTAGCGCGCGTCGGTGAGGATCTCGCCCGGATACCAGTTGTTGACCACCTCGTGGTCGTCCCACTGCACGATCGAGGGCACCCGGGCGTTGAAGCGCCGCAGCGACTCGGCCATGAGGTTGTAGCGGAAGTTCCCGCGGTACTCGTCGAGGGTCTCGGCGACCTTCGACTTCTCCTCCGTCACCACGTTGCGCCACGTACCGCCGCCGGGCAGCGCGACGGTCTCGGTCAGCGGACCGTCGGCGTAGACGGTGTCGCCGCTGAAGAGGAAGAAGTCCGGGTCCAGCCCGGCCATCTCGTCGAAGATCGGGTAGCCGCCCCGGTCGGGGTTGATGCCCCAGCCCTGCCCGGCCAGGTCGCCCGACCAGACGAACCGCACCCCGTCCCGGCGCCGTGCCGGTGCGGTGCGGAAGGTGCCGTACACCGGTTCGCCGGTGCGGCGGGGGTCGTCCGGGTCGGCCAGCACCACCCGGTAGTGCACCTGCCGCCCGGGTTCCAGCCCGTGCAGCGCCGTCGTCCCCGTGAAGTCCGTGCCCGGGCCGAGGAGGGGGCCGTACCAGCGGCGCGCGTTGCGGAAGGACTCGGTGGCGGAGGTCTCCACCAGCATCCGGGCCGGACGGTCCGAGCGCACCCACACCAGACCGGACGTGGCCGTCACGTCCCCCGTCTGCACGCCCCATCCGGCCCGCGGCCGTCCCGACAGCGCCAGCGCGGGCGCGGCCGGACCCAGCGCCGCGGCCGGCAGGGAGAGGGCGGCCGAAGCCGCCAGCGTGCCGCGCAGGACCGTGCGCCGTCCGGGCGCCGCGCCCTCCGGTGAATCCCCTCTTGTCATGGACGAACCTCCTGTGCATCGGATGGAGCGGGGGTGGTACGGCCGGTCATGGTGGCTCCGCGAGGCGAACGGCGGGGAACCGCGCCGCCGCGCGGAGACCTGCTCCGGGTGAACGCCGTGGTGCCCCTTCCACCAGGAAATCCACCCGGAGGACGTGAGGGCCGCGGAAGAGCCGCGGCGGCCGCGGGGAGGACCGCCGCTCCCCCCTCACGGGCGCCGGACCGCCTCCGCCAGCAGCCGCACGCCGTGGGCGATCCGGCCGGGCGCCAGATGCGCGTAGCCCAGCACCAGCCGGACGCGCCCGTCGTCACCATCGTCCCCGCCGTCCCCGCTGTCACTCCAGTCCCCGCCGTCCCCGCTCCCGTCGCGGGACGTCGCGGGCGGCGGGCCGTAGTCGGACAGCGGCCGTACGGCCACCCCCGCCCGCGCCGTGCCGGCCAGGAGGCGCTCCTGCGGGCCGTACCGGGGCGGCAGGGCGACGATGACGTGGAGCCCCGCGGCGATCCCCGTCACCTCCGCGTCCCCGACGTGCTCCGCCAGCGCCCGCAGCAGGGCGTCGCGCCGCTGCCGGTAGGCGCGTCCGCAGCGGCGCAACTGCCGGTCGTACTCGCCCCGGGCGATGAAGTCGGCCAGCAGGGCCTGGTCCAGGACCGGATGGCCCAGGTCCATGGTGCGCTTGCGCTCCACCAGCTCCTCGGCCAGGCCGTCCGGCACGACCAGCCAGCCCAGCCGGAGCCCCGGCGCGAGGGACTTGCTGACCGATCCGGTGTAGGCCACCCGCAGCGGGTCCAGGCCCTGGAGCGCGCCGACGGGCGCCCGGTCGTAGCGGAAGTCGCCGTCGTAGTCGTCCTCCACCAGCAGCCCGTCGGCATCGCGGGCCCAGGCCAGCAGCGCCGCGCGGCGCGCCGCGGAGTAGGCGATGCCGGACGGGAACTGGTGGGAGGGGGTGAGCACCGCGGCCCTCGCGCCCGACGCCGCCAGCTCTCCGGGGAGCAGTCCCTCCGCGTCCAGGCCGACCGGTGCGGTGCGCAGCCCGGCCGCCGCGAACAGCGCCGCGTGCTCGGGGCTCCCCGGGGCCTCGACCGCCACCGTCCGCCGCCCGCGCCCGCGCAGGGTGAGGGCCAGGAGCGTCATCGCCTGCGCCACGCCCGAGCAGACCACCACCCGCGCGGGGTCGGCGACCACCCCGCGCCGCCGCGCCAGCAGGGCGGCCACCGCCGCGCGCAGCTCGGGCAGCCCGCGCGGGTCGGGGTAGCCCAGGGCGTGGTGCGGGAGTGAGGCCAGCGCCCTGCGGTGGGCGGCCGCCCAGGCGGTACGGGGGAACAGCGACGGGTCCGGGGAGCCGGGCCGGAAGTCCACGGCGGGCGCGGGCGCGCGCTCCCCGTCGGGCGGGGCGGCGGCCGGGGCGGTGCGCGCGGCACCATCCAACCAGGTGCCCACCCAGGTGCCCGCGCCCCGGCCGCTGGTGAGGTAGCCCTCGGCGGTCAGCTGTTCGTACGCGTCCGTGACCAGCCCGCGGGACACCCCCAGATCGGCGGCCAGCTCCCGGCTGGAGGGCAGCCGGGAACCGGGCGCCAGCCTCCCCGAGCGCACCGCCTCGCGCAGACGGGTCTGGAGGACGCGACCGCGCTGCCGGGGCGCGGCCGAGGAGACGGGCAGCAGCAGCTCCCACGCCGCCGCCCCGCCCGGACCGGAAGCGGATCCCGTGCCCGACCCCGTACCGGGCCCTGTATCGGTCCCCGTGCCCGACCCCGTGCCCGCCCCCGTGCCGGACCCCGCACCTGACTCCCCGCCGGAAGTGGTCCCCGTAACGCCCATGGAAGTGGACCTTAAACCGGACCGCGCCGCTGCCTAGCGTCGGCCCCGTGACCTTCCCTGCTTCCGTTCCCCCCGCCGCCGCGCACCGCCGCGGCGCCCTGCTCGCAGCCGCCGCCTGCTGCCTGGTCGGCGCCTCCTTCACCGCCAACAGCGTGCTGGGTGACTATCCCTACGCGGGCGGCCAGGCCCTGCGCTACGGCCTGGCGTGCCTGCTGCTCCTGCCGCTGCTCGGACGCGGGGCGCTCGCGCCCCTGCGCCTGCTGACCGCGCGCCAGTGGGCGCGCCTCGGGCTGCTCGCCGCCGTCGGCATGGTCGGCTTCAACCTCGCCGTGCTGGCCGCCGAACGGACCGCCGAACCCGCGGTGCCCGGCGTACTGGTCGGCTGCGCGCCGGTCGTCGTGGCCGTGATCGCCCCCGCGCTGGACGGCCGCCGCCCCACCCGGCCGGTGGTGTACGGGGCGCTGCTGGTGGCGGCCGGAGCCCTCGCCGTGCAGGGCTGGGGGCGCACCGACGCCGCCGGGCTGCTGTGGTCGGCTGCCGCGCTGGCGGGCGAGGTGGGGTTCGCGGTGATCGCCGTCCCCCTGGTGCGCCCGCTGGGCGCCCGGCTGCTGTCCGCGGCGGCCTGCGGTCTGGCGGCGGTGGAGGCCGCGCTGCTCGGCGTGGTGTTCGACGGCGGCGCCTGGCTGCGCGTGCCGGAGCCGGGCGAGGCGGTGGCGCTGCTCTGGCAGGCGGTGGTGGTGACGGTGGTGGGCTTCGTCTGCTGGTACGCGGGCGTCCGCCGCATCGGCGCGGAGCGGGCCACGCTCTTCTCCGGGCTCATCCCGGTCTGCGCGGCGCTGACCGCCCCGCTCGTCGGCACCGGATCCCACGGCTGGGCGCAGGCGGGCGGCAGCCTGCTGGTCGGTGCGGGAGTCGCGCTGGGCTCGGGCGCCCTGACCCGCCGCCCGGCGGTACGGGACGTACCCGTACGGGAGGCGCCCGCACCGGACCGGACCGCCGGCCGGCGGCCCCCGGGATGACCCGTCGGTGGCGCCCGGTGCCGTGCGACGGGACCGCCCCCACCGGGAAGAGGGGGGAGGGGACCGCGGCGGCGCCGGGTGGGATGATGCCCCGGTGAGCGACAGCGCGACCGGCGCCGCCGACGCGGCCGGGGCCTTCGAGGAGCACCGGCCGGTCCTGTTCGGAGTGGCCTACCGCATGCTCGGCCGGGTGGCCGACGCCGAGGACGTCGTGCAGGAGGCGTGGCTGCGCTGGTCCGCGGCCGACCGCGCGGCCGTACGGGAGCCCCGCGCCTACCTGGTGCGGACCACCACGCGGCTGGCCGTCGACCGGCTCCGCCAGGTGCGGTCCCGGCGCGAGGCGTACGTCGGGCCCTGGCTGCCCGAGCCGCTGGCCACCGACTACGCCGGCACCGTCCCGGACACCGCCGAACGCGTGGTGCTCGCCGAGTCCGTCTCCCTGGCCGTACTGGTGGTGCTGGAGTCGCTCTCCCCGCTGGAGCGGGCGGTGTTCGTGCTGCGCGAGGCCTTCGGCCTGCCCCATTCCGAGATCGCGGGGATCCTGGACCGCGGCGAGGCCGCCGTACGGCAGCTCGCCGCCCGGGCCCGCCGCCACGTCGACGAGCGCGCCCCGCGCTTCGAGGTCGACCCCGGGCAGCGGCGGGAACTGACCGAGCGTTTCCTGGCCGCCGCCACCGAGGGCGACCTCGACGGGCTGCTGGCCCTCCTCGCCCCCGACGCACGGCTGGTCGGCGACGGCGGCGGGAAGGCCAAGGCGCCGCTGCGGACCGTCGTCAGCGCCGACAAGGTGGGCCGTTTCCTGGCGGCCGTCTCCCGCACGCCCGTCCCCGGCGCGGACATCGTCCTGCGGGAGATCAACGGCGGGCCGGCCGTGCTGGTCACCTCCGGCGGGCGCCCCTACGCCGTCTTCTCCCTGGACGTGGCCGACGGGCTGGTCCGGTGCGTCTACGTCGTCAGCAACCCGGACAAGCTGGCCCGCCTCGCCGTGTGAGGGACGGCCCCGCTCCCATAACCGGCTCCCATGGCCGGCTCCTGCGGCCCGCCCCTACAGCCCGCCGCTCACCCGCAGCACCGCGCCGGTGGTGTACGACGCCTCCGGCGACATCAGCCAGGCGACCGCGCCGGCCACCTCCTCCGGCTCCCCGGGGCGGCCCATCGGGATCACCTCGGCCTTGCGCCACGGCCGCTGCGGGTCGCCCATCGTGGCGTGCATGTCGGTGAGGATCGTCCCGGGCTGGACGGAGTTCACCCGTACCCCGTCGGGCCCGAGCTCCTTGGCGAGCCCGACCGTCATGGCGTCCAGCGCGGCCTTGGTCGCGGCGTAGTGGACGTACTCGCCCGGGCTGCCGAGGGTGGCCGCGCACGAGGAGACGGTGACGATCGAGCCGCCGGAGCCGCCGTACCGCGTGGACATCTCCCGGGCCGCGCGCCGTGCGCACAGCAGCGTGCCCATGACGTTGACGTCCACCACCTGGCGCATCACCTCGGTGGAGGTCTCGGTGAAACGGCCCAGGGGCCCGGTGATCCCGGCGTTGAGGACCGCGCCCGTGACCGCGCCCAGCTTCCGGGACGCCTCCTCGAAGAGGGCGTCGACCTCGTCCTCCACGCGGGTGTCCAGCCGTACGGCGACCGCCTCGGCGCCCGCGGCGCGCACCGCCTCCACCGTCTCCTCGGCCGCCTCGCGGGACCGCTCGTAGCCGACGGCGACCGCGTGCCCGGCCCGTGCCAGCCGCCGGGCGATCGCCGCTCCGATGCCGCGGCTGCCGCCGGTGACGACCGTGACCCGTTTCTCCATGCCCGACCCTCGCCCTCTTCCGGCCCTCTTCCGGCCCCTCCGGCCGCTTCCCCGCGACCGTCTCCGTGACTCGGCACGCTAGCGGGTCGGATTGGTCTTGACCAAGTGGGCCGCCGCTCCCTATCGTCGGCATACGCAACAACCTTTAAAAAAGAAGCGCGCATAAATCCGACGGGACACGGCGACTGCGGAGGCAAGGGTGGGGACCACGCGACTGGAGACGGTGCCGGAGCCGAAGTACTGGCACCTCAAGACCGTGCTCTCGGAGGCGCTCGACTCGGAGTTCGCGGTGGGGGAGGTCCTGCCCAACGAACGCGAGCTGGCCGCGCGCTTCGGCGTCGCCCGCGCCACGCTCCGCCAGGCCCTGGAGCAGCTGGAGCTGGAGGGCCGCCTCCAGCGCCGCCGCGGGGTCGGCACCACCGTCGCCCCGCCGCGCGTCGGCGTCGACGTCAACCCCGCCCAGCACAGCTGGCCCGGCGCCCCGGGCGACGCCTGGCAGACCGAGTGCTGCGAGGAGGCCGTGCCGCCCGCCGCGGTGGCCAGGACGCTCGGCACGGACACCGACCGGACGGTGTACACCGTCCACCGCGTCCGCATGGCCCACGGTCAGGCGGTGGCCACCGAGATGCTGTACGTACCGGCCGCCTCGGTGCCCGGGATGTCCGGCATCGAGACCGACGCGGGCGCCGCCCGCGGCCGAGCCGTCCTCCGCGAGCTGAACCGCCTCGAACTGGGCGGCCAGGAACGGGCCGTGGAGCTGGGCTCCGCCCGCGCCGAGGACGCCAAGCGGCTCGACCGGCTGCCCGGCGCGCCCGTCCTCGTCGTCACCACCCGCTACCTCGCCGCGGGCGGCACCGCGGCGGTCGCGGTCTCCACCTACCGCGCCGACACCTGCCGCCTCACCTTCGGCGACTCCGCGGGGCTCTCGCTGCTGGCCGGCTGAACCGGGTGGCCGGCTGAACCGGGGTTTCAGCCCCCGGCCGGTGCCCGGCTTCACCGCCCGGCACCACCGCCCGGCCGGCGGTGCCGGTGTGGCGGCCCGTCAGCGGGCGACGGTGCCCTCCACGGTGAACAGCTCCTCCTCGACGTGGTCGAGCGCCAGCCGCAGCGCGCCGGTCGCGATGGCCTCCCCGCCCAGCAGGGACAGCGCGACCCTCGGCGGCCGCAGGCAGTAGCGCTCCAGCTCGCGGCGGAGCGGATCCAGGACCCCGTCGAGCCCGGTGGCCCAGCCGCCGACGACCACGAGCTCGGGATCGAGGGCCAGCACCAGCGCGGCCACATCGTGCACCAGCCGCCGGATGAACCGCTCCACGGCCTGCCGTGCCCGCTCCTCACCCTCCCGGGCCAGGGCGAAGACCCGGGCCACCGCCGCCTCGTCCAGCGGGTGCAGCGGTTCACCGGTCGTGGACAGCAGGTGCTCCGGGGTGGCCTCCCGGCCCAGCAGGTGCAGCGCGCCGATCTCCCCGGCCGCGCCGCCGAACCCCCGGTGCAGCCGTCCGCCGATCAGCGAACCGGCGCCCGGGCTCAGCCCGGCCAGGACGAACACCACGTCGTCGACCCCGGCGGCCACGCCCTTCCAGTGCTCGGCCAGCACGGCGGCGTTGGCGTCGTTCTCCACCAGCACCGGGCAGCGGAACGAGCGCCGCAGTCTCTCGCCCAGCGGCAGCCCGGTCCAGCCCGGCAGGGCGGTGCACAGCCGCACCGTGCCGTCGGCCTCGACGATCCCCGGGCTGCCCACCCCCACCGCGCGCAGGGTGCTGCGCGGGATCTCGCAGGTGCGCAGCAGTTCGGCGACCACACCGCGCGCCCGCTCCAGCCGCTCGTCCGCCGACGCCTGCTCGGACACCTCGCGCCCGACCGTGCCCAGCCGGTTCCCGCACAGATCGCAGAGGACGGCGGCCACCCGGTGCGGGCCGATCTCGATGCCGAGCAGATGGCCCGCCTCGGCCCGGAAGCGGTAGCGGCGCGCCGGCCGCCCCTGCCGCCGGACGTCACCGGGGCCGGCGGCCGTCTCGGCCGCCAGACCGGCCTCCACCAACTGCTCCACCACGCCCTCGACCGTCGGCCGGGACAACTCCGTGGCCTGGACGAGGTCGGAGAGCGTCGGCGCGCCGTCGTCCGCGCGCAGCGCGCGCAGGACGACCGTGGAGTTGATCCTGCGCAACAGGGAGGGATCTCTGCCGGTGAGCCGCCCCAACGTCCGCCTCCTGGGAAGTGCGCATGTGTGGGCGGATCGTATCCGGTGAGCGGGGAGGGGGCGAGAGCCGGGGGAGACGTGCGGAGAACCGCGGGCACCGCTCCGGCGGGGCGGCGGGGCGGCGCCCGCGGCCTTCCGGAGGTCAGCCCGGCGTGACGAAGCCCGACTCGTACGCCGTGATCACCGCCTGGGTGCGGTCACGCGCTCCCAGCTTCGCCAGCACCGAGCTGACGTGGGACTTCACCGTCTCGCCGCCCAGCACCAGACGGCCCGCGATCTCCGCGTTCGACAGCCCGCCGGCCATCAGCCGCAGCACCTCCCGTTCCCGGCCCGTCAGCGCCGCCCGCTGCAGCGTCCGCCGGGCGCTGTCGTTGCCGTGCCCGGCGGCGAGCCGCCGTACGGCGGCCGGGAAGAGCAGCGAATCGCCCTCCGCGACCAGCCGTACCGCGTGCACGATCTCCGCGGGGCGCGCCCGCTTCAGCAGAAAGCCGTTCGCCCCGGCGCGCAGTGCCTCGTAGACGTAGGCGTCCTCCTCGAAGGTGGTGATCACCAGGATGCCGGGCGGATCGGGCACCGAGCGCAGGATCGCCCGGGTCGCCTCTATGCCGTCCAGCAGCGGCATCCGCACGTCCAGCGCGACCACGTCCGGGCGCAGCCGGCGCACCAGGGGGACGACCGTCGCACCGTCGGCTGCCTCACCGACGACCTCGATGTCCGGCTGCGCGTCGAGGATCGCGCGCAGCCCGGCCCGCACCAGTTCCTCGTCGTCGACGAGCAGCACCGTGACGCTCACACGATCACCCGCCCCACCCCTCGCGCACGTGCCCGCCCAGGGGGAGGCTGACCGCCAGCCGCCAGGTTCCTCCGGCCGGTCCGGCGTCCGCCGTGCCGCCGAGCAGCACGGCCCGCTCGCGTATGCCGCGCAGTCCGCTGCCCTTCCCCGACGGCGCGTACGCCTCGGGGAGGGGATTGCGGACCTCCAGCCGCAGTGTGTCCCGGACCGTCGCCATCGTCACACCGACGGAGACCGGGCCCGCATGCCGCAGCACGTTGGTCAGCGCCTCCTGGAGGATGCGGTAACCCTCCCGGGAGATCGCGGCCGGTACGGTGCCGAGGTCGCCCTCGATCTCGGCGGTGACCAGGGCGCCCGAGGCCCGTGCCGACTCCAGCAGTTGGGAGGCGTCTTCCAGCAGGGGCGGCTTCCCGGCCGGCCGGTCGCCGTCCTCCCGCAGCAGCCGCAGCACCCGCTCCAGGTCCTCCAGGGCCCGCCGCCCGGTGTCCTCGATGGCGGTCAGCGCCCGTTCGGTGAACTCCGCCGACCCGGCGGCCCGGGCCGCGCCCGCCTGCACGACGGTGGCGGTCAGGGCGTGGCCGATGGAGTCGTGCAGTTCGCGGGCGAGCCGGTTGTGCTCCAGCAGCCGCTCGGTGCGCTTCTCCAGGGCGGCCAGCCGCTCGGCCGCCGACGGCGCCAGCAGCCGCCTGGCCAGCGCGGTCATCAGCGCTCCCGCCCCCACGACCAGCGCCAGCAGCAGCAAGGGCGGCAGCGGGGCCAGCAGGGCGTACCAGCCGCCGAGCGAGAAGGCCAGGTGCCACGCGGGTACGAGCAGCCAGACGGACGCCACCGTCAGCGGCGCTCCGAGCGCCACCCGCAGCGCCAGCCACAGCGCCGTGCGGCACCGGTCGGACCACGAGGCCGACGGCGCCACCGCGATCCCCGTCTCCGCGGCGTCCGGGCTCAGCGGCTCGCGCTGCCCGGGGACGAGCATCAGCCTGGCCTGGATCCCCTCGGCCTGCCGCAGCACCGGCACCCCCAGGCCGAAGACCGCGGCCAGCCCGACGGGCACCGCCAGCGCCCCCAGCCACTGCCACGCGGGGCCCTCCTCGAGCCCGGGGAAGACCAGCGTCACCACCATCGCCGCCAGCCCGCCCAGCGCCAGGTGCAGCCAGCGGGTGTAGGTGACCGCCCGCGCCGGTGCTTGCACCAGCGCGCGCACGGTGGCCGGAAGACGAGAGGACATGCCGCCATCGTGCCAGCGCGCGCGATCACCGCGCCTCCCCCGCGCGGGGGAGACGGAACCCACGGGCGGGGGAGGCGGCAAACCCCCGCGGGGCGGCAGCGTGGTGGCCATGACCTCGATCGAACTGTGCGGGCTGACCAAGGAGTACGGCAGGGGCGGGAAGGCCGTCCGCGCCCTGGACCGGCTCACCGCGACCATCCGCCCCGGCCGCGTCACCGGGTTCCTCGGACCCAACGGCGCGGGCAAGTCCACCACCATGCGCCTCGTCCTCGGCCTGGACCGGCCCACCTCGGGCAGGGCCCTGCTGGGCGGCCGCCCCTACACGGCGCACCCCGAGCCGCTGCGGCACGTCGGCGCGCTGCTGGACGCCGGCGCGGCCCATCCGGGGCGCACCGCCCGCGACCACCTGCGCGTGCTGGCGAGCAGCAACCGCATCCCCGACCGCCGGGTCGAGGAGGTGATGGAGGAGACCGGCATAGCGCCCGCCGCCCGGCGCCGGGTGCGGACCTTCTCCCTCGGTATGCGGCAGAGACTGGGCATGGCCGCCGCCCTGCTGGGCGAACCGCCGGTGCTGCTGCTCGACGAGCCCTCCAACGGCCTCGACCCCGAAGGGATGGTCTGGCTGCGGGAGTCGGTGAGACGCCTGGCGGACGAGGGCCGCACGGTGCTGGTCTCCAGCCATCTGATGGGGGAGGTGGCGCGGATGGCCGACCAGGTCGTCGTGCTCGGCGCCGGGCGGCTGCTGGCCGACGCCCCGCTGGTGGACTTCCTGTGCGAGCACGGCGACCCGGCGGAGCCGGACTCGCTGGAGGCGGCGTACCTGCGGCTGACCGCCGGCGCCGCGCGCTACCGAGCGAAGAGGGAGGTGTGAGGGGTGCGGAACACGCCGTTCACCGCCGCGCTCCGGTCGGAGTGGCTCAAGGTCCGCACGGCGCCCTCGCTGGCGGGCAACCTGTCGGCCGTCCTGGTCGCCACGGTCGGCATCGGAGCCCTGGTCACCGCCTTCCTCGGCGAGGCCGAGAGCGACAGCCCCGGCTTCGAGCCGGTCTCCTTCTCCTTCTTCGGCCTCAACTTCGGCCAGGTGGCCGCGATCTGCTTCGGCGTACTGGCCGTCGCGGGCGAGTACGGCCACGGCACCATCCGCCTCTCACTGGCCGCCGTGCCCCGCCGGGAGACGTTCTACGGCGCCAAGCTCGCCGTCGTCGGCGGCCTCGCGCTCGCCGTCGGCCTGCCCACGGGCCTGGCCACCGTGGCGGTCGGCCAGGCGCTGCTGGGCGAGCACGGGGTCGGCCTCGGTGATCCCGGCGTGCTGCGGGCCGGGTTCGGCTGCGGGATCTACCTGGCCCTGCTGGTCCTGCTGTCCGCCGGCGCCGCGGCCGCGGTGCGGAGCACGGCCGGCGCGCTGGGACTGCTCGTGCCGCTGGTCTTCCTGATATCGCCGGTGGTGGGCGAGGACGCGTGGTTCCTGCCGGACCGGGCCGGGCAGCAGGTGCTCCATCCGGTGCCGGAGGGGCCGCTGGACGCGTGGACCGGCCTGGCGGTGATGGCCGCCTGGACGGCCGCGGCGCTCTGCGCGGGACTGATCGTGCTGCGCCGCCGCGACGCCTGACGGCGGGGCGGTCGCGCGGGGAAACCCCGCGGGAGGCCGGGGCCGGCCGCCGTCAGGACGGGCCGTCGAACGCGGCGGCCCGCAGCCGGCCGTACTCCTCGGCCATCGTCTCCAGCGTCCAGTGGGCGTTGAGCCCGCTCGGATTGGGCAGCACCCACACCCGGGTGCCGCCGATCGCCGCCTCCTGCGGGCCTATCCGGGCCTTCCGGTCGCCGAAGGCGGCCCGGTAGGCGGTCACGCCGACCACCGCCAGCCAGCCGGGGCGCAGCCGGGCCACCTTCTCGGTCAGCACCCGCCCGCCCGTGCGGTACTCCTCGGGCGACAGCTCGTCGGCACGGGCGGTGGGACGGGGGGAGATGTTGGTGATGCCCAGGCCGTACGACAGCAGCTCCTCCTGCTCCGAGGGCTTCAGCCGCCGGGGGGTGAAACCGGAGGCGTGCAGCACCGGCCAGAAGCGGTTGCCGGGGTGGGCGAAGTGGTGGCCCAGCCGGGCGGTGGTCAGCCCGGGGTTGATCCCGCAGAACAGGACGTGCAGCCCCTCGGCGATCACGTCCGGGACGGTGCGCGCACGCAGCGCCTCCATCTCGTCCCCGGTCATCTCGTCCCCGGTCATCTCGTCCCCGGACGTCTCTCCACCGGCCGTCTCCCTGCCGGAGGTCTCCCCGGACATCATCCTCCTGGACATGGCCCTCCCGGACGTGGCCCTTGGCGGTCCTTCCACGAGGCCTTCTTCCCGGGAGCGCCTCCGGCAGTCGGGGAGTCGGTCAGAGGATCGCGCCCGGGGCGTAGGCGGCGGCCTCCGGGCGCCGCTTGGCGATCTCCTCGATCCTGGCCACCACCGAGGCGACCTGATCACCGGCCGCTCCGGTGAAGGACAGCCGGTCGGCCAGCAGGGCGTCCAGCCGCTCCCGGTCCAGCGGGATGCGCTCGTCGGCGGCCAGCCGGTCCAGCAGCTCGTTGCGCTCGGCACCCTCGCGCAGGGCCAGCGCCGAGGCCACCGCGTGCTCCTTGATGGCCTCGTGGGCCGTCTCCCGCCCGACCCCGGCCCGCACCGCGCCCATCAGCACCTTGGTGGTGGCCAGGAACGGCAGGTAGCGGTCCAGCTCGCGGGCGACGACCGCGGGGAACGCGCCGAACTCGTCCAGCACGGTCAGGAAGGTCTCCAGCAGGCCGTCGAGGGCGAAGAAGGCGTCGGGCAGGGCGACGCGGCGCACCACCGAGCAGGAGACGTCCCCCTCGTTCCACTGGTCGCCCGCCAGCTCGCCGACCATGGACGCGTAGCCGCGCAGGATGACGGCGAAGCCGTTGACGCGCTCGCAGGAGCGGGTGTTCATCTTGTGCGGCATCGCCGACGAACCGACCTGGCCCGGCTTGAAGCCCTCGGTCACCAGCTCGTGCCCGGCCATCAGCCGGATGGTCCTGGCCAGCGAGGAGGGCGCGGCGGCCAGCTGCACCAGCGCGGTCACCACCTCGTAGTCCAGCGAGCGCGGATAGACCTGCCCCACGGAGGTGAAGGTGTGACCGAAGCCGAGGTGCGAGGCGATGCGTCCTTCCAGCTCGGCCAGCCTGCTCCCGTCACCGCCCAGCAGGTCCAGCATGTCCTGGGAGGTGCCCACCGGACCCTTGACGCCGCGCAGCGGATAGCGCGCCAGCAGCTCCTCCAGCCGCCCGTACGCCACCAGCAGCTCGTCGGCGGCGGTCGCGAAGCGCTTGCCCAGCGTCGTGGCCTGCGCGGCGACGTTGTGCGAGCGCCCGGCCATCACCAGCTCGGCGTGCTCGGCGGCCAGCCGGCCCAGCCGGGCCAGCGTGGCGACGACGCGATCGCGCACCAGCTCCAGAGAGAGCCGGATCTGGAGCTGCTCGACGTTCTCGGTCAGGTCGCGGGAGGTCATGCCCTTGTGCACGTGCTCGTGCCCGGCCAGCGCGTTGAACTCCTCGATCCGCGCCTTCACGTCGTGGCGCGTGACCTTCTCGCGCTCGGCGATCGAGGCGAGGTCGACGTCCTCCAGCACCCGCTCGTAGTCGGCCAGGGCCCGCTCCGGCACCTCGACGCCCAGGTCCTTCTGGGCCCGCAGCACGGCGAGCCACAGCCGCCGCTCCAGTACCACCTTGTGCTCGGGGGACCACAGTCGGGCCAGCTCCGCGGAGGCGTAGCGGCCTGCCAGGACGTTCGGGATGCGCGGCTTGTCAGTCACACCCGGGGATTCTACGGGGTGTCCTCGCAGGCCAGCGGTGCCAGGTCGGGCGCCGGGTACCGGTCCCGGTCCACGGCCGGGTCCAGCGGCGCCAGGTCGGGCCGCTTGGGGGTGAGGCCGTCGCCGGAGGAGCGCCCGGTGAGGCGCCGGCCGATCCACGGGAGCAGATGGCGGCGGGCGAAGCGCAGGTCCGCGACGCGGCGCGCGTACCAGCCGGGCAGGACGGCGGGCGGCAGCGCCGCGTGCCAGTCCGCCTCCGCCTCGTGCCCGAGCCGCTGCCAGACGGCCTCGGCCACCCGCTCGTGCCCCTCGGCGGTCAGGTGCAGCCGGTCGTCGGCCCACATCCGGGGGTCGCTCAGCGCGCCGCAGCCGTACAGGTCCACCACCAGCGCACCGTGCTGCGCGGCGAGGCCGTCGATGAAGTCGAACAGGTACTCCATGCGCGCCCGGTAGCGCTCCAGCACCGGCCCGCGCCGCCCGGGGCTGCGCATGAGCACCAGGTGGCGGCAGTTCGGGGCGAGCTTGGCGACCGACTCCTCCAGCAGGCCGCACACCCGGCCCATGTCGCAGGTGGGGCGCAGTACGTCGTTGAGGCCGCCGACCAGCGTCACCAGGTCCGCGCCCATGGCGGCGGCCACGTCCACCTGCTCGTCGGCGATCTGCCGGATCAGTTTGCCGCGCACCGCCAGATTGGCGTACCGGAAACCGTCCGTGCGCGCGGCGAGACGGGTGGCGAGCAGATCGGCCCAGCCGCGGTAACTGCCGTCCGGCAGCAGGTCCGACATGCCCTCGGTGAAGGAGTCACCCAGGGCGACGAAGCTGGTGATGGCGGGCGGGGCGGGCGAGTCGGTTGCAGTGTCCATGGCGCAGGACATGGTAACCGACCGCTCGGTACGCCCGCTTCCGCGGTGCGCACCGGTCCCGCCCGCCGCTAGCGGCCCACCAGCTCGCGCAGCACGTCCTCCATGGTGACCAGCCCGGCCGCGCGTCCGTCGACGCCGATCACCGCGGCGAGGTGGGTGCCGCTGCTGCGCATCGCGCCCAGCACGTCGTCCAGGGGCGTCGTCGCCCGCACCCGGGCGATCGGCCGCAGCGCGGAGACGGGGAACGGCACATCACGGTGCACGGCGTCCAGCGCGTCCTTGACGTGCAGGTAGCCCAGCGCCCGGCCCTGGCCGTCCACCACCGGGAAGCGGGAGAACCCGCTGCGCGCGGAGAGCTGCTCCAGCCCCTCGGGGGTGACGCCGAACCGGGCGTAGACGACACGGTCGGTGGGCCGTACGACGTCGGCCACCGGGCGGCGGCCCAGCTCCAGCGCGTCGCGCAGCCGCTCCGTCGCGCGCTCGTCCAGCAGCCCGGCCTCGCTGGAGTCCGCCACCAGCCGGGCCAGCTCGTCGTCGGAGTAGGCCGCCGAGACCTCGTCCTTCGGCTCCACCCGCAGCAGCTTCAGCAGGCCGTTGGCCAGGGCGTTGACACCGAAGATCACCGGCCGCAGGGCCCGGGTGAGGCCGACCAGCGGAGGCCCCAGCAGCAGGGCGGCGCGCTCGGGAGCCGCCAGCGCGATGTTCTTCGGCACCATCTCGCCGAACAGCATGTGCAGGTACGTCGCCACCGCCAGCGCGATCACGAAGGCGATCGGATGGATCAGGCCCTCCGGCACGCCCGCGAGGTGGAACACCGGCTCCAGCAGGTGCGCGATCGCCGGCTCGGCGACCACGCCCAGCACCAGCGTGCACAGGGTGATGCCCAGCTGCGCCGCCGCCATCAGCGCCGACACGTGCTCCAAGCCCCACACCACGCTGCGCGCCCGCTTCTCGCCGCGCTCGGCGAGCGGCTCGATCTGGCTGCGGCGCACGGAGATCATCGCGAACTCCGCGCCCACGAAGAAGGCGTTGGCCACCAGCGTCAGCAGGCCGATCAGCAGTTGGATCGCGGTCACCGGCGCACCTCCCGGTCCTGGACGCCGGCGTGGACGCCGCGGTGCCCGCCGGCGTCCTCGTGATGGCCGTCGGCGGGGTCGCGCCCGGCCCGGCCCCGGCCGCCGTCCTGGTCGTCGCTGTGGTCACGGCCGTGATCGCCATCGTGGTCACGGCCGTGGTGATGGCCGTCGTCGGGCTCGGGCGGGGCGGTCAGCCGCACCCCGGCGGCCCGCCGCCCGGTCGCGTCCACGACCTCCAGCCGCCAGCCGGCGACCTCGAGGACGTCGCCCACGGCCGGAATGCGGCCCAGCTCGGTGGCGATCAGCCCGGCGAGGGTCTCGTACGGGCCGTCCGGGGCCCGCAGGCCGATCTCCTCCAGCTGGTCGGTGCGGGCCGCGCCGTCCGCGTCGTAGACGGTGCGGCCCTCCTCGTCCGCGCCCGCCGGGGCCAGGTCGGGCGTCTGGAGCGGGTCGTGCTCGTCGCGGACCTCGCCCACGACCTCCTCGATGATGTCCTCCAGGGTGACGACCCCGGCCGTTCCGCCGTACTCGTCGATCACCACCGCCATGCTGTTCTTCCCCGACAGCCGGTCCAGCAGCCGGTCCACGGTCAGCGACTCCGGCACGAGCACCGGCTCGCGCAGCAGTCCGGTGACCGGGTAGCCGGGGCGGCGGCCGGCGGGAACGGCGATCACGTCCTTGACGTGGGCGATGCCGACCACGGTGTCGAGGTTGCCGCGGTAGACGGGGAAGCGGGACAGGCCCGTCGCCCGGGCGGCGTTGGCCACGTCCTCCGCGGAGGTGTGCTCGTCCAGCGCGGTGACCTGGACGCGCGGTGTCATCACACTCTGCGCGGTCAGCTCGGAGAGCCGGATGGTGCGGACGAACAGCTCCGCGGTGTCCGCCTCCAGGGCGCCCTCCTTCGCCGAGTGGCGCGCGAGCGCGACCAGCTCCTGCGGCGAGCGGGCCGAGGCCAGCTCCTCGGTGGGCTCCAGACCGAGCCGGTGCAGCACCCGGTTGGCGGTGTTGTTCAGGTGGGTGATCAACGGCCGGAAGGCGGCGCTGAAGCCGCGCTGCAGGCCGCCGACCCGGCGGGCGACCGGCAGCGGCCGGGAGATCGCCCAGTTCTTCGGCACCAGCTCACCCACGACCATCAGCACCACGGTGGACAGCGCCGTGCCGAGCACCAGCGCCACGGTGGACGCCGCCGGGGCCGGCAGCCCGGCCGAGTTCAGCGGGCCGGCCAGCAGCCGCGCGGTCGAGGGCTCGGCGAGCATGCCGATGACCAGGCCGGTCACGGTGATGCCGAGCTGGGCGCCGGAGAGCTGGAAGGTGAGGGACCGCACCGCCTTCAGCGCGCTGTCCGCGCCCGGCTCGCCGCGTTCCACGGCCCGCTCCAGATCGCCGCGCTCGACGGTGGTCAGCGAGAACTCCGCCGCGACGAACACGGCGCAGGCGAGGGTCAGCAGCAGCGCCAGGAGCAGGAGGAGGACTTCGGTCACCGGGTCACCTCCGTCCCGTGGTCCGGAGAGACGGGGAGGTCCGCTCGATGGCTGCGGTCGCGGTCGGTTCTGCTGCTGGGACTACTGGGAGGCTCGCCCATGGGCGGACGCTCACACACCTTTCTCTCGGAAGCGCGCTCCGGACCCGGGGGCCGCGGCGGCCGGCCCGGACGGTTGGAACGCGCGATGGGCTGTCCATCGTATGCGAGCCCGTACGGGAGTCGCCGGACGTTCCCCGGGGGCCGCCGGGCCGCCCCGGTCAGCCCAGCGGCTTCACCCAGCGGCTCCACTGGGGCTCCGGCGCGTACCCCGCGGCGCGCCAGGCGTGGTGGGCGGACTCGTTGCGGTCGAGCACCATGGCGTCGCCGCGCCGCCCGCCCAGCGCGGCGAACCGCTCCTCGGCCGCCGCCAGCAGGGCCGACGCCACACCGCGGCGGCGGTGCGCCGGATGGACCGCGAGCCGGTACAGATGGCACCGCCAGCCGTCGAAGCCCGCGATCACCGAGCCGACCACCGGCCCGGCCGCCTGACCCGTCGGCTCGACCGCCGAACCCGCCGGCTCCCCGCCGCGCACCGCCAGCAGCAGCGCCTCCGGGTCCCGCCGGACCAGCCGTGCCACGCCCTCGCGGTCGTCGCTGATGCTCGTCCCCTCGGCGGCCTCCTTCCAGAACGCCAGCACGGCGTCGACGTCCGCCGCGGTCGCCGCCCGGATCCGGAGGCCGGAGTCGTTCGCACGATCGTCCATACGGGCATCCCAGCACCGGCCGGACGGTGGACGCGGGGTGTTTCGGCATGTGGTCACCCCGGGGGCGTCAGCCGTTCCGGAGTTCCCCGGTCACCGGCCCCGGAGGCCTCCGTGTACGCGTCCGCGCACGCGGTGTACGCGCGCGGACGCGGGGGAAGCCGTACCGCTCCCGATGGGCGCGCACCCGCTCGGCCGCCTCGGCGGCGCCGACCGGGCCGGCGCCGAGGGGGAACGGCCGTGTCACGCGGTCCCCTCACGGCCCGGGTCGGGGACACGGCCGGCGGGCGGCGAGGGGCGGTCAGTACTGCCGGACGGGGTCGAACCGCTTCATGCGCTCCAGGACCGCCTCGGCGGTGGGCGCGGGCATCTCGTCGACGATCCGTCCGTCGGCCAGGAACAGCACCAGGTCGGCGTGGGCCGCGGCGCCCGGGTCGTGGGTCACCATCACCACCGTCTGCCCCAGGTCGTCCACGGCCCGGCGCAGGAAGCCCAGCAGTTCCAGCCCGGAGCGCGAGTCGAGGTTCCCGGTGGGCTCGTCGGCGAAGACCAGTTCGGGACGGGAGGCCAGCGCGCGGGCGCACGCCACCCGCTGCTGCTGCCCGCCGGAGAGCTGCGCCGGCCGGTGGCCGAGGCGGTCCCGCAACCGGAGGGTGTCGATCACCGTGTCCAGCCACCGCGGGTCCGGCCTGCGGCCCCCGATGTCCATGGGCAGCGTGATGTTCTCCAGGGCCGTCAGGGTGGGCAGCAGGTTGAAGGACTGGAACACGAAGCCGATCCCGTCGCGCCGCAGCCGCGTCAGCGCCGCGTCCCCGAGCCCGGTGACCTCCGTGTCGCCGATCCACACCCTCCCCGCGGTGACCGTGTCCAGACCGGCCAGGCAGTACATCAGCGTCGACTTGCCCGAACCGGACGGGCCCATCACCGCCGTGAACCGGCCCTCGGCGATGTCGACGTCCACCGAGTCGAGCGCCACCACGGCCGTCTCGCCGCTGCCGTACGTCTTGGTCAGCGCACGGGCCCGGGCGGCGGGCCGCCCGCCCTCCGGCGCCTCGCTCGTCTTCTCCGCTTCGGTGGACACCGCACCTCCCGGCTCGGGACGGACGACTCCCTCGTGGGAGCCGAGACCAGGTCCGTACCCGGTGCGCGGCCGTCCATCCGCGGGACGGCACGGAGACCACCCCGAGGCGGCGCCCCGGGACGAGGGAGGTGGCGGTGGAGGGCACGGCCGGGATCCGGCCGGACATCGGCGCCGTCTCCGGCGACCGCGCCGTCTCCCGCGCCGTCTCCTGTGACCGTGCCGTCTCCCCGCGCCGCCGCCCCGTTCCGGCCCCCGCGGCGCATCCCCGCCCCCGGACGGTCACGGTCCGGCGCCCTGCTCGCCCCCGGCGGCGTCACGGCCGCCGCGCGCCGCCCAGGACGAGCGCCGAGACCGGCGTCGGCACCCCGCTCTCCGGCACCCTCAGCCGCCGGTGGGACACCTCGGCGAAGCCCGCCGCCCGGATCGCCCCCACCGTGTCCCGCGCGGTGTGGCAGCCGCCGAAGAGGCGCGGCCACACGGTGCGGTCCAGCGCCCGCTGGAGGAGGGCCGCTCCGGCGCCCGCGGCCCGGACGTGCTCGTAGAAGCGCAGCCGGCCGCCCGGCCGCAGCACCCGCCGGACCTCCGCCAGGGCGCGCTCGGGGTCCCGCACCGAGCACAGCACCAGCGACATCACGGCCGCGTCGAACGCCCCGCTCTCCAGGGGGAGTTCCTCCGCCGTGCCCGGCACCACGGAGACGGGGACGGCGGCGCGCGCCGCGGCGTCCTCCGCCAGCCGTCGCAGCCGGGGTTCGGGCTCGACCGCCACCACCTCGCGCACGGTCTCCGGGTAGCGCCCGAAGTTCAGGCCGCTGCCCGCTCCGACCTCGACCACCCGGCCCGCCAGTCCGGCCAGCAGTTCGGCGCGGTGCGCCCCCACCCCGGCCCGGACGTCCACCGCCGGGGCGAGGCGGGCGTAGAAGCGCGCGAAGAGGGGGTGGCGCACGGTGTCACCCGTGCTCCGATCGCCGCGGGCTGCCATGGGAACCCCTCCAGCCGGACGGTCGCCTCGGTCCTGTCCGCGCCGCGCGGGCGCTCCCGTCGATTCTCACCCCGCGAGCCGGTCCGCGCCCGTCCAGGTGCCGCCCAGCTCCGGGGAGAGCCAGCCGGCGGCCCGCCTGCGGAACACCGGGGGCTCCAGCGCGCCCGCCCCCTGCGGCAGCAGCCCCGCCAGAGGCGCGCCCGCCGCCACCGGGAGGTCCGCCAGGTTGCAGCGGGCCGCCAGGTCGGGCTCGCGCGGCCAGCTCCCGACCACCACCCCGGCGCACGCCAGTCCCCGGGACCGCAGCGCCTCCGCCGTCAGCGCCGTGGCGTTCAGGGTGCCCAGCCCGGCCGCGGCGACCACCAGCACCGGCGCCCCGAGCAGCCGGGCGGCGTCCGCGAGGGTCGATCCCCGGTCGTCGAAGCGCACCAGCAGCCCGCCCGCGCCCTCGACCAGCACCAGGTCGTGCTCCTCGGCCAGCGTCCGGGCCGTCTCCGCCGCCGCCTCGGGGCGCACCCAGGGCAGACCGGCGCGGCGCGCGGCCGTCTCGGGCGCCAGCGGCTCGGGATAGCGGGCGAGCTCCACGGCGGTCACGTCCGCGCCCGCCAGCCGCCGCACCTCGGCCGCGTCCCCCGGCTCGCCCTCGGCGACCCCCGTCTGCGCGGGTTTGAGCACGGCCACCGAGCGGCCCGCCGCCACCGCGGCGGCGGCCAGCGCCGCCGTCACCACGGTCTTGCCGACCTCCGTGCCCGTCCCGGTGACGACCAGCACCGACATGTTCGCGCCTCTCCTCGGTCCTTCGGATTCCCGGGACGGTCGTCCCGGCCCGTTCCCCGGTCCGCCTGCCACCCCGCGCCTCAGCCCGCGCGGGCCGCCGCGCACACCGCGTCCGCGATCCGCGCCACGTCCTCGTCGCCGGTGACGTACGGCGGCATGGTGTACACCAGGTCGCGGAACGGCCGCAGCCACACGCCCGCGCGCACCGCCGCCTCGGTGGCCGCGGCCATGTCCACCTCGTGGTCGAGCTGGACCACCCCGATCGCCCCCAGCACGCGGACGTCCCGCACCCCGGGCAGCGCGGCGGCCCCGGCGAGCCCGTCGCGCAGCCCCGCCTCGATCCGCTTGACCTCGCCCGCCCAGTCCTGCCCGAGCAGCAGCTCGAGGGAGGCGCCGGCGACCGCGGCGGCCAGCGGATTGGCCATGAAGGTGGGGCCGTGGGCCAGCACCGGCACCTCGCCGCGCGAGATGCCCTCCGCCACCCGGGCGGTGCACAGCGTCGCCGCCATCGTCAGATAGCCGCCGGTGAGCGCCTTGCCGACGCACATCACATCGGGGCCCACCCCCGCGTGGCCGGCCGCGAACAGCTCGCCCGTCCGACCGAAGCCGGTGGCGATCTCGTCGAACACCAGCAGCACGCCGTGCTCGTCGCACGCCTCGCGCAGCACCCGCAGGTAGCCGGGGGAGTGGAAGCGCATCCCGCCCGCGCCCTGCACCACCGGCTCCACGATCACCGCGGCCAGCTCCTCCGCGTGGGCGGCGACCAGCCCCCGCAGGTGCGCCGCGTACGCGGGGTCGGGCTCGGCGTCGAAGCCGTCCGGCGGCGCGTCGGCGAAGACCTGCCGCGGCAGCGCCCCCGACCACAGGTGGTGCATGCCGCCCTCGGGATCGCACACCGACATCGGCTGCCAGGTGTCCCCGTGGTAGCCGCCGCGCCAGGTCAGCAGCCGCCGCTTGCCCGGCCTGCCGAGCGAACGCCAGTACTGCAGGCACATCTTGACGGCCACCTCGACCGACACCGAGCCGGAGTCGGCGAGGAAGACGTGCTCCAGCCCCTCCGGCGCGATGTCCACCAGCCGCTTGGCCAGCCGTACGGCGGGCTCGTGGGTGAGCCCGCCGAACATCACGTGGCTCATCCGCTCCAGCTGGGCGCGCGCCGCGTCGTTGAGCACCGGGTGGTTGTAGCCGTGGATCGCCGACCACCACGACGACATCCCGTCGACCAGCTCCTCGCGCCCCCACGCCGGCCGGGACAGCCGCAGCCGGACACCGGACGCCGAGGAGACGAGCAGCGGCTCGGAGCGGCCCGGCATCGGACCGTAGGGGTGCCAGACGTGGCGGCGGTCGAGCTCGAGCAGCTGCTCGGGCGGGAAGTCCGCGGAGGGATCGGCGGCGGCAGGGAGGAGAGGGGCGCCGGCGTCAGGCATTGGGCGGCAGCTCCGTGCCCGCGCCCCGCCGCCGTACGGCCACCAGGTCGGTACGGGCCTGTCCGGGCACCGGCGCGGCCTCCGCGTCCGTGCCCGGGGCGGACGCGGAGGCCGCCTCCGGGGCGGTCCCGCCGCCGCAGGGCCCGCAACCCCCGTCGCCGTGCCCGCCGCAGCCGCCGCCGGACGCGGCGAGCGCGTCGGCCCGGTGCCGGGGCAGGGTCCGCTCCCCGGCGCCCTCCACCTCGAAACCGGCGTCGGCGATCATCTCCAGGTCGGCCTTGCCCGCCTGGCCCTCACTGGTGAGGTAGTCGCCCAGGAAGATCGAGTTGGCCAGGTGCAGGGCCAGCGGCTGCATCGACCTCAGATGCACCTCGCGCCCGCCCGCCAGCCGGACCTCCACGTCGGGGCAGACGAAGCGGACCATCGCCAGGATGCGCAGGCACCGCTGCGGCGTGAGGTTCCACTCCTTCGCCAGCGGCGTCCCCTCGAAGGGGATGAGGAAGTTCACCGGCACCGAGTCCGGGTCCAGGGCGCGCAGCGAGAAGACCACGTCCACCAGGTCCTCGTCCGACTCGCCCATGCCCGCGATCAGCCCGGAGCAGGCCGACAGCCCGGCCGCCTGCGCCTGCTGGACCGTCTCCACGCGGTCGGCGTAGGTGTGGGTGGTGGTGATGTCGCCGTACGTCGCCTCGGAGGTGTTGAGGTTGTGGTTGTAGGCGTCCGCGCCCGCCTCGCGCAGCCGCTCGGCCTGGCCGTCGGAGAGCAGGCCCAGACAGGCGCACACCTCCACGTCCTCGTTCCGCTCCTTGATGGCGGCGATGGTCTCCGAGACCCGGGCCACGTCCCGGTCGGTGGGCCCCCGCCCGCTCGCCACCAGGCACACCCGCTTGGCGCCCCCGGCCACGCCCGCGTCCGCCGCCGCGGCGGCCTCCTCGGGCTTCAGCCAGGTGTACTTGAGGATGTCCGCCTTCGAGCCCAGCCGCTGCGAGCAGTACGAGCAGTCCTCCGGGCACAGCCCGGACTTCAGGTTGACCAGGTAGTTGAGCTTCACCCGCCGGCCGAACCACTGGCGCCGCACCCTCCCGGCCGCGGCCACCACATCCAGGAGTTCGTCGTCGGACGTGGCCAGTACGGCCAGCGCCTCGTCGCGCGTGGGCAGCTCGCGCCGCAGCCCCTTGTCCACCAGCGTCTTCAGCAGGTCCATGGCGCAGATCCTGTCCTACACGGCCGCCCGCGGCCAAGGACGAACCCCCACAACCGGGCGGATGGAAGGTGTGTGTATCGCCACACCCTGTACGGGTCCGTCCACGACTACCTTTGGGCGGAACCGACAGAAGGCGAGGGACGGCCCGCCATGCCGCAGGAGCACCGCAGCACTCCGGACCCGTTCGACTGGATCGAGGAGGAGCGTGAACGGCGCCGCCGCGCCGGTCTGGTGCGCTCCCTGCGCCCCCGCCCGGCCGACTCCTCCCTGCTCGACCTGGCCGGCAACGACTACCTGGGCCTGGCCCGGCACCCCGGCGTCGTCGCCGCCGCCGAGTCCGCCGCCCGCCGCTGGGGCGCGGGCGCCACCGGCTCCCGCCTGGTCACCGGCACCACCGAGCTGCACACCGAACTGGAGGCGGAACTCGCCGACTTCTGCGGCTTCGAGGCCGCCCTGGTGTTCTCCTCCGGCTACGCGGCCAACCTCGCCGCCGTCACGGCGCTGACCGACCGCGGCACCCTGGTGGTCTCCGACGCCGCCAACCACGCCTCCCTGATCGACGGCTGCCGTCTGTCCCGCGCCGAGACCGCCGTCGTCCCGCACGCCGACCCCGGTGCCGTGCGCAAGGCGCTCGAGGGCTTCGGCGGCCGGGCCGTGGCCGTCACCGACGCCGTCTTCTCCGTCGACGGCGACGCCGCGCCGCTGGCCGAACTGGCCGCCGTCTGCCGGGACGGCGCGGCCGCGCTGCTGGTGGACGACGCGCACGGCCTCGGCGTCCTGGGCGACGGCGGCCGGGGCGCCCTCCACGCCGCGGGACTGGCGGGCGAGCCGGGCGTGGTGGCCACCGTCACGCTGTCGAAGTCGCTCGGCAGCCAGGGCGGCGCCGTCCTCGGGCCGGCCCGGGTGATCGACCACCTGGTCAACACCGCCCGCACCTTCGTCTTCGACACCGGCCTCGCCCCGGCCGCCGCCGGCGCCGCCCTCGCGGCACTGCGGCTGCTGCGCGCCGAACCCGGCCGTGCCGCCCGCGTCCGCGAGGTCGCGGCGGGACTGTACGGACGGCTGGCGGACGCCGGTCTGGACGCCACCCGCCCGGACGCCGCCGTGGTGTCCGTACGCGCCCCCTCGCCGGAGGCGGCCGTGCGCTGGGCCGCCGACTGCCGCGCCGCCGGGCTGGCCGTCGGCTGCTTCCGGCCGCCGTCGGTGCCCGACGGGGTCTCCCGGCTGCGGCTGACCGCCCGCGCCGACCTGACGGAGGCCGAACTGGACGCGGCGGCCGCCGCCGTCGCGCGTACCGCGCCGCCCGCCCGGCCGGGCGTCTGACCGGGAGCTCGCCGGGGCCGTGCCGCGCCCGTACCGGAGTCCCACCGGGCCGCGCCGGAGGGCCCCGTACGGGGCGGTCACGCCAATAACGCGTGCCCGGCGAAGAGTTCACCGCTTCGAGCGACAGAAACCGGCACATGTCGGGGGATCGGCCGCATCGGCGTCGGCATGGTGGCACTCTGGCGCGAAGCAGCCATCCGAGGGCGGCTCCGTCTCCACTGCCCGGCACCTCGCCGGAGTCCCGCCCCGGTGGGAAAGGGACGAGGCTCGCCATGGCAGATCACCAAGAAGCGTCCGTCACCCTTCCGAGCGCCCCGGCCTCGGTCACGGCCGCGCGCAGATACGTCACGGACACGCTCGCCGAGTGGGGCGTCGCAGGTGGGATCAGCGGAAACGATCTGGCGGACACCGTCCGGCTCATCGTCTCCGAACTGGCGACCAACGCCGTCCAGCACACCTTCGGCCAGTCGCCCACCTTCACCGTCGACATCCGGCTGGAACGCGACGAGACGCTCCGGCTCGGGGTGACCGACAGCCATCCGCGCTGGCCGCGACGGCTGCCCGCCGCCGTCCAGCAGGACAACGGCCGCGGCATGGTCATCATCCGCTGCCTCGCCGCCGAGTCGGGCGGCAGCCTCACCGTCGTGCCCACCGAGGAGGGGGGCAAGACCGTCTGGATCACCCTGCCCCGGCGGGCCGCACCGGCCTGATCCCACCCCATCCCCCTGTCCTCCCATCCTCCTCCTCCCGGGGCCTCCGCCGAGGCCGGTCCGGCCGTCCCGGCCCCGTCCCGGCCGGCGCGCGCACCGGTACGCACACCGGCGCGCACCCCGGAGACCCGCGGCGCACCGCCCCACGCGCACCCGGGCCAACCCCGCCTCCCCCCGCTGACGGGAGTTCACGGCCGGCGGCGCCCGCACGCGGGGGCGCGCGAGGGCATCCCACCCGCGTGCCCGGTCCCAGGGCCCGGTTCCCCTTCTTCTCCGCCCTCCTTCCCCGGCCCGCCGCCCCCTTCGCGCCCGTCGGGCTCACCGGTGTCCCGTCGGCCGCCCCGGGGGCGGTTCCGCCGCGCGTTCCCGTTCCCTGGCCACCTTCCGGCGCAGTCCGAGGGGCAGCAGCGCCCACACCACCGCGCAGAACAGGAGCACGCACGCCGTCACCGCGATCCCCGCGGCCCTTCCCAGCACCACGTCCACCACCAGCAGCACGGCCCCGGCCAGCGCGAGGGCGAGCACGACGAGCCCGATCCCGGCCAGCCGCGAGGACACGTCGACGAGCAGCCGCTTGGCCCCGCGTCGGAACAGTGCCCGGTGCAGCGCGGCCGGGGCCGTGAAGAGGATGGTCGCGACGACGGCCAGCAGCAGCGTGGTGACGTAAGTGCCGCGCTGCACCGAGTCCAGGCCGGTGAAGCGCTGGGTGAAGGCGAGCGTGAGGAGGAAGGCGAAGAGGATCTGGACGCCCGTCTGGATGACCCGCAGCTCCTGCAGCAGTTCGACGAAGTTGCGGTCGGCGCGTTCCAGGGGGGTCTCGTGGCGGTCGGTCATGCGGTCCGGTGTTGCCGTCCGGGGGCGGATCAGTCGCCGCCGGTCCGGTACGGCTCCCGGTCCGCCCGCCCCGCCGTCCCGCCTCAGCCCTCCGGCTCCGGCGGGAGCCCGACCAGGTCCGCGCGCCGCCGGCCGTCCAGTACGCCCAGCGCCCGCGCCAGGGTGCGCGCGTGGACCTCGGTCTCACCGCGCTCGTACATCACCGTCAGCGCGTCCCGCAGCGCCGTCGCCCTGCCGACCAGGGCCTGGGCGGCGCGCAGGGCCCCGTAGGTGTCGCGCCCCCGCGCGGGGTTGATCCGGCCCAGCTGGTCGACCACCTCCAGGTAACGGTCGACCAGTTCGCCCTCGGCCCGGGTCAGGGCGGGCAGGGGCGGCAGTTCCGGAGGCAGCACTCCTCCCACCTCGTCCCTCACCTCGGCGCGCGCGCCGCGCGGAGCCCCTTGCGGTCGGCGGTCAGCCGGTCCACGAGGCCGTAGGCCACCGCGCCCCGGGCGTCGAGGAACGTGTCCCGCTCGACGTCGCGCCGGACGCGCTCCAGCGGCTGCCCCGTGTGCTCGGCCAGCATCTCCTCCAGCTTCTCCCGCGTGCGCAGCATCTCCCCGGCCTGGATCTCCAGGTCCCCGGCCTGTCCCCGGACGGGTTCGGGGAGGGAGGGCTGGTGGATCATGACGCGCGCCCCGGGCAGGGCCAGGCGCTTGCCGGGGGCGCCCGCCGCGAGCAGCACGGCCGCGGCGGAGGCCGCCTGCCCCAGGCACACGGTCTCGATGTCGCAGGAGACGAACCGCATGGTGTCGTAGATCGCGGTCATCGCGGTGAAGGAACCGCCGGGGGAGTTGATGTAGAGCGAGATGTCCCGCTCGGGCGCGGCGTGTTCGAGGTGGACGAGCTGCGCCATGACGTCGTTGGCGGAGGTGTCGTCGATCGGGGTGCCGAGGAAGACGATGCGCTCTTCCAGGAGCTTGGAGTAGGGGTCCAGGGTCCGGACGCCGCCGCTGGTCCGCTCGGTGAACTCGGGCAGGACGTGGCGGGCGGTCGGCCGGGCGGCGTGTCGGTGCATGGCGGTGGTGTCCCTCCGTGGGTTCGGCGAGGCGTCCCGCACACGGCTCACGTACAAAATGTACAGGACGTACATCTGGTTATGCTGGGAGCATGGCCTACGAAATTCCGGTGACGCAAGCCCGTGCGGAGCTCGCCGATCTGATCAACCGGGTGGTGTACGGGGGCGAGCGGGTGGTGGTGACGCGCCACGGAAAGCCGTTGGTGGCCCTGGTGACCGCCGCTGACCTGGAACGACTCGAGCAGCAGGACGCCGCCGAGCGGGACGGGGTGATCAGTACGGTCTCGGCCGTGCGGGAGGCGCCGTCCGCTCCCGGCGAACGCGGCCGCTTCGGCATCGCGGCGCACCACCCCGGCCCCTCCGCCGGGGACCGCCGCCCGGGTCACCGGGGCGTGTAGAGCGCGGACGGGGCGCCGGCCGACGAGTCCGGTCGGCTCCGGCGGCGGCTTGGACGGGCAGACGGCGGCGGTGGGCGGTAGCGCGGCCGTCGCCCCCGTACCGGGACCCCGGCCGCCGCCCCCGGCCGTCGCGGACCGCCGGGCCGTGACGTCCTACGGCGCGGCGTTCCCCGGCGCCGGATTCGCGCCGTCGTCGTTCCTCCGGGCGGCGGCCTGCGCGGCCTTGGCGTCGGGGGCGTACAGGTCCACGTACTCCTGGCCGGACAGGTTCATGATCGCGTACATGATCTCGTCGGTGACCGCGCGCAGCACCGTGCGCTCGTCGTGCAGGTTCGCGAAGCGCGAGAAGTCCAGCGGCTCGCCGAAGCGGATGGTCACCCGTCCGATCTTCGGCAGCACCCGCCCCGGCGGCTGGATCTCGAACGTGCCCACCATGGCGCACGGGACCACCGGCACCCCCGCCCGGAGCGCCATGGAGGCCACGCCGACTCGGCCCCGGTACAGCCGCCCGTCGTGCGACCGGGTGCCCTCGGGGTAGATGCCCAGCAGTTCCCCCCTGCGCAGCACCCGCAGCCCCTCCTCGACCGCCGCCCGGCCGGCGCCCCGGCCCGAGCGGTCCACCGGGATCTGCCCCACGCTCCGGAAGAAGGCCGCGGTCAGCCTGCCCTTCAGCCCCGGGCCCGTGAAGTACTCCGCCTTGGCCAGGAAGGTGATGCGCCGCCCGAGGATCGCGGGCATCAGGAAATGGTCGGAGAACGACAGGTGGTTTCCGGCGATGATCGCCGCGCCCTCGTCCGGAACGTTCTCCAGGCCCTCGATCCGGGGCCTGAACAGCAGCCGCAGCAGCGGGCCCAGCAGGACGTACTTGAGCACGTAGTAGAACACGGACTGGCTCCCTACTCCACCGGGCGGCCCCCTGAGCTGCGTTTCGGCGGATCGGACGACGGGCCGAGGGGCGTGGCGCAGAGGGGGTCCCGCCGCGTGTGACCACCCCTGACCGGACTCGCACCGACCCGGCACTGGCTTCCATGACGGTTCGTCAACTCATTCTGTCCTACGTGTGACGCTTACCCGCCCATTGCCGTCGCAGACGCCCGGCCTCCGGCGACCGGGACGGAGGGACCGGTCGCGCCCCGGTCGCACCCCGGCCGCGCCCGGGAGGATTCCGCCCGCGCCCGGCGGGCCACTCGCTTACGATGTACGGCCGGCCCGGCCGATGCGACGGGGCCGGGGCTGGAGGGAGACGGCAGGGTGGAGCAGGAGGAGACCGGGCAGCCGCGGCGGCCCCGTGCGCGCCGCCGCGGTCAGGGGGAGCTGGAGGTGCAGGTGCTCTCGGCGTTG
>NZ_JARVKV010000034.1 GCF_029813835.1 Streptomyces sp. DH37
CCCCGCCCCGCGCTCAGTCGAGGACCGTGGCGACGGCGTGCGCGATGCGCTCCAGCCAGCTGATCGCCTCGGTGGTGTCCGTCTCGGTGATGGGACGCCGCCGGCCCGGTTCGCCGTCCAGCAGGTCCGCGTCGTGGACGATCCTGTCGCGCCGCCCGGTGATCGAGACGTACCGCCTCTTCAGCGTCTGGGCGGTGTGGGAGGTGCTGCCGTAGTGCCACTCGTTGATCCGGGCCGCGGCCTCGGCCCAGACGTCCTTCTCCGTGACGAGCCCCAGCGCCTCGCTGACCCGGTGGGGGCTGAGGAGCGAGACGTCGCCCCACCGCGCCCTGACGTGCTCCACGACGGCGGCGGCCGGCGTCGTGGAGCCGCGCCGTACCTCGTCCAGCTTGGAGAAGGGGATCTCTAACCGCATCAGCCGGTCCGGCCTGCCGGTCGCGTCCCCGTCCGCCGCCTGCGCCACCCGGCGGTACAGTTCCGCGTGCAGCCAGTGGTCGACGGCCCCGACGGCCTGCACCCAGGCGGCCCGGTAGAAGTCCCCGGCGTCGGCCGCCGGCTCCTCGGAGCCGGCCAGGCCCTGCCCGGCCACGACCAGCCGCCGGGCGTAGTCGATGCCGTCCCTGAACTTCCGGAACTCGCGCGTGCGCGCGTAAGGAACCGCCATGTGACTCCCCCGTGGTGCCGGCTTGCGGTACCAAGATTCCCGATGCGGGGGAGGACAGGTCAACTCTTTCCGGACCAGTCTGCCCAATCTGGTATGGGTGTTCCTCGTCACGCCGCCGCCGGCTGCCCGCCGCCGGTGCGGGAGGCGGCGGCCGGCCTGCGCGCGCGGAAGGGCCCCGCCGGACACGTCCGGCGGGGCCCGGTGACGTCAGCGCGTCCCTGGGGCGGAGGGCCCCCGGGTCACCAGGTCACGTTGCCGTTGCCGCCGTCGAAGACGACGTCGGAGCAGGAGTAGAAGTTCTCCTGGCTGTCGGAGCGGGTCCAGTGGATGTAGAGGATGTGCTGGCCGGAACGCTGCGGGAGCTGGACGTTCCAGTAGTAGTGACCGGACTCGGAGCCGACGCTGCCCGACTGCGGCGGGTTGGTCACGGTGTTGATCTTCTCCAGGTCGCCCCAGGCCAGCGACTTGGTCGGGGACCAGCCCTGCTTGGTGATGTAGACGTCGAAGCGGCCCGGGTGGTGCGCCCAGTTGCTGTGCTTGATCTGGACGTTGGCACCGGAGGTGAGGTGCGTCTTCGGCCAGTCGGTGCGGGCGGCGTTGTACGAGGAGAAGTCGAACGGGCCCCGGTCGCCGCCGCTGCACAGCTTGCCGTCCGGGATGTAACCCGTGGTGCGTCCGCCGCCGTTGGAGTCGAGCACGGCGAACCAGTTGTACAGCCCGGTGGTGCCGTCCTCCCGGACCGAGGCGGCGCAGGCCGGGTTGGACGGCATCTGGTGCCCGTTCCTGATCAGGTCCTGGTAGCACAGGTAGGTGCGGGAGCCCGGCATCATGGTGGCGCCGTGCGCCGAGGCCGGGGTGGGCGCGGACGCCACGACGACGGAGAACAGCGCCGCTCCGAGGGCGGCTAAGAGGCGGGGGGAACGGACCGGCGCCGTGCGCCGGGCGGTGTGCTGAACGGCCATGGTGGGGGGGTCTCCTTCGGAGTCTTCCGCCGCGGCGGGCGACCGCCGGAGCCTGCCCGCCGGAGCGGGCCGGACCGGCCGTGACCCGTCGCCGGGATGTACAGCCATGCGCGGAGGCGCTCCCGTCGGCCGCGGTCGGCCGGGGCAGGTGGGGTCATCCGCGGACCGTCGATGGGAGCGCTCCCATCCCTCAAGGTATCGCCGCTCGGGGCGTTCGTAAACGCCTTCTCGGGACATGCCTGGGAAAGCGGGGGGCGATACGGGTGGAAACCGCCGTGAAACAGTCCCGTAACACGGGCCCGCGCGGGCCCTACGCGGCGGGTCCGCCGCCCTCTCCGGTGTCCCTGGTGTCCCCGCCGCCCCCACTGTCCCCGCCGCCCCCGGTGAGGTACGCGCGCATCACCTCGGTGTGCGTCGGGAAGGCCAGCTCGACCGGCTCCTCCAGCACGAGCCACTCCGTCGCCTCGGCCGTGGGCGCCGACGCCGGGAGGGCCGCGGCGTCCCGCTCGGGCAGCAGACCGAAGACCAGCAGGCTGGTGCCCCCGTTGTGGACGTCGACGAGCCGGACGTCCCGCGCGGCGGCCTCCAGCCCGGTCTCCTCCCACAGCTCGCGCACGGCGGCCTGCCGCCAGGTCTCGCCCAGCTCCATGTACCCGCCGGGCAGCGCCAGTTCGCCGCGGAAGGGCTCGATGTCGCGCCGCACCACCACCAGGCCCCGGCGGCCCGGTCCGGTGACGACGGGCTGGAGGACGACCGCCACGGGCAGCGGATTGGCCCAGTTCGTCTCGCCGCAGCCCGCGCAGTCCCTGGGCCACCCGGCGCCGGCCGCGTAGGGGGTGCCGCAGTACGGGCAGTGCGTGATGCGGCGGCCTGGCGTGAATCCCATGGGCGGACTGCCCCTCTCCGTGTACGTCCGCCGGCCGGCGGCTCGCGGCGCTCCGCCCACATCCAACCCGATGGGCCGGCGGGAGGAGGACGGGGGGCCGACAGAGGGCTGGCGAGGGGCTGGCGAGGGGCTGACGGGAGACCGACGGGGGCCCGGCCGCGCGGCCGGGCCCCCGTCGGCGGAGCCGCGGTGTCAGCAGTTCGGCACGCCCGGCAGCTTGGCGTCGGGGTGGTCGATGTAGATGTTGGAGATGAAACCGCCCTGGTCGCGGAGCTTGCTCCACCAGTTGTTGGTGTAGCCCTCGGCGTTGACGGTGTCGCCCTGCTTCTGGCAGACGACCGTGACCCGGGTGGGACCGGCCAGGGTGGTGACCACCGCCGAGGAGAGGTAGGCGTCGGCGCGGACGCGGACGCCCGAGCCCCAGGTCATGAAGCTGCTCCCGCCGCCGCAGCCGTTGTCGCTGGTGAGGTAGTACTGGTGGTAGCTGCCGGGGTAGGCCAGGGCCGAGCCGTTGATGCGGATGTTCTGCCCGACGCCGTTGTAGAGCTGCTCGTAGTGGATGTGCGCGCCGGAGGAGTTGCCGGTGCTGCCGGTGGTGCCGATCTGCTGCCCCTGGCCGACCCAGGCGCCGCCGGCCACGGAGAAGGACGCCAGGTGGAAGTAGTACGTCTTCCAGCCGCCGCCGTGGTCGATGACGATGTAGTTGCCCGCGCCGCCCGCCTGGTAGTGCCGGGTGGCGGTGCCCGCCGCCGAGGCCAGGACGGGGGCGCCCGCGGTGGCGCCGCCGTCGGCGCGGACGAAGTCCAGCGCGCGGCGCACCTCGGCGGAGTGGTGGCTGTAGGTCCACTTCTGGCCGCAGGCGTAGGGGGCCTTGAAGTTGGGGGCGGCCAGCGTGCCCGCCTCCGCCGCCCCGGCCGGGGTCGCGGTCAGGGCCCCGGCCAGCACGGCCAGCGTCCCGGCCAGCACGGCCATGAGCCGTCCGAACGGCCGGCGCCGCGAGGCGGGGGGCGTGAGGGATCGCGAAGACATGCGGTGGCTCCTCGTGGTGTGAGGGTGGGGGACCGCAGCCCGCGGAGCGCGCCGGCCGCCGGCTGCGAGTGGTGGGAACGTAACCGGCCCGGCGGCCCCTCACAACGGGCGGCGGGAGCCTTTCGATCCAGCTTGAATGCCTTGCCCCCGGCGGTCCCCGGCTCCCACGATGGCCGCCGCCCGTCCGCCGCGACCGCGGCCCCGTCCAGTCTTCCCCTCCCCGCCCTTCTCCCGTCCCTGTCCCCTCCTTCGCCCTCCCCCTCTTCTCCCCACAGCCCCGACCCCCGTCCCGAGGCCCCGAGGAGCCGGCACACGATGCACGCACACCCCCCCACCCCCCCCCCGCCCGCACCGCGGGGGGCCGCCCGGCGGCGTACCGCCCCGCGCCGCGTACGGACCCCGCTCGCCGTCCTCCTGCTCGCCCTGGGGATGCTCGGCACGGGCCTGGCCGCCCCCGCGTCGGCCGCCCGGAACGGCCCGGAGGCCCGCGTCCCGGCCGGAGTCACCGCGGGCGTCGCCGTCTTCGACCGCGGCACCGGCGCCTTCACCGAGCGGATCAACGCGGACCTGCGCTTCCGCTCCGCCTCGGTGATGAAGCTGCTCATCGTGCTGGACCTGCTGTGGGACCGCGGCCCGGACGCCGTCCCGGACGCCGACCGCACCCGTCTGACGGCCATGCTGCGCAGCAGCGACGACTCCGCCGCGAGCCACTACTGGTCCACCCGGGGAGGCGCCGCGATCGTGAACCGGATGGTCTCCCGGCTCGCCCTCACCGGCACCGCCCCGCCGCCGTCCACCCACCCCGGCTACTGGGGCTACACGGCCACCACCGCCGCGGACACCGTACGGATCTACCGCCACGTCCTCGACGCCGCGCCCGTGCCCGTGCGCGACTTCGTCATGGGCAACCTGCGGCAGGCCACCCGCTGCGCGAGCGACGGCTACGACCAGTACTTCGGCATCGCCTCCGCCTTCGAGCGGCCCTGGGCGGTCAAGCAGGGCTGGTCCGGCTTCAGCTCCGGCGGCTGCACCGCCGGCACCCCGGCCACGGCGTCCGCCGCCGCCCCCTCTTCCTCTGCCGACTCCGCCGCCCCCTCTTCCGCCGACTCCGCCTCTGCCTCCGCCTCCGCGGCGGAGCTGGACCTGGTGAGCGAGGCCCTGCACTCCACGGGCACGGTCGGCAGCGGCGACCGCGCCATCGTGGCCGTCCTCACCCTCCACCCCGACGGCACCCCGTACGGCACCGCCTACTCCCGGCTCACCGAGCTGGTCGGCTCGCTGGACGTCCCCGGAGCCCGGCGCCCGGCGGGCACTTGGGTCGGCACCTGGGGCTCCGGCGTCCGCGTCCGCACCGGGCCCACCACCACCTCCTCCGTGGTGACCACCCTGCCCGCCGGCGTCGACGTCCTGGTCGGCTGCCAGAGGCGCGGCCAGACGGTCTCCGTGCCGCCCTACACCAACGACTGGTGGGCGTACCTGCCCCAGTACGGCGGCTACATGACCAACATCTACGTCGACACCCCGGACAACCGGATCCCCGGCGTCCCCGACTGCGCGTAGGACCGCCTTCCGTCCCCGGGCGTCCCCGGGCGACCCGTCCCCCTGAGCGGCCCGCCCCCGGGCGACCGGCTCAGGGGACGGGGCCGTCCAGCAGCGCCGTGCCGAGCGGGGTGCGGCGGTGCAGCACCCGCATCCCGTCCCGCCGCGAGGCCACCAGCCCCGCGTCCCGCAGCACCGCCACGTGGTGGCTCACGGTCGACGGCGCCAGGCCCGTACGCGCCGCCAGGCCGGTGGTCGTCACCGGCTCCTCCAGCAGTTCCAGCACCCGCGAGCGCGTGCCGCCGATCAACTGCCCCACCGGCGGCGCCGCCTCGTCCCGCCGTAACCGGGCCAGCCAGCCGGGCGCGGGGGAGAGCGGGTGCACCAGGACCGGCGGCAGCGAGTCGTCCGCCAGCGCCAGCGGGGTGCGGACGCAGAAGAAGCCGGGCACCAGCGTCAACGTCCGCCCGTTCAGGCGCAGTTCGCGCTCCAGCGGATACGGGGCCCGCAGCGCGTGCCCGCCGCACTCCCACCCCTCCGGCGCGGCGTAGCTCGCCAGCAGCGCCTCCGCGCCCCCCGCCAGGGCGGCCTCGCCCCGCCGTGCGCGGTCCGCGGCGGCCTGCGCCCGGATGGCCGCCAGGTACGGCGCCACCGCCACGTCGTGGTAGCGGCGCAGGGAGTCGCCCAGCCACCGCAGTGCCTCCGCCCCGCCCTCGGCCACCCACCGCACGCTCCGCGGCACCGGGCCGCGGACGTACACCCGCGCCAGCTCGTCGGCCAGCCGCCGCCGGGGCGTGGCCAGCACCCGTTCGAGGGCCGCGTCCACGTCGTCCTCGCCGCGGCCGGGGGTGAGGAAGTCGGGGAAGTACGCGGCGGGCGGGCACAGCCGCATCAGCTCCCGGACCACCGGGACCATCCGGTGCCGCTCCAGCGCGGCGCGCACCTCGTGCCGCCACGGGTCGAAGACCAGGGCCGCCTGCCGGTTCTGCAGCAGATGCAGGCTCAGGACGGCCTCCCACAGCGGATCGGTCCGTTCCGCAACCCGCAGCCGGGCCAACTCCCCGCTGTCGAAGCGCACGTGCAACATGGCACACCCCGTCGAGGTCGCGGACCCGCCGGACCGGCGGGCCGGGCCGATTCCAGCGGGAGCCTTCCCCCCGTCGGCCCGGGTTGAACGGCCCCGCGCGACCGCGTGCCCGCCGGGGGCGGGTGGCATCCTTGCCCGGTGCCGACCGACGGACACGACGACGACCCGCTCGTCCCGGAGCGCGCCTCCCCGCACCCCCGGAGGACCACGGACCTGCTCGCGGTGCTCGACGGGGCCGTGGCCGCCCTCAAGACCCCTCTGGGCCGGGCGGACACGGAACAGGGCTGGACCGACGACCTCCGCCGGGAGATCCAGGAGGAGATCTCGGTCAGCCGCTCGGCGCTGCGGCGGCACGGCCCGGGCACGGTCCGGCACCTGCGCCCCCGCCTGGACGAGTGGCTGGCGCGCGAGGGCGTACGGCCGGGGCGTCTGCGCGACGCGGTGCTGGAGGCGCAGCGGCTGATCGCCGAGGCCCGCCGGACTGCCGGACGGGAGGACGGCTGACTTCGGGGATATTCGGTGGTCGGAGCCGCCGAGGAGGGCGACGATGAGTCGGTGACGGTCTTCCGCTGTGTGACGTGCCGGGCAGAGGTGACGCGCCCGGTCCGCGAGGTGCCCCTTCCGGATCCCGACGACGCCCGGGCCCCGTACGAGATGGACGACGGGGAGGAGTGCCCGCCGCGTATGGCGCCCGGAACGTTCGCCGTGAACCCCGCACCCGCGGGGGCGCCGTGGGTGGAGTCGCCGGACGAGGACGGGGGCAGGGTCCTGCTTCCGGGCGGCCCGCGGAACAGCATCGTCCTCTCCCCGGCGGACGTCCGGGGTCTGCGGCCGATCCATGGCAAGGGGCGGCGCAACGGCTGCTGCGGCCCCGACGGCCACGACGGGCCCAACCTCGCCTGCGCCGACTGCGGCGCGGAGATCGCCACCGAGTCCGGCGACTGCTGGACCTTCCAGCAGGTGGTCCTCGTCCCCACCGCCGTCGAGCCGACCGGGCCGTAGCCGGCGGCGGGGCGTTCCGGTACCTGTGGCACACCCGTGCCGAGTACGCACCCTTCGTCCACCACCACGGTTCCGACGTGACGAACTGGCCGGACCGTCCCGTCCCCGCCGACCCGCGCGAGCTGATGATGACGCTCCGGCTCGGTCACCGGGTTGACCACGGGCCCAGGTCGGCCGAGGGGTTCCCCGCCGCGTCCGCGCCCTGCGCAGGGGCGGCGGCCGGAAGGGCCGGCAGCCGTTCCGAGGTGGCCGTTTCCTCAGCCGATCATGCTCGTTCAAGGAACGGCGGGATCCGCCGAATGGGTGACCTCACGAGTGGTGAGGGTTGTCTCAGGAACAGCAACCGGAGGGAAGTGCCCATGGGGAACGTCCATGTGCGAAAGGGAGAGCACCGGTACGCCTACCACACCGATCCCGACTGTCCCGCGCTGAACGGCAAGCCGGAGACCTTCGTCGGGAAGGTGGAGATCCCCGAGGAGGACGCGGAGGCTCAGGGGCTCAAGCCCTGCCGGCAGTGCAGGCGGTAGGAGCCGTCGTCGTTCCGCGCGGGGCCGCGGCATCCGAGAGCCGCGGCCCTCCAGTGCGCGAAGAGCCATGCGGCGGGAAGCCTGCCGGCGGCCTCCCGCAGCCGGCGGCGGTGACGTAGGTGGGTGGCTGGGACCGGGCCGGCGGCCGGCGGCTGCGGGCGTTCTTCGGCTGCCTGCACTACGCGGCCCTGCGGCCTGGTGAGGCGCTGGGGCCGAGGCGGTCGGACTGCACGCTTCCGGAGAAGGGCCGGGGCCGGACCGAACTGGCGGAGCCCCGGCCGACGGCCGGTAAGGCGTGGACCGACTCGGGAGAGGCGCACGACCGGCAGGGCCTGAAGCAGCGTGCGGAGGGAGAGGGCCGGCTGGTGCCGATCCCGCCTCCACCGGTGCGGATGCTGCGGGAGCACCTGGAAGGGTTCGGCACGGCCGAGGACGGCCGGCTGCTCACCAGCGAGCGGGGCAACGTCATCGCGGCCTCGTCGTACTCCCGCCGCGTGTGGAAGCGGGCGCGGGAGCTGACGCTCCGGCCGGAACAGGTGTCCTCGGTCCTGGCGGCCAGGCCGTACGACCTGCGGCATGCGGGCGTCTCCCAGCGGCTCAACTCCGGTGTGCCCGCTCCGGAGGTTGCCGCACGCGCGGGTCACTCAGTAGATGTGCTCCTCAAGATCTACGCCAAGTGCATCGACGGCCAGGAAGCCGAGATGAACGAACGGATCATGAAGGGCCTCGGCGAGGAAGAACCGGAGGGGAGCGCTACACCCTGATCTGATCGACGCATCCGCAGAAGGGATTCCCAAGCAACGCGTGGGGCTCCCTTCACGCTGTGCCGACAGGGGCCCGTATCAGCCAGCATTTCCCCAGGTTGTGCCCAGGTTCGCTGCTCTGATCCATCCCTGCTCGGGAAGCCAGGCAACCACGGGGCTCTCGTGGAGTATGGAAGTGAGCCAGATGGCGTCTACCTCCTCGGGCAGCTCAGGTGGAACCGTTGGGAACTCCTCGTCCCTGCTGAGAGGGATGGCTTCCAGGTACTCCCAGCCGTAGAGCAGGAAAGCGTGCCTCTCGTCCGCCTCCGCAGCCGACAACTGCTTGCGGATCTTGGCCATCTCGGGGCCTGCCAGCTTTGAGCACGCCGCTGACACCGCGTGATCGATGCTCGGAACGCCGCCACCCCACGGGGCAGACATGACGTAGTAGCCCGGAGGATGCTTCTCCGTGGGTTGGACGCAGAGAAGATCGTCTACACCGAGACGTTCCAGCTTCTCGCTCAGCTTCCCCCTACGCCACGGCCGAGTGAGCCCAGATGTGTCCAGGGCTTCGATCTCGGCGAGAAGCTTCGGCAGCTGTTGCAACGCTCGGTTCCAACGTCGACCTGGCTCCATGTAGGCAGTCCATGAGTCCTTCAGGCTGCTGTCCTGCGTGTAGCCGATCTGGCTGGCTTTCGCTTCTGCTTCCCTGTGCTTCGGGTCTACCAGAAGCTTCACTTCGGCGGCGCAGTCGCGCTCCTCGTGCCTGAACTTCAGGTCGTGCGCGCCCTGTTTCCCGTCGGCGTCGTGTACCTCGACCTTGACTCTCAAGGTTGCCTCGATGCACTGCCGCGCGATCATCGCAGCGACGTCTATCCGTCCATGGTCGGCCATGCAGTGAACGTAGAGCCAAGGGAGGGCAGTGAGGCTGATTCCTGCAGAACCGGGCTGAGTCGTCGGTGGATCCTGGTAGCTTCACGTCGCCTAAATACCCAGCTCAACGGCAGAGCCACTGCATGGGGCACCGTACAGAAGCGATCAAGATCATTACGTCGTCATTACGTGATCACTGTCATGGGGCTGCCTCCGGCGGCATCCGACTGCACACGTAAGGAGACCCCGCACCCAGCATCGTGGCTGGTGGCGGGGTCTGTCGGCACCTTCTTCAAGGTGCCCCCGGCAGGATTCGAACCTGCGCACACGGCTCCGGAGGCCGCTGCGACGTGCTGCGTTGGTGCAGGTCAACGGCACTTCGCTGAGTCATAGAACGACGCCTGTCCACACATGGTCCACGGCCAACGCTCCCGCCCGGGACTCGTTCTGGAAGGCCCTCACCTCGAGAGGGTGAGGGCACGAAATGGTGGTTGTCAGTCCTTAACCGCGCGTGGGTCGTCCGGGTGCTTCCCAGTCTGCTCGTTCAGCAGGCCCAGACCGCTCGACAAAGCGTCAAAGACTGTGTGCGTGACGACGTTGGCGAACTCCTCGGCGGAGCTCGGGACTTCGCCTTTCGCCTCCAGGCTGTACCACACTCCGATCATCCGCTCGTAGAGATTTTCAGAAAGGTTCTTCGCGGCGTAGGCGCCGTAGTCCTTACCCATGCCCGGAAACTACCTTGATCCGATCATCTGAGTCACGAGGTTTCGGAGACTTCTTTGGGACGGTGCCTATGGTGGGCAAGGGAGGACCGAGCAGTTGCCTCCGACAGTGCCAGGCACGCCGCAGCGAGGCTGCGGCGTGCCCATGCGTCTTGGATCGTAGGTGCCATGGTCGGAGCTACCCGTCGATGACATACCTGACGAGAGTTGGTGTCAGCCCCCCGGCCTGTCGACGAGGTCGCCCATGCTGCCAATCTCTCCTGCCGACCAGTGCTCGCCGAGCAGGAGCAGTCCCTTGTTCATCAAGATCTCCACGGCCCGATAAGGCTCCGCGATGACACCGGGCTCGGGGTAGTAGATCTTGACTGTCTCGGCCATCAGACCGTCGGGGTCAAGGCCACCGGTGTCGTAGTTGCTCCCGCCGCGGGTGCCAGGGGCGCGGTCCAGGTCGACTTGGTTTTCGATCGCATAGGCAAAACCGAGGCGTACTCGGTCCGCCAACTGCGTCTTCTCCGAGATTCCCAGCCAGTGGATGAGATCAGCTGCGGCCTGGGTCGCCTCGATGGTGAGCGAGATGTTCTTGAGATCAGCCATCAGACAGCCGCCCTCCGGCGCTCAATCACAGTGTGCTTGGAGCTTCGCCGCTCCAACTGGTACTCGGCCACCAGGTTGCTGCCCAGTGCCTGGAGCGCAGCTCCTCGATCAAACTCTCCGTCGAACGAGAGCAGGATCACCTGTCGCGCCATTCGTGGCAGAGCCGCGACGACATGCGCCGTGTTGTCGGTATCCAGGCGACCGAATGGGTAGTCCATGACCACCGGCCCCCGTACCGCTGCGCTGTCTTGGAGGGCGGCAATCAGAGACAAGGCCACAAGGTGCTCGTAGCCTGCGGATCGCCTCACTACTTCGCCATCCTTGTCAAGGATCTCAAGCCCGTAGCTGTCGGTGATGCGCAGCCCCACGTAGTCGGGTTCGGACGCCAGGACGCGGAAGATTTCCGAGGCGTGCTTTTCGACGCGGCGGCGAAGCTTCGTTCTGTAGGCGTCGATCGAGTCGCTGAACAGATCGCGGAGCCGTTGGGCCACCTCGTCCTTCAACTCGACAGTGCGGTCGGGGGTCACCTGCTTCCGGAGCCGCCGCTTGAAGTCCTCGATGTCAGCTTCCTTCTTGCGGATCTGCTCTCCAAGAGCCGCAAGTCGATCTTTATCGCGCTCGAGCTTGGCATGGCGCTCATCGCGCTCGGTGGACAGCGCGCGCACCTGCTCCTCGCTCTGCCCAATCTCGTCAATCTGCTGCCTCAGCTCTGCGATGTCGCCGTACAACTCCTCCTTCTCCAGCCGCACTTGGCGAAGGTTGGCGTCACGTTCCACGATGAGGCGAACGTCTTGTTGGGCGAGAGTCTGAAGAGTGCGACGCTTGGCCCGGAGCCGGTCCAAGCGAGTCTGCACGTCCTCCTGGTGCCCAGTCGATGCGATTTGCTTGATCTTCTCTGTCAGTTCGACATGCAAGGCCGGCGGGATCTCGCGACGACAGACCGGGCAGTCGTTAGATGCGTGTAGGTGCGACAGATCTCGCATGGCGGCAGCGGCTTCGCTGAGCTCGGTCTCCGCCATGGCGACAGCACTGTCTACTTCGGCGAGATGTTCAGTTGCGGAGCGAGCCAGAACAGCTTTCCACAGGTCTGTGGAAAGCTCGTCAAGGGCGGCTATCGCTGCTTTCTCCCGGCCTTCTACCCCTGCGATCTGTACTTCCAGTTGATCGATCTTGCCGAGGATGTGCTGAGCCTTCTGCTGTTCGCGCATCAAGACATCGAGCTCGGAGATTCGATTCTGACCCGCCTCGATCTGGGATTCGATCTCGCTGTAATCCCTCTGGAGGCGATCGCGGACGTCCTGGGCTTCCTTGAGAGCCAGGCCCATACGGTTGGTCTCGTGGTTGGCAGCGTACTGCTCGCTCAGCTGCTTCGATGCCGCTCGCGAGATCGCTATGGCATCGGCTTTTGCATTGCCGACGATCGGAATCCCGAGAACCCGTTCGATGCTCCGCTCCAGCTCGGCGCCCTTTTCGCTCCCAGGATCAAGCAGGTCCTCGTACTGGCGAAGGAGCTCACCGTCGAACAGGAAGAACTGGCTCACCGATTCCGGAGCGATCATCCGGATGATTCTCCTGGAATCATCCGGAGACAGTACCTCGCCGTCGCGCTGCAAGATGATGGTCTCGTTCGGTTGTGTGCCCTCGTCGTACCGTCGGATCAGACGGTAGGGAACACCCTTGTCGTGGAAGTCCAGCACTGTTTCGAAGGCTCCCAGGCCACCTGCCTCCTTGCGAGCCTCCGTGTTTACGAGGTCAGAGGCTTCTTCGGCGCCGCGACGGCCATGAATTTCGCCGTACAGTGCGTATCGGAAGGCGTTGTGGAGAGTGGTCTTGCCGCGCCCATTGGGCCCGTAGACGATGTAGACCCCGCGATCGCTGGAGAAGACCATCTCCTGGCGTCCCCGGTAAGGGCCGAAGTTTTCGACTGTAAGTCGATCAAGAGTCAACATCAGATGGCCCCCTCCGCAGATGCCCGTTGGGTAACCCACCGGTTGACGGTCTGTTCTGTACGCTTGCGGGCTTCGGCATGGTCCTCAGCGAACTGGTGCTGCACCCGAAGGATTTCGCTGACAAGTTCAGGATCCAGGTCCGGATAGCGTTCCTTCCGGACCTCCTCCACGGTCGCCAGCAAGTCTGCCGTCTCCTCACTCCGGTCAGGCATCCGCTTCCCCCTCATCGTCCTCGATACCCTCCGGTCGGATCTCATCAAGCTGACTGAGAGACAACCCCATCGATACCCACTTGTCTTCCAGAACTGAAACGGAACTCTGCGTGATACTCCAGCCGGCGAATTGGATAGCTCGTGACAGTTCACCTACAACGAGAGGCCATGATGGATCATCCCTCTGTGTAGTTTCTGGCAGGACCAATACGTCGATCAGCGTAGCTACAGTCTTGTTAGGAGAGCGCCGAAGGATCCGCCCCCGTCGCTGAATGAACTCGCGGGGGTTCCGCGAACTGGCCAGGATCAGAGCATGTGAGGCCGAAGGGATATCTACACCCTCATCCAGACACTTGATCGCGACCACGATCCCGCCGCTGATATCAAATAGCCTCAGTGTGGCTTCCGAGTCCCCGCGCATCTGACTGTGGTACTCAAGCGAAGAAATTCCCCTGGCTGAGAGTGCTTGCCGCACCAGAGACATTTGGTCCTGGTTATCACAGTAGATGAGCCACTTCTGATCCTTTTCGGGGCGATAGTGCTCTGCCACAAGGTCAGCAGCTCGGGATACTTTGAGCGCCGCACCCTTGGCGATACGGGCTCGCTCGATGAGCTTGCGACGCAATTGGTCTTGAGTATGGGACGTAGCGCCAGGTGCCTGGGCCATGGCGTATCGCTGCCGGATCTCGCTGGTCAGGCGATCCCAGCGTTCCTCTTCGTCCTCCGTCAGGCCCACCCAGGACGGGTGGTAGACGTACGGGGCCAGTACGCCGTCGTCAAGGGCATTCTTCAAGGTGTACTGGTGGATGACGCCACCGAAGTAGCTGTCGACCGCAGATGTGCCTTCTGGGTCGTTGGCCCGTTCCGGTGTGGCGCTTAGTCCGAGACGCCAAGGAGTATCAAGCCATTCGAGGATAGTGCGGAACCGGGGACTGCCTAGCCGATGTGCTTCGTCAGCGATGGTGAACACCTTGCTGGCTACCGGTCGCAGTTGCGCCCGAAATGCGGGGCTGGACGCCGTGTTGAGGACTGCGATCAAGACGTGCTTGCGTCCAGGGCGACTGGACTCCACAGCGGCACGGAGCGCGCCGCTGCGGCTCCAACGATCGTGGCCACCACCCGCCAGCACTGCGCGGGCGCCGAGCAGTTCGTGAACCTGCTTTGCCCACTGATCCAGCAGCAGGCGGGAGGGCACGAGGATCAGTGGCGTCAGACCTTGCTCAAGAGCGAGGCCGGCAGAGTGGAGACCGGTGATTGTCTTGCCGGAGCCCGTGGCGTGGGCCAGTAGTCCGGTGTGCTCGTGGGTCTCCCATGCACGTACTGCGGCGCGCTGATGTTCGCGGAGTTGGATGCCTCCGAGCGTGAACTCCTCTTTGGGTGGTCGCCCGATGCGTCCTGCAGCGACGTCGCGGAGCAGGGCGGTGAGGTCCGCGTCTTCCGCGACGTGCTCGAGTTCCTCTCTGATTTCATGAGGGAGGCCGATGACGGTGACACCCGGGACGACCCCTTCCCAGAGCCGCTCGAAGCGAGCGACGGCATGGCGGGCTCGCTCGGCGTCACGGCCGCCCTCCCAAGACGGCCACACATCGATCGATTCGATGTTGCCGTCAGGCGAGAGCCCGAGGTAGCTCTCGTTGGCAGATCCGCGGAAGCCGACGACATCTCCAGCGGTGTCAGTAAAAAGACCCACTTTGTCATGGAACATGCGTTTGTTGTGAATGGACGCCTTGGGTGTGACGCGGGCCAACTTCACATCCAGCCGTCCTGCGGCGACCAGTGCAGCCAGCAGGCGGGCGGTGTCGGCATGAGAAGAGCGAAGAAGCTGTGCGAGTTCGCCTCGCAATTTCGTGACGAGCTCAGCGTCGTCGCGTACTTCGTAGCCGTAAACGAGACTGTCGGCGTCGGCTGTGCTCAGTCTGGGCGAGCACAGGATGCGCATGGAGCCCGAGTTTTCCAGGAAGAAAGCCTCAAGCCCGGACTGCGTCAGATGGAACGCCGTTGAGCTGAAGAAGCCGGTGATTCGGTCATAGTGGGAAGCCTCGCGCAGGCACGGGTCATAGAAGTCACGAGGGATGTCGTCGGTATCCGTGGTGTATTCAGTTCGCAGGCTGCCAAGGTTCCTGAGCATCAGAACAACCCCTCGCACATTGCTTCATTGCTCAGGTCGATTCGCAGGCTCAGTGCCTCCACGAGACGATGGGGGCGGGCGGCGACGATCGTCTCCGTCAATCCTCCATGAAGCCTGCGAGAGCCGTGTGAGATGTCCTTCGCCAAGGCGGCCCAGACGATTTCAGGCGGAGTTTGTACATTCTTGGAGGACCCAAAGCCGCCGTTCAGGTCATGTAGATCGGCGTCCCACAAGATGAACAGGTTCCAGTCAGGGTGGTACCCCATGGCGATCGGCCGAATGTTGTCAGCCCGATCGAACCAGCGCCGCTTCGCCTCCGGGGGTGCGGGCTTGCCATCACGCGTGACACCGACAGTCAACTGGATCTTGAACGTCCCCAGCTGGCGCTCAGACGGGTGCTGCGTCGCCGTGTAGACGTAGAACCGGAGGCGCGGGGGCAGCGGCGAGGCCAGATCGAGAACGAGTGGCTTGTGCTTCAGGGCTTCGTCAGGGGGTACACCGTCGACGGCAGATCCCAAGGCGCGGACCAGTACACGATGCAAGTAGCCGCTGGTGAAGTTCTTGGCAGGCCGGTACCGCTCCTGAAACTCGTCCTCCGGCAGCGTGAGCCAGCCGGGCGTTGTCGATCCCACGCCTCCCCCTCGTCCGCAACCCTACTGTCCGTCGTCGGCCATGTACACAGTCTCAGACGCCACTGACATTCGGCCTGGCTCAAGGCGTCGTAGTGGCAGCCAGCAGCCTCAGTGGCCGCTATAGTGTCTGGGGTTGATCGGAGGGGCTCTACATGCAGGACGTCCTTGATCGCTTGCGGTCGGGTCGCGTTTGCTACACCACGCCGCACGGCGCTCAGCTCACAGGTGACAGCTTGGAGCTGCTTGGCGAGTTGCCGGCGAACAGCGTCGACCTCTTTATGACAAGCCCCCCCTTCCCTCTCCTGCGTAAGAAGGCTTACGGAAACAAGGATCAAGAGGAGTACGTCGCCTGGCTCGTGAAGTTCGCGAAGCTAGCGAAGGATGCTCTCAAGCCCACGGGTAGCCTCGTGATCGACATTGGTGGCGCTTACCAACAAGGCGTACCGGTGAGGTCGCTGCATCAATTCCGTGCACTGCTCGCATTTGTTGACGACCTTGGCTTCTTCCTGGCCGAGGAGTTCTATTGGTACAATCCCTCGAAGCTGCCGTCACCCATTGAATGGGTAAATAAGCGTAAGTGGCGTGCCAAAGATGCGGTCAATACGGTTTGGTGGCTCTCGAAAACCGAGCGGCCAAAGGCTGATGTCGGTAAGGTCCGCGTACCCTACTCCAAGTCCATGCAGCAGCTGCTAAAGGACCCTGCAGCCTATTACACGCCAAAGGAAAGGCCGTCTCACCACAACATCGGCAAGGCATTTGGTATCGATAACGGTGGCGCGCTCCCTTCTAATCTGCTTGAGATCCCCAACCTGCTCGAGCTCCCTAACAGTCAGTCCAATGATGCGTACCTTCGCACGCTAAAGGCAATGGACCGCCCGGGTCACCCCGCTCGATTCCCGATCAAGCTGCCCTCATTCTTCATTGAGATGCTGACCGATCCGGGAGACGTCGTTGTGGACTTCTTCGGAGGCTCGAACACGACTGGCCGAGCTGCGGAAAACCTGGGCAGGAACTGGCTGTCGTTCGAGCTGGACCCTGCATACGCTGCCCTCTCTGCTGTGCGGTTCATGGAGGGCCAGGACCTCAAGGCCATACAGCGGGCGGTGAAGAAGATCGAGGGTGGCGCCACGCTGGAGCTGACAGACGTTTCCACCCAGTCGAACAAGAAGGCCGAGGCGCCTGGCAAGCCGGAGGGTACTGCTGGCTCAACTCAGCTGAGCATCGTTGCTGACTGAGGAAAACAATGCTCTGGGGCCTTTGTCTCGGTGGTAGCAGTAAGTGATGTGAGCTGAGTTGGGTTCGACGAACTGCGTACCGAAAACTTCGCGAGCGCCCTGTCGAAGGCGTGGCTCCTGGCTTCCCCTGCTCATGCTCAGGTTGAATTCGTGATGCCTGGTAGTCGGTGAGTACTTCGGACACGAGAATGCCAGTTAGCTCTGGGTGATGTGAGCGGTTCGGGCGAGACGGCGTGAGGTCGGCGTAGCGACTTTGGCCGGGAGCTGCTTTGGCGCGAGTGATCATGGCCCCTTACGCTGGCCCGCGGATCGGGCAGGCTTGTGGACCTGCCCGTTAGTGCCCGATGTGGGGCCATGATCTTCGAGGCTCGCGCCAAAGTGGCTGGCTAAAGTCGCGGAGCCGACCGCCCCAGCCACGACGTGTTCTGACCTCATGCACGGTGTGCCTGTCCTTTTGGGCGGGAGCGGGCGGTCGGCGGTGCCGAGCGGGGCGGAGACATGAGCGCGGGCGCCGCCGGCCGCCCGCGCCCGCCCGGAGGAGCGAAGCGACGACGGGTGCTTGATGAAGTAGGGAAAGTCTTACCGCACCCATGATCGGCAACTGCCTCGATCGTGGCCTGTCGGCTCACTGCTCGACTCGGCTACCGTTCCATCCATGCCCTCTGCACTGGACACGCCCCAGGGAGCGGCCGGACTCGCTGAGTCCCTGCTTCCTCCGCTCGGGAACCGCTGGCTGCACACTCAGGCCGTGGCCGCTCGGGCTCGCGAGGCTGCTGCGGCTGTGTCCGAGGCGGACCGGGATCTCCTCGTCGCTGCCGCGTGGCTGCATGACATCGGCTACGCACCCGAGCTGCGCGACACCGGATTCCATCCTCTCGACGGTGCTCGTTACCTCGAATCGCTGGGTGCGCCAGCGCGTCTGGTGCGACTGGTCGCCCACCACTCCGGGGCTGTGTACGAGGCGGAACAGAGGGGACTGTCGGCCGAGCTGGCCGTCTACGAGCGGGAAGACTCTCCGGTCCTGGACGCCCTGATCTTCGCGGACATGACGACCGGCCCCGCCGGGCAGTCCTTCGACTTCGATACCCGGATCGACGAGATCCTGGTCCGCTACGAACCGGGCACCGAGGTTCACAATGCGATCAGCAAGGCGCGGCCGTATCTCCGGGGCGCGGTCGAGCGGACTCGCGACCGCATGGCTCATCAGCCGATGTAGGGCTCCGACCGGTCGGCCAGGCCGTGCTCGATCCGCATGCGCATCGACGGGTGGATGTTCAGCTCGTCCAGCTTGCTCGAGTCCACGAACGCCACTTCCTTGCTCTCGCTGCTCGTCCGCAGCTGGCCGCCGATGATGCGGGCGTGGAAGCAGACGGAGAACTGCTGGCGGACCTCGCCGTCGTCGTACGCCATGACGTGCCCGGGGTTGGTGTAGATGCCGACTAGGCCGGTCACCTCGACGTCGAAGCCTGTCTCTTCCTTGGTCTCGCGTACGGCTGCGTCAGGGGCTGACTCGCCCAGGTCGACACCGCCACCGGGCAAAGCCCAGAGGCCGTTGTCGGTCTTGTGGATCAGCAGGACCTCTCCGGCCTCGTTGCGGGCAACGGCGGTTACGGAGGGGACGAGGCTGTTCGCCTTCGGGGCGTTGGGATCGTTGAAGTAATCGACACGGGCCATGTGTTCAGCGTTGCACGTTCGGGGCCTGCTATGCCGTCCGGCCCCGCTCCCACGCGTAGTCGAAGCTCCGCATGTAGTGCCGGAAGGTCCGTGCTCCGGGGAGGTACCGGAAGTGCATCACCGGGTTCTGACCGGCGGGAGCTCCGAGGACGTGCGGGTTCACCAAAACATCCTCGTCGAATCGGTAGATCGAGTTGTAGAGGATCGTGTCGTGCAGCCGGACTTCGACGCCGGGTGTCGACATGGCGGGCTCGAGGTAGCGGCGGGTGATCCGGGCGCGTGCGGCCAGGTCGCCGCCGATGCCCTCCTCTTCGCCGCGCTGGCGGACTGCTTCGGAGTCGGGGTCGCCGAGCAGGATGCGGACCTGGGCGCCAGCCTTCGCCTTCTCGGCCAACTGGTCGGGCAGATCAGGGTGGTTGTCGAAGAGGAACAGTCCGGCGTACACGAGGATGTCGAGCTGGTCCGTCGCCTTCTCGATCAGGGACGACCAGAGCGGAGCGGGCACCGCGCCACGGTGCGGGTAGTAGGTGATCAGCTCAGAGGCGCTGGCCTTCTCCGCCTGCTTCTCCACTGACGGCCAGAGATAGACCTCGTCGACTCCGAGGAAGCTCGCCGCCTTCCAACGGTGCCCGCGGTGCGGGGTGCGGCTGGTGGTGATCCACCGCTCGACGCTCTTGGGGTCCACTCCGACGTGCTCGGCAACGGACTGGATCGTCTCGCCCTTCGCTGAAATCGCCGCGCGTAGGCGCTCGTTCGCCATGACGTGCCCTTCCTCGGGACCGCTGGGGACGTTTTGGCGATAGCTCAGACGTCCCTAAACGTCCATGCGGACGGTGATGCGTCCACCCTCTCTCGCGGTCTCCTGATCTCACCGACGGGATGTCGGCCAACAACTCATCTCAGCAGGAGAGAAGACGATGCGTCAGATCCCCGTGGACACCACCAACGCGACCGTGATGGTTGCCAAGGCCCCGCAGCCCAAGATCAAGGACCGCCGGACCGGTGAGATCGCCACTGACAAGGACGGCGTCACGCTGATGGTCGTGGAGGTCATGTTCTCCACGCCCGACGAGGTCGAGATCCTCAAGCTCACCGTCCCGCAGCCCGGCGTCTCCGAGGACCTGGCCATGGGCACCCCGGTCGCGCTGACCGGCCTGGTCGCCTCGGCGTGGGAGAACGAGTTCAACGGCCAGAAGCGGCACGGGATCGCCTTCCGCGCGGTCGCGGTGACCTCGCTCGCCGCCGGTGCATCAAAGGCGGCCTGAGCCATGACGTGGCTGATCGTCGCCCTGGTGCTGGTCGTCGCCGCTGCGGGTCTCCTGCGGTGGCGGCGCCCCGCCTGGTACTGGCTGACCTTCGGCGTCACCCTCGCCGTGCTGCGGGTCGTCATCCGCTACCGCTCGGTGATGGACGCCTGTGGGCTCACCGTCCCGCCGTCCCGCTGGCGGCTGGCCCTGGCCCGGACCACGAACCGGCCCGCCCCCGACTCGCGGGCTCCACGCATCCTGCGGCTGCGCCCGACCCGTACCGGCCTGGTCCTGCGGCTGGGACTGCGGCCCGGACAGGACGCCTTCGACGTGGCCGCCTCGTGTGACCGGCTGCGGCACTCCTTCGGCATGTACGGCGTCACCTCGCGGGAGCTGCGCTCGGGCGTCGTCGAGCTGCGGATGACCGGCTACGACGTGCTCAAGCGGGTGCAGATGCCGGCCAAGCTGGAGCGCACGCCGACGCGCGTCCCCGTCGCCCTGCGCGAGGACGGAGCGGTGCACTACCGCGACTACCGCACCGTCCCGCACGCCCTGACCCTGGGGGCGACGAAGTCCGGCAAGTCCGTCTACCAGCGCAACCTGGTCGCCGAGCTGGCCGCCCAGCCGGTCGCCCTGGTGGGCATCGACTGCAAGCAGGGTGTGGAGCTGTACCCGCTGGCCCGTCGCTTCTCCGCCCTGGCGGACAACGCGGACACCGCCGCCGAACTCCTCGACGCGCTCGTGGCCCACATGGAGGACGTCTATCAGCTCATCCGCGCCGAGCAGCGGATCACCGCCGACGTGCCGGACGCGGAGATCGCCGCCGACATCTGGGACCTGCCCCAGCACCTGCGCCCGGTCCCGATCGTGCTGCTCGTCGACGAGGTCGCCGAGCTGGCCCTGTTCAACACCAAGGAGGAGGAGAAGCGGCGGGACCGCATCATCACCGCCCTCGCCCGGCTCGCCCAGCTCGGCCGTGCGGCCGGCATCTACCTGGAGATCTGCGGGCAGCGCTTCGGCTCCGAACTCGGCAAGGGCATCACCATGCTCCGCGCCCAGCTCACCGGCCGCACCGCGCACCGGGTCAACGACGAACCCTCGGCCAACATGGCCTTCGGCGACATCGCCCCGGACGCCGTGCTGGCCGCGATCCAGATATCACCCGACACCCCCGGCGTCGCCGTGGCCGGTGACTCCACCGGTGGCTGGGCCCGCGTCCGCACCCCGCACACCTCGCTGCGCAAGGCCGTCGACGCCTGCAACCGGCACGCCGCCCTGGCACCGGACCTACCCGCCCTGGCCCCGTTCCGGCCCGCGCTCAACGCCCTCGCCCCGGTCCCGGCTGTCGAGTCCGTTCCCGCCGCCTGATCCCTCCCCGTTCCACGGTCGGCGCGACCGCATCGCGCCACGCCCCTACCCCTGCCATGCCCGATTCCGAAGGGAGCCCTGATGTTCTGCGCATACTGCGGCGACGTCGACGGTGAGGAAACCGGCGTCGACCACGACGAACGTGACTGCCCCTGGTACGACACCGACAACGGTGCCGTCACGATCGACCCGGCCAAGCTGGCCGACACCCTCAAGGCCAGGGCGGACGGCGTCCCCACCCTGCGGGCCGCGATCGGCCTCCTCGTCTCCCACGGCCTGTGGACCAACCGTCTGGCCGAACGGCCCGGACTGCTGCTCATCGACTACTCCGGCCCCGCCCCCGAGCCGTACGGCGTCGACTGGGTCAAGGTCATCGAGGCCCTGGACGCGAAGGACCTGCCCGCCTCCGGCGGAGAACTGCGCATCCTCGCCCTGGCCGCCTCCCTCGCCCACCCCGGCGCTCGTATCCCGCTCGGCGACGCCGTCACCGGCCTGGACGCCACGAACCTCCGCCTGGTCCTGCACGCCATCGCCACCGCCAACGGCCGCCCCGACGCGGCCTGACCACCCGGGAAGGAGGGACAGACCATGGCCCGCTCGATCCGCCCGGACGCCGTGCTCGTCCAGGCCGTCATCGCCGGTGCCCTGTCCTTCGCGCACCTGCACGACCTGGCCGCCGCCGCCGGACAGGACGGCTGGAAAGCCTGGGCCTACCCCATCTCGGTGGACCTGCTCCTGGTCGCCGCCTGGCGTCGGCTGCGCACCGACGGGCCGTCCCGGCTGGCCTGGTGCTGGTTCCTGATCGCCCTGGTCGCCTCGCTCGGCGCCAACGTGGCCACCGCCGGACTCCTCAACCTCGGCGACGTCCCCGCCTGGCTGCGCATCCTCGTCGCCGCCTGGCCCGCGCTCGCCTTCATGGGCGGCACCCTGCTCGCCCATTCCCCCGCGGGCCGCTCCCCGGCCCCGCCGGCACCCGCCGCCTCGGACCCCGTGCCCGAGGTGGAGCCCGAACCGGCCGTCACCGCTGAGCCGGACCCGGTGCCCGAACCCGTCGCGGTCCCGGCGCCCGAGGAAACCCCGGCCCTGCCCACCGCCGAACCTTCCCCGCCGGTGCCGGTCCCGGCCGCGCTGGTCGACCACGCCCGCAAGGTCGCCGACGACCACCACGCCCGCACCGGCACCCGGATCGACACCGACACCCTGCGCGCCCGCCTCGGCGTCCCGCCGCACCTGGCCGACGCCATCGCCGCCCAGCTCGCCTGACCCGAAAGGAGACCACGCGTCATGCCCGCCCGCGACTTCTTCCACTCCGTGATGCGGATCGGCCCGGTGCAGATCGGCACCCACCGCGACCGTCACGGCACCACCAAGCACGCCGCCGTGTGCAGCGCCGACGGCTGCGGCTGGTCCGCCGACTACTCCTCCCGGTCCGCCGCCCAGTTCGCCGCCCGCACCCACCGCTGCAAGGTCCGCTAGGAGGCCATCGCCCATGGATGTCCCGCTCTGGTTCGCCCTGCTCTGCGTCGGAGTCTTCGGCGTCAAGCTCATCCGCCCTCCGCTGTGGCTGGTCCTGGTGCTGCTGCTCGGCGGCTACCTCATCGCCGACAGCCTCCTCGCCCCGGTCGTCGACCCCTTCGTCAAGTAAGGAGATCCGTCATGCTCCGCCCGAAGCTCCCGACCATGCCCACCCCCACCCGGCCCGGCCCGCCGCCGGTCGTCGTCGAGCCGACCGCCGTTGAGCAGCACCCGACCACTGCCGCCCCGGCCCCGGCCCCGATGCACTCCCGGCCGGTCGTGCAGTTCACCCCCGGCACCGCGCTCGCCCTGGTCGGCGGCGGCACCGCCGTGGTCCTGGTCGTCGGCGCCGTCCTGGTCTCCCTGCTCCTGGCGGTCGCCGTCACCGCCGCCTCGGTCGCCGTCTGCGCCCTGGTCGTCCGCTCGCTCCTCGTTTCCCAGCACCGCCGCTGACCAGCCGCCGGGTGGCGCACACACCGCCAAGCACGCCGCCACCCGGGGCCGTTCCCTCCAACCGCCATCGCCAAGGGAGAACCCCCATGGACCTGCAGCTCGCCGCCAGCCTGGTGCCGTTACTGGGCTGGGCCGTGCACGGGAGCATCCTCACCCGCCGCCTGGCCTCCGCCCGCCGCGACCCGCTCACCGGCCTGCACACCCGCGCCGGATGGACCGCCCGCGCCGAACACTGCATCCGCCGGCACCCCACCGCGGCCGTGCTCCTGGTTGACCTCGACCACTTCAAGATGCTCAACGACACCCACGGCCACGCCGCCGGGGACGCCGCCCTCGTCGCCACCGCCGACCGGCTCCGTGCCTGGTGCGGCCGGAACGGCACCGCCGGGCGCCTGGGCGGGGATGAGTTCGTCGCCGTCGTCCGGGACCTGGCCGCCGCCGACCTCGACGCGCTCACCGCCGCCCTGCACCGGCCGCTGCCCTACCAGGGTGTGTCGCTGCCGCTGGCCGCCTCGGTGGGTGCCTGCCGCCTCGCCGAGCTGCCGGTACGCACCTTGCCCGATGCGCTCGCCGCTGCCGATGCGGCCATGTACGCGGCCAAGGGCCGCAGCCGCCGGGGCTCCCGCGCCGCTCGCTGACCGGCCGCCGGGTGGCGCACAAGCCGCCAAGCACGCCGCCACCCGGGGCCGTTCCTTCCAACCGCAATCGAAAGGAACCACCATCATGGCCCAGCCCACCCCGCCCGCGCCGCGGATCTGCCCGGTCTGCGACGGCTTCGCCTCCGCCGCCGTCACCCTCGGCGGCCGCGACGCCCGCGGTCACCTGCGCACGATCACCGTCGACTGCCCGGCCTGTCAGGGCACCGGCACCGTCCCCGCCCGCCGGGTCCGGGAGGGCGCCGGTGCCTGAGACGCTGCTCGACCGTGCCACCCTCGGCGACCTGCTGCGGGTGGCCTCGGCCGACGACTACCACCGCTGGGCAGAGCAGATCCGCCGCACCGGCGGCTGCGCCGACCCCGTCCACCTGACCGGCTGGGTGCTGCACAAGGACAAGACCACCGGCCAGGTGCTGCACCACTACTCCACCGAGAACGAGCCGGGTGGGCGGCTCCGGGTGGCCTGCGGCAACCGCCGCGCCTCGCGCTGCCCGGCCTGCGCCTGGACGTACGCGGGCGACACCTACCACCTCATCCGCGCGGGCCTGGCCGGGGACGACCGCCGGGACATCCCGGCCACCGTCCGGGAGCACCCCCGGGTCTTCGCCACCCTCACCGCCCCCTCGTTCGGCCCGGTCCACAACCGGCCCGACCACGGCGCCTGCCGCTGCGGCACCCGCCACGCCCCGGACGCCCCGGAACTGGGCACCGCCCTCGACCCGGACACGTACGACTATGCGGGCGCGGTGCTGTTCAACAACCACGCCGGACAGCTGTGGCAGCGCTTCACCAACCGCCTGCGCCGTGAGATCGCCGCCCGCGCCGGCCTCACCCAACGGGAACTGAAAGAGTGCGCCCGGCTGTCCTACGGCAAGGTCGCCGAGTTCCAAAAGCGCGGCGCCGTGCACTTCCATGCCGTGATCCGCCTCGACGGACCGGACGGCCCGGACACCCCGCCGCCCTCCTGGGCCAGTACCGGCCTGCTCGCCGACGCGATCCGCGCCGCCGCCGCACACTCCTACACGTCGGTCTCGGTCCCGGCCGCCGAGGACCAACCGGCCCGGACCTTCCGCTGGGGCACCCAGCTCGACGTCCGGCCGGTGAAGGCGTTCGGGGACGGCTCCGAGATCACCGAACAGGCCGTCGCCTCCTACGTGGCCAAGTACGCCACCAAGGCCGCCGAGAACACCGGCACCCTGGACCGCCGCATCGGCGAACTCGCCGAGCTCGACCGCCACGGCGTCCCGGACCACACCCGGCGCCTGATCGAAGCCTGCAAGGTGCTCGACCCGCTGTATCCGGACCGCCGCCTGTGGGCCTGGGCGCACATGCTCGGCTTCCGCGGCCACTTCAGCTCGAAGTCCCGCCGCTACTCCACCACGCTCGGCGCCCTCCGTCAGACCCGCGCCGACTACCGCGCCGCCCAGGAACACGCCGCCCTCGGCCTGGATGAGGTCGAGCCGGACACCGTGCTGGTCCTGGCCGACTGGCAGTACGCCGGGCACGGCCACACCCCCGGTGAATCCGTCCTCGCCGCCACCATCGCCCGCGACCTCCAACTCAACCGCGAAACCGCCCGCGAAGAACTTGCAGCCCTGGAAGGAGCCTGACGTGAAAGACGAGTTGATGACCGTTCCGCAGATCCTCGACGAGCTCGGTGGAGTTTCCCGGCGGACGTTCTACCGGTGGCGTGAACTGGGTCAGGGCCCTGCTGCTTTCAAGCTCCCCAATGGGGAACTGCGAGTTTGGCGGAGTGATTTCAAGACGTGGCTGCGGCAGCTTGAGGCGGCGGCGTGAAGTCTCTTGACGTGAAGGTCTGGGGTGTCCGTAAGAGGGACACCAAAACACCGTCCTACGGAGTCCGCTGGTCTGTAGCCGGCAACGTCTTCTCCGAGTCTTTCCGCACCAAGGCGCTTGCTGACCACTACCGCACGAAGCTCATGCGTGCGATGCGCGACGGTGAGGAGTTCGACACGGGGTCCGGCTTCCCGGCCTCGATGGAGGAGGCGAAGTCGGTCGTGTCTTGGTACGACTTTGCCCTCAGGTACCTCGCGATGAAGTGGCCGCATGCCGCTCCCAACACGCGAGACGGCATCAACGAATCGCTCACTAGCGTGACCATGGAGCTTCTCGGCGAGCGTCCTGGACGGCCCTCCGACGAGGTGATCCGCAAGGCACTTCGCAACTGGGCCTTCGTGTTGCCGGGGCCTGACGATCGGGAAGTCCCGGACGACGTGCGGAACGTTCTCCACTGGGTGTCCAAGGCGTCTCGTCCGCTCGCTGATCTCGCTGAACCTGCCACGGCCCGTGCAGTCCTCGACTCGCTGAAGCTCAAGCTCGACGGCACGGCAGCAGCTGCGGAAACCGTGCGGCGTAAGCGTCGGACACTCGTTAACGCCGCGAATTACGCCGTTGACCTGGGGGAGCTGCGTGAGAACCCCATCACGGCTGTCCGCTGGCAGAAGCCGAAAGTGTCCAACCAGGTCGACCCGCGGGTTGTCGCCAACCCGGAGCAGGCGCGGAATCTCCTGGCGGCCGTCTCCTACGTGGGCGGATACCGGCGTGTCCGTGGTCGTCGCCTCGTCGGTCTGTTCGCCGCTATGTACTTCGGCGGTCTCCGGCCGGCGGAAGCGGTTGGCCTCGTCGAGACGGACCTGAACCTTCCCGAACAAGGCTGGGGCTCGGCGCTGCTCCACCGGACTCGTCCGTCCGTCGGCAGGCAGTGGACCGACTCGGGGGAGACCCACGACGACCGCGGGCTGAAGAACCGACCGACCGAGGACGTCAGGCGGGTGCCTATCCCGCCGCACCTCGTCGCCGTGCTCCGCGAGCACCTGGCCACCTTCGGCACGGCGGACGACGGGCGGCTGTTCTTCAGCGAGAAGGGTTCGGTCGTCCCGTCCTCGACCTACTACCGCGTATGGCAGGAGGCCCGGCTCCTCGCGCTTCCGCCGGCCGTCGCGGCCTCGCCGCTCGCGAGTCGACCGTACGACCTTCGGCACTCGGCGCTGTCGACGTGGCTCAACGCCGGTGTCCACCCCACCGAGGTGGCCGAGCGCGCCGGCAACAGCGTTGAGGTCCTGCTGACCCGCTACGCGAAGTGCCTCGACGGACGGCAAGACGTCGCCAACCGGCGCATTGAGGACCTGCTTCGCGAGTACGACTGACACCACCTGACCGTGTCTGAGGCCCCTGGCATCCTGTCCAGGGGCCTCGTCGTTTTCGAGGTCTCACCTGGGACAACGCTTCAAGATCCCGTCCACGCCTCGTCCACAGACCCCGACATACGGCCGCTTCGGCCGGCATACGGCTGCACATACGCGAAGACCCCGCTCTCAGCGTTTCCGCTGGTGACGGGGTCTTTGGGCACCTCATACAGGGTGCCCCCGGCAGGATTCGAACCTGCGCACACGGCTCCGGAGGCCGTTGCTCTATCCCCTGAGCTACGGGGGCCCGTCGGCGGCGATCGCGTTGATCGCGGCGACGGGTAGAACACTACCAGCTTCCGGGGGGTGGATCGGAACAGGGTTTGCCGGCGCGGGGGCGGGCGGAAAAGGGGGAAAGCCGGACGCAGGCGGAGGTGTGGGCCTACTCTCTGAGGTGTGCCTGGCATGTCCGGCCGGGTCCTTGTGGTGGACGACAGCAAGGTCATCCGGCAGCTGATCAGGGTCAACCTCGAACTCGAAGGCTTCGAGGTCATGACCGCGGCCGATGGTGCCGAGTGCCTGGAGATCGTGGAGCGGGTGCGCCCCGACGTGATCACGCTCGATGTGGTCATGCCACGGCTCGACGGCCTGCGGACCGCCGAGCGGCTGCGCGCCGACGAGCGGACGCGGGACATCCCGCTGGCGATCGTCAGCGCCTGCACGCGGGCCGAGCTGGGCGGCGAGCAGGCGCGGGCGGCCGGGGTGGACGCGTTCCTGGCCAAGCCGTTCGAGCCGATGGACCTGGTGCGGATGGTGCGGCGGCTGGCCGCCGGGAAGCAGGGGACGACCGAGCCGTGCGAGGCGGAGTCCGCCGTACGGCGGCCGGGCGGGGCCCGCGGCGCGGCGCGGCCGGTGTGAGGTGCGTGTCATCCCTCGGAACACGTTCGCGTACCCCCGCCCCCCCTCCCATACCCTTGACGCGTGACTCCCGCCCAGCTCTCGCGCACCGTGCTGCGCACCGTGCGCCGCGTGGCCGACGACGGTGTGCTGGGCGAGCTGTCCCCGGGCGCACTGGAGGCGCTGACGGGGCCGCGGGAGCGGATCACCGTGGGACGGCCGCCGCGGCCGGGGTGCGGGGACTACGCCACCAACGCCGCGTTGCGGCTCGCCGCCGTCACCGGACGGCCCGCCCGGAGCGTCGCCGAGGTCCTGCGGGAGCGGCTGGTGCGCGAGGAGGGGATCGCCGGGGTGGCGGTCGCCGGGCCCGGGTTCCTCAACATCACCGTGGCGGGCGCGGCCCGCGCGGACCTGGTGAGGGCCCTCGCGGCGGGGGACGGGGAGTCCCCGGTGGCGGAGCGCACCGACCCCGCGCGCGACGTCCGCAACTGGGCCGCCGCCACCGGCGAGGAGCCCGGTCCGCGGCACCTGGAGCAGCGCGAGGCCAACCCCCTCTTCCTGGTCCAGTACGCCCACGCCCGCGCCCGGGCGCTGCTGCGCGGCGCGCGCGGCCTCGGCTTCGGGCCCGAGGCCGGGGCGGACGGCTACGCGTACGACACCCCGGGCGAGCAGGCGCTGCTGGGGGGGCTCGCCGAGTACGAGCGGATCGCCGGCCTGGACGACTCCGGCCGGCTGGCCCGCCACCTGGAGGCGGTGGCCGACGCCCTCCTCGGCATACACGGTTCCGTGCTGCCCGCCGGGGAGCGGAAACCCCTGGCCGCCCACCGCGCCCGGCTGGCCCTCGCCCAGGCCGCCGGGACGGTGCTGGCCGGCGGCCTGTCCCGACTGGGCGTCACCGCACCCGCACATCTGTGATGGAGAACACGAAGCGACCATGAGCCGTTCCGCACACCCCGCCGGGCCCCGCCACGCCGACGTCCTCCCCGAGGGCCACTACACCCCGCCGCCCGCCGACCTCAACGCCCTCGACCCGCGCGTGTGGGCCCGCACCGTCGCCCGCGACGGGCGGGGCGTCACCACCGTCGGCGGGCTGGACGTCGTCGCGCTGGCCGAGGAGTTCGGCACCCCCGCCTACGTCCTGGACGAGGACGACTTCCGGGCCCGCTGCCGCGCCTGGCGCGACGCCTTCGGCGACGAGGCCGACGTGTTCTACGCCGGGAAGGCGTTCCTGTGCCGCGCCGTCGTGCGCTGGCTGACCGAGGAGGGCCTCAACCTCGACGTCTGCTCCGGCGGCGAGCTGGCCACCGCGCTGGCCGGCGGGATGCCCGCCGAGCGCATCGCGCTGCACGGCAACAACAAGTCCACCGCCGAGATCGAGCGGGCCGTCGAGGCCGGGGTCGGCCGGATCGTGCTCGACTCCTTCCAGGAGATCGCCCGCGTCGCGCACGTCGCCGAGCGGCTCGGCCGGCGCCAGCGCGTGCAGATCCGGGTGACGGTCGGCGTCGAGGCGCACACCCACGAGTTCATCGCCACCGCCCACGAGGACCAGAAGTTCGGGCTCGCGCTCGCCGACGGGCAGGCGGCCGAGGCGGTGCGCCGGGTGCTCAAGCTCGACAGCCTGGAGCTGGTGGGCATCCACTCCCACATCGGCTCGCAGATCTTCGACATGGCCGGCTTCGAGGTCGCCGCGCGCCGCGTGGTGCAGCTGCTGACCGAGATCCGCGACGAGCACGGCGTCGAGCTGCCCGAGATCGACCTCGGCGGCGGCCTGGGCATCGCCTACACCCCCGACGACGACCCGCGCGAGCCCCACGAGATCGCCAGGTCGCTGCACGAGATCGTCGCCCACGAGTGCCGGGCCGCCGGACTGGCAGTGCCGCGGCTGTCGGTCGAGCCGGGCCGGGCCATCGCCGGCCCGACGACCTTCACCCTCTACGAGGTCGGCACCGTCAAGGAGCTGCAGGGCCTGCGCACCTACGTCAGCGTGGACGGCGGCATGTCCGACAACATCCGCACCGCGCTGTACGACGCCGAGTACTCCGTCGCGCTCGTCTCCCGCGTCTCCGACGCCGCGCCGATGCTCTCGCGCGTGGTCGGCAAGCACTGCGAGAGCGGCGACATCGTGGTGCGCGACGCCTTCCTCCCCGCCGACCTGGCGCCCGGCGACCTGCTCGCCGTCCCGGCCACCGGCGCGTACTGCCGCTCCATGGCGAGCAACTACAACCACGCCCTGCGGCCGCCGGTGGTGGCGGTCTCGGGCGGGAAGGCCCGGGTGATCGTGCGGCGCGAGACGGAGGAGGACCTGCTCGGGCTGGACGTCGGCTGACGTCGGCCTGCGCCGGTCGGCGTCGGCCCGTGCCGTCCGGTGTCAGCCGACGCCGGCCGGCGCCGGACGGCCGGGAGCCCGGCCGTCCGGGAAGCGGCCCCCTCGGGGGCCATCTCAAAAACAGAGGATGACGTCTCGCATGCTGGATGAGGCGGGGAGCCCGCCCACTCGTACGTGAGACTTGAGTCCACAGGACTGTGAAGAAGCGAGGTCTGATGATGCGTACGCGTCCGCTGAAGGTGGCGCTGCTGGGCTGTGGGGTCGTCGGCTCAGAGGTGGCGCGCATCATGACGACGCACTCCGAGGACCTCGCCGCCCGGATCGGCGCCCCGGTCGAACTGGCCGGGGTCGCCGTCCGGCGCCCCGGGAGGGTCCGCGAGGGCATAGCGCCCGAACTGGTCACCACCGACGCCACCGCCCTGGTCAGCCGGGACGACGTCGACGTGGTCATCGAGGTCATCGGCGGCATCGAGCCGGCCCGCACCCTGATCACCACCGCCTTCGAGCACGGCGCCAGCGTCGTCACCGCCAACAAGGCGCTGCTCGCCGAGGACGGCCCGGCCCTCCACGAGGCCGCCGAGAAACACGGGGCGGACCTCTACTACGAGGCCGCCGCCGCCGCCGCGATCCCGCTGGTGCGCCCGCTGCGCGAGTCCCTGGCGGGCGACAAGGTCAACCGCGTCCTGGGCATCGTCAACGGCACCACCAACTTCATCCTCGACCGCATGGACTCCACCGGCGCCGGTTACTCCGAGGCGCTGGACGAGGCCACGGCCCTGGGGTACGCCGAGGCCGACCCGACCGCCGACGTCGAGGGCTTCGACGCCGCCGCCAAGGCCGCGATCCTGGCCGGGATCGCCTTCCACACCCGCGTCCGCCTGGACGACGTGCACCGCGAGGGCCTCACCGAGGTCACCGCCGCCGACATCGCCTCCGCGCGGCGCATGGGCTGCACGGTCAAGCTGCTGGCCATCTGCGAGCGGGCCGCCGACGGGCGGTCGGTCACCGCGCGCGTCCACCCGGCGATGATCCCGCTCACCCATCCGCTCGCCTCCGTCCGCGAGGCGTACAACGCGGTCTTCGTCGAGGCGGAGGCCGCCGGCCAGCTGATGTTCTACGGGCCCGGCGCCGGGGGCGCGCCCACCGCCTCGGCGGTCCTCGGCGACCTGGTCGCCGTCTGCCGCAACAAGCTCGCCGGCTCCCTGGGGCCGGGGGAGTCCGCCTACGCCCAGCTCCCCGTGAGCCCGATGGGCGAGGTGGTCACCCGCTACCACATCAGCCTGGACGTCGCCGACAAACCGGGCGTCCTCGCCCAGTGCGCCACCGTCTTCGCCGAGCACGGGGTCTCCATCGACACCGTGCGCCAGCAGGGCAAGGACGGCCCGGAGGACGGGGCGTCGCTGGTCGTCGTCACCCACCGCGCACCGGACGCCGCCCTGTCGGCGACCGTCGAGGCGCTGCGCAAACTGGACACCGTACGCGGCGTCGCGAGCATCATGCGGGTCGAAGGGGAATGAGAGAGATGACCGCCACCACCGCCAGCCCTGGCACCGACACTCCTCGCCTGTCCGGCACCCGCCAGTGGCGGGGCATCATCGAGGAGTACCGCGACCGGCTCCCGGTCACCGGCGACACGCCCGTCGTCACCCTGCGCGAGGGCGGCACCCCGCTCGTGCCCGCGCAGGTGCTCTCCGAGCGCACCGGCTGCGAGGTCCACCTCAAGGTCGAGGGCGCCAACCCCACCGGCTCCTTCAAGGACCGCGGGATGACGATGGCCATCAGCCGCGCCAAGGAGGAGGGCGCGCAGGCCGTCATCTGCGCCTCCACCGGCAACACCTCCGCCTCGGCCGCCGCCTACGCGGTGCGCGCCGGGATGGTCTGCGCCGTGCTGGTGCCGCAGGGCAAGATCGCGCTGGGCAAGATGGGCCAGGCGCTGGTGCACGGCGCCCGCATCCTCCAGGTCGACGGCAACTTCGACGACTGCCTCACCCTGGCCCGCGGCCTGTCCGACAACTACCCGGTGGCGCTGGTCAACTCGGTCAACCCGGTGCGGATCGAGGGCCAGAAGACCGCCGCCTTCGAGATCGTCGACATGCTCGGCGACGCCCCCGACATCCACGTCCTGCCGGTCGGCAACGCGGGCAACATCACCGCCTACTGGAGGGGCTACCGGGAGTACGCGGCCCCCGGCCCCGACGGCGGCGTCCACGCCTCCCGCACGCCGCGGATGTGGGGCTTCCAGGCGTCCGGCTCGGCGCCCATCGTGCGGGGCGAGCCGGTCAAGGACCCGCGCACCATCGCCACCGCCATCCGCATCGGCAACCCGGCCTCCTGGGAGCGCGCGGAGGCCGCCCGCGACGAGTCCGGCGGGCTCATCGACGAGGTGACGGACCGTCAGATCCTGGCCGCCTACCGGCTGCTGGCCGCGCAGGAGGGCGTCTTCGTCGAGCCGGCCTCGGCCGCCTCGGTCGCCGGCCTGCTGAAGGCCGCCGAGCAGGGGAAGGTCGACCCGGGGCAGCGGATCGTCTGCACCGTCACCGGCAACGGCCTGAAGGACCCGGACTGGGCGGTGCAGGGCGCTCCGCAGCCGATCGTCGTCCCGGTCGACGCGGGCGCCGCCGCCCAGCGCCTCGGCCTGGCGTGAGGGCGCGGCACGCGTGACGTCCGTGCCGGGGCGCGGCGCCCGAGGGCTGCCGCGCCCCGGCACGGGGGCGCATCATCAGCGCGCGACACGCATCGTGCGCCTCCCATACGCCCTGTACCGCCACCGAACCGTCCTTCGATAGGGTGGGAGTACGTCCCGACCTGTCGTACGGCATGTGCCAGAGGTCAGCGGACCGGTCCGGCTCTCAGCCGCGGTTCCCGGAGACGTCGCGTTGTGCGTCCTCGACCCGCACCAGACCGGCATCCGACCAGAATCCGACCGAGCGCCGAACCCCGACCCGATCCCGACCGAACCCCGAGTAGCCCCCGAGCAGCACAGTCCCGCAGTCCTCCAGGACAGCCACACCAAGGAGAGTCATCGAGCGATGGCCGGTCCCGCGTTCCGCGCCGCCGCCGTCCGGGTGCGCACCCCCGCCACCAGCGCAAACCTCGGTCCCGGCTTCGACGCCCTCGGTCTGGCCCTGGGCCTGTACGACGACGTCGTGGTCCGCGTCGCCGACTCCGGACTGCACATCGACATCGCGGGCGAGGGCGCCGACACCCTGCCCCGCGACGAGAGCCACCTGCTCGTACGCTCCCTGCGCACGGCCTTCGACCTGCTGGGCGGCCAGCCGCGCGGCCTGGAGGTCGTCTGCGCCAACCGCATCCCGCACGGCCGCGGCCTGGGCTCCTCCTCCGCCGCCATCTGCGCGGGCATCATCGCCGCCCGCGCGGTGACCACCGGTGGCGCCGAGAAGCTCGACGACACCGCCCTGCTGGAGCTGGCGACGGAGATAGAGGGGCACCCCGACAACGTGGCGGCCTGCCTGCTCGGCGGCTTCACCCTCGCCTGGACGGACGGCGGCGCGGCCCGGGCCGTCAGGATGGACCCGGCCCCCACCGTCGTCCCGGTGGTCTTCGTCCCCGACCGGCCGGTGCTCACCGAGACCGCCCGCGGACTGCTGCCCCGCACCGTCCCCCACGTGGACGCCGCCGCGAACGCCGGCCGCGCGGCGCTGCTCGTCGAGGCGCTGACCCGCCGCCCCGAACTGCTCCTGCCCGCCACCGAGGACCGGCTCCACCAGGAGTACCGCGCCCCCGCGATGGAGGAGAGCGTGGAGCTGGTGCACCGGCTGCGCGCCGACGGAGTGCCCGCGGTCATCTCCGGCGCGGGACCCACGGTGCTCGCGCTGGTGGACGACGGCACGGCCGACAAGGTCGCACGCCTCGCGGGCGACGGCTGGGCGGCCAACCGGCTGTCCCTCGACACGGCGGGAGCCGGTGTGCTGCCGCTGGCCGGCACGGGCCGGTGACACGAATGCGGGCCTCGGAGAGGGGGAATGTTTGTTGGGTCCGGTAGTGTTAACCTCAAGTCTGCACTCGCAGCCTCCTGGGACGACCCGAGGGCGGTGCGGTGCTCTCCGTGATCCCATGGGTACAGTCCCACACGGGACCACTCCTTCTTCCGGGAGCCTCCAGAACTGCCTGAGCAGCCTGCCGAGCAGTGTCGAGCTCGCTCCGGAACGGCGTGATTGACGCACGTCATCCCTTCACGCCACACCACGTATCGATTATGTACTGATTCCTCCGCCGTACATCCAGGCGGAACCACCGCCCCGGCCCGGTCGAGACGAAGACCGCAGCCGGACAGCACAACCGGTCGCCGAGCCAGACAGGCCGACGCCCGCTCCAGGGAAGGACCCTTCGTGAGCGATACCACCGATCTGATGGGCGTGGACGCCGCCGAAGCCGCCGCGCCCGCCACGGACGCTCCTGCCGCGCCCGCATCCGGTGCCGCCCCCAGGCGTCGCCGCTCCGGCACGGGCCTCGAGGGCATGGTTCTCGCCGAGCTTCAGCAGGTCGCCTCCGGCCTCGGCATCAAGGGCACGGCGCGGATGCGCAAGAGCCAGCTGATCGAGACCATCCGGGCCAAGCAGGCCGAGAACGGCTCGGGCTCCGCCCCCGCCGCCGCCGAGGCCCCGGCCGCCCCCGCCGAGAGCAAGCCGCGCCGCCGCGCGACCTCCAAGGCGCGTACGGGCGAGAGTGCCGAGAGCGCAGGTGAAGCCGCTCAGCAGCAGATCGACATCCCCGGCCAGCCCGTCAGCGACGAGCCCGCCGGCGAGCGCCGCCGCCGCGGCAAGGGCGACGGCAGGAGCGCCGAGACCCCGGCCGCCGCGGACGGCGACGACAGGTCCGCCGAGAACAGGGGCGACGGCGCCAAGGGCGCCGACGGCAAGCAGGACAAGGGCGGCGACCGCCAGGGCGGCAAGGGCCGCCAGCGCGACCGCCGCACCAAGGACGGCGGCCAGCAGCAGGGCCAGGACGGCGGCAGCCGCCAGGGCCGCGGCGACCGCGACAGCCGCGGTGACCGTGACAGCCGTGGTGACCGCGACAGTCGTGGTGACCGCGACGGCCGTGGTGACCGTGACAGTCGTGGTGACCGCGACGACGACTTCGAGGGCGGTCGCCGGGGCCGCCGGGGCCGTTACCGCGACCGCCGGGGCCGCCGGGGCCGCGACGACTTCGCCGCCGAGCCGCAGGTCTCCGAGGACGACGTCCTGATCCCGGTCGCCGGAATCCTGGACATCCTCGACAACTACGCGTTCGTGCGCACCTCCGGCTACCTGCCGGGCCCGAACGACGTGTACGTCTCCCTCGCCCAGGTCCGCAAGAACGGCCTGCGCAAGGGCGACCACGTCACCGGCGCGGTCCGCCAGCCGCGCGAGGGCGAGCGGCGCGAGAAGTTCAACGCGCTGGTCCGCCTGGACTCGGTCAACGGCATGTCGCCCGAGAACGGCAAGGGCCGCCCCGAGTTCGGCAAGCTCACCCCGCTGTACCCGCAGGAGCGGCTGCGGCTGGAGACCGAGCCGGGCCACCTCACCTCGCGGATCATCGACCTGGTCTCGCCCATCGGCAAGGGCCAGCGCGGTCTGATCGTGGCCCCGCCGAAGGCGGGCAAGACCACGGTCCTGCAGTCGATCGCCAACTCCATCACCCGCAACAACCCCGAGTGCCACCTGATGGTCGTGCTCGTGGACGAGCGGCCGGAGGAGGTCACCGACATGCAGCGGTCGGTCAAGGGCGAGGTCATCTCCTCGACCTTCGACCGCCCCGCCGAGGACCACACCACCATCGCCGAGCTGGCCATCGAGCGGGCCAAGCGGCTGGTGGAGCTCGGCCACGACGTGGTGGTGCTGCTGGACAACATCACCCGTCTGGGCCGCGCGTACAACCTGGCCGCCCCGGCGTCGGGCCGCATCCTGTCCGGCGGTGTCGACTCCACCGCGCTCTACCCGCCGAAGAAGTTCTTCGGCGCCGCGCGGAACATCGAGGACGGCGGCTCCCTGACGATCCTGGCCGCCGCGCTGGTCGAGACCGGCTCGCGGATGGACGAGGTGATCTTCGAGGAGTTCAAGGGCACCGGCAACATGGAGCTCAAGCTCGACCGGAAGCTCGCCGACAAGCGGATCTTCCCGGCGGTGGACGTCGACGCGTCCGGCACCCGCAAGGAGGAGATCCTGATGGGCGCCGACGAGCTGGGCATCGTCTGGAAGCTGCGGCGCGTCCTGCACGCGCTGGACCAGCAGCAGGCCATCGAGCTGCTGCTGGACAAGATGAAGCAGACGAAGTCGAACGCCGAGTTCCTGATGCAGATCCAGAAGACGACGCCGGCGCCGGGCAACGGCGACTGAGCGGAGTCCGGCGGATTCCGGTCCGGCGGGCGGAGCCCGCGGAGCACCACGGCGAGGGCCGTCCCACCACGCACGGTGGGGCGGCCCTCGCCGTGTGCCACCAGCCGTGCGCCGCCAGCCGTGTGCCACCAGCCGTGTGCCACCACCGCCGAGCCCCGCCGGGACCGCCGCCCGGAAGGAGGCGCGGAGTGATCGGGCCCGATCCGGGTACGCCGTCGCAGGAGAGGAGACCCCTCGCCGACCGTTGCCCGTCCGGCCGGATCCGTCCGGCGGCTTCCGGGACGTTGGCCGGCCTCTTCGCGGAGCCCCGGACGCAGCAGGGGGGACGCACGGCAGACGAGGAACGACATGGCGGACGACGACACCACCGGCGACGACAAGGGAAGCGGCAGGGCGGGGGAGCGCGAGAGCCCGCACCGGCGGCGCAGGGCGCTGTACGCCGCCGTCTGGGCCACGGTCGGCGCCCTGGTGCTGGCCGGGGGCGGGCTCGGGCTCGTCTACTTCAGGATCACCGACAACATCGCCGGCATCGACATCGACTCCGCCCTGGGCCCCGACCGGCCCGCGGACGTCCCCGACGGCTCGCTGGACATCCTCCTCCTCGGCTCCGACACCCGCTCCGGGAAGAACTCCCGCTACGGCCGCGACGACGGCACCGCCCGCTCCGACACCGCGATGATCGTGCACATCAACGAGGCGCACGACCGGGCCAGCGTCGTCTCCATCCCCCGCGACACCCTCGTCCAGCGGCCCGAGTGCGAGAAGACCGGCGGCGGCACGGCCCCCGCCGCGCGGCGGGCGATGTTCAACCAGGCGTACGAGGTCGGCGGCCCCGCCTGCGCCGTCAGGACGGTCGAGTCGATGACCGGCATCCGCATGGACCACTACGTCGAGCTCGACTTCACCGGCTTCAAGAAGGTGATCGACGAACTGGGCGGGGTGGAGGTCACCGTCAAGGAGCCGATCGAGGACGACGACAGCCGTCTGAGCCTGGAACCGGGCCGCCACACCCTGGACGGCGAGCAGGCCCTCGCCCTGGTCCGCACCCGCAAGAGCATCGGCAACGGCAGCGACCTGGGCCGCATAAAGCTCCAGCACGCCTTCGTCAGGGCGCTCGCCGACCGGGTCGGGAGCGTCGGGGTGTTCTCCGACCCCAAGAGGACCTACGACCTGCTCGACACCGTCACCTCCCACCTCACCACCGACTCCGCCCTGGCCTCGGCCGCCGATCTGGCCGGCCTGGCCAGGACCGTGGAGCACATCGACCCGGAGGACATCGAGATGGTCACCCTGCCGGTGCGCTACTCCTCCGCCGACCCCAACCGGGTGGTGCCGATCGGGGTGCAGACGGAGCGGATCTGGGACGCGCTCAAGGCGGACCGGCCGATCCCCGACTCCGTCACCAAGGGGTCGGCGGCCGAGGACGTCCGGAAGGGCGCCGGGGCGGTCGAGGCCGCGGAATAACCTCCGCCGCCCCCTGGTTTTGGGAGGTGCGGCCAGTAGTGGCAGACTGGTGCGTCGGTCCCGGTTCACGCGCAGGCAGCCACCCTCGCCGCCCGCCATCGGGCGCGAGGAGCCGGTGCGACCCGGAACCCTCCCGATACCTAGGAGAGACCTTGAAGCGCGACATCCACCCGGAGTACGTGGAGACCCAGGTCAGCTGCACCTGCGGGAACTCCTTCACCACCCGTAGCACCGTCACCGAGGGCGCCATCCGCGCCGACGTGTGCTCCGCGTGCCACCCGTTCTACACGGGCAAGCAGAAGATCCTCGACACCGGTGGCCGCGTGGCCCGCTTCGAGGCCCGCTTCGGCAAGAACGCCGGGTCGAGGAACAAGAAGTAGCGACCCCGAACGCCGGTCCTCGGCCGTCCCGTCCAGGACGGCCGGACCGGCGTTTTGCCGTCCCGGCAGCCCCCTCCCCACACGAAGGACTCAACGATGTTCGAGGCGGTCGAGGAACTGATCGGTGAGCACGCCGACCTCGAGAAGCGGCTCGCCGATCCCGCCGTCCACGCCGACCAGGCCAACGCCCGCAGGCTCAACAAGCGCTACGCCGAGCTGACCCCGATCGTGGGCGCGTACCACGCCTGGAGGCGCACCGGCGACGACATCGCCACGGCCCGGGAGCTGGCCGCCGACGACCCGGACTTCGCCGCCGAGGTCAAGGAGCTGGAGACCCAGCGCGAGGAGCTCACCGAGCGGCTGCGGCTGCTGCTGGTCCCGCGCGACCCCAGCGACGACAAGGACGTCATCCTGGAGATCAAGGCGGGCGAGGGCGGCGAGGAGTCCGCGCTGTTCGCCGGCGACCTGCTGCGCATGTACCTGCGCTACGCCGAGCGGCAGGGCTGGAAGACCGAGGTCATCGACGCCAACGAGTCCGACCTCGGCGGCTACAAGGACGTCCGGGTCGCGGTGAAGGCCAAGGGCAACGCGGAGCCCGGCCAGGGCGTGTGGGCCCGGCTGAAGTACGAGGGCGGCGTCCACCGGGTCCAGCGGGTGCCCGCCACCGAGTCCCAGGGCCGCATCCACACCTCCGCCGCCGGCGTGCTCGTCCTCCCCGAGGCCGAGGAGGTCGACGTGGAGATCAACCCGAACGACCTGCGGATCGACGTCTACCGCTCCTCCGGGCCCGGCGGCCAGTCCGTGAACACCACCGACTCCGCCGTGCGCATCACCCACGTGCCCACCGGCATCGTCGTCTCCTGCCAGAACGAGAAGAGCCAGCTGCAGAACAAGGAGCAGGCGCTGCGCATCCTGCGCGCCCGGCTGCTGGCGGTGGCCCAGGAGGAGGCGGAGAAGGAGGCGTCGGACGCGCGCCGCAGCCAGGTGCGTACGGTGGACCGGTCGGAGCGCATCCGCACCTACAACTTCCCGGAGAACCGGATCTCGGACCACCGGGTGGGATTCAAGGCGTACAACCTGGACCAGGTGCTGGACGGCGACCTGGGCGCGGTGATCCAGGCGTGCGTGGACGCCGACTCCGCGGCCAAGCTGGCCGCGGCGCAGTAACCGCACGGCGCCCCGCCCCGGGGCGCGCAGCGACGGGTGGAGGACGAGGAACGTGAACGTACTGCTCGCCGAGGTGGCCCAGGCCACCCAGCGGCTCGCCGACGCCGGAGTGCCCTCCCCGCGCTTCGACGCGGAGGAGCTGGCGGCGTACGTGCACGGCGTCAGGCGCGGGGAGCTGCACCGCGTCGCCGACGCCGACTTCGACGCCCGCTACTGGGAGGCCGTCGCACGCCGCGAGGCCCGCGAGCCGCTCCAGCACATCACCGGCCGCGCCTTCTTCCGCTACCTCGAACTCCAGGTGGGCCCGGGGGTGTTCGTGCCGCGCCCCGAGACCGAGTCCGTGGTCGGCTGGGCGATAGACGCCGTGCGCGCCATGGACGTCGCCGAGCCCCTGATCGTCGACCTGTGCACCGGCTCCGGAGCCATCGCGCTCGCGCTCGCCCAGGAGGTGCCCCGCTCGCGCGTGCACGCCGTCGAGCTGGACGAGGGCGCCCTGGAGTGGGCCCGGAAGAACACCGAGGGCTCCCGCGTCGCCCTCCACCACGGCGACGCCCTGACCGCCCTCCCCGAGCTGGACGGCCAGGTCGACCTCGTCATCTCCAACCCGCCCTACATCCCGCTCACCGAGTGGGAGTACGTCGCCCCCGAGGCGCGCGACCACGACCCGCAGATGGCGCTGTTCTCCGGCGAGGACGGACTGGACGTCATCCGCGGCATCGAGCGCACCGCGCACCGGCTGCTCCGCCCCGGCGGCCTGGTCGTCATCGAGCACGCCGACACCCAGGGCGGCCAGGTCCCCTGGATCTTCACCGAGGACCGCGGCTGGGCGGACGCCGCGGACCACCCCGATCTCAACAACCGGCCCCGTTTTGCCACAGCCCGCAGGGAGGTGCCGTAAATGGCACGGCGTTACGACTGCTCCGACGCGACCGACCGCGCGACCGGCCTGCGCGAGGCAGCCTCGGCGGTCCGCCGCGGCGAACTCGTCGTGCTGCCCACGGACACGGTCTACGGCATCGGCGCCGACGCCTTCACCCCGGAGGCCGTCGGCGATCTGCTGGAGGCCAAGGGACGCGGGCGCGGCATGCCCTCGCCCGTCCTGATCGGCTCCCCCAACACCCTCCACGGCCTGGTCACCGACTTCTCCGAGCGGGCCTGGGAACTGGTGGACGCCTTCTGGCCCGGCGCGCTCACCCTCGTCGCCCGCCACCAGCCCTCGCTGACCTGGGACCTGGGCGAGACCCACGGCACGGTCGCGGTCCGCATGCCGCTGCACCCGGTGGCGATCGAGCTGCTGACCGAGACCGGCCCGATGGCCGTCTCCTCGGCCAACCTCACCGGCCACCCCGCCCCGCAGGACTGCGACGCCGCCCAGGAGATGCTGGGCGACTCCGTCGCCGTCTACCTCGACGGCGGCCCCACCTCGGACTCGGTGCCCTCCTCGATCGTCGACGTCACCGGCCCGGTGCCCAGGCTGCTGCGCGCGGGCGCGATCAGCGCGGAGGAGCTGCGCAAGGTCGTACCCGACCTCGAGGTCGCCAGTTGACTCCGCCCGACGGGGCGCCCGAGGAGCATGGCATACCGGTCTTCCGCATCCTCCACGTCTCCACCGGCAACGTCTGCCGCTCCCCGATCACCGAGCGGCTGACCAGGCACGCCCTGGTGGACCGGCTCGGCGACGACCGGGCCGGCGGACTGGTCGTGGAGAGCGCGGGGACGTGGGGGCACGAGGGCGCGCCGATGGAGGAGCACGCCGCCGAGGTCCTGCTGGAGTACGGCGCGGACCCGTCCGGCTTCACCGGCCGCGAGCTGCTGGACGAGCACGTCATCCGCGCCGACCTGGTGCTGACCGCGACCCGCGACCACCGGGCGCAGGTGATCTCCATGGGGCACTCGGCGGGGCTGCGCACCTTCACGCTCAAGGAGTTCACCCGCCTGGTGCGGGCCATCGACCCCGCCACCCTGCCGGACGCCGACTCCGACGGCGGGGTGGTCGAGCGCGCCCGGGCCCTGGTGCGGGCCGCCGCGGCGCTGCGCGGCTGGCTGCTGGCGCCCAGCGCGGAGGCGGACGAGGTGTACGACCCCTACGGCGCGCCCATCACGTACTTCCGCAGCGTCGGCGAGGAGATCAGCGCGGCCCTCGACCCGGTGGTCACGGCCCTGACGGGAGTTCCGGCGCGGACGTGAGGACGGGCCGGACGGCGCCGGGGACGGGCCGGGGGAAGGCGGGCGGCGGAGGCGGTGCGCAACCGTCCGTGCCGGACCGTTGTCTAAGGTGTGGTGTTCCGGGTGTGAGCCCGGGAAGCCTGCGAGAGTTCTGGGGAATCCGTGCGTGAATACCTGCTGACGCTGTGCGTCACGGCCGCGGTCACCTACCTCCTCACCGGGCCGGTGCGGAAGTTCGCGATCGCGGCGGGCGCGATGCCCGAGATCCGGGCCCGCGACGTGCACCGCGAACCGACGCCCCGGCTCGGCGGCATCGCCATGTTCGGCGGGCTGTGCGCGGGTCTGCTGGTGGCCTCCCAGCTCACCAACGTCGGCGACGTCTTCAGGCTCTCGGACGAGCCCCGCGCGCTGCTGGCCGGCGCCGGCCTCATCTGGCTGCTGGGCGTGCTGGACGACAAGTGGGGCGTGGACGCGCTGGTCAAGCTCGGCGGCCAGATGATCGCCGCCGGCGTGATGGTCTGGCAGGGCCTGACCATCCTGTGGCTGCCGGTGCCGGGCGTGGGCAACGTCGCCGTCACCCCCCTCCAGGGCACGCTGCTGACCGTCGCGCTGGTCGTCGTCACCATCAACGCGGTCAACTTCGTGGACGGTCTGGACGGCCTCGCCTCCGGCATGGTCGCCATCGCCTCCGCGGCGTTCTTCGTCTACGCCTACCGGATGTGGTACGGCCACGGCATCGAGGGCGCCGCGCCCGCCACCCTCTTCGTCGCGGTCCTCATGGGCATGTGCCTGGGGTTCCTGCCGCACAACATGCACCCCGCGCGGATCTTCATGGGGGACTCGGGATCGATGCTCATCGGGCTGGTGCTGGCCGCCGGCGCCGTGTCCATCACCGGTCAGATCGACCCGGACCGGATCACCGAGTCCGAGGGCTCCATCCGCTCGGGCGTGTACGCGATGGTGCCGGTCTACATGCCGGTGCTGCTGCCCCTGACGGTCATCGCGGTGCCGATCGCCGACCTGGTGCTGGCGGTCGTACGGCGCACCTGGCGGGGCCAGTCGCCGTTCGCCGCCGACCGCGGCCACCTGCACCACCGGCTGCTGGAGATCGGCCACTCCCACAGCCGCGCCGTCCTGATCATGTACTTCTGGTCGGCGCTGATCGCCTTCGGCGCGGTGGCCTTCTCGGTGCGCTCCTCCAGCCTGGTGATCGTGCTCGCCATCGTGCTGCTGAGCGCGGTGGGGCTGGTGATCCTGCTGCTGCCGCGGTTCACCCCGAGGGTGCCGCGCTGGGCGCAGCGGCTCGTTCCGCCGCGCTACCGGATCCGGCCGAAGCCCGCGGAAGGACCGGAGGGGTCGGAGAGGTTGGAGGGACCGGAGGAGGCGGAGGGGGCGCCGGCCGAGGAGACCGGGGGGAGGCCGGGAGCGGACCCGGAGGACTCACGGGAGCCGGCGGCGCGGAAGCCCGGCGGGGCGACCTCGCTGCGGGAGCGCGACCGCCTCGCGCGGCACGGGGCCGACAGCCGCTCGTGAGCCCCGCGCATAGCAGCCTTCCCGGCGGGCGTCAGCACGACGCCACACGGACTACCCCGGTCGTGTGAGAGTTCGCACACGATGTAGGTAAAGACCTCATCAAATAGTTTGTGATACCGTTCACGAGAACCCGGTACCCATCCTGAAGGACCGTAGTGCGGCGGTCCTGCGGGCGAGGCCTTCCTCCTCGAGCGCCGGGGATACGCTCGTCAGCGACGACAAGACGCCCCCGACATCTCGGAGCCTTCCCCATGCAGTCGAACGACGTTCGCATGCTGCTGCGCTGCGCCGTACCGACCGCCGCCGCCGGTGCGGTGGCCGCAGTCGCGGGCGGCGTGCTCGCCGGCGGCAAGGGTGTGATCGGCGCGGCGTTCGGAGCGGTCATCGTGATCCTCTTCATGGGGATCGGCCTCACCGTGCTGCAGTGGGTCGCCAAGTCCTACCCGTACCTGTTCCAGGCCATGGGCCTGATGCTCTACACGACGCAGATCCTGCTGCTCGCGGTTCTGCTCGCGGTCTTCAAGAACACCACGCTGTTCGACACCAAGGCGTTCGCCTTCTCCCTGCTCGGAACCACCCTGGTGTGGATCGCCGCCCAGGCCCGCGCCCACATGAAGGCCAAGATCCTGTACGTGGAGCCCGAGCCGTCCACCGGGAGCGGGCCCGCGGCCCAGGGGTCCAAGCCGTGACGCGTAGGGCCGGGATAAAGAGGCGTTCGAACTCCTGCTATCGTCCGGTGCCAACTGCGGTATCGCAGGCGCGGGTGGCTGAATCCGCTGGTTCGTCCACAGGTTTCCCGGGACGGAAGCGGCAGCCAGCGCAGCCCACCAGCCGCCCCCACATTCGCAAGTCCAGTCCAGTGCCGTTCCGTGGCCGTGCGCCGCGCCGACACATCGAGGTTGCCGTACCCATGCGCCATGTTGAAGGAGCCCGCGGTGAGTTCTGACCAGATGCTCGCCTTCGAGGTCGACTGCCACATCTTCGACGGGTGCGGCTTTCCTGCTCCGGGCCTGCACTCGTTCATCTTCGAGCCGATGTTCACGATCGGCGGGTTCGAGTTCAACAAGCCGATCCTGCTGGCGCTGCTGAGCACGGTCGTGGTGGTCGGCTTCTTCTGGGCCGCCTTCAACAAGCCGAAGCTGGTGCCCGGCAAGCTGCAGATGGTCGGCGAGGCCGGCTACGACTTCGTGCGCCGCGGCATCGTCTACGAGACGCTCGGCAAGCGCGACGGCGAGAAGTTCGTGCCCTTCATGGTGGCGCTGTTCTTCTTCATCTGGATCATGAACCTCTGGTCCATCGTCCCGCTGGCCCAGTTCCCGGTGACCTCGATCATCGCCTTCCCGGCGGGCATGGCCCTGATCGTCTACGTCACGTGGATGTTCCTGACCTTCAAGAAGCACGGCTTCGGCGGCGGCTTCAAGAACATCACGGGCTACGACAAGTCGCTCGGCGCGGTGCTTCCCCTGGTCGTCGTGATCGAGTTCTTCTCGAACACGCTGGTCCGCCCGTTCACGCACGCGGTGCGACTCTTCGCCAACATGTTCGCCGGCCACCTGCTGCTGGTCATGTTCACCATCGCGAGCTGGTACCTGCTGAACGGCATCGGCATCGCCTACGCCGGCGTCTCGTTCGTCATGGTGATCGTCCTCACCGCGTTCGAGCTCTTCATCCAGGCCGTCCAGGCGTACGTCTTCGTCCTCCTGGCCGCCAACTACGTGCAGGGCGCGCTCGCCGAGCACCACTGAGCCCCCCGCCTCCCCATCCCCTGGCTGTCCGGTGGCCAACCCCCACCGGTTCATGAAGAAGAAGGAAGATACGGCATGTCCGACCTTGCGAACCTCGCCGCTGTCACCGGTTCCCTCGGCTCGATCGGCTACGGCCTGGCCGCGATCGGTCCCGGCGTGGGCATCGGCATCATCTTCGGCAACGGCACCCAGGCCCTGGCCCGCCAGCCCGAGGCCGCCGGTCTGATCCGTGCCAACCAGATCCTCGGCTTCGCCTTCTGTGAGGCCCTGGCCCTGATCGGCATCGTCATGCCGTTCGTGTTCGGTCAGTGAGCACGGCCCACTGACAGCCTCTTTCGACGAAAGGCACTGATGTGAACGCCCTGGTACAGCTGGCGGCGGAGGAGCCTCAGAATCCTCTGATCCCGCCGATCCCAGAGCTCGTCATCGGCCTGATCGCGTTCGCCATCGTCTTCTGGTTCCTCGCCAAGAAGCTCCTCCCGAACATCAACAGGGTTCTGGACGAGCGGCGGGAGGCCATCGAGGGCGGCATCGAGAAGGCCGAGGCGGCCCAGCTCGAGGCGCAGCAGACCCTCGAGCAGTACAAGGCCCAGCTCGCCGAGGCCCGTCACGAGGCCGCGCGCCTGCGCCAGGAGGCGCAGGAGCAGGGCGCCGTGCTCATCGCGGAGATGCGCGCGGAGGGCCAGCGGCAGCGTGAGGAGATCATCGCCGCCGGTCACGCCCAGATCGAGGCCGACCGCCGGCAGGCCGCGCAGGCGCTGCGCCAGGACGTGGGCAAGCTCGCCACCGACCTGGCCGGCAAGCTGGTCGGCGAGTCCCTCGAGGACGTCGCCCGGCAGAGCCGCACGATCGACCGCTTCCTCGACGAGCTCGAGACGAAGGCGGCCTCCGCCGAAACCGGAGCCGCCCGATGAACGGAGCGAGCCGCGAGGCGCTGGCCGCAGCCCGGGAGCGACTGGACGCGCTGACGGACTCCACGTCCGTCGACGCGGCCCGGCTCGCCGACGAGCTGGCCGCGGTCACCGCGCTGCTCGACCGCGAGGTGTCGCTGCGTCGGGTCCTCACCGACCCGGCGCGGTCCGGCGAGGCCAAGGCCGAGCTGGCCGGCAGCCTGCTGCGCGGCCAGGTGGGCGGCGAGGCCGTCGACCTGGTCTCCGGCATGGTCCGCTCCCGCTGGTCGCGCTCGCGCGACCTGGTGGACGCGGTCGAGCAGCTGGCCGACGTGGCCGACCTCACCGCCGCCGAGCGCGACGGCAGCCTGGACGACGTCGAGGACGAGCTGTTCCGGTTCTCCCGGACGGTCGCCTCCTCGCCCGAGCTGCGCGCGGCTCTGGGCGGCAAGGTCTCCGACGGCGCCCTGAAGGCCGCCAAGACCGAGCTGCTGCGCCGGCTGCTCGGGGGCCGGGCCAGGCCCGCCACCGAGCGACTGGTCGTCCGCCTGGTGCGCCAGCCGCGTGGCCGTAGTCTTGAAGGGGGCCTGGAGGCCCTCTCCAGGCTGGCGGCCGAGCGCCGGAACCGCTCGGTGGCGGTGGTCACCACCGCCGTACCGCTCAGCGACCACCAGAAGCAGCGCCTGGGCGCCGCGCTGGCGAAGCTGTACGGGCGCGCGGTGCACCTCAACCTCGACGTGGACCCCGGGGTCCTCGGCGGGATCAGGGTGCGGATCGGCGACGAGGTCATCGACGGCACCGTCTCCGAGCGCCTCGAAGCGGCGACCCGGCGGATGGCGGGCTGACCCGGCGGCCGGCGGACGCAAGGCCGTAGGCACCACACCAACTCAAGAAGCAGTACTGGCGGCCCGAGTTGGGCCGTAGCAGACATATACGGGCCCAACAAGGAGAGCAGGGAACCCAGATGGCGGAGCTCACGATCCGGCCGGATGAGATCCGGGACGCGCTGGAGAACTTTGTCCAGTCGTACAAGCCGGACGCGGCCTCGCGCGAAGAGGTCGGGACGGTCAGCCTTGCCGGTGACGGCATTGCGAAGGTCGAGGGTCTTCCCTCGACCATGGCGAACGAGCTGCTGAAGTTCGAGGACGGCACCCTCGGCCTCGCCCTCAACCTCGAGGAGCGCGAGATCGGTGCGGTCGTCCTCGGCGAGTTCAGCGGCATCGAAGAGGGCCAGACGGTGCGCCGCACCGGCGAGGTCCTCTCCGTCGCGGTCGGCGACGGTTACCTCGGCCGTGTCGTCGACCCGCTGGGCAACCCGGTCGACGGCCTCGGCGAGATCGAGACCGAGGGCCGCCGCGCCCTCGAGCTGCAGGCCCCCACGGTCATGCAGCGCAAGTCGGTGCACGAGCCGATGGAGACGGGCTACAAGGCCGTCGACGCGATGACCCCGATCGGCCGCGGTCAGCGTCAGCTGATCATCGGCGACCGCCAGACGGGCAAGACCGCCCTGGCGATCGACACGATCATCAACCAGCGCGACAACTGGCGCTCCGGCGACCCGGGCAAGCAGGTCCGCTGCATCTACGTCGCCATCGGCCAGAAGGGCTCCACCATCGCCTCCGTGCGCGCGGCGCTGGAGGAGAACGGTGCGCTGGAGTACACCACCATCGTCGCCGCCCCGGCGTCCGACCCGGCGGGCTTCAAGTACCTGGCGCCCTACACCGGCTCGGCCATCGGCCAGCACTGGATGTACCAGGGCAAGCACGTCCTGATCATCTTCGACGACCTGTCCAAGCAGGCCGACGCCTACCGCGCCGTGTCCCTGCTGCTGCGCCGTCCGCCGGGCCGCGAGGCCTACCCGGGCGACGTCTTCTACCTGCACTCCCGGCTGCTGGAGCGCTGCGCCAAGCTCTCGGACGAGATGGGCGCCGGCTCGATGACCGGTCTGCCGGTCATCGAGACCAAGGCGAACGACGTGTCGGCGTTCATCCCGACCAACGTCATCTCCATCACCGACGGCCAGTGCTTCCTGGAGTCCGACCTGTTCAACGCGGGCCAGCGCCCGGCGCTGAACGTCGGCATCTCGGTCTCCCGCGTCGGCGGCTCGGCCCAGCACAAGGCCATGAAGCAGGTCTCCGGCCGGCTCCGCGTGGACCTCGCCCAGTTCCGCGAGCTGGAGGCGTTCGCCGCCTTCGGTTCCGACCTGGACGACGCCTCCAAGGCGGCGCTGGAGCGCGGCAAGCGCATGGTCGAGCTGCTCAAGCAGTCGCAGTACGCCCCGTACCCGACCGAGGACCAGGTCGTCTCCATCTGGGCGGGCACCACCGGCCGGATGGACGACGTCCCCGTCGAGGACATCCGCCGCTTCGAGCGCGAGCTGCTGGACCACCTGCACCGCGAGCGCAAGGACCTGATGACCGGCATCCGCGAGGGCGGCAAGATGTCCGACGACACCCTCGAGACGCTCTCGGACGTCATCGCCTCCTTCAAGAAGCAGTTCGAGACCTCGGACGGCAAGCTGCTGGGCGAGGGCTGAGCATGGGCGCGCAGGTCAGGATCTACAAGCGGCGGATCCGCTCCGTCACCGCGACCAAGAAGATCACCAAGGCGATGGAGATGATCTCCGCCTCGCGCATCGTCAAGGCACAGCGCCAGGTGGCCGCGTCGACTCCCTACGCCAGTGAGCTGACCCGGGCCGTCACCGCCGTCGCCACCGGCTCCAACACCCAGCACCCGCTCACCACCGAGGCCGAGAACCCGGTGCGGGCCGCGGTCCTGCTCGTCACGAGCGACCGCGGCCTGGCCGGCGGCTACTCGGCCAACGCCATCAAGGCCGCGGACCGGCTGACCGAGCGGCTGCGGGCGCAGGGCAAGGAGGTCGACGCCTACATCGTCGGCCGCAAGGGCGTGGCCTACTACGGCTTCCGCGACCGGAAGATCGCCCAGTCGTGGACGGGCTTCACCGACCGGCCGTCGTACGCCGACGCCAAGGCCGTGGCCGGACCGCTGATCGAGGCGGTCCAGAAGGACACGGCCGAGGGCGGCGTGGACGAGCTGCACATCGTCTTCACGGAGTTCGTGTCGATGATGACGCAGCAGCCGGTCGGCAGGCGGCTGCTGCCGCTCAGCCTCGACGAGGCCGGGAATGTCCAGGGCGCCGGCGAGGTTGAGCAGAAGGAGCGGATCCTCCCGCTGTTCGACTTCGAGCCGTCGGCGGAGGAGGTCCTCGACGCGCTGCTGCCGCGGTACGTCGAGAGCCGGATCTACAACGCCCTCCTCCAGTCCGCCGCCTCCGAGCACGCCGCCCGCCGGCGCGCGATGAAGTCGGCGACGGACAATGCCGAGGACCTCATCAAGTCGCTCACGCGGCTTGCCAACGCGGCCCGCCAGGCCGACATCACCCAGGAAATCAGCGAGATCGTCGGTGGTGCCAGCGCGCTGGCCGACGCTTCTGCGGGGAGTGACTGACAACTATGACCACCACTGTTGAGCCGACCGCTGCGGCGGGCGTGGCCACCGGCCGCGTCGCGCGGGTCATCGGCCCGGTCGTCGACGTGGAGTTCCCCGTCGACGCGATGCCGGAGATCTACAACGCGCTGACCGTCGAGGTCGCCGACCCGGCCCAGGACGGCGCGAAGAAGACGCTGACCCTCGAGGTCGCCCAGCACCTGGGCGAGGGCCTGGTCCGCGCCATCTCCATGGAGCCCACCGACGGCCTGGTCCGCCAGGCCCCGGTGACCAACACCGGCCGCGGCATCTCGGTGCCCGTCGGCGACGTCACCAAGGGCCGGGTGTTCAACACCCTGGGCCGCATCCTGAACGAGCCGGAGGCCGAGTCCGAGGTCACCGAGCGCTGGGACATCCACCGCAAGGCCCCGGCCTTCGACCAGCTCGAGTCCAAGACCGAGATGTTCGAGACCGGCCTGAAGGTCGTCGACCTGCTGACCCCGTACGTCAAGGGCGGCAAGATCGGTCTGTTCGGCGGCGCGGGCGTCGGCAAGACCGTCCTCATCCAGGAAATGATCATGCGTGTGGCCAAGCTGCACGAGGGCGTTTCCGTGTTCGCCGGCGTCGGCGAGCGCACCCGTGAGGGCAACGACCTCATCGAGGAGATGGCCGAGTCCGGCGTTCTCCCGCAGACCGCGCTGGTCTTCGGCCAGATGGACGAGCCCCCGGGCACCCGTCTGCGCGTGGCGCTGGCCGGTCTGACGATGGCGGAGTACTTCCGCGACGTCCAGAAGCAGGACGTGCTGTTCTTCATCGACAACATCTTCCGCTTCACCCAGGCCGGTTCCGAGGTCTCCACCCTGCTGGGCCGCATGCCCTCCGCGGTGGGCTACCAGCCGAACCTGGCGGACGAGATGGGCCTCCTCCAGGAGCGCATCACCTCGACCCGAGGCCACTCGATCACCTCGATGCAGGCGATCTACGTGCCCGCGGACGACCTGACCGACCCGGCCCCGGCGACGACCTTCGCCCACCTGGACGCCACCACCGTTCTGTCGCGTCCGATCTCGGAGAAGGGCATCTACCCGGCGGTGGACCCGCTGGACTCCACCTCCCGGATCCTGGACCCCCGCTACATCTCGCAGGAGCACTACCAGTGCGCCACGCGCGTCAAGGGGATCCTGCAGAAGTACAAGGACCTCCAGGACATCATCGCCATCCTCGGCATCGACGAGCTCGGCGAGGAGGACAAGCTGGTCGTCCACCGCGCCCGCCGCATCGAGCGCTTCCTGTCGCAGAACACCCACGCGGCGAAGCAGTTCACCGGCCTGGACGGTTCGGACGTTCCGCTGGACGAGTCGATCGCGGCGTTCAACGCGATCGCGGACGGCGAGTACGACCACTTCCCGGAGCAGGCGTTCTTCATGTGCGGTGGCCTGGACGACCTCAAGGCCAAGGCCAAGGAGCTGGGCGTCTCCTGACGTCCGTGCCCCACGACAGGGGGCGGGTCCGCCCGTCCCCTGTCACCGCACACCGTTATTCTGTGAAAACCCCAGTTTCGAGGAGCCACTGTGGCTGAGCTGCACGTCGAGTTGGTCGCCGCGGACCGCAAGGTCTGGTCGGGCGAGGCCAGCCTGGTCGTCGCGCGCACCTCGTCGGGTGATATCGGCGTCATGCCCGGCCACCAGCCGCTGCTCGGTGTGCTGGAGTCGGGTCCGGTGACGATCCGTACGACCGGCGAGAGCGGGGACGGCACCGTCGTCGCCGCGGTGCACGGCGGCTTCATCTCCTTCGCGGACGACAAGCTGTCGCTGCTCGCGGAGATCGCGGAGCTGTCCGAGGAGATCGATGTCCAGCGCGCCGAGCGTGCGCTGGAGCGGGCGAAGTCGGAAGCGGACGCCGCCGCCGAGCGGCGCGCCGAGATCCGGCTGCGGGCCGTGGCGGGCGCGCGCTGAGCCCGCACGCGTGTACGTAACCTCAGCCGCGGATCGCGTCGGAGCCTCGCTCCGGGGACGGTCCGCGGCTGAGGTGATGCTGGGTGCGGAACGGACGTACGGACGGACGAGGCGAGGAGGTCGGTGAAGATGGTCCTCGCTCTCGTGCTGTTCGGAGCGGTGCTGGCGCTGGTGCTGCTGGGGCTGTTCGCCTTCGGGCTGCGGCGGCGGCTGATCCAGCGGTCGGGCGGCACCTTCGACTGCAGTCTGCGGTGGAACGCGCCCGAGTCCGCCGAGGGCGCCGAGGCCGGCGGCAAGGGCTGGGTGTACGGCGTCTCCCGGTACAGCGGCGACCGCGTCGAGTGGTTCCGGGTCTTCTCCTACGCGCCCCGGCCGCGCCGGCTGCTGGAGCGCGAGGCGATCGAGGTGCTGGAGCGCCGCAGGCCCGAGGGCGAGGAGGAGCTGGCCCTCCTGTCGGACTCCCTGATCCTGGCCTGCTCGCACCGGGGCACCCGGGTGGAGCTGGCGATGAGCGAGGACGCGCTGACCGGCTTCCTCGCCTGGCTCGAGGCGGCCCCTCCGGGGCAGAGGGTGAACGTGGCCTGAGGCGGCCCGAAGCGGCCCGCGAGCGGCGCCCCGAAGCGGCCCGAGCGGCGCCCCGCCCCCTGAGGGTTGCCGGCGCCCCGGCGGAAGTCCGGGGGAGGGCGAACGCCGCCTGAGCGGCCGCCGCGGGCTCCCGGCCCCGCGCCGCGCCGGCGGAGCACGCCCGGCGCCTTCCGCCGGGACGAGGACCGTCACGGACACGGACACGGACACGGACACGGCCGCGGACCGGCGCGAACCCGGGAGCGCCCACCGCCTCGCACTCCGTCGGGGAACCGGCCCCCGCCGTGCCGTGCGGGCCGTGCCCGCACACGATCGGCGGTTCCCCTTCCCGTGGTGCGGTTCCGTGGCCCCGTCCACCGCCGGTGCCCCTCCTGAGGCGGGCCGGCGCCCGGAGGGGGTCCGGGACCGGCGCCGGGACGCCGCCGGGCGGGCCGGAAAACGGCGGGACCGGGGAGACGGCGCATGAGCCGTCTCCCCGGTCCTTTTTCCGTGGGGGGTGGTGCGTGGGACGGGTCCTACCGCCCGGGCGTCACTTGTAGAGCCCGTCGTGGATGGCGGTGATCAGCTCGCCGTTGGCGGTGTCGCCGCTGATCTCCCAGAAGAAGGCGCCGCCGAGCTTCTGCTGCTTGGCGTAGCTCATCTTCCCCTTGATGGTGGCCGGGGTGTCGTAGCTCCACCACTCGTTGCCGCAGTGCGCGTACGCGGTGCCGGCGACGGTGCCGTTGGCCGGGCAGCGGTTCTTGAGGACCTTGTAGTCCTCGATGCCCGCCTCGTGGGTGCCGGGCGCGGCGCCGGTGGCGCTGCCGCCGGGCTCCTTCTGGGTCACGCCGGTCCAGCCGCGGCCGTAGAAGCCGATGCCCAGCAGCAGCTTCTCGGCCGGGACGCCCTTGGCCTTGAGCTTCTGGATCGCGGCGTCGGAGTTGAAGGCGGGGTTCGGGATGCCGGCGTACGAGGTCAGCGGCGAGTGGGGAGCGGTGGGGCCGGTCTTGTCCCAGGCGCCGAAGTAGTCGTACGTCATCACGTTGTACCAGTCGAGGTACTGGGCGGCGCCGCCGTAGTCGGCCGAGTCGATCTTGCCGCCGCTGGAGGCGTCGGCGGTGATCGCCGCGGTGACGAGCTGCTTGCCGAACTCGGCGCGGAACGCCTGGGCCATCGTCCTCATCACGGCCGGGCCGCTGGTGTCACAGCTCAGACCGCAGGCGTTGGGGTACTCCCAGTCCAGGTCGATGCCGTCGAACAGGCCCTGCCAGCGCGGGTCGTTGACCAGCTGGTGGCAGGACTTGGCGAACGCGGCCGGGTTCTTCATGGCGTCGGGGAAGCCGCCGGACCAGGTCCAGCCGCCGAAGGACCACAGGACCTTGATGTGCGGGTACATCTTCTTCAGCTTCAGCAGCTGGTTGAAGTTGCCGCGCAGCGGCTGGTCCCAGGTGTCGGCCTTGCCGTCGACGCTCTGCTCGGCGGTGTAGGCCTTGTCGGTCGCGGCGAAGGCGTCGCCGATGGTGCACTTGCCGCCCTGGACGTTGCCGAACGAGTAGTTGATGTGGGTCAGCTTCTCGGCGGATCCGGAGGTGACGATGTCCTTCACGTGGTAGTTGCGTCCGTAGATGCCCCACTCGGTGAAGTAGCCCAGGTTGACGTACGTGCCGGGGGTGCCGCCCCCGCCGCCGTCGCCGGTGGTCTTCACGGTGACGGAACCGCTGGCCGGGCCGGTCTGGTCGGCGGTGTCCCGCGCCACCACCGAGTAGGTGTAGGTGGTGCCCGCCGTCAGGCCGGAGTCGGTGTACGTGGTGCCGGTGACGGTGGCGACCCTGGAGCCGTTGCGCAGGACGTCGTAGTTCTTGACGCCCTTGTCGTCTCTCGCGGCGCCCCAGCTCAGCTTGACCGAGGTGTCGGTGATGCCGCTCGCGGTGGGGATCCCGGGCGCGGTGGGCGGGGCGTCGACCGGACCGCCCGAGCCGTCGCAGGGACGGCCGTTGAGGGTGCAGTTGGAGGGGGCGCCGGTGCCGGTGCCGTTGAAGCCGAAGCTGATGGCGGCGCCGGGGGCCAGGGTGCCGTTCCAGCTCAGGTTCTTGGCGGTGTAGGTGTTGCCGGAGCTGGTGAGGGAGGCGTCCCACGCGGACCCGGCCTTGGTGCCGGTGGGGAAGTCCCACTTCAGCGTCCAGCCGTTGATGGTGGTGTCACCGGTGTTCTTGATCGTCCACTTGCCCTCGAAGCCGCTGCCCCAGTCGGAGGGCTTGGAGAAGGTGGCGGTCGCCGCCTCGGCGGCCTGGACCGGGGAGGCCAGGGCCACCAGGGCGCCGAGGGGCATCAGCAGTGCGGCCGCGGCCGCGAGGGCCTTGTGTCTGATGCGGTGTGCGGTGGTGTTCGTTCTCAAGAGCGCTCCTCGCACAGGGCCCGGTGCCGGACCGGACCGTTGGGGGGTCTCCTGCGCCGCTCGTGGAGAGTGCCATGTGCATGGCATGGGCGTGCAGTTGACCTGGAGCGTAGAGTGGTCTGGACCACCGGTCAATAGGTCTGTACCAAAGGAGGATTAGCCTCCGGTTACGCCCAACTCCTGGGCCAGGACCGCGGCCTGCACCCTGCTGCGCAGCTCCAGCTTGGCCAGCAGCCGGCTGACGTGCGTCTTCACCGTCGCCTCCGCCATCGCCAGCCGGTCGGCGATCTCGGCGTTGGACAGCCCCTCGCCCAGACACGCCAGCACCTCGCGCTCGCGCCGGGTGAGGACGCCGAGCACCGCGGGATCGGTCCCCCGCGCGTTCCCGGGGACGGCGGAGGAGCGGGCGAACTCCCGGATCAGCCGCCTGGTCACGGCCGGGGCGATCACGCCCTCGCCGCGCGCCACCGTCCGCACGGCCTCCACCAGCTGCGCCGCCTCGCTGTCCTTGAGCAGGAAGCCCGCCGCGCCCGCGCGCAGCGCGCCGAAGACGTACGCGTCCAGGTCGAAGGTGGTCAGCACCAGCACCTCGGCCAGCCCCTCGCCGACCACCCGCTCCGTCGCCGAGACCCCGTCCAGACGCGGCATCCGCACGTCCATCAGCACCAGGTCCGGCCGCAGCTCGCGGGCCAGCCGCACCGCCTCCTCGCCGTCGGCCGCCTCCCCGACGACCTCGACGCCCGCCGCGCCGCGCAGGATCAGCACGAGCCCGGCGCGCACGGCCGACTGGTCCTCCGCCACGAGCACCCGGATGGTCACGCTCCGCCCCTTCCCCTCGTCCCGTGCCCGCCGTGTCCACTGCCGTGTCCACTGCCGTGTCCGCCGCCGTGCCCGCCGCTTCCGTCAGCCTCCCCGGCGGGCAGCACCGCCCGCACCTCCCACAGCGCGCGGCCGTCGGCGGCGGTGACCGGGCCCGCCGAGAAGGCGCCGCCCAGCAGTTCGACGCGCTCGCGCATGCCGACCAGTCCGGCCCCCGAGCCGGGGGCGCGCGGGCCGGGCCGCCGGCCGTACGGGCTGGTGACGGCGACGGTCAGCGGGCCCGCGCCGCCTCCGTCCCCGCCGGGCGCGGCCAGGGTGACGGTCACCTCGCCGGGGGAGGCGTGCTTGAGCGCGTTGGTCAGCGACTCCTGGACGATGCGGTAGGCCGCCAGCTCCACGGGTGCGGGCAGGGGGCGGCCGGGGCGCTCGTCGCGGAGGGCGAAGACGAGGCCCCCGGCCGCGCCGTGCGCGCGGGCGTGGGCCAGCAGGGCGTCGAGGGCGTCCAGGGTCGGCGCGGCGGACACCTCCTCGTCACCGCCCGAAGTCCGCAGCAGACCGATCAGACGGCGCATTTCGGCCAAACCCTGGACGCTGTTCTCACGGATCACCGCCAGCGCCCGCCTGGTGGCGGCGTGGTCGTCGAGCGACTGCGCGGCGGTGGCGTGGATGGCGATGGCGGACAGGTGGTTGGCCACGACGTCGTGCAGCTCGCGGGCCATCCGGGAGCGCTCGGCGGTCACGGCCTGGACGCGGTCCATCTCCGCCAGCAGCGCGGTCTGCTCGGCGCGCAGCCGCTCGGCGGCGGCGGCGTTGCGGTGGTCGCGGACGATGACGGCGGTCCACGCCGGACCGACCGTGACCAGCCCGCAGACGAACCCCGCCAGCAGCGCCTCGGGGCCGCGGACGGCGGCCAGGGTGCCCACGGTCACGGCGACGGTCAGCGCGGCGCTCGCGGGCAGCACCGCCCGCGACAGCCTCGGCCCGCCGTAGAGCACGGCCGCGTAGACCACGTCGGTGAACATCACGATCGTCGCCAGCAGCGACCGGGTGACCAGGTCGCCGACCAGCGCGACCGCCCCGAGCGCCAGCGCGGCCGAGGGGGCGGTGCGGCGCAGCGCCTCCGCCAGGCCCATCACCGCCAGCGGCAGCAGCACCCAGTCCCCGCCCAGCGGGGCGTGCGGGTTGCTGAACAGCCCCAGCGCCCACAGCGCCGCCCCGCCCACCAGCCCGGCGGCGGCGATCAGCAGGTCGTCGCGGTGCGGGCGCGGGAACGGCGGGCGGAAGGTGCTCACCCCACCATCAAACACGGCCGCCCCGGCCGCCGGCCTCCGCACCGGGGCCGGTACGGGGACGGGCGCGGTACATCGAAGGATGCAGTCGCGGATCGTCGCGGCAGACGACGCGCCGGGGCCGGGAGGCGGCCAGGCTGGAGGCGGAGAGGAAAGGGGAGTGGTCCAGCCGTGGTCGTCACGCTGATCATCGTCTGCGAGGTGGGCTTCTGGGTGCTGCTGGCGGCGGGACTGAGCCTGCGGTACCTGGCGCGGAGGCCGCGGCTGGGAGCGGCGGTGCTGCTGTGCGAGCCGCTGCTGGAACTGGTGCTGCTGGCCGTCACCGCGATCGATCTGCGCGGCGGCGCCGAGGGGGACTGGAAGCACGGGCTGGCGGCGGTCTACATCGGCTTCACGGTGGCGTACGGCCACTACGTGATCAAGTGGGCCGACGGCCACTTCGCCCACCGCTTCGCGGGCGGGCCGCCGCCGGTGAGGCCCCCGAAGTACGGGACGGCCCGCGCCGTCCACGAGTGGAGGATGTGCGCCCGCTCGATGCTCGCCGCGGTGATCGCCATGGCGCTGCTCCAGGCCGCGGTCTGGTACGTCGACGACGCCGGGCGGAGCCGGTCGCTGGTGGAGTGGCAGGGCAGGATGCTCCTCGTCGCCGGCGTCAGCGTGCTCATCGCGCTCGGCTACACGATCTGGCCGAAGAAGCCGGGGAGGGGGCCCGGGGACCCCGCGGCCCCCGGGTCCGCCGTGCGGGAGACCGCCGGGCGCTGACGCGGCCGGCGGATCCCGGAACCGGAAGACCGTGCGCGGCCCGCGGACCGGCCGCCGCGCCTCCCCGGGGACCCCGCCCGGTCCGCGCCGGCGGCCCGGCGCGGCGTCAGCGGTTCTCGCCGGGGACCCAGAGGACGTCGCCCCTCTCCTTGTTGGCGGACCTGGCCAGGATGAACAGCAGGTCCGACAGCCGGTTGAGGTAGGTGGCCGTCAGGCGGTTCATGATCCCGCCGTGCTCCTCGAGCGCCGCCCACGTCGAGCGCTCGGCGCGGCGGACGACCGTGCACGCCTGGTGGAGCAGGGCGGCGCCGGGGGTGCCGCCCGGCAGGATGAAGCTGCGCAGCTTCTCCAGATCGGCCAGGAAGCGGTCGCAGTCCGCCTCCAGCCTGTCGATGTAGCCCTGCTCCACCCGCAGCGGCGGGTACTCGGGGTTCTCCACCACCGGTGTCGCCAGGTCCGCGCCCACGTCGAACAGGTCGTTCTGCACCCGGACCAGGACCTCCGTGATCTCCTCGGGCAGGCCGCCGAGCGCGATGGCCACCCCGATCGCGGCGTTGGCCTCGTTGGCGTCGGCGTAGGCCGCGATGCGGGAGTCGGTCTTGGCGGTACGGCTCATGTCACCGAGGGCGGTGGTGCCGTCGTCGCCGGTGCGGGTGTAGATGCGCGTCAGGTTGACCATGGGCCGAGCCTAGCCACGCCCCGGCCGCGCGGAAGGGATGTGTGCCCACCGTCACGGCGGCGGCGCCGCGCGGTACGGCCGCACCGGGTCCGCACCGGGTCCGCACCGAGGCCGCACCGAGGCCGCACCGAGGCCGTGCCGGGTCCGCCGCCCCGGAGCCGCGCACCGCGCGGGGGCGCCCAACTGCGCGCGGCGGTCCGCCGGATGGGCCCTGTCGGTGTGATGTCCGCCATGTGAGACGTGACGCGCATCTCTTACCCGCCCACCGCGCGCTCACGGGCGCTAAGGTCCGCCTGAGAGTCGCACCGCAAAGCCGCAGAGGGGACGTACACGTGGCCAAGAAGCTTGCCGTCATCGGCGCCGGACTCATGGGATCGGGCATCGCCCAGGTCTCCGCCCAGGCGGGCTGGGACGTGGTGCTGCGCGACATCACCGACGAGGCGCTGCGGCGCGGCACGGACGGCATCCGGGCCTCGTACGACAAGTTCGTCGCGAAGGGGAAGCTGTCGGCCGAGGAGGCCGGGGCCGCGCTCGACCGCATCACCACCACCACCGACCTCGACGCCGCCTCCGACGCCGACATCGTGGTCGAGGCCGTCTTCGAGCGGATCGACGTCAAGCGGGAGATCTTCCGCACGCTCGACGGCCTGGTGAAGGACGAGGCGGTGCTCGCCTCCAACACCTCCGCCATCCCGATCACCAAGATCGCGGCGGCGACGGAGCGCCCCGAGCGGGTCGTGGGCACCCACTTCTTCTCGCCCGTGCCGATGATGCAGCTGTGCGAGCTGGTGCGCGGTCACAAGACCAGCGACGAAACCCTCGCCGCCGCCCGGGAGTTCGCCGAGGGCGTCGGCAAGACCTGTATCGTCGTCAACCGCGACGTCGCGGGCTTCGTCACCACCCGGCTGATCTCGGCCCTGGTGGTGGAGGCCGCCAAGCTCCACGAGTCGGGCGTCGCGACCGCCGAGGACATCGACACCGCCTGCAGGTTGGGCTTCGGGCACGCCATGGGCCCGCTGGCCACCGCGGACCTCACCGGCGTCGACATCCTGCTGCACGCCACCGAGAACATCTACACCGAGTCGCAGGACGAGAAGTTCGCCCCGCCGGAGCTGATGCGGCGCATGGTGGACGCCGGCGACATCGGCCGCAAGAGCGGTCGGGGCTTCTACCGGTACTGAGCGGACCCGTACGGCACACAACGGGTCGCCCCTACGGGTGAATTCGGTACCGGTTCGAGTATGGACGGCAACTCAACTGCCGAACCGGCAGTCAGTTGTGGTGAGACATGGGCACACAACAGTCACGGACGGACCACTTCTTCCGGGGGAGCGGATATGCACATCAGGGGCGACCACGCTGAACTGGTCGTCGGAGGTCGCCTCGACGTCCGCAGCGCGGCGGACGCCCGTTCGGTCCTGCACACCGCGGTCGACTCCGGGGAGGGCGATCTCGTGCTGGACCTCGCCGAGCTGGACTCGTGGGACGCGACCGGCCTCGGCGTGATCATGGGCGCGCACCGGCGGGCGGGCCGGTGCGGGCGCCGCCTCGTCCTGCGGGACGTACCGCCCCAGATGCAGCGCCTGCTGGTGGCCACCCGCCTGCACCGCATCCTGGCCATCGAGGGCGGCGGCCTCCCCGAGGGCGGGACCCTGACCAAGCCATAACTATTCCGGCAGGGGTCCCGCCCGGGCTTGCCCGGACTCCCGGACCAGGGACTAGGGTTCATGAACCCGCCGCCTACACTGCGCTGCGGACGGCCACCGGACCACGAGCGAAGGCGAGCGTACGGTCGGCCCGGAGAGCTGAGCTTCGAGTACGCACCGCATCTGGGGGCACCCACGATGGACCCGAACCACACGGGATCCGAGGAACAGGACAGCGGGGCCATCACCCGCGCGATCCCGCTCATAGCGGGTGAGTACCTGCTGACCGTCAATCCCGTCGACGGCAGCGAGATCGAGCCCTGCCCGCCCGGCAAGCGCCCCGGCACGCCCCGGCGGCGCACCGCGGAGTCCCGCGCCGAGCGGGAGCGCGCCGCCGTGGCCCCGCTCCCGACGGGGATCTCCCTGCCCGACCTGCCGCTGCTGGAGCGCACGGCGGAACGCGAGCACCTCCTCCGGCTGCTCAGGCGCGGTCGTTCGGTCCGCCTCACCGGGGCCCCCGGCTCCGGGCGCAGCTCCCTGCTGGCCGCCGTCGCCGCCGAGTGCGCCGACCTGGCGCCGGACGGTGTCATCCGGCTCAGCGGCTGCCAGCGTACGCCCGGCGACCTGCTGTACGAGCTGTTCGCCGCCGTCCACGACGCCCCCCGGCACCGCCCCGACCGCGCCGGGCTGGAGGCGGCGGTGCGCGGCGTGGGCGCGGTCGTCCTGCTGGACGACATCGAGTTCGGCGGCCGGGCGCTCGACTCCCTCCTCGACGCCACGCCCGAGTGCGCCTTCCTGATCACGGCCACGCCCGACACCCCCGCGCCCTCCGCCGACGCGCCGCTGGAGGAGGTCTCCCTCTCCGGCATCAGCCGCGCCGCCTGCCGCGACCTGATGGAGCGCATCGTCCGCCGCCCCCTGACCGAGGACGAGGCGCAGTGGGTGGCGGACCTGTGGTTCGAGTCCGAGGGGCTGCCGCTGCGCTTCGTCCAGGCCGGCGCGCTGCTGCGGCAGCGTGACGCGGAGGCGGAGGACTCCGGGCGGACCGCGGCCGGCGGTGGTGACGGCGACGGCGGTGCCGGGAGCGCCGGGGAGACGGCGGAGGCCGGGCGGGCGGGCGCCTCGCTGCCGACGCTCGCCGAGGGCGCGGCCCCCGCGGCGCTGCTGGCCGCCCGGCTGTCCGAACCCACCCGCGAGGTGCTGCGCTTCGCCGTCGCGCTCGGCGGTGTGCTGCCGCACCCGGCCCATCTGCCCGCGCTGGTGGACGACGCCGACGCCGACGCCTCCCTGGGCGAACTCCTCGCCTGCGGCCTGGTCACCACCGCCGGGACGCACTACCGGCTCGCCCCGGACGTGGCCGGGCAGCTCGCCGCCGCCGGATACGCCGACGGCGCCGACGACCGCGCCCGCGCCGCCGCCCGGCACTACGCCTGGTGGACCGGCCACCCCTCGGTCACCCCGGAGCGGGTGGCGCAGGAGGCCGAGGCGGTGCTCGCGGCCGTCCAGGGCGCCCAGCGCGGCGGCCACGCGAGCGCGGCCGTGCTGCTGGCCCGCACCGCCGCGCCCATCCTGGCGGCGTCGCTGTACTGGAGCGCCTGGGAGCGGATGCTGCGCGGCGGCCAGGAGGCGGCGCGTACGGCGGGCGAGGTGGCCGAGGAGGCGTACTTCCACCACGATCTGGGCGTGCTGGCCCTGTGCGCCGGTCATCTGGACCGCGCCCGCGCCGAACTCGAGGCGTCCATCGGACTGCGCGGGGTGCTCGCGGACCGCCGGGGCACGGTCGCCGGACGGCGTGCGCTGGCCCTGGTCGAGGACCGCTCCGCGCTGGAGGCCGGGGACGGGCCCGGGGGAGCCCCGGAGAGCGGGAAGGCCCCCGGGGGGCTGCTCCCGGCCGTCGCCGTGCCGCCCGCGTCCCCCGCGCCCGTACCGCCCGCGGCGTCCGTGCCGCCCGCGGCGCCGGCCCCGCCCGGGCCGCAGACCACCGGAAGCACGCCGACGCTCGGCAAGCTGCCCCCCGCTCTGGCGGTCCCGCCGGTGACGGTGGGCAGCGCGTTCGACGAGACGTCCGGCAGCGAGGCGCTGACCCGGCCCACCCCGTTCGTCCGGACCGCGTACGGCGAGGGCGGCCCGGCCGCCGGCCGCCGCGACACCCGCGGGCTCGCGCTCCTGGGGGCCCGGCGCAACATCTTCGCGGCGGGCGCGGGCGCGCTGCTGGCCGCCCTCGTCGGCACGGTCGTCACGATCGGCATGACCTCGGGCGGCGAGGAGCCCACCGGCAGCGTCAACCCGGCGGTCACCTCCCGGGAGGACGACGGCATCACCGTCGAGGAGCCCCCGCCGAGCCCCAGCGGCGAGCGCGAGGAGAAGCCGGGGGCGAGCAGCTCGCCGACCGCACCGGGCACCCCGTCGGCCGACGGGACGAGTCCGGCCGCGCCGGGAGGGGCGTCCACGTCGTCCGGGGAGACCGAGGAGGTCGAGGAGACGGCCGGCACGTCCACCGGGAGCACGCGGCAGCCGACCAGGACGACCACCGGACCGGGCACTCCGACGGACACGAGGAAGCCGGACGGCGGGACGACGGAACCGGAGGAGACCCCCGGTGAGTCGTCCACGCAACCGGAGGACCCCCCCAGCGAGTCGGAGGAACCGACCGGCGATCCGGGTGACACCGGTGGTGAGACGCCGAACGGCGGGACCGCCAGCGCCAGTGAGCCCGTGCCGAGCAGCGTCGCCCCCGTCGCCGGCTCCGAGCCCGGGCCCCAAGCCTCCGGGGAGAGCCCGGTCATCTGACCCCGCGCACGACGCCCCCGGCCGGAACCGCGCTGGACGCGGTTCCGGCC
>NZ_JARVKV010000035.1 GCF_029813835.1 Streptomyces sp. DH37
CCGCGCCTCACGGCGCGGCGGTTCCCGTCCCGTCCGGCTCGACGAGCTGCTCGGTCCAGACGGTCTTGCCGCCGGGGGTGTAGCGGCTGCCCCAGCGGTGGGTGAGCTGCGCCACCAGGAGCAGGCCGCGCCCGCCCTCGTCGGACAGGCGGGCGCGGCGCAGATGGGGCTGGGACTGGCTGGGGTCGGTGACCTCGCAGACCAGCCGCCGGCCCTTGATCAGCCGCAGGCCGATGGGGCCGCCGGCATGGCGCACGGCGTTGGTGACCAGCTCGCTGACGATCAGCTCGGTGCTGAAGGTCAGCTCCTCCAGACCCCAGTCGGCCAGCTGGGCGGAGGCCAGGGCCCGGGCGTGGGTGACCAGGCCGGGGTCGGCCGGCAACTGCCAGAAGGCCGTGTGCGCGGACGGTGTCCGGCCTACGCGGGCCAGCAGCAGGGCGAGGTCCTCGTCACGGTCCTGCTCCCGCAGGTGGGCCATGAGGTGCTCGGTGACGTCGGTCAGGGGCTGGTCGGTGCCCGCGGCGGCCCGGGCGCTGTCGCACAGGCGCTCCAGGTCCCGTCCGGCCTCCCGGGTCCGTCCGGCCAGCGGGCCGCTGTGGAAGGTGAGGATGTCGCCCGGGTGCAGGAGCAGTTCGGTGGTCTCGAAGGGCTCGGCGCCGCCGCCCAGCGGCGGCCCGGGCTGAAGCTCGATCTCCTCCGCGGTGCAGGTGTGCCTCCTGACCAGGATGGGGGGCGGGTGGCCGGCGCCGGCGACGAGGCACTGGCCGGTGACCGGGTCGTAGGTGGCGTACAGGCAGGTCGCCCCGCGCAGGGAGCCGGCCATCGAACCGTGCTGGGGGTGCTCGTCCTCGCCGATACGGGTCACCAGGTCGTCGAGGTGGCTGAGCAGTTCCTCGGGCGGCGGGTCCAGGTCGGCCAGGGTCTGCACCGCCGACCGCAGGCGTCCCATGGCGCCGGCGGCGTGCACCCCGTGCCCGGCGACCCTGCCCACCACGAAGGCCGTACGGACGCCGGACAGCCGGATCACGTCGTACCAGCTGCCGCCGGTTCCGGCGGCGGTGCTCGCCGGCGCGTACCTCCCCGAGGTCTCCACCGCGTCCATCCGCATCGCCGCGGGCGGCAGCAGGCTGCGCTGCAGGGCCTCGGTGGTGCGCCGCTCCATGGTGTACCGGCGGGCGTTGTCCAGGCTCAGCGCCGCCCGGGAGGCGATCTCCTCGACGACGAAGACGTCGTCCTCGGTGAAGGGTTCCCTGCCCCGGTCGCGCCACAGCCCCAGGACGCCCAGCACATGACTGCGGGCGTACAGCGGGACGAACAGCGCCGAGGCCGCCGAGGGGGGAAACAGCAGGCGCAGCCGCTCGGAGTCGACCGTCAGCTGTTCGCGCCAGGCGGCCATGTCGGTGACACGGACGGTCTTCCCCTCGCGCAGGGCCTCGCTCTCCGCCTCCCGGGCGCTGACGGTCTCACCGCGCTGGTAGACGTCCGCGGGCCAGGTGCCGTCCGCCGAGGCCACCGCGAGCCGCTGCAACCGCGTCCCGGGGACGAACCTGCCGGACTCGTCGCCCTGGAACACCGCCTCGGACAGGTCCACGCTCGCCAGGTCCGCGAAGCCGGGCACCAGGATCCCCGCCAGCTCCTCGGCGTTGCGGGTCACGTCCAGGGACCGGCCCAGCCGCGCCGCGGCGGCGTGCAGCAGGGCCAGCCGCTGCCGGGCCGCGTACTGCTCGGTGACGTCGGTGAAGGCCGCCGCGACCCCGATCACGCGGTCGTGCGTGTCCTGGAGCCGGAACGCCGACACCGACACCGCCCGCTCCTGCCCGGGAGCGATGCGTCGCCGTGCCGAGTGCTCCCAGTCGATCAGCGGCTCGCCGGTCTCCAGCACCCGCCGCAGTTGCTCGTCGATCGCCGCGGCGTCCTGCGGAACGAGGACCTCCTCCAGCCGCACGTCGGACAGGCCGTCCTCTCCGCGCGGCTGGGTGAGGCCGAAGAACTGCGGATCGAGGTTCACCCGCCTGGCCACCAGGTCGGTGTCGCGGATGACCAGCCCCACGCGGTCCTGGGTGAACAGCGCGCGGACCAGCGCCTGGTCCTCCACCTGACGCCGGCTCCGGGCCACGGGGACGGCGAACACCAGGCACCGGGCTTCGCCCCCGGCGGGCAGCGGCAGCACCTCGGCGTCCACCTCGACCGGTGTGCCGTCCCGGTGCCGCAGGGCCGTACGGAGCACCACCGGCTCGAGGTGACCGAGCGGTCCGTCCCAGGGGCCGGGGCCGGTGACGAGGTCCGCCATCGGCCGCCCGCGGACCTCCTCGGGCGAGCGCCCGGCCAGGTCCAGCACGGTGGCCGTGCACTGCAGCACGCTCCCGCGCCCGTCCAGCACGAAGACCACCGCGCCGCCCGAGGGGCGGTCGGCACCGTGGGAGTGCGTGGTCGGATTCACTCGGCTGCCTCGCTCCGGGGAGTGCGACGCTACTTCCGGTCATTCAACCCCGGCCACCGTGCGCACGCACGGCGACGGCACCGCGCCCGGTCACCCGGCCGCCGTGCTCGGCGGAACCCGTGGACGCCCGGGAGCCGCCCCCTCCCGCTCCCCCACCACAGGCCCGGTGTCGCCGCCACCGCCCTGGCCCGCGGCGGCCAGGGCGACCGGGGTGGCGCCGTCGGATGAGGGGAGCGGGGGAAGCGGCCGGCCCGCCCACCCGTGTCGGCCCGCCCACCCGTGTCGGCCCGGCCGGCCGTGCTCCCGCCGGGCCCGGGAGTTCGCTGTCAGCCAACCCGCGCGCCGGAGGGTGGCGGTTCCGCGGCGGCGACGGCAGGGTGTACGCATGGTGACGGTCTCCCTCCAGGCACAGCCGAAGGACATGAGGTCCTGGACCGCTCTGGCACGGCGGTGCGAGGCGTCGGGCTTCGACGCGCTGCTCGCCGCCGACCACCCGGGGGCGGCGGCGTCCCCCTTCGTCGCCCTGGCGGCCGTCGCGCCGGTCACCGAGCGCCTCGGCCTGGGGTCCTACGTCTCCCACGCGGGGGTCCGGGAGCCCCTGCTGCTCGCCAGTGACGTCGCGACCCTCGACGTCGTCTCCGACGGGCGGGCCCGGCTGGCGCTGGGGGCCGGGCACACTCCGGCCGAGTGGGAGATGCTCGGGTCGAGCCGGCCGGACGTCGCCGGGCGCATCCGGCGCTTCGTCGCGGTGGCGGACGCCTGCCGTGCGCTGCTGGCGGGCCGGGAGGTGACGCTCGACAGCGCGGAGGTGCGGGCGCGGTCGGCCCGGCTGGACGGCCCCCGCCCCGTGCAGTCCCGGGTGCCGTTCACCGTCGGGGGCGGCAACTCCGCGCTGCTGCGCTGGGCCGGCGAACACGCCGACGTCGTCGGCCTGAGCGGCCTGGGCCGCACTCTGGCGGACGGGTACAGCCACGAGACACGCTGGCGGAGCGACCAGGTCGACCGGCAGGTGGACCTGATCGAGCAGGGCTCGGCCGGCCGCGGCACCGCACCGGCGCGGGAGGCCCTCGTCCAGGTGGTGGAGATCACCGACGACGCGCAGGCCGCCGCCCACCGCATCGCCGCGTCCCTCGGCAGCACCGAGGAGGGGGTGCTGTCCGTTCCCTATGCCTGGATCGGCACCGAGGACGAGATCCTGGCGGCGATCGCCCGCCACGAGGAGCGCTGGGGCATCACCCGCTACGTGGTGCGCGAACCGGCCCTGGCGGCGGTCGAGAGGCTCCTCCCCCGTCTGCGCGCCTGAGCCCCCCGTACGGACGGGCCCCGGCGCACGGGCGCCGGGGCGGCGCCCGGTCACGACGCGGCGGAGCCCTCTCCCCAGACGAAGACCTCGGTGCTCGGCTGCCGTTCGGAGAACCGGTCCGACGGGGAGGCCTCCCGCAGCAGCCGGCGCAGGTCCGCCTCGAAGTCGTCGCGGCGCGGGCCGAACAGGTGCGGGGCCGAGAACGACATCGAGAACACCCACGCGACGACGTCGTCCCCCGTGCGTTCCAGCGCCTGCCCGCCGGGAACGACATGGCGCCGAGGACCGGAGAACCCCGCCCGGGCGAGCACCGCCGCCTCGCCGCCGGGTGTTCCCTGCGGCAGCACCCCCCGGCCGGCTCGCCGGACCGGCCCCAGATAGTGCCTGATCAGCTCCTCGATGGCCGCGTAGGGCACCGCCGGGTGCGGAAGACCGTCGACGGTTCGGACCTCCGTCTTCAGGTCCGAGACGTGCACCAGCGCCCCGCCGGGCCGGAGCATGGCCCGGACGGTCGCCGCGACCAGGTCGCGATCCATCCAGTGGAAGGACTGCCCGAAAGCCGCGACGGTGAACGTTCCGAGACCCGCGGGCAGCTCCTCGGCCCGGGCCCGCACCCACCGCGCCTTTCCGGTCACCCCGTGCTCGGCGGCTCCGCGAGCGGCTTCGGCGAGCATCCCGCCGTCCGGATCCACCCCGACGATCTCGCTGAACAGGTGCGCCATGCCCAGGCCGAGGGTTCCCGGTCCGCAGCCCACGTCGAGGAGGCGCCCCCGCCCGTCGAGCCCCAGGGCCCGGGCCAGCACGTCCGCCAGTCCGGGGGCGTAGGGGAGCCTCCCGCGCCGGTAGTAGGCGGCCGTGCCCGAGAACAGCGTGTCGTCCCACTCCCAACCGGCGGCCACATCCACCCACCACCCCTCACAGGAATACGCGTCCGTCCGGCGGCCCGATGATTCCACGGCTCGGCCGGGGCCGGGGCGTCCGGCACGGATCGTCACCGGGGGCCGTGCCTCCCGGCACGAGACGGCAGCCGGGCCGGATCCGCCGCGGTGCGCCCGGCGGGCCGCTTCCCCGTCCGTTCCCTCGTGATTCCGGCTCCGCCGGGGCCCGGTGCTGCGACGATGAGCGCATGAGCACACCGGAAGACGACCACCTCGACGAGACCCGGCGCCACCTGCTGCTCCTGGCCGCCCGGTTCCCGGACGACGCGGACGTGGCGTACCGCACGGCCTGCCTCCACGACCGCCTGGGCCTGGAAGCCGAGGCGGTGCCGTTCTACGAGCGCTGTCTGACCGGAACCGGTCTCTCGGACGAGGACCGCCGCGGTGCCCTGCTCGGCCTGGGCAGTACCTACCGGGTGCTCGGCCGGTACGCGCGCGCCGTCGAGACCCTCCGCCGCGGCGTGGCGGAGTACCCGGACGACGGCGGTCTCCGGACCTTCCTCGCCATGGCGCTGTACAACACGGGCGAGCACCACGAGGCCATGCGGATCCTGCTCGGTCTGCTGGCCGCGACGAGCCAGGACCCGTCCGTGCAGCGGTACCGCCGCGCCGTCGGCCTCTACGCCGAGGACCTCGACGCCACGGTCTGACCCCGGGACCGGAGGCCCGAACCGCTCGGCCCCCGCGCTCGCCGCACGTTGGGGGACGGCCCGCCGGCGTGGGCCGGTCCTCCGACGGCCGCCGGCCCGGCACAGGGTCGGCGGCACCGCGGCCGGGAATCGGTCTCCCCGGCAGCGGCGGCCCGGAGAACGACGCCGCGGGGAGCTGAGGCTCGCCGCCGCGGTGCGGTGCGCCGACGTCTCGCACACCGTCGACTCGGCGCACGGCGACGACGTCGCCCACTGCGCGTCGGCCGGGTCCGCGCGAGGCCGGCCGCCGTCGACGCGGATCGCGGTGCGCGGCGCCGCCCACCCGCACAACCCCGGCCCCGCCGGGCGGAAGGCGGCAACTCCGCAGCCGCCGAGGCGGGACGGGCGGGAGCGGGTCACCGGGGGGCGTTTCGCCGCGGCCGTCACCGGCCGGACCGGCCCCTTCGGTGCCCTGCACGCCCCTCGGTCCCGCCATGGTGACGGGGTGGGGGGTTCGGGTGACGGCGGCCTCGCGACCAGGCCCCTCCGTGCTGACCGAGAGCCCGGCCGTGGTTTCCGGCGATGCCGGAAAGGGGGGCTACCCACTCCTTTCCACTCTCAACGTACAGCGCACCGGGGGGCTTGCGGCAAGCCCCCCGTCGTACCGCAGAATCACCGGGCAGGACCGGAACCTGCGGAAATGACAGCTTCACGAAGTACGTGGGCTTCTGCCCGTGCGCAGGTGCCGCGGGACGCCGAACCGACGGCGGGACTCGCGGTGGGGCCACGGGCACCCGGCGCGGAGGCGAGGGTGCGCGCGCCGCCGGCCGAAATCCAATCTCGTCGAATGGGCGTTCTGATGACTGACGTGATCGTGGTCGGCGGCGGACCGACCGGCCTGATGCTGGCCTGCGAGTTGCGGCTGGCCGGGGTGCGGGTGGTCGTGCTGGAGAGGCTGACCGAGCCGACCGGGCAGTCCCGCGGGCGCGGCCTGCACGCGCGCAGCGTCGAGATGATGGACCAGCGCGGCCTGCTGGACCGGTTCCTCGCGGTCAGCGAGAGGTTCCAGGTCGGTGGTTTCTTCGGCGGCATCACCAAGCCGTGGCCGGACCGGCTGGACACGGCCCACCCGTACGGCCTCACCACCCCGCAGCCGGTCACCGAGCGGCTGCTCAACGAGCGCGCCCTCGAACTCGGTGCCGAGATCCGGCGCGGCTGCGAAGTGGTCGGGCTGAGCCAGGACGGGGACGGGGTGACCGTCGAGTCGGCGGACGGCACGCGCCTGCGCTCGCGCTACCTCGTCGGCTGCGACGGCGCCCGCAGCACGGTGCGCAAGCGGCTCGGCGTCGGTTTCCCCGGCGAGCCCTCCAGGGTCGAGACGCTGCTGGGCGACATGGAGGTGACCGAGGATCCGGCGACGGTCGCCGCCGTCGTCGAGGAGGTCCGCAGGACCCAGTTGCGGTTCGGCGTCATCCCCCTCGGGGAGGGGGTGCACCGCATCGTCGTGCCCGCCGAAGGAGTGGCCGAGGACCGTACGACCGCGCCGACCCTCGAGGAGTTCAAGCGGCAGCTGCGGGCCTTCGCGGGCACCGACTTCGGCGCGCACTCGCCGCGCTGGCTCTCCCGGTTCGGCGACGCCACCCGGCAGGCCGAGCGCTACCGGGTCGGCCGGGTGCTGCTGGCCGGCGACGCGGCGCACATCCACCCGCCGACCGGCGGCCAGGGGCTCAACCTCGGCATCCAGGACGCGTTCAACCTCGGCTGGAAACTGGCCGCCGAGGTCAACGGCTGGGCGCCCGAGGGACTGCTGGACAGCTACCACACCGAACGGCACCCGGTGGGCGCCCGCGTGCTGGACAACACCCGCGCGCAGATCGCGCTGCTGGGGACCGATCCGGGCGCGACCGCACTGCGGGAGCTGTTCTCGAAGCTGATGGACTTCGAGGAGGTGAACCGGTACGTGACCGAGATGATCACCGCGGTCGGGGTCCGCTACGACTTCGGGGAGGGCCACGAACTGCTCGGCCGGCGGATGCGGGACGTCGGGCTGAAGCGAGGACGCCTCTACGAGCTGACGCACGGCGGCCGCGGGCTGCTGCTCGACCAGACCGGCCGGCTCTCGGTGGCGGGCTGGGCGGATCGGGTCGACCACGTCGCCGACGTCAGCGAGGAACTGGACGTGCCCGCGGTGCTGCTGCGGCCGGACGGCCACGTGGCGTGGGTCGGCGAGGATCAGCAGGACCTGCTCGGCCTGCTGCCGAAGTGGTTCGGCGCCGCCACCGGCTGAACGCGCGGCCGTCCCTCCCCCCTTCCGGCGGGTCCTCCGCGCGACGGCCCGGTCGTCGGCGGCCGCGGCTCCGGGTGCGTTCCCGCCCGGCTGCGGGAGACGCTGCCGGGAGGTCCTCGCGCGCGACTCCCCCGGCAGGGTGATCCGCGCGCCGGGCCGCTGCGCGCCGCCTGTGCCGAGGTCGCCGGGACCTGCCATACGATCTCGGGATTCCCCGGAAACGATTCGGCGGCCGTGTCGATCCGCGGCATCCCCGTTCGACCTACGGATGAGAGGGCCCGAGCGGGGCCCGCGGACTGCTCAGGGAGACAGAACCATGAAGTACATGCTGATCATGCGCGCCACCGACGAGGCCTTCGCGGGGATGGCGGACATCGACTTCGACGAGGTGCTCACGACCATGGGCAAGTACAACGACGAGTTGATCCGGGCCGGCGTGCTGGTCGCCGCCGAGGGACTGGACGACGCCGCCGAGGGCGTCGTCGTCGACCACTCCTCGGAGCCTCCCGTGGTCACCGACGGCCCGTACGGCGAGACCAAGGAGCTGTTCGGCGGCTTCTACATCCTCAACGTCGCGTCGAAGGAGGAGGCCGTGGAGTGGGCCAAGCGGCTGCCGATGGCCGGCCCGGGGTTCAAGACCGAGATCCGCCGGGTCACCTCGATCGACGAGTTCCCCCAGGACAACGAGTGGATCCAGCGGGAGCGGGCGTGGCGCGAGGCCACCGGCCAGCTCTGACCGGGCCGGGCCGGAGATGGCTGATCCCACCGGCCGTGAGGCCGTCGCCGCCGTCTGGCGGATCGAGTCCGCGCGGATCGTCGGTGCGCTCGCGCGGTACACCGGCGACTTCGCGCTGGCCGAGGACCTCGCCCAGGAGGCGCTGGCCGAGGCGCTGGTGACGTGGCCGCGCGACGGCGTGCCCCGCGACCGGGCGGGGTGGCTGCTCACCGTCGGCCGGCGCCGCGCGATCGACGCGTTCCGTCGGCGCTCCGCCCTGGACGAGAGGTACGCCGCCCTGGCCCACGGCCTGGGCGAGGGCGGCGCCGTCTCGGGAGGCGTCCCGGGGAGCGCGCCGGCCGACCCGGTCCGGGACGCCGAGGACGTGCTGTGGGATCCGGACCGGATCGACGACGACGTGCTCGCGTTGACGTTCGTCTCCTGCCACCCGGTGCTGTCGCGGGAGGCGCGGGTGGCGCTCACCCTGCGGGTGGTCGGCGGTCTGACGAGCGACCAGATCGCCAGGGCCTTCCTCGTCCCGACCGCCACGGTGCAGGCCCGGATCACCCGGGCGAAGAAGACCCTCAGGGCGGCCCGGGTGCCGTTCGCCGTGCCGACGGCCGGGGAGCGGGCCGAGCGGCTCGGCTCGGTGCTCAGCGTGGTCTACCTGATCTTCACCGAAGGGTCCTCGGCCAGCTCGGGGAAGGATCTGATGCGGCTCGACCTCGCGAGTGAGGCCCAGCGCCTCGCGCGGGTGCTGAGCCGGCTGATGCCGGACGAGCCCGAGGTCCACGGTCTGCTGGCGCTGCTCGAGCTGACCGCGGCGCGCTTCCCCGCCCGCACCGGTCCGGACGGCGAGCCGGTGCTGTTGGAGCACCAGGACCGTCGTCGCTGGGACCGGGCCGCGATCCGCCGGGGACGGGCCGCCCTGGTCCGCGCGGAACGGGCCGGCCGGGGTCTGGGCGCCTACGGCCTGCAGGCGGCGATCGCCGAATGCCACGCCGTCGCTCCCTCGGTCGACGCGACGGACTGGGAGCGCGTCGTGCTCCTCTACGAGGCGCTCGGCCGGCTCGCGCCCTCGCCGGTGGTCGACCTCAACCGAGCGGTGGCGGTCTGCATGGCGCGGGGACCGGCGGCGGCCCTGCCGATCGTGGACGGACTGGCCGCCGCCGGGGCACTGGCCGACTCCCACCTGCTGCCCAGCGTCCGCGGGGAGCTGCTCACCCGCCTGGGCCGTACCGACCAGGCGCGCACCGAGCTGGAGCGTGCCGTACGGCTGTGCGGCAACGAGCGCGAGCGGGCGGTGCTGGAGCGCAAGCTCACCGGCCTCGGCTGACCGGCCCGCCCGCTGTCCGGCGAACTCGCGGGCCGGGCCGGGTCGCCGGGGAGCCGCGCCGAACTCCCCCGCCCTCTCCCGCCCCGGTCGTGTACGGCGGTTCGGCCGGCGCCGTCGGCGCGGGAGGCGTCGCGGTCGCCGAGGGCCGGGACCCGAGGAGATCGCGAGGAGACCGCAAGGAGACTGAACCTCCGCCTCGTCCCGGACGTCTCCGGTGAGTGGACGTACATCCGGAGGGCACGGCGCGCGGCTTCCGCGACGGAAGCCCCGCGCGCCTTCCGGGGAAGCGCTCCCGCACACCCGCAGTGCTCCGGCGATCCCGCCGGTGCCGGACCATGGAGGAACATCTGTGATCGGTTCACGGCTTCGCCGCGCCCTGCTGTCCGGAGCGGTGCTGGCCGGCGCCCTGGTGACGCTCAACGCACCGGCGGCGCAGGCCCACTACAGCCAGTGCCCCTCCGGGCACTTCTGCGTCTGGCAGCACAACAGCTACGAGGGCCGCTTCTTCTCGAGCTCCACGAGCACGCCCAACATCGGCGACTACATGAACGACCGCACGACCTCGGTCTGGAATCGGAGCGACCGCACCGTCTGCATGTACCGGCACGAGAACTACGGTTATCCCATGGGTTGTTACAAGGCCGGTGGCTCGACCGCCGCTCTGCCGATCCACAACGACGAGCTCACCAGCTTCCGTTTCGAGTGACTCCCCTCCGCGGGGGGTGACGGGCGGATGCCGTTCCGGAAGGTCCTCGCTCGGCGGCCGGGCCCGCGGACGGTGTACGCGGGCCCGGCCGTGGAGGGTGCGTTGGCACCGGTTCGCCGGGGCCTCCCCCACATGTCCGCGGCGTCAGGGATGGTTTCGGCTCCGTCCGCGTGTCGGACGGGGCGGCGGGCGGCCTCCCCCGCCGGACCGACCGGCCTCGTGGACCACGTGCTCTAGGATCCGGCCATGACCAGCGGTCCCCTCCAGCTCACGGTTCTGGGATCGGCGACGCCGTACCCGAGCACGGACAACCCCTGCTCCGGCTATCTGGTGTCCGGTGGGGGCGCCCGGCTGTGGGTGGACGCGGGTACGGGCACGCTGGCCCGGCTGCAGCGGCACGTCCGGCTGGACGAAGTGGACGCCATCTGGATCTCGCACCTGCACGCCGACCACTGTGCGGACCTGCTCACCGCCTACTACGGCGCGCTCCACGCCGACATCCGCCTCGCCGCTCCGATTCCCCTGTACGGTCCGCCGGGTATCGCCGACCGGCTGGCGCACTTCCTCACCAACACCTCGGTGCGCAGCCCGGTCGAGGCCGCCTTCGACGTGCGGGAGCTGCACGACGGGCACCGGGCCCGCGTCGGGGCGCTCTCCCTGACGAGCCGGGCCGTGGCACACGGCATCCCCGCCTTCGCGCTGCGCGTCGAGGCCGAGGGCGCCTCGCTGGTCTACTCCGGGGACACGGCCCCGTGCGCCGCTCTCACCGCCCTCGCCGAGGGGTGCGACGTACTGCTGTGCGAGGCCGACAGCGCACGGCCGCCGGCCGGGGAGGAACCGGTGCACCACACGCCCGAGGACGCGGGCGAGACGGCCGAAGCGGCCGGGGCGGGCCGGCTGATCGTCACGCACGTCGGCCCCTTCCTCACTCCCCGGCAGGCCGTGGACCGGGCCCTGGCCCGGTTCGGCGGCCCCGTCGCCCACGCCGACCCCGGGGCCGCCTTCACCGTCGGCTAGGGCGTTTCCCTCCGCCGTCTCGCGGGCCGGATCGAGACGCCCGCGACAGGGAGGGCGGCCCGGTCGGCGGGGCGCGGGATCACCGCTCGGACGCCGCGGCGGCGCGGACGGGCGCCGATGGCGCGAGACGGGTACGCCCCGTCCGCCAGAACCACGGCCGGTGCGGTTCCAGGGCCTGCCGGGAGAGCGCCGGCCCCCGGAACCCGCTGCCCGGCCCCGTGGGGTGGCCGTGCCTGCGGGTGCGGGGGAATCGTGGGGTGGCGAAACCGGGGACGGGGGAATCGTGCATGGACGTGGTGCTTCAGGTGGCGGCGGTCCTCGCCTCGACCGTGGCCGTCGTCGCGTACCTGGCACGCGGCGAGGAGGACTCCCACCTCCCTCACCGTGTGCGGGCGAAGATCGAGCGGTTCCAGCGTTCACCGGAAACGGTGTGGGCGATGGACGACCTCGCGTTCGCGGACCACATCGCCGCCTTGTGCCGCCGGGACGGCTGCACCGACGTGCGGCGGGTCACCGGCACCGGCGGTCTGGGCGCCGATGTGACCGGCTGTCTGCCGGACGGCCGGAAGGTCGTCGTGCAGTGCGGGCGGGAGACCGGCCGGGGTCCTGTCGACGGCCGCGATGCGCGGGCTTTCCACGGCACCGCTCGCGCACGGCTCGGCGCCGACGTGGCCATCCTCGTCGGCCTCGGTGTGCTCGCCGGGCGCGCCCGCAGGTCAGCCGCTCGCCACCGTGTGACGCTGATCGACGTCGACCGGCTCGAGTCCTGGGACGGGGGCACCCCGTTGAGCGCGATGCTGGAACCGGGCGGCGGCCGGTCCGGCACGAACCGCGGGCGTGTGCGGGACGGCTGACGGGGCGGGGCGGTCCGCCGCGGCGCACGGCGACCGGAGGCGGTGCGACCGCCGTGCCGTCCCCGCGGAGGTCCGGGCCCGGTGGGAGACCGCGGCCACGGCCGTCCGCCGTCCGAGGAGCGCGCTGTAGGGTCGGGCAGCGTGTCACGCCTCGCACCCCACCGTTCCGCTCCGGACTTCCGCCCCGTCCTCGACCGCATCGCCGCCGAGATCGACGCGACCCCCGAGCGGGGCCGTCCCGCCGACTACATCCCGTTGCTCGCCGAGGCCGATCCGCGGCGCTTCGGGATGGCCGTCGCGGAGCCGGACGGCACGGTGTACGGGGTGGGGGACTGGCGGAGGCCCTTCTCCGCCCAGTCCATCACCAAGGTCTTCACCCTGGCCCTGGTGCTGTCGATGGACGGCGAGCGGCTGTGGCGGCGCGTGGGCCGCGAGCCGTCCGGCAACCCGTTCAACTCCCTGGTGCAGCTGGAGTACGAGAACGGCGTCCCCCGCAATCCCTTCATCAACGCGGGCGCCCTCGTCGTCACCGACCGGCTCCAGGAGCTGACCGGCGACGCGGTCGGGCGCCTGAGGGAGTTCATGCGCGCCGAGAGCGGCAACGCCGGGCTCGACTTCGACCCGAAGGTCGCCGCCTCCGAGACCGCGCACGGCGACCGCAACGCCGCCCTGGCCCATTTCATGGCCTCCTACGGCAACATCACCACCCCGATCCCCCAGCTGCTCGACGCCTACTTCCGCCAGTGCTCCATCGAGGCGTCCTGCGCCGACCTCGCCCTGGCCGCCGGTTTCCTGGCCCGGCACGGCACACGGGCCGACGGCTCGGCACTGCTCTCCCGCAGCCAGGCCAAACAGGTCAACGCCGTGATGCTGACGTGCGGGACGTACGACGCGGCCGGCGACTTCGCCTACCGCGTGGGCCTGCCCGGCAAGAGCGGCGTCGGCGGCGGGATCATCGCCGTCGTGCCCGGCCACTGCACGCTGTGCGTCTGGAGCCCGGGGCTCGACCGGCGCGGCAACTCGGTGGCGGGCGTGACGGCGCTCGACCGGTTCACGACGCTCACGGGGCTGTCCGTCTTCTGAGTCCTCGGGGCCTCGGGTCCCCGGCTCCGCCCGGGGACGGGCTCCGTGCCGTCCCGTTCCGGGCTCAGCCGGCCAGCGAGCCGGCGAAGATCTGCCAGGCCAGGAGCGACTTCGCCACGAGGCTGAGGACCAGATAGGCCTTCTCGCCGTACGCGTAGTCGGACCACCGGCCGACCCCGCGGTACTGGAGCCACTGGTTGAGGCCGAAGCTGAAGAAGAGGACGGCCTGGACGAGGACGATCCCGTACACGAAGCCGGGGACGGTCTCGGCCGCGACGATGTTGTACGCGATCGAGAGCCACGGTGTCACGCCGACCAGCGTCCCGAACCAGAACGGGAGCATCGTGGTCACCGTCCGCCCCGGCGGGTTCATCGCCTCCTCGATCCAGCCGAAGAGGATCATCCCGACGTTGGCCCCGATGACGACGATGACGGCGTTGACGGTGGTCACGCCCGCGTAGAAGCCGATGAGGAGCACCATCAGGGTCGCGCTCAGCGCGTACTCCAGCCATCGGAACCGGTTGATGCCGTGTCCGAGGTCGCGTTCGTAGAGGCCGCGGCACACCGTCGCCGTCAGCAGGTGGTCCAGTGCCGCGAGGGCGAGGAAGACGGCGACGGCCCAGCCGATCGGCACGTCGAACAGCGCTTCGGGGGCGGGCGCGTCCGTTCCCGGCGGCCCCTCGGGCACGGAGGAGGTGACGGTGATCGAGAAGTCTCCGGCGAGGAGGACGACCGCCACGGCCTGCGCCAGGTGCAGCAGCGTGAGCCCCAGGTTCCACGCGCGGAGCCCGGCGAGGCGTTCGGCGGTGACGCCGGTGGCCACCGGTGTGCCGTCCGCTCTTCCCATGGTTCCTCCCGGGGTCCGGTGTCGCGGCATGTCCGCATGGTCGTACCGGCCCGGGTGGGAGCCGCGGCGATCACGGCGCCACCGCGCCGGAAGTCACCGGAGTGGCCCAGGGAACCGCCGCGGCCGGAGCGCCGCGGCGGCTTCCGGGGGCCGGACGGCGGTGTCACCACCGTCCGGCCCCCGGCCCCCGGTTCGCGTACCGCGGTCCCCTCGGCGCGCGGAAACCGGGCGGTCCGGCGGGTCCCGTCGCGATCAGGCGGGTTCCCGGCCGGCGACCAGCTTCCCGTCCACGTGGACGGTGATCCGCGGGTTCTCCCGGTACGACCGCGCGTCCGGCCGGTAGGACCAGTGGCCGCTCTGGTCGAAGGAGCGCCAGTCCGCCCGGTTCATCCGCAACTGGATCTCGCCGGTGGCGCCGTCGGCCGCCAGGGTGCCGCGCGCGAAGCCCAGTTCCAGGTAGCCGTCGGCGCCCGGCCCGGTCGGCGCCTCGCGGACCGCGCGGCCGACGGCGCCGCAGCCCATCGCGGCCCAGTCGCAGTGGGTGGTCCACCGGTCGGGGGCCAGGCCGTCGCGCCCGAACCAGTAGCGGACGGTGACGCGGGACAGGTCCACGGCCTCGTCGCCGTCGTTGACCAGGTTCAGATGGGCCCGGACCGAGGTGGTCACCGGTTCGTCCTGCGTGCGGTGGAGCACGGTGAGCCCGCCGCCGACCGGGTCGGGGTCGCCGCCGTCGGCCCGGGTGGTCACCCGGACCGCGCCGGACGGGGCGGAGACGTTGCCGGCGCCGTCCGCGGCCCGGACGGTGAAGACGTACTCCGTGCCGGGCAGCAGACCGGAGACGGTGGCGCGCGTACCGGTGGTGGACGCCACCGGGTCCCCCGAGCCGTCCGCGGAGGCGTGCACCGTGTAACCGGTCACCCGGCGGTCGTCCGTGGCGGGCGCCCAGGCCAGGGTCACGCCGGTGCCGCCCACCTCCTCGGCCGTCGGCGCACCGGGCGCGGTCGGCGCCTGGGTGTCGGGGGTGGCGTCGGGTTCCCGGCCCCACTTCAGGTCCGTGCCGTTGTACAGGGTGATCCGCTCGGTCCGCACCGGATCGGTGGAGTCCAGTCCCTGGTGGGACCAGTCGTTGTCCGGGTTCCAGCCGGCCCCGCCGGTGATGCGGAACTGCACCTCGGCGCGGTGCTGGGACTGGCCGCCGGGGAAGACGTCCCGGCTGCCGCAGTCGACCTCGACGTAGTACAGGTCCCCCTCGGCCTGGAACGGACCGCGCATCGGCGAGGCGCACTCGGAGTACCCGGACGACAGGGTGATGTCCTCCGGCTCCACGCCCTCGTCGAGGGTGAACCAGTAGCGGAACCGGCCGTCGTCCAGGTTCTCGGCCGGGAAGCCGGAGCGGTTGCGGACGATGGCCTTGACCTCGGTGAAGCCGGCTCCCGAGGAGTTCAGCCGGGCCTCGACGTACATCTGCGGCCCGTCGGGCGTCTCCCGGGGCGGGAAGTCCGCCTGCGGAGTGCCGCCGTACCGCCCGGCCAGATGGGCCAGGGCTCCGGAGAAGCCGGAGTTGTAGTCGGTGGCGACCTCGTTGGCCACGTAGTCCTGGCGGCTGTCGGTGTACGCGTCGTTCGCCGAGCCGGGGCCGCCGACCAGGGCGCCGTAGAGCACGTGTCGGGTCTCGGCGGGCGAGGTGATCTGGTCGGTCCACGATCCGTGCGCGGTGCGGTGGTGCGGGTTGCGCGGCGGGTTCTCGCCGAAGCCGACCACGTAGCTGGAGCCGCGCGGGTTGTCGCCCAGGGCGTAGTCGATCTGCCGCTCGCCGAACTCCCGGTACCGCTGGGCCCGGGCGGCGTCCCGGGACTGGAGCCAGTCGGAGTACACCAGCGCCACGAAGGAGGTGTTGGCGGCGTACCGCAGTGACCCCCAGGTGTCCAGGACCGCCTGTCCGCCCGGCGAGTACGGTACGCGCTGGCCGCCCACCCCCGTCGTCCAGTAGTCCAGCCACCGGTTGGCGTCCTCGACGTACCGGGCGTCGCCGGTCTCCATCGCCAGCAGGACGTACGCGCCGTACTGCTTGTTGTCCCAGGCCAGGGTCCATCGGTACTGGCGGGTCGTGGTCTGCTGCTCGGTGCCCAGCCGGTCGTACTCGCTCACGGCCTTGTCCAGGTACGCCCGGTCGCCGGTGGCCTTGTAGAGCCAGTAGGCGCCCCAGACCAGCTCGTCCTGGTACCCGGACCAGGAGCGGTAGAAGTTCCCGGCCGGCACGCAGTCGGAGTACTTGCCGCGGTGGGTGTCGGCGAAGGTGTACAGCTGCCTGGCGTGCCGTACCAGGGTGGCCGCGTAGGCCGGGTCGTCCTCGGTGAAGAGCATCGAGGAGGCCGCCATCGCGGCGGCCGTCTCCGCCGCCACGTCCGAGCCGGGGCAGCCCGGGTGCACCCGGTAGGCCGGCCGCTCCATCGGCATCACCTCGGCCGGGCCCCACCACTTGTGGTCGGCGTCGCCGTCGCCGACCTGGGCGTAGAGGACGTCGGGCTCGGGGTGGGCGCGGATGAAGTAGTCGTTGACCCAGCGGAGGTTGTCCTTCAGGTACCGCGTCTGCCCCGACCGTTCGTAGCCGTCGGCGGCCGCCAGGCCGCCCCAGGCGAGCAGGGTGGCGGTGGCCGCCATCGGCAGGCCGAACTTCACGTGGTCGCCGGCGTCGTACCAGCCGCCGGTCAGGTCCAGGCCCACGTCGGAGCCGTCGTTCAGCGCCGAGTCCCCGCGCCAGGCGACGCGGTTGCCGGCCGGCAGGTCGCCGGAGCGCTGCGCCTCGTAGAAGTACATCGACTTCTGCAGCGCCTCGGCGTAGTTGAACGCCGCGGCGGCCGGCGCCGGTTCTGCGGCGCGGGCGACGTCGCCGGTCACGGGCAGCAGCAGCCCGGCGGCCGTCACGACGGCCGCCGCGGCGGTGGCGATCCGGCGCCAGGCGCCGGTGCGGGAGCGTGGGCGTGGGCGTGGACGGGCGGGGGGTAAGGACATCGTTCCGGATGCGGGCATGGCACCGTCCTTCTCGGACTGTGGGGCAGGATGGGGACCGCCGGAATGGGAGCGCTCCCATAGGGGTGGTCCGTACATGGTCGGCACGTCGCCGGGGGCCGTCAATCGGTGGAGCGCATCTCTTTGCCGAACGATCGGTGGAACCGGACCGGACCGGACCGGGTCGGGTCGGACCGGGTCGGGTCGGGTCGGACCGGGGCAGCGTGGCCGGACGGTCAGGAACCGGGAGAGGTACCGGTCCTCGGACCGTGGCTACCGTGACGGTCATGGACATCACCGTTCACACGGCCTCCCTGCCCCATGACGACCCGGACGCAGCCCTGGCCTTCTACCGCGACACCCTCGGCTTCGAGGTCCGCGGCGACGTCGGGCACGGCAGGACGCGCTGGATCACGGTCGGCCCCGCCGGCCGGCCCGGCACCTCCATCCTCCTGGCGCCGCCGGCCGCCGACCCCGGAATCACCGAGGACGAGCGCCGCACCATCGCCGAGATGATGGCCAAGGGCACCTACGGCTGGATCCTGCTGGCCACCCGGGACCTGGACGGCACCTTCGAGAAGGTGCGGGCCGGGGGCGCCGAAGTCGTCCAGGAGCCGACCGAGCAGCCGTACGGCGTCCGCGACTGCGCCTTCCGCGATCCCGCGGGCAACCTGATCCGCATCCAGGAGCTCCGCTGAGCCGCTCGGCGACGGACCGGCTCTCGGCCGCCGGCGCTTCCGGGCCTCCTCGCGGCACCGGCCGCCGGGCCGGGGCGCTCCTCGCCCCCGACCTCCACACGGGGCGGCCCCGGCGTCGCCGAGGTGCGCCGCGCAGTCGACTGCCCGTCGCCGGACGTCTTCGACGCCCGCTTCACCGAACGGGTCGGCATGCCGCCCGGCGACCACCGGCGCCGCGCGGCGGGCGTCGCGGGACGCCGCCGTACGTGGCGGAACGGCCGGCCGGACCGGTCAGGATTCGAGAAGCGCCGGCGGCCGGACCGCGACTAGCGTGGCGGACATGGCTTCCACCGAGTCCGTCACCCCGGGGCCGCCGACCCCGCGGCCCCCGAACGGGTGCGCACGTTACGCCCCGTCGGGCCCACGGGACGGCGGCCGGTGGGCGCCACGGCCCCCGGCCCGGCCGACCACCGCACGGGGACGCGGACCCCGTACCCCCGGGCCCGGGTCCTTCCGCGGGACGCGGCGCTGCCGTGTGCTGCCGCGGGGACGCCGGGTGACCGGCCCCCGGGCAGCGCCGCCGCTCCCGTCCGGACAGCAGCCGGTCGTTTCCGGAGGAGCCACCGCCGCGGTGGGCCCCCGGCGCGGAACGACCGCGATCAAGCCCTGCACGAGAGGAAATCCGCCATGAACGACACCCGGACGTCCGCCGAGAGCACCGGCGCGGCCGATCAGAAGCACGACGGGTTCACGGACGAGGAACGGAGCGCGATGAAGGAGCGCGCCCAGGAGCTGAGGAAGACCGCGCGCCGCAGCCCGCGCGCGGCCAAGGCGGACGCGGAGAGCGAGGTGCTGGCGAAGATCGCCGCGATGCCGGAGGCGGACCGCGTCCTCGCCCAGCGGATCCATGACATCGTCAAGGCCAGCGCGCCGGACCTCTCGCCGAAGCTCTGGTACGGGATGCCCGCGTACGCCAGGAACGGCAAGGTCGTCTGCTTCTTCCAGGGCGCGCAGAAGTTCAAGACGAGGTACGCCACGCTCGGCTTCAGCGACCAGGCGGATCTCGACGAGGGCACCATGTGGCCGACCGCCTACGCCCTGACGGAGCTGACCCCCGCCGACGAGGCACGCATCGGCGCGCTCATCGGGAAAGCGGCGGGCTGAGGCCGGCGCTCCTCGTGAGCGCGGCGCCCGCCGGCCGGGAGGAACGCCCCGGCGACCCGTGGCCCGCACCGCCCCCGGCGGTGCGGGCCACGGCCGCGGCGATGAGTTCGCCCGGCACGGGGAGTCTCACCACCGTTGTCGCCGACACAGGAGGAACACGTGGCTCAACTGCTGAGGGTGCAGAACTTCAACGTCTCGAGTGACGGCATCGGTGCCGGTGAGGACCAGAGCCTCGGGAATCCCTTCGGGCTCGCCGACGCCGGGCGGCTGTTCGCCTGGGCTGGCGCCACGGCGAGCTGGCCCAACCGCACCGAGCCCGGCGGCAGCCGGGGCCTCGACGACTACTTCACGCGGGACTTCGCGCACAACATCGGCGCCGAGATCATGGGCCGCAACAAGTTCGGGCCCCAGCGCGGGCCCTGGCACGACCACGAGTGGCGCGGCTGGTGGGGGGACGAGCCCCCGTTCCGCACCCCGGTGTTCGTCATGACGCACCACAGGCGTCCTTCGTTCACACTCTCCGACACCACGTTCCACTTCGTCGGCGGCGACCCGGGCGCAGTCCTCGAGCAGGCGCGGGAGGCGGCGCAGGGCAGGGACGTGCGACTGGGCGGCGGGGTCACCACCATCCGGCAGTTCCTGGAGGCCGACCTCGTCGACACCCTGCACGTGGCGGTCTCGCCGGTGGAACTCGGATCCGGGCTACGGCTCTGGGAGTCGCCCGACGAACTGCTCGACCGGTTCCACCTCGAGGTCGTGCCCAGCCCGAGCGGCGTGACGCACCACCTGTTCTGGCGGAGGTGACACGAGGCCCGCTCGGGGGTGCCGCACGGCCGGGCACGGGCGTCCCGGAGGGTGACCGCGAAGGCGCGGGCGAGCTGCCGATGCAGGACGGGGCGGCCGCCCGCGGCCCACCGGGCGCCCCGGCGGGCCGCGGGCCCGCCCGGCCGCCGCGCGGTTCGAGGACGGGTGGGTGCCCACCGCGCCGGCCGGGCGTCCACCGCGCCGGCCGGGGCGGCGAGGAAGCCGTCGACCGACTGTCCTGCGCCATCTTCGGACCGCTTTGTTCCATATCACCGTGATGGCGGTGAACGATGGGGTGTCGCACACGTTCGGACGATATCCAGGGGGATTCGATGCCGCGGAAGGAGCTGCCTCTTGCCGCAGGCGACGGGCCGCTGCTGAGGTTCGCCGCAGATCTCCGCCGACTGCGCCAGCGCGTCGGCGGGCCGTCGTACCGGGAGCTGTCGGCGCGGGCGCACTACTCCATAGCCACCCTCTCGAGTGCGGCGGCGGGACGCCGGCTGCCGACGCTCGAGGTGACCCTCGCCTACGTACGGGCCTGCGGGGCGGACACCGAGGAGTGGAGACGGCGCTGGCACGGCGTCGCGGCCGAGCTCGCCTGCCCGGAGGGGGCCCGTGAGGAACCGCCGGACGGGGACGCCGCCGCGTCCGGGGAGCACGACCGGGCTCCGTACGCGGGACTGGCGGCCTACCGTTCCGGCGACTCGCAGTGGTTCTTCGGCCGCGAGCGGGTGGTCGACGACCTGGTGGGGCGGCTGGCCGACCGGCGGTTCATCGCCGTCTTCGGCGCGTCGGGGGCGGGGAAGACGTCCCTGCTGCGCGCCGGCCTCGTTCCCCGGCTGGAGTCCGGGCGCCGCCGGGTCATCGTGTTCACGCCGGGGCCGCGCCCGGTGGAGGAGATCGCGGTCCGGCTGGCCCGGCCGGCCGGCACCACCCCCGGCCGGCTGCACGGGGACCTCGAAGCCGCGCCGGAGAACCTGCACCGCACACTGTGCGCCATCGCCGCCGGACACCCCGGTGGGGAGGCCGAAACCGTCCTCGTGGTGGACCAGTTCGAGGAGCTGTTCACGCTGTGCCGCAGCGAGGAGGAACGGACCGGGTTCCTCTCCTCGCTGATCTTCGCCGCCACGGCCGGGAACAGCCGCTGCCGTGTCGTCCTGGGCGTGCGCGCCGACTTCTACTCCCACTGCGCGGGGCGGGTCGAGCTGGTGGAGGTCCTGCGCGACGCCCAGGTCGCGCTCGGCCCGATGAGCACCGACGAACTGCACCGCGCCGTCGTGCGGCCGGCCGCCCGCGCGGGGTGCCGGGTGGAGGGCCGGCTGCTCGTCCACCTGATCGCGCAGGCGCAGGGGCACGTGGCGATCCTGCCGCTGCTGTCCCACGCGCTGCTGGAGACCTGGCGCCGACGGCGCGGCACCATGCTGACGCTCGCCGGCTTCCAGGCCGTCGGCGGCATCGAGGGGGCGCTGGCCCGGACGGCCGAGGCGTTCCACGGGAGCCTCGACCCGGACGGGCAGGCCGCCGCCCGCCGCCTGTTCCTGCGCCTGACCGCGCTCGGCGAGGGCACCGAGGACACCAAGCGCCGCATCACGCGTGCCGAACTGGACGGCGAGCGCGGCATCGAGGCCGTGGTGGAGCAGGCCGCGGCGGCACGGCTGGTCACCCTGGACGGGGACCGGCTGGAGATGACGCACGAGGCGTTGATCCAGAGCTGGCCGCGGCTGCGCCGCTGGCTCACCGAGGACCGGGAGCGGCTCCTGCTGCACCGGCGGCTGACCGAGGCCGCCGACGCCTGGGACCTGCTGCACCGCGACCCGGGCGCCCTGTACCGGGGGATACGGCTCGCCGCGGCCCGTTCGCTGGCCGACTCCCCCGACATGGGGCTGACCGCCAAGGAACGCGCCTTCCTCGACGCCAGTGTCGCGGCGGAGGCCGACGAGACGCGGCTCGCCGCGCGCCGGTCCCGCCGGCTGCGGCTGCTGGCGTTCGCCATGGCGGGCCTCGCCCTGCTCACGACGGTGACCAGCGTCCTCGCCGTGCGCGCCCACCACGAGGTGGAGCGGCAGCGCAACCGCGCGGTCGCGGTCAACGTGGCCGCCGAGGCCGCCGAGCTGTACCGCGACAGGCCTGCCCTGGCCGTGCAGCTCAGCCTCGCGGCGCACCGGCTTTCGCCCACCGGCGAGACGCGCGACCGCCTGCTGAGCACCCTCATGACCTCCTGGGCGGGGCACGGCACGGAGCTGCTGGCGCTGGCCCTCGGCCCGGACGGCAGGACCCTGGCGACGGCGGCCGGGGACCGGGTCCGGCTCTGGGACATCGGCGACGCCAGGAAACCGGTGCGGCTCGCCACGCTCGGCGTGCCCGGGGGCCTCGTCCAGTCCCTCGCGATCCACCCCGGCGGACGCGTCCTGGCCACCGGCGGCGCCGACCGGAGGATCCGTCTGTGGGACATCGGCGACCGCGGGCGGCCGGTGCTCCTGTCGGTCTTCGGCGACCACGGCGGCGCCGTCCGCGCCCTGGCCTTCGGCCCGGACGGACTCACCCTGGCCAGCGGGAGCGACGACCGGACGACCCGGCTGTGGGACACGGCGGACCCGGACCGGCCGGGGAGGCGGGCCGTCCTGCGCGGACCCGCGGACACGGTGCGCTCCGTGGCGTTCGGCGCGGACGGGCGCACGCTGGCGACGGCGAGCAACGACGAGACCGTGCACCTGTGGGACCTGGGCTCACCGGGGCGCCCGGCGGAGCTCGCGCGCTGGAGGGCGCACGGCACCGTGGCACTCGCGGTCGCCTTCAGCCCGCGCTCCGACGTCCTGGCCACCTCCGGCGGGGGCAGGTCCTCGGTGAGGCTGTGGGACGTGTCGGAACGGGAACGCCCGCGGGAGCTGTCCTCCCTCACCGGACACAGCGATGTGGTGGGGCACGTCGCGTTCAGTCCCGACGGCCGCCTGCTCGCCAGCGCCGGCGACGACCGGGCGGTCCGGGTCTGGGACGTCTCCGATCCCGCCCGGCCCGCCGTCCGCGCCCATCTGACCGCCTACACCACGGCCGTCATGGGGGCGGAGTTCACGCCGGACGGCCGCACCCTGGTGTCCGCCGTCTTCGACGGCACGATCCGCCTCCTGCCGACCGACTTCCCGCGCGTCACGGCGGACGCGTGCGACTTCGCCCGGCCCACGATCACCCGGGCCGAGTGGCACCGCCACCTGCCGGGCATCTCCTACGACCCTCCCTGCCGTTAGGCCGTGCCGGGGCCCCACCGGTCCCGCGGGCCCCGTCACTGTTGTTCGGCGTTCGTTTGTTCAGCGCGGAGCCGCGAAAGCGAACAACGATTCCGGGCTAGAGCTTGAGCCACGGGACCCCGGTCCGCCGCGCCGACCGGCGTCGGGGGCCGCCGTCCCGCCCGGGAGGCCGGTCGACCGATCCGCCTCCGGACCGACCGAAGGAGAACCGATGCCGGTGACATCCCTTGCCGAACGGCTCGCCGGAAACGGGCTGCAGCAGCACCTGCACTCCGAGACGACCGCCGTCGAGGAGGCGTGCATCCCCCGCTACGAGGAGTGCTGGTGGGACTCGGAGTGCTGCCACGGCCTCGTCTGCGAGTGGTTCCACTGCTACCTCCCGTGAGGGCCGTTCGAACCACCCGTTGAGTGAGTGAGGCGGGATCCCGCCGGGGACGCGCCGCGTCGGCGCGGTCCCCGGCGGGGTCCCGCGCCGGCGGTCGCGGTCCACCTGGCACCTGGGAGCTGGTGAGGAAATGCTCTTTCTCTGGAAATCCGCCCGGACGGCGCGGGCGTTCGTGGTGTCCTCCCGACGCGGGAACGGCACGTACGCGCTGGACTGGCCCGCGGTCCGGGCCCGTCCGGGGAGGACGCCGCGCGGGGCGGCGAAGGCCGTGGCCCGGCTGCGCGTGGCCCAGCGGATGACGATGGGGTTCCTCGACCCCGTCGAGGACGCGTTGTTCACGGCCGCCGCACTGCGGGACCTGGGGTTCCCCGTCACCTTCCACCTGGGACGCGAGAAGGCGCCCCTCGTGGCGCCCGGCGGGTTCTACGCGTGGGTGCAGCACGGCGACGAGGTGCTCACCACCTCGCTGCCGGTGCGGGAGGAGTACACCGAGGTGCTGCGCGTCGGAGGGGTGACCGCCTCGTGATCGGCACCGCGCAGACGACTCCCCGGGGCGTCGTGTGGACCGCCCCCGACGGGGGCGACCGGTGCGAGGACGTCCACGCGCGGAGCACGGCCGACGGCTTCCTGCTGTCGCGGGAACGCCCGTCGACGGCGCCCGTGTACTACCGGGTCGGTTACGGGCGCCTGGAGTGGGGCGCCGACCCGGCGGCGTTCCGCCCGGACACGGGCCGGACCGTGCCCGAGCCGGGAACGCTGCTGGCGCTGATCCACGGCATGGCACCGCCCCCGGACACCACGCCGCTGCCCGGGGTGCGCCGGCTCGCGCTCGGCACGCGGGTGGAGGTGGACGGCCGGGGCGTCACGGTCTCCCGGCGGCAGCCGGCGCTGCCCGGCCCGGGGCGCGGGCTGCTCGCCTCGCTCGGCGACGCCCTGTCCGCCGTGCCCGGCGACTACGCCCTCGCCTACAGCGGCGGCCTGGCGTCCGCGTCCCTCGCGGCGGCGGCGCTCTCCGCCGGCCACCGGCCCCGACTGCTGTACGCCGATCTGGGTCTGCCGGAAGCACCGCCGCCCCTGCCGGACGTTCCCGGAACGGACGTCCGGACGGTCCACCTGGACGTCTTCGACCTGCTGGACCACCACCGCGTGGCGGGGGACGGCCTCACCCCGCCGCTGCCCGACCTGGAGTTCCCGCGCGGTCTCGCCCGGCGGCTGTCCGCCGCCTCCGGGCTTCCCGTGGCCGCGGGGCTCCTGCTGGAGGACGTCGTCTCGGCCTCGTTGTCGCAGGCCGACCGCGGGTGGCGGAACTGGCGCCTGCTGACCTGCGAACCGTTCCACCTCAGCGGCACCCTCGGCTCGCTGCGCGAGGCGGCCTCCCTGCTCGCCGAGGGCGTCGTACGCGACGACGGCCCCGTGCAGGACCTGTCTCACGCACCGGAGCGTGAGGCGCAGCCGGTGGACGCGCCGACACCGCCCCCGACCCCCCTGGGACGGAGGGACCTCCCGGGACTCACCCGGAAGGGACGGCTGGCGTTCCAGTCCACTCAGCAGGCCACCCTGTCGGTCTGGAAGAACCACCTCGACTTCCTCGGCCCCGTCCTGGGGCGGCTGGAGGCGGGACTGGCGGCACGGGTCCCGGCCGGGGGCCCGTTCGTGCTCCCCGTCGTGGACCCCGCGGTGCTGGGAGCCGTCGAGGCGATCCCGCCGGGCCGCCTGGGCCGGATCGGCGGCGGGCTGTACCGCAATCACGAACCGCTCCGCGAGATCCTCGCCGAGCACGGCGTCCGCGGACCGCGGCGCTCCAGCTCCTCCTTCCGTCTGCGGCTCGCGGCGGCCGCGTACCTCCACCGCGAGAGCGGCAAGATCGCCGCGGAGGTGGAACGGGAGTGCGCCCTGGGCGACCTGGGCCTGGTCGACCCGCGCGTCATCGCCGGCCTGGTGCGCGAGGGGCCGCACCGATCCGACCACGCGCTGCCGCTGCTGCGTCTGCTGTGGATCGACCAATGGCTGAGGAAAGGCTGACGATGCCTCCGTCCCCCGAGAACTCCGCGGGCTCCGACGCCGGGAGCGCCGCGTCCCCGCGCGAGGACGCCCCCTTCCCTCCCGGGAACACCCCGCCGGCACCGGCCGACGGCGTCCGGCTGACCCGGCTGCCCTTCGGCGGCGCCGTCCTGGTCGACGCCCGTTCCCTGCGGCTGGTCGAGTGCGCCGAGCACGAGGCCGACGCCCTCGACCGTCTGCTGGCCACGGGCAGGCCGGACGAGTCGGACGTCCACGTCCAGCGGCTGGCGCGGCAGCTGCTCCGCGCCGGGCTGCTCGTCGCCGTCACCGAACCGAAGTGAGGTCCCGATGCCCTCCCTGCTCCTCCACGCGGCCCTGGCCGCGCTGGCCGGCCCCCTGGCGGCCGCCGGCGTGGCCAAGCTGTGCACGTCACCGGACCGGCTGGCCTGGCCGTTCCACTCCGGAGTCCTGCGGTCCCCGTACGGACCCCGGCTGGTCGGCGCCGCGGAGTCGGCCGCCGCGATCTGCCTGGTGCTGCTTCCCGGGCGGCCCGCCGCGGCCCTCGCCCTGGTCGCGTACGCGGTGCTCACCGCCGCCGCCCACGCGATGCGCGGCCGGCGCTGCGCCTGCTTCGGCGCCGCCCGGCTGGCCGCGGTGGGCCGCCTGCACGTGGGCGGCAACGCCGCGGGCGCGGCGCTGGCGGCCGTGCTGCTCCTGTCCGACGCGCCGTCACGGCCGGAGCTGCGCGGCCCCCTCGCCGTGCTGGCCGCCGGCCTCGTCGCCGTGGCCGTCCTGATCGCCGATCGCCGGCGCGCGGCGCGCGAGGCGACCGCCGCGCCCTGCACCGCGCAGGTCGACGGCGTACACCTGTACGTGTCGGAGAACTGCCCCGCCTGCCGGGCCCTCAGGCAGCTGCTGGCCGCGATGGAACCGGCCCGGCAGGCGGCGGTCCGGGTGACCGTGGTGAAGCGGAGCGACGAACTGCCGCCCGTGCTCGCCGACATGTCGGTGCCGTGCGCCACGGCGGTGGACGCGGAGGGGACGCCGGTCTGCGAGCCCACCTCCGGCATCGGGGCCGTGAAGGCGCTCATCGACACCATCACGGTCGGCAGCGCGGGCGCCGCACGTGCCGGGTGAGCCCGCGGGCGGGGCCGCCTCCCCCCGGTCCGGGAGCGACCCCGGACGCGAGCCCGGACACGTCACGGTGGCGTTCGCCCCCACGCTGTCCGCCTGGGCCGTGATGACCGCGCCCCGCACGCCCTCCGTCGCCGACCACCATCCCGCGACCGCGTACTGGCGCGACCTGCCCGTGGACCCCGGCCTCACCGGCGTCGCGCCCGAACGCCCGCCGCTGACGCGCATCGGCGTCGGAAGCCTTCCGCGGGGCGGTCTCTGGCCGCTGGACCTGCGGTCGGCCCTTCCCGTCGAACCCGCCTGGCACCCCCGGCTCCCGCTCGTCGCGGGACTCGTCCGGCACCACCGGCACGCCGTGGTGTGGATCGCCGACTACGCGCGGCGCGAACTCACCGTGCACCGGCGGGTCCGCGCGGCGCTGTCCCTCACGGCACGCGGTGGTACGCCCTCGGCACTCGCCTGGTGCGGCGACGGGGAGCTGGCGCTGCTGACACCGCCGTCCCCGGCGCCGGAACCGTCCGCCGGCGGCTGGAGCCCCGTGGTGTACGAGGCCACGGGACCGGGCAACGTCGTGTTCCTTCCGGGCCTCGGCGAGCTCGCCGACCGGGCGGCGGCGGTCGTGAGCGTCCTGCACCCCGCCACCGGGGAGGTCCGCGCGCTCACCGGTCCCCTCCTCGTCGGCGGTCTGACGCCCTCCCCCGGCGGACGGAGCCTGCTCGTGACCTACGCCCACAGCGCCGACGCCGCGCCTCCGGCGGGTTCTCCGGAACAGGCCCGGGACGCGCTGCGCTGGGCCTGCGCCACCGTGCGCGCCGACAGCCGGGACGGCGCCCGTTCCACCGCCGCAAGCGCACCGGAACGACTGCCGGCCGGCGCCCGGTGGTGCCGTACGGCGGAGGACCTCGCCGCCTCCGCCCGCCGCGCCCCCTCCGGCACGGTCGTCCGGCTCCACGCGGAGGGGACGGGGGCCGCCGGCCGCACCGCCGCGCCGGAACAGGTCGTCCGGCACCCGCAGGACGACCCCGTCGCGCACTGGTGGCTCGTCGGCACGGCCACCGACCCCGTCGCGGTCACCCTCCACCGGCGCTCGGTGCGCGTGACCAGCGGGGGCGCCACCACCGCGCTCCCCCTCCCCGGGGTGCGCCCCCTGCCGGGCGGGGCCGGATCCGGGGCAGCCGTCCACGGGCACCTCCTGGTGGTCGCCTGCGAGCGGGACGGCCGGGCCGGGGTCCTCCTCGTGGACTGGCTCCGCCCGGCCGCGCACGCGGTGCTCGACCAGGACGGCGGGGACGGCGGGGACGCGTCGCCGCGGGCGCCCCTCGACGGCGCCTGGGTGGCGTGCGACGGGGACGTGCCGCACCTCGTCACGCTGCGCGCGGGAGCGTTCCGGCGCCATGTCCTGCGCGGGGACCGCCTGGAGCCCGCCGCGCCGGGAGTCCCGGACCCCGTGCCGGCCACCGGGCGGGCGGGCGGTCCGCCCCACGCCCCGCGGTGGCGGGGCGGCGGGCGGCGGGGCGACGGGCCGCGGGCCGGGAACGAGGAGCCGCGCTCCGTCGTCCTCCCCGGTGATCTGCCGGATCCGCCCCGCCTGCTGCTCCCGGCGGGCCCTCCGGAGCGCTCCGCGCCGGAGGACGGTCCTCCCGGCGCCGCGCGGCTGCTGTGGGTCGGTGTCCGCCGGGCCGGAACGCGGCCCCCGGACCCGCACCTCCCCTCGTCCGTGTGGCCGGCCCCCGCCGGCGCGGACGTGACGGCGCCGGCTCTCGACCTCCCGCTGGACTGGCCTGCCGACGCGACGGTCCCGTATCTGCGCCGCCAGATCACGTCGGCGGTCGGGGAGGCCCTCCTCGCCCTGCGCGAGGAGTCGCCCGCCCCGGGGCCGGTCGTCCTGGGCGGGCACAGCTTCGCGGCCACCGTCGTGCTCCACGCCCTCGCCCACCTGCCCGGCCCCGCCGGCGCGATCGTGCACAGCGGCTGCTACAACCGGACGCTGACCCCGTACGGCTTCCAGTACGAGCGGCGCGCCTACTGGGCCGTCCCGGACCTCTACCACGCCTTCAGCGCCCTGCACTTCGCCGAGCGGCTCGACCGGCCGGTACTGATCGTGCACGGCGGCGCGGACGCCAACGGCGCGACCCCGGCGGACCAGGCGGTCGGCCTCTACCGCGCCGTCGTCGCCACCGGGGGGCGGGCCAGACTCCTCCTGCTGCCGTACGAGGGCCACACCTTCCGCCACCTGGAGGCCCTCCGGGCCGTCGCGGCGGAGCACCGCGCCTGGCTCCGGGTCTGCGCCGCGCACCGCACCGACAGCCCAGCGAAGGGAAGGACCCATGCGTGACGGGAAGCGTGACGGTAGGCGTGAGGGGAAGCGCGGCGGGAGAGGGGCCGCGCGGGAGCGGGCGGCGGCGGAGGACGGGACCGGCGCGGTGCGCGGAGCCGGACGGGCGGGCGAGGAGGCGGAGCGCTTCCGCACCGCCGACATGGCCGGGGCGTGCGCCTACGTGGTCCGGATGGCCTGGCGGGCGGACCGTGCCCGGTTGACGGGCGTCCTCCTCGTCCAGTTCGCCACCGCCACCGGCCTCGCGGCCGTGGTGCTCCTGCTGCGCGGGGCGCTCGGCGACGTCCTGCCCTCCGGGTCCTCCGCGTCCGGGTCCCCGCCGGCGGGCGGGGAGCGCGAGAGCGCGCGGCCGGTACTCGCGGTGGTGGCGCTGATCGCGCTCGCCTCCGCGGGCGGCGTGCTGCGCACCCTGAGCGGCGGCTGGCAGCGGGTCCTCACGCTCGCGGTCGACCGCGGGATCATGGCCTCGGTGCTGCACGGCGCCGCGCGGGCCGAGCTGAGGTCGTTCGAGGACGCCCGCTTCCACGACCGTCTGCAGCGGGCCGTCTTCGCCTCCCGCTCCCAGCCCGTCATGCTGGTGACGGCGCTGACCGGTGCGCTCCAGGCCGTGCTCAGCATCGTCGCCGTCGCCGTGGCGTTCGCCGTCATGTCCTGGTGGCTGCTGCCCTTCACGGCGCTGTGCGCCCTTCCGGTGCTCAGGACGGCGCGCGACGAACGCGACGCCGACTACCGCCTGCACGGAGAGCTCGCCGAGGGCAGGCGGGCCCGCCAGTACCTGGAACAGCTGCTGGCCGGCCGCGACGAGGCGAAGGAGGTGCGCGCCCTGGACCTGGGCCGGGCGCTGCACCGCCGCTGGAGCGCCCGCTACGGCGAGGAGATCCGCAGCACCGCGGCGATGGTGCGCCTGCACACCCGCCGCAAGGCGGTCGCGCGGCTGCTGGGCGACTGCGGTCTCGTCGCCGTCGTCGCCCTCCTGTGGTGGATGGTGCGCCTCGGCGAGATGGACCTGCCCACGGCGCTGGCCGCGCTGGGAGCGCTTCTGCTGCTCGCCGTGCGCGTGCAGATGCTGGGGTTCGTCTTCACCACCATCGGCGCCGCCGCGCTGTACGTGAAGGACATCCGCACCTTCACGGAAACCCCGGCGGCGGGCCCCGCCGCCTCCCCTCCCGGCACACCGGCTCCCTTCGGCTCGCTGAGCGCGCGGGCGATCGACTTCCGCTACCCCGGGTCCGTCGCGCCCGCCCTCAGCGGGGTGTCCGTCGAACTGCGCGCGGGCGAGGTCGTCGCACTCGTCGGGCGCAACGGCTCGGGCAAGACGACACTGGCCAAGATCCTCGCCGGCCTCTACCGGCCCGACCACGGGACACTGCTCCGGGACGGCCGGCGGGTGACGGACACGGCCGAACTCAGGGCCTCGTCGGCCGTCCTCTTCCAGGACTTCGTCCGCTACAAGCTCCCGGCCGTGGACAACATCGCGTTCGGGCGGGCGGACACCGCGGCCGACATGGACGCCGTGGAGCGGGCCGCGGAGTGCGCGGGGACGGCCTCGCTGCTCCGGTCGCTGCCCCACGGATACGGGACCGTGCTGAGCAAGGAGTACACCGACGGCACCGATCTGTCCCTGGGCCAGTGGCAGCGCCTCGCCCTGGCCCGCACGTTCTACCGGGACTCGCCCTTCGTCATCCTGGACGAGCCGACCGCCTCGCTCGACCCGCAGGCCGAGGCCGATCTCTTCGACCGCATCCGCACGCTGTTCGCGGGACGCACGGTGCTGGTCATCTCCCACCGGTTCTCCAACGTCCGCAGCGCCGACCGCATCTACGTGCTGGAGGAGGGCCGCGTCATCGAACAGGGCGACCACGGGGCCCTGATGTCGGCCGGGGGCACCTACGCGCGCCTGTTCCGGCTCCAGGCCACCGCCTACCAGGGGACCGCCTCCGGGGAGCGCCTCTGAGGAACTCCCCCGGCGGGCCGCGGTGGCCGCCTCCCCGCTGGGCGGCGGCCGTTCACGGGGCGGTGGTGGACGCGGCCGTCGCGGCTCGGGCGTCGGTGACGCCCAGGCGCAGGTGCTCGACATGGTAGAGCGCCTGGTCGAGGAGTTCGGCGACGTGGTCGTCGTGCAGGGCGTAGACGACGGAGCGGCCCTGGCGGGTACCGGTGACCAGGCCGAGGGTGCGCAGGACCCGGAGCTGGTGGGAGCAGGCGGACTGTTCCATGCCGACGGCGGTGGCCAGTTCGGTGGCCGCGCAGGGGCCTTCGCGCAGCCGGGCGAGGATCAGCAGCCGGGAGGGGGTGGCCAGGGCCTGGAGGGTCTCGGCGACCTTCGGTGCGTTCTGCGCGGTCAGCCGGGTGCGCGGCACCGCGCCGCCGCCCTGAGGGGGTGTTGCTCCGTGGCCCATGGGCCCATCCTACGGAAACGGATACATGAAAGGCTGTTCAACCATTCCTGTATGGTGAGCGGGTCGGACTCCACGTCTCCCGAAGGCCCTTGCCGATGACCTCCACACTCACCACCCCGGCGCCGCCGGGGGAACGCGCCCCTGCCGCTCCGCGCCGGCGCACCCGGCTCCTGGCACTGCCCGAGGTCCGCTGGGCGCTCGCCGCCCTGGTCCTCTTCCTGATCGCCCTCCCCCCGTACCTGCTGGGAGCCCCCGCCTGGCTGTGGGGCCCGCTGTTCGCCGCCGTCTACGCCGCCGGCGGCTGGGAGCCGGGCTGGGAGGGCCTGAAGGCGCTGAAGGGCAGGACCCTGGACGTGGACCTGCTGATGGTGGTCGCCGCGCTCGGCGCCGCCGCCATCGGCCAGGTGCTCGACGGGGCGCTGCTGATCCTCATCTTCGCCACCTCCGGCGCCCTGGAGGCGGTCGCCACCGCCCGTACCGCCGACTCCGTGCGCGGCCTGCTCGACCTCGCCCCGGCCACCGCGACCCGGCTGCTGCCCGACGGGAGCGAGGAGTCCGTTCCGGCGGAGCGGCTGTCGCCCGGGGACGCGGTCCTGGTCCGGCCGGGCGAGCGGATCGGCGCCGACGGCGTGGTCCTCAGCGGCGAGAGCGAGGTGGACCAGGCCACCATCACCGGCGAGCCGCTGCCGGTGGCCAAGCGGCGGGGGGACGAGGTGTTCGCCGGCACGGTGAACGGCACCGGCGCCCTCACCGTGCGGGTGGAGCGGGACCCGTCGGAGACGGTGATCGCCCGGATCGTGCGCATGGTCGAGGACGCCTCCGAGACCAAGGCCCCCACCCAGCTGTTCATCGAGAAGATCGAGCGGCGGTACTCCCTCGGCATGGTCGCCGCGACCCTGGCGGTCTTCGGCGTCCCGCTCGCCTTCGGCGACGAGCTGCGGCCGGCGCTGCTGCGCGCGATGACGTTCATGATCGTGGCCTCGCCGTGCGCGGTGGTGCTCTCCACGATGCCGCCGCTGCTGTCGGCCATCGCGAACGCGGGCCGCCACGGGGTGCTCGCCAAGTCCGCGGTCGTCATGGAACGCCTCGGGCGGATCGACACGGTCGCCCTCGACAAGACCGGCACCCTGACCGAGGGCGTCCCCCGCGTCACCGACCTGCGCCCGCTGCCGGACAGCGGGCTGACCGGCGACGGGCTGCTGGCCCTGGCCGCCGCGGCCGAGCGCCCCAGCGAGCACCCCCTGGCCCGCGCCGTCGTCGGCGCCGCCCGCGAGCGCGGCCTCCCCCTCGCCGACGCGGCCGACTTCACCTCCGCCCCGGGCCGGGGGGTGAGCGCCGTCGTGGGCGGCCGCACGGTCCGGGTCGGCTCCCCGGCCCGGTTCCTGCCCGCATCCGGCGGCCGGGCCCACGCCGCCGTGCGGGAGGTGGAGGAGGCCGGGCGGACCGCGGTCGTGGTGCTCCGCGACGGGGTTCCGGTCGGCGTGCTGGGGATCGCCGACCGGCTGCGGCCGGACGCCGCCGCCACCGTCGCCGCCCTGACCGAACTGACCGGACGCCCACCGGTGCTGCTGACCGGCGACAACGAGCGCGCCGCGAAGTACCTGGCTTCACAGGTCGGCATCACCGACGTGCGCGCCGGGCTCCTTCCGCAGGACAAGGCCGACGCCGTCCGCGCCTGGGAGCGGCAGGGCAGGAAGGTGATGGTCGTCGGTGACGGCGTCAACGACGCCCCCGCGCTGGCGGTCGCGCACTGCGGCGTCGCGATGGGCAGGGCCGGTTCCGACCTCGCCCTGGAGACCGCCGACGCCGTCGTGGTCCGCGACGAACTCGCCACCGTCCCCGCCGTCGTGCGGCTGTCCCGGACCGCCCGTCGGCTGGTGGTCCAGAACCTGGTCATCGCCGGGGTGTTCATCGCCGTTCTCGTGGCCTGGGACCTGATCGGTACCCTGCCCCTGCCGCTCGGCGTCGCCGGGCACGAGGGGTCCACCGTCATCGTCGGCCTCAACGGCCTGCGCCTGCTGCGCGAGGCCGCCTGGAAGAACACCGCGACGGGAGAACAGCGATGAGCAGGTCCACCCCACCCGCCGCCCCTCGCCGGCCGGCGGGGGCGGCACGGTGCACCGTCACCGTCTGCCGCGGCTGCTGCTGCGGCGACATCGTCCCCGGGCTCGACCACGCCGCCCAACTGCGCGACCTGCGCCGGGCCCTGAACGGCACCGCCGACGTGCGCGTCACCGACTGCCTGGACGCCTGCGAGCACGCCAACGTCATCGTCGTCCAGCCCTCCCCCGCCGGGCGCGCGGCGGGCGGCCGACCGGTCTGGCTCGGCCTGGTCAACGACCTCGACGCCACCGCCGACATCGTCGCCTGGGCCGAGCGGGGCGGCCCCGGCCTCGCCGACCCGCCCGACATCCTCGGCCTCTACGTCTTCACGCCCTCCCGCCGGGTACGCGCGCGGGCGGAGGACTGAAGCCCGGCGGCCATGTGCCGCTCCGCCGTCGGCGCGGGTCGGCGGCCCCGTCCGCCCGCCGGCCGGGGGACCGGGCCGGGCCCGCCCGGCCGGGTCGCCCCGCGGCCCACGGGCGGACGGGCCTCGCGGACGTCCTCGGCGCGAGGCTGTCCGGCCCGGGCTCCCTCCGCGCCCCTTCGCCGCCGGACCCCTCCGCCGGCCGGACCCGCCTCCCACCGCCGTAACGCCTCCCGCGTCCTCCGGGCCCCGCGCGCTCTCGGGTTCGGGGCGTACCGCGGGGCGGTGAGGGCGGCGGTGCGCCGCGCGGCAGGCGCCGGGGATCCCGCGCCGGTCGCTCCCTTCGCGGCGGAGCGGCCGGCCGCTCCGCCGCGAAGGGTGGTCGTCACCAGGAGGACTTGGTGACCCCGGGGAGGAAACCGGCGTGCGCCTGCTCGCGCATCCGCACGCGTGACAGGCCGAACTTGCGCAGGTGGCCGCGCGGGCGGCCGTCCACGCTGTCGCGGTTGCGCACCCGGGTCGCGCTGGCGTCGCGCGGCTGGCGCCGCAGTTCCGCCAGGGCGGCGGCGCGCTCCTCGTCGGTGGAGGACGGGCGGCGGAGGATCTCCTTCAGCTCCGCGCGCCGGACCGCGTACCGCGCGACGACCTCCCTGCGCCTGTCGTTCTTCGCGATCTTGCTCTTCTTCGCCATCAGACCTTTCCTCCCCGGGCGCGGATGCGGGCCACGGCGGCCTCGATCCCGATGGTGTCGACGGTCTTGATCCCCTTCGCGCTCAGCGTGAGCCGGACGTGGCGGCCCTCGCTCGGCAGCCAGTACCGCTTGCGCTGGATGTTGGGGTCGAACCGGCGCGGGGTGCGCCGGTGGGAGTGGGAGATCTTCTTGCCGAAGCCCGGCTTGGCGCCGGTCAGCTGGCAGTGGGCGGACAAAGCGGTCCCTTCCTCTCGTCGGGCGGATCCTTCTTGGCAATGGAAACCATTGTCATATACTAGCGGCCATGGCACGCAACGAACTCCGCCCGGTCATCAAGCTCCGCTCCACCGCGGGGACCGGCTACACCTACGTGACCCGCAAGAACCGCCGCAACGACCCCGACCGCATGGTGCTGCGCAAGTACGACCCCGTCGCCGGCCGGCACGTCGACTTCCGCGAGGAACGCTGACCCCCGGCTCTGACCCCAGCCCTGACCCCGGCCCCGGCCTCAGCCCCGGCCCCGACCGCACGACCAGAGGGACACCACCGTGAAACCCGGAATCCACCCCGCCTACCGCCCCGTCGTCTTCCGCGACAAGAGCGCCGACTTCGCCTTCCTCACCCGCTCCACCATGACCAGCGACAAGACCGTCGAGTGGGAGGACGGCAACACCTACCCCGTGGTCGACGTCGAGATCTCCTCGGCCAGCCACCCCTTCTACACCGGCACCCAGCGGGTCCTGGACACCGCCGGACGCGTCGAACGCTTCGAGCGCCGCTACGGAACGCGCGGGGCCCGCTGATGGAGGTCTCCCGCCGACTGCCCGTCGTGATCGTCGCCGGGCTCCACGCCGACGCCCGGCGCGAGGTCGTGGAGCGGCTGCTGCGCGCCGTGCCGGGCGGCGTGGCCCTCCACCACGACCTCGCCACGGCGGCCGACGGCACGGTGCGGCGCACCGTGCGGGACGCCTCGGGCGAACTGGACGCGGGCGAGGCGCCGCTGGTCAACGACTGCGCGTGCTGCGCGCTGCGCGAGGACCTGCTTCCGGAGCTGGAGCGCCTGGCCGCGGACGGCCTGACCCGGCTGGCGGTCGTCGAGCTGTGGGACTCCGTCGAGCCGAAGGGCATGGCCGAGGTGATCGCCGCGCACGGCCGCGACGCGCTGGAGCTCACCGGTGTGGTGACCGCCGTCGACCCCGCGCTCGTCCTGCCCTGCCTGGCCGACGGGGACGACCTGGCGGAGGCCGGTCTCGCCGCTGCCGCCACCGACCAGCGCACGGTCGCGGACACCTGGGCGCGGCAACTGGAGTACGCGCCGGTGCTCGCCCTCGTCGACAGCCCGGAGGCCGACGAGGAGGACCACGCTCTCCTCACCCAGCTCAGCCCGGCCGCGCGCCGGGTACGGGCCGCCTCCGGTGAACTGGCGGAAGCAGCCCTCGCCGGTTTCGACGTGGAGATGGCCGCCGCCGCGCAGCACCCGGCCTGCACCCGGCTGCCGCAGGAGGCGGACGAGGCCGGGGTGGGCACCCTGGTCTGGCGCCGCCACCGCCCCTTCCACCCCGAGCGGCTCTACGAGGCCCTGGAGGACCTCGCCTGCGCCGCCGCCCGCAGCCGCGGCCGCTTCTGGCTCGCCGACCGCCCCGACACCCTGCTGTCCTGGGACGCCGCCGGCGGCGCGCTCTGCGTCGAGGACTCCGGGCCCTGGCTGGCCTCCCTGCCGGACGCCGCCTGGGAGATGGTGGACCCCGTCCGCCGGACGGCCGCCGCGCTGGACTGGCACCCCGAGCACGGCGACCGCTGCCAGCACCTCGTCTTCACCTCCCCCGGCCTGGACCGCGAGGGCCTCACCGGCCTGCTCGACTCCTGCCTGCTCACCGACACCGAGTACGCCGCCGGCCGGGAGGCGTGGAAACGCCTCCCGGCCGCCTTCGCCCCCCTGCTGGACCTCGCCTGAGCCGGTCCGGCGCCCGATCCGAGAGAACCGAGGAACCCCTTCCCATGCCCCGCCGCACCGACCCCCGCAAGCAGCCCAAGCCCCGCCCCAACCCCCTGGACGCCGCCGGGATCACCTACATCGACTACAAGGACACCGACCTGCTGCGGAAGTTCATCTCCGACCGCGGCAAGATCCGCAGCCGCCGCGTCACCCGCGTCACCGCCCAGCAGCAGCGCCAACTCGCCCGCGCGATCAAGAACGCCCGCGAGATGGCCCTGCTGCCCTACACGAGCCGGTAGCCGGCGACCGGCCGAGTACGCGGGTCACCACGCTCCGGGCGGTTTCCGGCGGCTGCTGTCCGGCAGCCGCCGGAGCGCCGGGGGCCTCGGGGCGGGCGGTCCCCGTTCGGCCGATGACCGCGGTGGCCTCGATCCCGCCCGGATGGCCGGGTACGTCCGGCGCCGCGACGCCCAGAAGCGCGCCGGGCGATCTGCCCGGCGACGGGGACCGGCTTCGACCCCACGCCGGCCGCGACGACCGCAGCGCGGTGGCCGGCCGCCTCGCGGACGGCGGCTCCGCCGACCGGTCCGCCGACCGGTTCGCCCTCGGGAGGGCCGGCGCCACCGCCCGCCTCGGCGGATCCCGCAACCGCCGAGGCGGGCCGGGGCGGGAGGCCTGCGTCACCGGGGGCGGCGCCCGTCAGACCGGGCCGCGCCGGGGCAGGGCGTGGTCCAGCACCTCCTCGAGCGCCTCGGGCAGCGGCTCGCCGCAGGTGGTGGCCACCAGGCAGGCGGCCACCACCCGCAGCCTGGTGTTGGTGTGCTGGGAGACGCGCACCAGTATTCGCCACGCCTCGTCCGCCGAACACGCTCCCCACGCCATGATCATGCCGCGAGCCTGGTCGATGACCGGCCTGCTCCGCATCGCCTGCCTCAACTGGGCCACCTCGGTGCGCAACCGCTCGAGCTCGGCTCCCCCGTCCCTCGCGGTGTCCGGAGCCGCGGACGGGGCGGGACCGGTCGCGCCGGGGATCGCGGGGGACGGTGGGGCAGCGCCGGTGGCACGCTGGAGCGGGGACATCAACCAGCCTTCGTCTGCGTGGGGTTCGCCTTCCACCGGCCTCCTTCCCGCCCGATGGCGGCGGAAAGCGGTGATCTGCCTCCCATCCCGCGCCCACCGCGTCCGGGGAGGCGGTTCACCCGTCCGCCGCGCCGCGGTGGCCCGTCCGGCACCGGAGCGGTGGGCCGATGAGGATCCCCCCGCGGCCCGCCCCGGCCGCCCGGCGCCCCCGAAGGACGCGATCTCCGGCGCATGACCCCCTGGAAGGGTGAAGGCGCATGTCCTTCCCGGTCACGGGCCCGTTGTCCGGGGGTAGGCGGAGTTCCACTCGGAGGAGACGGACGTGCGGGAGTCGAGTGACGGTGGGCGGACCCTGACCGTGGGAGTCGTGGCCGCGCGATCGGGGCGGCTGGCGAGCCTGGGGGACCCGCTGGCGTTCGCCGTGTCCCTGCTGGAGCCGAAGCTGACCCGGATCGGCAACGGCCCGAGGGAGTACGCGGTGCGCCTGGTGAGCCGCGACAGCCGGTCCACCGCCGACGGTGCGCGGCAGGCGGTGCGCGAGCTGGTGCGGGACGAGGGCGCGCGGATCATCGTCACGCTGGCCGGCACGCAGGTGCTGCCGGCGGCCGCCGACGCCTGTGAGGAGGCGGGCGTCCCGTGCGTGTCGAGCACCTTCCCCTGGCAGGTCTACTACTACGGGCGCGGCGCGCGGGACACCGCGCCGTTCCGCTGGACGTACCACTTCTGCTGGGGCCTGGACGCCATCGCCGAGGTCTTCGCGGACCTGTGGGAGCAGGCGGGCGGTTCCCGGCGGACCGTGGGGTGCCTGTGGAACGACGGCCCGCAGGGCGCCTGGTCGCGGCACGCGGAGGCGGGCTTCGCGCCGGCCGCCCGCGCACGCGGCCACCACCTGGTGGATCCGGCCGGCTACACCGAACCGGCCACCGACCTCTCCGGCCACGTCGAGGCGTTCGCCGCGGCGGGCGCCGACATCGTCACCAGCGCGGCCACCGCCCGCGATCTGTCCCTGTTCCGCGCCCTGGCCGCCGAACGCGGCAGCACCCCCCGGCTGATCACCTGCTCGCGCTGGCTCGCCTATCCGCCCTCGACGACCAGCGGCGGCGAACGGCCCGCGCAGGCGAACGTGGCGACCCTGGTCTACTGGACGCCGGCCCATCCGTACCGCTCGTCACTGGACGGCATGACCGCCGCCGAACTGGCCGAGGCCTACGAGCGGGCCACGGGAAGGCAGTGGCTCCAGCCCCTCGGCCTGGCCTACGCGCTGTTCGAGGTGGCCGCGCACGCGCTGCGGACCGCCGCCGACCCCACCGACCCGGCGGCGGTCGCCGAGGCGATCGGCCGGACCCGTCTGGAGACCGTGGCGGGCCCGCTGGACTGGACGGCCGGGCCCGTGCCGAACGTCGCCACCGTGCGGCTGGCGGGCGGGCAGTGGCAGCCGGGCACCCGCCACGACTACGAACTGGCGGTGGTGGCCAACCGGCACGTCGAGGGGCTGCCCGTGACCGCCGGCCTGCTGCCCCTGCGCTGAGCGGGACGGCGGGCGGCGCCGGCGTTCCCCGCGCCGCCCGCCGTCCCCTGCGGGTGCCCGCCCCGTCCCCGGGCCCGCCGGGTTCGGGCCCCGCCCCCGCGGACCGGGGCCGGACGCCGGGGGGCCGCCGCGCGGGGCCCGGCAGCGGCGCCCTCAGGCCGGGACGGCCTCGCGCCGCAGGAACGCCAGCCGGGCCCGCTTGGCGGGCAGGCGGACGTCGGGCAGGTCGATCGCGGGGAGGAGCACCTCGGGTCCGGGTTCGAAGCCGGTGCGCAGCAGACGGGCGATCGCCTTCTCGTTGCGGGCGTCGGGTTCGGCGACGATCCGCCGCAGGTCCGGGTCGGCCAGCAGGTGGATCAGGAGCACGGTCGTCAGCCGCTCGGTGAAGTCCGGTTCGGAGGAGCCGGAGGCGGGGGCGAGCAGCAGGTGGACCCCCACGTCGCCGGGCCGGACCTCGTAGCACAGGGCCACCCGGTCCTCGGCCGGGTCGTAGGTCTGGAAGAGCGCCACGGGCTCGCCCTCCCGGTGGACGAGGTGGGCGTGGTGGGTGGCGAGGGCGTCCATGTGGGCGTAGACGTCGCGGACGTCCTCGACGCTCGCCCGGGTCATCCCCCAGAACGCGGCGCGGTCCTGGGTGACCCAGCGGTGGATCACGGGGGCGTCGCGGTCGGGGTCCACGGGGGTGATCCGCACGGTTCCGAAGCCGGGGACGGTCTGTTCGTGGACGGGGCGGCGGGCGGCTGGCGGGGTGGTGCCGGCGCTGGGCATGGTTCTCCTCCCTCGGTGTGCGGGCGGGCCGGAACGCGTTCGGCAGTGGGGGGAGAGCCTGGGCGGTCGTGCCGTGGCCGTTGTTCTCGGGCAGCGGTTGCCCGCACACTGTGCAACGTTTAGGTTAGGCTCACCTAAGCTAAGTTGATGTTGGCCGAAAAGCAATCCACGCCGAGGGGGAGAACAGAGCCATGGGACACGGCTGGGAGGGCGCGGTCCTCAAACTGCTGCGGGGCAGGGACTTCACGTTCACGGTCACCGCGGCCGAACCGGTCACCGACCACTACCACCGCGTCCGCCTGACGGACGGGGGCATGCTCGCCGCCACCGGCACGCACCCCACGATGTGGGTGCGCCTCTGGTTCGACAGGGAGGGCAAGCCCCACCAGCGCGCCTACACCCTGGTCGATCCCGACCCGGACACCGGAACCTTCGGCCTGGAGTTCGCCCTCCACCAGGGCGTCGCGAGCGACTGGGCCCGCGCCGCGCGGCCGGGCGACACGATCGAGGCCACCGTCCAGGGCACAGGGTTCGCCGCCCCCGATCCGGCCCCCTCCCGCCTGCTGGCCGTCGGCGACCCGGCCTCCCTGCCGGCCCTCAACTCCCTGCTGGATGCCTTTCCGGCCACCCCGGCGACCGTCTGGTTCGAGACCACCCATGACGACGACGCCGAACTGCCGGTGCGGCTCGACCCGGCCCGGCACGAACTCCGGCGGGTGAGACGCGAGGACGCCGGCGCCCGCCTGGTGGCCGAGGTGACCGCCGCGCTGCCCGGCCTGCTGGCCGCCGAGGCGGCCCCCTACGTCTGGATCGCCTGCGACACGGCCACCACCCGCGCCCTCACCGCGCACGCGCGCAGACGGCTGGGCGTGCCCAAGGACCGGCTGCACGCCCTGGGGTACTGGCGCGCGGCCTGACCGGGCGGGCGCCTGCCGTGGCACGGCCGTCCGGCTCCCGCCCGGTGGGGGCGGCGGCGAGGCGCCGGGTCCGGCCGGCGAGCGGCCGTGCCGGGGTCACACCTGTTCGGTGTCCACCGTCCGGGGCGCGTCCGCCTTCCCCCGGCGCTCCGCGTCCGCCTTCCCCCGGCGTTCCGCGTGGTGCTCCGCGTCCGTCCCCCCGCCGGGGGCGGGCGCGTACCGCCGGTGGACGACGTCCAGGAGCGGCCCGGTCATCACCGTCGTGACCACCGCCATGATCACCATCGCGGTGAAGAGCCGGTGGTCGATGACCTCCAGCTCGAGGCCCACGTTGAGGATGACCAGTTCCGTCAGACCTCGGGCGTTGAGCAGCGTGCCGAGGACCAGTGACTGGCCGGTGTCGAACCCGGCCAGCCGGGCCGAGACGACGGCTCCGACGAACTTGCCGAGACAGGCCACGGCGATGACCGCCAGCAGCAGCAGGACGCCCTTGCCCCCGAGGCCGCCGAGGTCCACCGACAGGCCGGTGAGCGTGAAGAAGACGGGCATCAGCAGCATGCCCGTCTGGTCCATGCGCTCGGGCACCTGCGCGGCCACGGCCTCCACCTGCCGGCGCGGCACGATCACCCCGAACAGGAAGGCGCCGAAGATGGCGTGCAGTCCGATGGTGGAGGTGCACCAGGCGCTCAGCAGGAGCCCGCCCGTCAGGATGGGGTAGCAGGCCGCCGAGCGTCCCGGCCACGGCCGCTCCGACTCGAGCAGCCGGATGAGCGCCGGGCGGACCAGATAGCGCAGGACGACGACGAAGAGCACGGACTGGACCACGAGGGCGATCAGCGGCTCCGTCCCGTCGGCCGTCACCACCGCGACCACCACGGCGAGGAGGCACCACGCGAGGGCGTCCTGGACGGAAGCGCACAACAGGGCGATCCCGCCCATCCGTTCACGGTCCATGCCGCGGTCGGCGATGATGCGGGCCAGCACCGGAAAGGCCGTGATGGACATCGCGGTCCCGAGGAACAGCGCCGGCCCCAGCGGGCTCGCCGAGCTCAGGGCGTCATGGTCGTACCAGGGGTGGATCGCGTACCCGAGGAGGAAGCCGAGGGCGAAGGGGACCGCGACCGAGCCCAACGAGACGGCGGTGATCTGCCCTCCGCTGCCGCGCAGGTGCGAGGCCTCCAGCCGGTAGCCGATCCCGAACATGAACAGCACCAGCCCGAGCTGTGCCAGGACGGTGAGGAAGGGCCTGGCGTGGGCGGGGAAGAGGACGTCCGTGATGTCTCCCGGGAGGAGCCCCAGCAGACTGGGGCTGAGCATCAGCCCCGCGACGATCTCCCCCATCACCGGCGGCTGCCTCAGACGGCGGGCGATCCGGGCGAAGACATGGGCCACGGTGATGATCACGGCGATGTCGGCGAAGACCAGAGCGGTGGTGCTTTCGATGCTGGAATCGGAGATCACGCTCCGGAGCCCTTCCTCTCGTGGAGTGCCGGGAACGGCGTCCGCTCGCGCCGGTCGGGCCGGGCGGCGGACCGCGCGGGCGTCATTCGGTCCGGGCGAGCCTGCCGCGGGAGGAGGCCAGTGCCCTGTGCAGGGCGTCGGCCAGGTGGGCCCGGCACAGCAGGACGTCGCCCTCGGCGGCTCCCGGGACCGTGCCGAGGTCGGCCAGGCGGATGGCGCGCAGACCGGATGCTTCGGCCACGGCGCCGACCGCGGTCCCCTCCCCCGCCTCGGCCCCGGTGTGCAGGCAGACGTCCGCCGTGCCGTCGACGACCGCGACGGTCCGGGCTCCGGCCGATGCCACCGGCCTCGGCCGGAGCGGGGCCTTCCCGGCGAGGGCGGTGGCCACCGCCCTCCCCCGCTCCCCGTCGTGCAGCAGGACGAGGGCCGTCCCGGGCGGCCTGCCGGGGTGGTGCCACAGGGAACGCGGCCCGGTGGACGTCACCACGCTGCACAGCGCGGGCACGGCGACGGCCGCCGCGGTCACGCCCAGCCCCGGTTCCCTCAGCGCCAGGTGCACCGCCCAGTACGGGGACCCGGGCCGGCCGTACGCCCTCTCGTCGTCCAGCGGGACGACCAGCCACGTACGGCGGTCGTCCCGGCAGCCCCGGCCGCCCCGGCCGTCCGCCGGCGTCCCGCAGACGACGGCGTCGCCGGGGAACGACGTCATCAGCCGGTTGCGGATGAGCAGTTCGGCCCAGCGCCGGCCCAGGTCTCCCAGTGCCGTACCGCTCGGCGCCGATCCCTCCTCGTGCGCCCCCTCCTCGTGCGACCTCACATCGAGCAGGAGCCGGCCCGCCTGCTGGACGACCGCCGCGGCGAACTCCGTGTGCTCCGACGGTGACGTGGCCGCCCCGGGCAACCCCTCGGCGACCGCGCCCACTTCTGCGACAACCATGTGGAAATCCTCGCGCTCGTGTTCCTCCGTCGTGCCCGGGACGTCCTGCCGCGCACGGTCCGCCGCCGGCCGCCGTGCGCGTCCCGGGGTCAGCCCCCCGCCACCGCGGGGATGATGGAGATCAGCGCGCCGTCGGGGACCTTGGTCCCCATTCCCTCCGCCATGCGGACGTCGTCCTCGCCGACGTACAGGTTGACGAACCGCCGGAGCGCGCCCCGCTCGTCGCAGACCCTCGCCAGGACGCCGGGGTGGTCGGCCTCCAGGGCGCGCAGCGCGTCGGCCACGGTCGGCCCGGCCGGTGCGACCCGCACCTCGCCGGCGCCGCCGGTGTACTGACGCAGGATGGTCGGGATGCGGACGGTCGTGGTCATCGCACGTTCCTCGTTTCCGTGGTCGGGCGGGTGGTTGCGGTTTCCTGACGGGCGCCGGACGGGCGTCGGCGCACCGGACGGCGGCTCAGGAGGGGACGGCACCGCGGAAGCCCTCCAGCGTGGCGGGGATCACGGCGGTCGGCCCGACGACGGAGGAGACCGCGTCCAGGGTCTTCAGGCCCTCTCCGGAGTTGATCACCACGGTGCGGGCGTCCGGGTCGAGTGCTCCGCCGTCCAGCAGTTTGCGCAGCGTCGCGACGGTCACTCCGCCCGCCGTCTCGGCGAAGATCCCCTCGGTCCGGCCCAGGAGCGTGATCGCGTCCCGGATCTCGTCGTCGGAGACGTCCTCGACCGCGCCGCCGGTGCGGCGGCACACGTCGAGCGCGTAGGGGCCGTCGGCCGGGTTCCCGATGGCGAGGGACTTGGCGATCGTCTCCGGCCGCACCGGCCGGACGGCGTCGTGACCGGCCTTGAAGGCGGTGGACACCGGTGCGCAGCCGGTGGCCTGTGCGCCGAAGACGCGGTACGGCGCCGCGTCCACGAGCCCCAGCTCGGTCAGTTCGCCGAACGCCTTGTCCACCTTGGTGAGCTGCGACCCGGAGGCCACGGGGACGACGATCTGTTCGGGGAGCCTCCAGCCGAGCTGCTCGGCGATCTCGTACCCCAGCGTCTTGGAGCCCTCGGCGTAGTAGGGGCGGACGTTGACGTTGACGAAGGCCCAGTCCTCGTCGTCGGCGATCTCGGACGCGAGCCGGTTGATGTCGTCGTACGTGCCCCGCACCGCGAACAGGTCCCCGCCGTACACGGCGGTGCACACGATCTTCGGCTGCTCCAGGTCGGCCGGGATGAGCACCACGGACCGGATGCCCGCCCGGGCCGCCGCGGCGGCCACGGCGTTGGCCAGGTTCCCCGTGGAGGGGCAGGCCAGCACCGTGAACCCCATCTCGCGCGCGGCGGCGAGGGCCACGGCCACCACCCTGTCCTTGAAGGAGTGGGTCGGGTTGCCGGAGTCGTCCTTGATCCACAGCTCGCGCATCCCGAGTTCCCGGGCGAGGTTCTCCGCGCGTACGAGGCGTGTCCAGCCCGGCTCCATGTTGCGGGTGGCGGTGACGCCGTCCGGGACGGGCAGCAGCCGCCGGTACCGCCAGATGTTGGGCGGTCCCGCCTCGATGGAGCTCCTCGTCACCCCCGTGAAGGAGTAGGCGACCTCCAGCGGCCCGAAACACGTCGAGCACGCGTACCGCGGCCCGAGGTCGCAGCTGTCACCGCACTCCCGGCACCGTAACGCCGTCGCCGGGCCCAGGTCCGGGGAGACGATCCTGCCGGCAGGGGTTTCGCGTGCGTCCATCAGGCTCATGAAGGCAACTCCTTGGTCGGTGTCCGTGCGTGTCCGCGTGCGTCGCCGCCGGGGATCGCGTTCGGTCCTGGTCCTCCGTGCCGTGGCGCTCCGTTCAGCGGGCGCCGGGCCTCCGGCGGACCGGATCCGCCCGCCGCGACGATGGGCGGATGCGGCCCGCTCCTGTTCCGAGCGCATTGCCGAGTCGTTTCGGCAAGGCCGTGGATGACTTCGCGCAGAATTCCATACGATCCCACCGGCTCTTCGCCGCGTCAACAATGCTTCCCGAAAAGAACATCGGTCATTGGAGCAGATACCGCCGGTCAGGTCGCCGCGGAGAGACCCGTAATCCGGTCGGCGCTCATGGAGGCTAACACCATCGCCGCGCGGAGGTAAGGGCTTTGATGTGTTGTTAACCCAGCCTTCGACGGCCGAACGGCCGACGATCGATACTTCCCTCACCAGCCCTTTCAAAACATTCCTACAGCGCAGCAAAACGCCCCTTTTCAGCAGAAGGGCAGACGCGAGAACTCCCCGGAAAGCGGATCAGAGAACTCCACTTCATTCCCCCCGCAGCCGCACGGTGAAAATCCCCGCGGTTTCCGCTTACCCTTCGGAGGGCGGCCCGGAGCAATAGCGGGTCGTGGAGTGCGGCGGCCCCCGGCCGCGGGAGACCGACCCCGCCCCGGCCGTCCCCGCCCACACCGGCCCGCCGGCCGGCCTCCCGCTCACGGCGCACACGGCCGCTTCCGCACCATCCCTCCGTCGCACGCGACAGCTTTGCTCGAGCACACGCAGGTCCCGGCGCCCGGGCGAAGGCCCGGACGATCACACCAGCCACCTGGAGGAGGTCCCATCCGTGCCCGGTACGCACACCCCCGCCCCGGCGACCGACCGCCCGTCCCCCCTTCCCGCCCGGTCACTGCCACACCCGTCCCGCACCCGTCCGGGCAACCTGGAGTTCTCCCCGTTCCGCGGGGTGCGTTACGCCCCCGGCCACATCGGCTCCCTGGAGAGCGCCGTCGCCTCATCGCCCTCACCCCTCGCCTCCGGCCGGACGGCCGGGCCCCGGGACCTCCCGGCCCACAGCCCGAGGCGGCTCCTCCTGCCCGACCGGCCCTCCGGCGAACCATCCCCCGCCCACCACGGCGCGTCGGAGCGGTTGCGCGACTGGCTGCGGACCGATGTGCTCCGCCTCGATCCCACACCTGTCATGTACGCGTATGAACAGCACGGCCCCGACGGACCGCAGCGCGGTCTGATCGCCGCGCTGCGCCTGCCCACCCGTCCGGGACGCGTCCTGCCGCACCGGTCGGCCGACCCCTCCGTGGCCGCCGACCGGATGAAGCGGATGCGGATGCTCGGAGCCCAGCCGGAACCCGTCCTGCTCACCCACCGGGGAGGCGACCTGGTGGCGCGGCTCCTCGACACCGTGACGGCGGGCGAACCGCTGTGCCGGGCGCGCACCGCGGACGGCGCCCGCCACAGCCTGTGGGCCGTCGCCGACCCCGGGGACTGGGACCGGGTCAACGCGGACCTCTCGGACCGCCGTCTGCTGATCGCCGACGGGCACCACCGCTACCTCGCCTACCACTACCTGCGGGACCGCCAGATCGCCGGCGCGACGCACGGTCCGGTGCTCCTGGTCGACGAGACCCGTTACCCGCTGGAGCCCCGCCCCCTGCACCGGGTCCTGCCCGGCATCCGTCTCGACGAGTTCCTCGCCTCCCTGCCGGACCCGTGCGCCCTGCGGCCGGTGGCGGGACCGCCCGGGAGCGGGGCCGCGGCGCTGGCCACCGCGCTGGACGCGCTGGCGGCGGTCGGCGCCGACCGTCCCGCCTGTCTCGTCGGCGACGGGCTGCGCTACCTGCTGGCGACGGACTTCGAACCCCCCGGTCCCTGCCCGGCGGTGGAGGCTGCCGCCGCACGGCCCGGTGCGCCGGGAACGGAACCGCGTCTGCATCACGACCCGGCCGGCGCGGCGGCCGACGCGGAGCGATCGCGCGGAACGGTGCTGATACCGCGTGCGCCGTCGTACCGAAAGGTGCGCGCATCGGCCGAGAACACACTCCTCCTGCCCAACGGGTCGTTGTCCTTCGCCCCGAAGCCGCCGCTCGGTCTGGTCCTGCGCCTGCTGCACGGCGTGTGACCGGTCAGCCCGTCCGCCGCCGCTCGCGGTAGGCGGCGGACGCGACGCGGTCGTTGCACTGTTCGCAGCAGTACCTCCGGTTCCCCGGGCGGGTCCGGTCGACGAAGACCCGCCCGCACGGTGTCGCGGCGCACGCGCCCAGGCGCCGCACACCGTGCTCGGTGACGAACTCGGCCAGGGCTCCGGGCAGCCGGGCGGCCAGCGCCGGATAACCGCGGCGGCCCGCTCCCCACTCCAGGCGCGCCTCACCGGTGCCGACCGCCCTGAGCTGCGGAACCGCGCCGGCCCTCGTGAGCAGCTCGTTGAGCAGGGGAACGGCGGCGGCGGCGGTCTCGGCGACGAAGACCCCGTGCAGGTGGTCCCGCAGGGTGCGGAGGGGCCGCAGGTCACCGGGGGCCATGGCCTTCGCCAGACGGTGCTCGCCGAACTCCGCGAGAACGTCCTGGAAGTGCGCCACGTCCGTCAGCCGGTCGGCCGGGCCCGCCGGCGTGTGGGCGGTGTTGACCAGCTCGACCGCCAGGTCCAGGTCATCCACCGACCCCGCGCCGTTCATCCGCGTTCCCGCCCGCTTCCTCCGGCCCGCGGAGCCCGCCGCCGGAACCGGGCGCGGAGCGGTGCCGCGGATCCGCGGCCGGGCCCTCACCGGCAGCGCGGCCGCACCCGCCGGCGAACGGTTCATAAGACGGCCGCCCCACTCGCCCCGTCCCCCCTCTCGCCGCCCGGGACGGCCGCGGCCCCGTCGCCGCACACGTGCCCCAGGATGTCCTGACGCGTGACGACGCCGACCGCCTTGCCGTCCTCGAAGACCAGCAGGCCGTCGGAGGTCCCGAAGGCGGCCATCGCGTCGCCGACCGCCACGCCGGCGCCGATCGCCGGCAGCGGCGGCGACATGTGCGCGCTCACCGTGTCCCCCGGCTGCGCCGCCCCCGTGACCAGCGCCTCCAGGAGGTCGCGCTCGTTGACCGACCCGACCACCTCGCCGGCCGTCACCGGCGGCTCGGCGTTGACCACCGGCATCTGGGAGACCCCGTGCTCGCGCAGGACCGCGGCGGCCTGCGCCACGGTCTGGTGCGGGTGCACGTGCACGATCCGGGGGGAGGGGCCCGCCTTGGTGCGCAGCAGGTCCCGCACCCCGAACAACTCCTCGCCCGGCGCCAGGAAGCCGTGGGCGGCCATCCACGCGTCGTTGAAGACCTTGGTCAGGTAGCCGCGCCCGCCGTCCGGGAGCAGGACCACCATGACGTCGTCGGGCCCGCAGGTGCGCGCCACCTCCAGCGCCGCGGCCACGGCGAGCCCGCAGGAGCCGCCGACCAGGAGGCCCTCCTCGCGGGCCAGGCGGCGGGTGATGTCGAAGGAGTCCGCGTCGGTGACCCTGACCACCTCGTCGCACACGTCCTTGTCGAAGGTCTGGGGCCACATGTCCTCGCCGACGCCCTCGACCAGGTAGGGCCGCCCGGTCCCGCCCGAGTAGACCGACCCCTCGGGGTCGGCGCCGATGATCCGGACCCGGCCGCCGGAGACTTCCTTCAGGTAGCGGCCGACACCGCTGATCGTCCCGCCGGTGCCGATGCCGGCGACGAAGTGGGTGACGCGCCCCTCCGTCTGCCGCCAGATCTCGGGTCCGGTGGTCCGGTAGTGGCTGGCCGGATTCTCCGGGTTGCTGTACTGGTCGGGTTTCCACGCCCCCGGGATCTCCCGGGCCAGCCGGTCGGAGACGCTGTAGTAGGACTCGGGGTGGTCCGGCGGGACGGAGGTGGGGCACACGACCACCTCGGCGCCGTAGGCCTTGAGGGTGTCCCGCTTGCTCTCGCTGACCTTGTCCGGGCAGACGAACACGCACCGGTACCCGCGGCGCCGTGCCACCAGGGCGAGTCCCACACCGGTGTTGCCGGACGTGGGCTCCACGATGGTCCCGCCCGGCCGCAGCAGTCCGGACCTCTCCGCGGCGTCGATCATGCTCTGGGCGATCCGGTCCTTCGAGCTCCCGCCGGGGTTGAGGTACTCGACCTTCGTCAGGACCAGCGGTGCCAGCCCCTCCGCCAGCCGGCCGATCCTGACCAGGGGCGTCTCGCCTATCAGTTCACAGATGTCGTCCACGTAGTCCACGGTGCTGAACTCCTCCAGGAGTGCCTTGTCGTACGGAGCCGGGCGAAGGGGCGGGCGGGCGTTCCCGCCGGGTGCCGTTCCTCAGGACAGCCCCAGCCCGCCCGCCACTGTCAGGACCTGACCGGTCAGGGAGGCGCCTCCGGCGGTGATGAGCTGGTGGGCCACGTCGGCCACCTCCTCGGGGTCGACCAGCCGCCCGAGCGGGACCCGGGAGAGGTAGGCCGCCAGCGCCTGCTCCGGGTCGTCGTTCACCGTCGAGAGCACGTCGTCGCGCACCCCGCCGTCCACCAGCGCGGGAGCGATCGCGTTGCACCGCACGGGCAGGCCGGAACGGGCGCAGTACAGCGCCACGGACTTGGTCAGGTGCACCACGGCCGCCTTGGCCGCGCCGTAGGGCACCATCGCGGGCGTGGCCAGCAGCCCCGCCGTGGAGGAGACGTTGACGATCGAGACGGGGTGGTCCGGCCGGCGGCGGATGAGCTCGGCGCACCCCAGCCAGGTGCCGACGACATGGGTGTCCATCAGGTCGTGCCACTGCCGGACCGAGGCGGAGAGCACGTCCTGCGGCACTCCCCCGAGCTGTCCCGCCGCGTTGACCAGCGCGTCGACCCGGCCGTGCCGTTCGATCACCTCGTCGAGGACCGCCGTCCAGGAACCGGCCTCCCGCACGTCGTGCGCCAGGCCCCGGTGACCGGGCTTCCGCCCGGTACGGACCACCGTCGCGCCGTCACGCTCGGCCCGGCGCGCTATCGCGTCGCCGAGCGAGCCGAAGCCCCCGGTGACGACCACCACGGATGTGGCCACGTCCACGTACATGATTCCCCTCTCAGGCCGGGAAGGACCGGAGCCGGCGGATCGCCTCGGCGAGCGTCTCGGGACGCTTGCAGGCCGCGAAGCGGACCACGGAGACCATCTCGGCCACGGGTTCGGAGTAGAAGACGGACATGGGCAGCGCGGCGACACCGGCGTCGACGATCATCCGGTCGCACCACCGCTCCGCGTCCTCGCCCACGTCGGCGAGGACGAAGAAGCCGCAGTCCGGCGCGGTGGCCGACAGGCCCACGTCGCACAGTTCCGCGGCGAAGCCGCCCACCCGCTCGCCGAGTTCACGGGCCCGGCGCTCCAGCATCGCGGGGGTGTCCGGCGCGTCGAGCACCGTGGCCGTCGCCAACTGCATCGGGGTGGACGGGCAGAAGGTGAGGAACTGGTGCACCGCGCGGATCCGCCGGGTCAGTTCCGGACCGGCCACCGCCCACCCGATCCGCCAGCCGGTGGCGGCGAAGGTCTTGGACACGGAGGACACCTTCACCCGCAGTTCCGGGTCGTGCACCGCCTCCAGGACACCGTGGTGCGGCGCGCCGTCCAGGTTCAGGTGCTCGTACGTCTCGTCGGAGACGACGACGACGCCGTGGCGCGCGGCCAGGTCGGCCACCGCCCGCCACTCGTCGGGGTCCAGGCCGCGGCCCAGGGGGTTCCAGGGGCTGTTGACCACGATCGCCCGGGTGGCGGGCGTCACCAGGGCCTCGAGCGCCTCGGCGGTGACGCGCTCGCCGGCCGAGGACAGCCGCAGGGCGCGCGTGGTGCCTCCGGCGGAGCGGACGGCCGGGGCGTACTGCTCGTAGGCCGGTTCGACGAGGATCACCTCGTCGCCGGACCGCACCAGCGCGGTGATGGCGCAGTGCAGGGCCTCGGTGGCTCCGACCGTGACGGTGACCTCGCCGTCCGGATCCACCGTGACGCCGTCGTGGCGGTGGATGTGGCGCGCCAGCGCGGCGCGTAACGCGGGGTGGCCGGGGCTCGGCGCGTACTGGTGCTCCGGCCCCCCTCCGACCCCGGCGAGCGCTGACAGCAGCGCCTCCTCCGGTCCGTGGTCGAACACCCCCTGTGCCAGGTTGACGGCCCCGTGGCGGGCCGCCAGGGCGGGGATGCGGACGAAGACGGACTCCGTGACGGCCGCACCGGCGGCCGAGGCAGCGGTTCCCACTACCGGTCACCTCCTTCGACGGTTTCGTGTGTCGGGTGGCCGGCGGCCGGCGCGTCCGGTTCCGCGGGGTTCCCGGTCTTCCCCCCGCGGCGCCGGAACGCTTGGGCGCCGAGGGCCACGAGCAGGACCACCACCCCGTACAGGGCGTGCTGCAGGGACTCGACGAGGCTGATCGCGATCACGACGAACAGCACCAGGTTGAGCCCCGAGCGGACCGTCAGACCGCGCACCCGCAGGTACGAGACGATGCTGAGGACGTACAGGAGCATGAAGATCGCGCTCGCGGTGGCCGTGGTGTCGACGACCAGGGACGGCCTGAAGCCCAGCAGCACGGTGGTCGCCGAGAACAGCACGGCCAGGAGCGCCAGCGAACGCCCCCGGGACTTCTCGCCGTTGGACGTGACGAGCGCGGCGGGCAGCATGCCGTTGTCGGCCGCGTCGTACGTGAGCTGGGAGACCCCCCAGACCCAGGCGATCGCGTTGAGCAGCATGGCGCAGCACGCGATGAAGGTGACCGCCCACATCATGACCTCGCCGTAGCCGACCGCCTCGACGAGCTGGAGCAGTCCGACCACCTGGTCGACGTCGTCGCGGGAGACGGTCACGGCGATGGCCACGGTGAGCAGGATGGTGAACACGCCGTAGACGGTGAGGGCGATGGAGCTGACCGGCAGGAAGTCGCGTTCGGGGTTGCGGAACTCCCGGGCGAGGAACGTCAGGTTCTCGAAGCCCGCGAAGGCCCAGAAGGCGAGGAGCACGCCGGGCAGCACGACGTCCAGGCCCTCGGTGGTCGGCGCCACCGTGTGCAGGCCGTCCCGCGCGGAGGGGACGGCGGACAGCAGGAGCACGGTGGCGACCAGCACCAGGCCCCAGGTGGCCGCCGTCTGGACCCGGGTGCTCGCGCGTACTCCGGCGAGGTTGATCAGGAGCGCCGCGACCAGGACCGCCACGGCGATGGTGACGGTGGTGACGCGCTCCATGCCGAAGGTCTGGGCGACGTAGCGCCCGGCGACGAACGCGCCGGACGGCAGGCCGACGATGACCAGGGCGATGAACATCACGGGCACGCAGCGGGCGAACACGTCGCCCAGGCCCAGCCGGATGAAGGCCTCGATGCCGCGGCCGTCGGGGTTGGTGCGCACCATGTCGTCGAACATCAGGAGCATCGGCAGGCACAGCAGGATCGACAGGGCCCACACCAGCAGGCTGTTGTGGCCCGCGCGCGCGTAGACCGCCGACGGCAGGAACAGGATGCCGGAGCCGGCGATCGACCCGATGGCCAGGGGGATCGCCTGCCAGCGCGTCAGTCCGCGGGGAGCGGTGTCGTGGACCGCGTCGGTCACCGGGTCTCTCCCTCGCCCTGGTCCGCCGTCCACGGCAGGACCCGCCCGCGGTTGAGGATCCCGCCGGGGTCGAGCGCGGTCTTCAGCGTCCGCATCAGTTCGACCTCGCCCGGGGAGCGGGTGTAGCCCAGGTACTCGCGCTTCTCGAAGCCGATGCCGTGCTCCGCCGAGATGGAGCCCCCGTACGAGGAGACCGCCTGGTAGACGATGTGCTCGACGTCGGGCTTGCGCTCACGGGTCTTCTCGCCCGTGGCGACCGCGATGTGCACGTTGTCGTCGCCGAGGTGGCCGAAGACCAGGAGCCGGACCTCCGGCCACTGGGCCCGCAGCTGGGTCCGCATCCCCTCCAGGCACGCGGTCAGCGAGCCCGCGGGGACGCTCACGTCGAAGCCGAACAGCGGCTGCATGCGCAGCACTTCGCTCGGGATGCGCTCGCGTGCCCGCCAGAACGCGCTGAGGTCGGCCGGCGAGGTGGAGACGGCGGTGTCGACCAGCGTGTCGGACAGCTCCTCCAGGCACGAGACGAACACCTCGTCGTCGTCCGGCCGGCTGGTCTCGCATTCGGCGAGGATGTACAGGGGGTGCCCCTGGGGCAGCGGCAGCCGTACGCCGGTCCCGTCGAGGACGGCGTAGGCGTCGGCCCAGATGACCTCGAACGAGGTCAGGGACCCGGGCATCCGGTCGCGCAGGGTGTTCAGCAGCCGCAGGGCGCCCTGGACGTCGGCCACCGCGCAGAACGCCCCCGTGCGGCTCCTCGGCGCCGGACGCAGGGCGATGGTGGCGGCGGTGACCACTCCCAGGGTGCCCTCGCTGCCGATGAAGAGCTGCTTGAGGTCGTACCCCGCGTTGTCCTTGACCAGGTCGGTGGAGAGGTCGAGCAGCGTGCCGTCGGAGAGCACGACCTGCAGCGAGCGCACGTGCTGCCGCGTCATGCCGTAGCCGACGACGTTGACCCCGCCGGCGTTGGTCGCCACGCAGCCCCCGATCGTGGCCGACTCCTTGGAGGCGAGGTCGATGGGGACCATCAGACCGTGCGCGGAGACGTGTGCCTGGAGGTCCGCGAGGGTCACCCCGGCCCCGGCGGTGACCGTGCCCGCCACGGTGTCCACCTTCCCGAGGGCGGTGAGGCGCTCGGTGGACAGCACGACCTCGTCGGCCGCGGGCACCCCGCCGGACACCAGCCCCGTCATGCCGCCCTGCACCACCACCGGCTGCCCGTGGGCGTGGCAGTAGCGCAGCACCATCGCGGTCTCCTCGGCGCTGCCCGGCCGCACGACGATGCCGGCCACACCGGTCCGGTCGCTGCCCCACAGGTCCTGGGTGTAGCGCCCGGGGAGGTCGGGTCCCACGAGGACATGGCGTTCCCCGACGAGGAGGCGCAGGGCGTCGGCGTGTCCGGCGGCTCCCTCCCCGGTGGCTTCCCTCACGAGAGGTGGGCGTGTGGTCAAGACGTGTCTCCTAGTGAGCGGACGGCAGGTCGAAGTTGGCGTGCACGGCCTGGGCGCTGGCACGCACGTGCAGGAGGTAGCCGCCGGGACTGTCCAGGGCCCGGCGCACCGCCGGGGCGGCATGATACGGCTCGGTCACCCGTTCGGCGGGCAGTCCGAAGGACCGGGCCCATTGCACCAGGTCCGGGTTGTCCAGGCCCGTGCCGCAGTCGGTTCCGGCGCCCCGGCGGGCGGCGTGCGCCCGGATGGTGCCGTAACCGCCGTTGTCCGCCACGATGATCACCGGGTACCGGCCGGCGGCACGGGCCACGGCCAGTTCGTTCCCGGTCATCAGCAGGCCGCCGTCGCCCACGATCGCGACGGCCACCCGGTCGGGGAACCGCAGGGCCGCGGCCACCGCGGCCGGCACCCCGAAGCCCATCGAGCCGCCGGCCAGGGCCAGGAGCCGCTGCCGTCCGCGGATCCGGACGTGGCGGTGGATCCAGCTGCTGAAGTTCCCGGCGTCGAGGGTGAGGATCGCGTCGTCGGGCAGCCTGCCGTCCAGGGCCGCGGCGATCTCGGCGAAGTCCACGCCGTCCGGCCGCGGCCGGGGCCCGGCCTCGCTGAGCCGGGTCTCCAGGGAGCGCCAGCCGGTGAGCCAGTCGCGGGCCTCCCCGTCCCCGGCGCTCTCCCCCGTGCCGTCCGGCGGGGGGCTCGCGGCCAGGTCCGCCAGGACGGCGAGCGGGTCGGCGGCCAGCCGCTCGCCGGGCCCCCGCGGATCGGGATGCACCGTGACCAGGTGCGCGCCGCCGTCGTACCAGCCGGAGAGGTGGACCTCGTCGGGCAGGTCGCCGAGGAGGACCACGGCGTCGGCCTCGGCCAGCCGCGCGCGGGTGGCCGAGGGCGTCCCGAGGTGCAGGTGGCCGCCGAAGTGGGGGTGGCCGTTGTCGAGCAGGTCCTGCTGCTTGTTGCCCAGGAGCACGGGCACGCCGGCGCCGCGGGCGAACCGGTCGAGGAGCGCTCCGGGGGACGTGCCGCCGTCCGTGCGCAGCAGGCGTCCGGCCAGGACCACCGGACGCCGCGCGGCGGACAGGACCGCGCGGACCCGCGCGGCGGCCCCGGCGGTCCGCTCCTCCTCCCCGGGCGGCGGCCCGCCGCCGTCGGGGGAGGGTCCCGCGGACTCCGGGGGGGCGGGGACGGGCAGGTCCCACAGGTCCTCGGGGATCACCAGGACGGCGGGGCCGGGGACCGCCGAGCCGAGCGCCCCGCGGACGCGTTCCAGGGCCGCGGGCAGGTCGTCGGGGCTCTCCGGCGCGACCACCGGCGCCAGGCCGCCCAGCAGAGCGCCTATGTCGGTCCCCTGGAAGCCCAGGAAGGGGTCCGTGCCCCTGTCCGCGCCGCCCACGACGAGGAGCAGGGGCGTGGGGTCGGCCCTGGCCGCGTCGAGGGCGATGCTCGCGTTGGTCGCGCCCGGTGAGCGGTTGACCGCCACCACGGCCGGCCGGCCGGTGAGCCGTGCGTCGGCGAGCGCGGCGAAGGCGGCGCCTCCCTCGTGCCGGGCGGTGACGACGGGGAGGCCGTCGTCACCGGCCGCGTCGAGGAGCGGCAGGAACGCCTCCCCCGGAACGGTGAACAGCCGGTCGCACCCCAGCACGTCCCGCAGGAAGCGCAGCACGGAGTGGGCGACGCTGCCGTGGGAGCCGTGGACCTGCCGCTCGGGGACGGCGGCGGTGGCGGCGGTGGTGGCGGTCACTCGGGCCGCCGCGGGGTGGGCATGCGGTAGGCGCCCGTCGCCGACTCCCGCGGCCAGACCACCACGGCGTCCTGCGCGCTGTCGCCGACCTCGCGGTAGTGCATCAGGACGATCTCCGGGGTGTCGTGGTGACCGGTGGAGTCGGACCAGTCGAAGGAGACGGGGCCCCGCCAGGTGTCGAACGTCCCGGCCTCCAGGGCACGCTGCAGGCCCTCGCGTCCGGTGCCGCCCTCGGCGGCCGCCTGCGCGAGGATGACCACGTCGGTGAAGGCGTTGAGGGAGTTGTCCGGCGGGGCGCCGCCGAACTCCTTCTCGTACTCGTCCACGAACCACCGGCCGACGGGGCTCAGCTCCGGCCAGTCGGGGCTGAAGCGCGTGGCCGGCCAGACCACCCCCGCGCCCGCCTCGCCGGACAGCCTCCAGTAGTCCTGCGAGCGCATGGGGAACGGGAAGCACACCATCATCGGCACGCCGGGCAGTACGCCCGCGGCCACGGCCGAGGCGATGACCATGTAGTTCGTCCGCACCACCCCCGCGTTGAGCAGCAGGTCGGGGCCGAACTCCGCGACGGTCTTGAGCTGCGGGTCCAGGTCGGCCACCCCGTCCTGCTCGAAGTCGATGCGGAGCACCTCGACGCCGGAGACCGCCTCGCGCAGCGCCTCCTCCAGGGTGTCGGCGAGCATCTGCCCGAAGACGGTGTCGGCCGCGACCAGGGCGATGCGCTTCCAGCCGTGTTCCCGCACGAACGACGCCATCAGCGGCGCGCGGTCGGCGATGGAGAAGTAGGTGCGGAAGATGTGCCGCCGCCCGATGTTGACGGTGTTGTGGCCGTTCTCGATGAACGTGGGTATCCCGAGGTCGTTCGCCACGTCGGCGACGACGGGCGCGGTTCGCAGGTGCCACTGCCCCACGACCGCGCTGACCCGGTCGAGGAAGGCCAGCTTGGCGAGGCCGCCCACCGCGGTGCGGGACATGTGCTCCATGTCGGCGCCCACCTGGTCGTTGGCCAGGAACAGGCGCACGCCCGGCCCCAGTCCCCTCTCCTGGGCGTAGCGGGCGCCCAGCACGGCGCCGCGCACGCACAGTTCACCGGCCACCGGGTCTCCCGGAGGGCTGAGGGGCGTCAGGACGCCGACGGGCAGGGCCTCCTGCCGGGCCGTGCGGTTGTGCCGTTCGACCAGCTCCGCGGCGCGCACGGCCTCTTGCGACTGGGACACACTCGACTCCTCACTGTGGTGGCTCGGCGGCCGGCCCGTACGGGCCGGCCCCTCGATCAGACTCCGAAACGCTTCTGGTAGGACTCGGTGGCACGCGAGACCGCCTCGGCGGACACCCCGAAGTCCCTGAGGTCGTAGGTGTGCTTGCCGTGGGCGTTGGCCGGCGCCGCCGCGAGGTGGTCGGAGACCGCGGCCTGGAACGCGGTGGAGAACGGGATCTCCAGGAACGCGCAGATCCGCCGCATCGCCTCCTGGGGGTCGGCCACCAGTTGCCGGTAGGGCAGGTCCAGGACGGGCCGCCCGCCTATCAGGTCGTCGCGGTCGTCGGCGAGCCGGCGCGACAGGCCGGTGATCCTGGTGAACCACTGGGCGCCGATCTCGGTCAGGTCCCGGTGGTCGCTGCGCGCCCCGCGCAGCGTCCGGCACAGGCTGGCCGTGGACCCCACCACCTCGACCGGGTCGCGGTGCAGGTGGATGAAGCGCGCCTCCGGATACGCCTGGACCAGGCTGTCCAGGAACCAGGTGTGGAAGGGGCACTTCAGCACGGGGACCCGCTGCAGGCCGTCCGCGTCGCGGTGCAGGCTCATGAGCACCTGGAGCTGCCCGCGGTGCCAGCGGTACGGTTCCGCCAGGTCCTGCCGGTGGAGCCAGTCGCCGTACGACGGCACCCGGTAGCGCATCTCCAGCACCATGCTGTGAAAGGTGTTGGCGAGCAGCCGGTGGCACTCGTCGGGCCTGTTCGCGTCGATGAAGTGGATGCTGGGCAGGTCGGGGGCCTTGCGGTAGTAGTCGTCGACGTAGGCCTGGGCCCGGGCGCGCAGTTCCGGGTGCCGGTCCGGCCACCGGACGGCCTCGGTGTGGTGGCTGAGTTCCCACAGCAGGGGGCTGTGCAGGGACTCGTGGCGGCCGAGCAGGTTGTGCAGCAGCGTGCTGCCGGTGCGCAGGAAGCCGATGACGAACACCGGTCGTCCCAGGTCGAGTCCCGCGATGTCGGGGCGGGCCCTGAGCAGTTCGGTGGTGTCCGCGAGCACTTCCTGCGAGCGCAGCATCGAGCGCCACACGGGGTCGATGTCCTCCGGCCTCAGGTGCGCCTCGTACCGCAGGGCGGCGGCGAAGCGGTGCAGGGCCTCCGAGAAGGGCGCCGGCCCGCTTGTTCCCGGGATCACGGAGGCTGTCGCCGGTCCGGCCGCGATCGTCATGTGGGGTTCCCTTCTGCTGGCCACGGAACGAGGTCACGGGGCGTCAGGCCTGACTTCAGGTCGTGCAGGTTGGCGAGGAAGGTCCTGGCCACCTCGGCTGGTTCGCCGGGAAAGGCGAACGCCCGGTGCGGTGAGACGATCAGGCGCGGGACCAGCCACACGGGATCGTCCGCGGGGAGCGGTTCGCGTTCGTGGACGTCCACGAAGGCGCCGCGCAGCCTCCCCTCCCTGAGGCTGGCGTGCAGGGCCTCGTTGTCGACCGTCTCGGCCCGCCCCACGTTGACCACGGTGGCGTGCGGGGGCAGCGCCGCCAGGACCTCCGCCCCGATCAGCCCGCGGGTCCGCGGGGTGGCGGGCAGGCAGGCGACCAGGTGGTCGAGGCCGGACGCCTCGCGGGCCAGCCCGCTCGCCGGCACGGTGCGCTCGGCCTCCTCCACGGGGACCTCCCCCGTGCGCGTCACGGCGACCGTGCGGGCGCCGAGCGCGGTCAGCCGCCGCAGGACGGCACGGCCGATCTTCCCCGCGCCCACCACCGCGACCGTGCTCCCGGAGAGCAGCAGCGCGCCCGACCGGTACCAGGCGGCGTCCTGGCGGGCCACCACCTCCGGCAGGTCCTTCAGCAGGAGCAGCAGCCCGGAGAGCGCGTACTCGGCGACGGCCGTCACCGGCACGGCCGCGGAGTTGGTGACCAGGACGCCGGGGCGGAGGCCGGCGGCCCGCAGGTGGTCGACGCCCGTTCCCGTCAGGTGGAGCCAGCGCAGCCGCTCCAGCTTCTCCAGGCTCCCGGGCGGGAACTGGAAGCCGATCAGCACGTCGGCGTCGTCGGCGTCGACGTGCTCCGAGACCCGTAACCGGATTCCGGGCTCCCCCTCGATCACGGGTACCAGGCGGGGCGCCATCTTGCTGTGCGCGATGCGGACGTCGAGGTCGGCCCACGCGGCCGGACCCGCCGGGGACGGCCCCGTGGGGGGCACCGTCTCTCCCATGCCTCTACCAGCCCGCCTTCCCGCGGTGAGCGAGCAGGTCCGCCACGGGGTCATCGGACCCGCCGGCCGCGACCTCCAGGACTTCCCGGCTGTTGCGGCGCACCCGGTCCTCGACCCAGTCGAACAGCCAGTTGACCATCTGCTTCAGCGGCAGGTCGAAGGGCACGGTCCCGGTGAGCACGCATCCGGTGACGCCGGCCCCTCCGACGTTGGCGACCACGTCCGGGACCAGCGCGATGCCGCGGGCGGCCATCACCGCCTTGGCCTCGGGGGTACAGCACAGGTTGCCGCCCTCGACGACGATCCCGGCCCGCACCCGCTCCACGTTGTCGGCCCGGACCGCGTCCCCGGAGGCCGCCAGCACCAGCACGTCCGCGTCGACGTCCAGCCACGCCTCCGGCTCGTCGTGGACGCTCACCGAGTCGGGCAGCCTGCGCCGGTCGATGGTGCCGGCGGAGTCGGTGACGGCCAGCAGGTCGGCGACCGGAAGCCCCTGCGGCGCGTGGACGGTGCCGAGGATGTCGGCGACCGCGACCACCCGGTGCCCGTGGCTCTCCAGGCTCTTGGCCACGGCGCGGCCCACCGTGCCGAAGCCCTGGATGGCGACCCGGCACGAGGCGCCGTCGGCCCGGCTGTCGACGGCGGCCAGCGTTCCGACGGACACGCCGAACCCCGTGATGTCGACCAGGGGCTTCCAGAACGTGGCCCAGTCCGTGGGGAGCCGCGGGATCCTGGTGTCGCGCAGGACGTCGTATCCCGCCTCGGTGAAGAACAGGTCACGGTCGGCGTGGGTCGTTCCCAGGTCGCACCCCAGGTACACCCCGCCGTGCAGCAGTGGGGCGACGGACCGCCCGAACGCGCGCAGCACCCCGTCCCTCCGGTCGGGAACGGCGCGTATGCCCGCCTTCGCGCCGCCGATGGGCAGCCCCGCCAGGGACAGCTTGGTGGTCATCGCGCGGGCGAGCCCCTTGACCTCGGCCTCGGTGACGCTCTCCGTCATCCGGGTGCCGCCCATGGCCATGCCGTCGGCCAGCGAGTCCACCACGACCCAGCCCTTGAGCTCGTCCGCCGGTGAGGTGATCTCCGTGGCCAGGAGGGGGTCGGCCGCCCCGCCGTCCATCAGCTTGGTGCTTTGCACAAGCGTATCCGTCATACGTTCTCGCCTCCACGGCCGCAAGGGCCTCGATCCGGATGACATGCGTCCACGAATTGCGCTTTCAGCACCCACCTGTCGGCGAGATGCGCGGCGGGAGGATTTTCCGTTGGGTCCGCGATTTGACGAATCATTACCCCCGCCACCGAGAACTGTAATCGGCGTGCGCATCGTGGGCGCATACTCACTGCACATGGGAACGATCATGGTGCCCCTGTTTTCGGGCACGCCGACGCCCCTGGCGCGGCCTCCGGAAAGAAAGGGACGAGACGCGCCAGGGGGATTCGGGTGCACAGACTCCCCGTCAGGGCGGATCGGAGGAAATTCCGGACCGGACGCCCGGTGGGCCGGGCGGGACCCGGAAGCCGGGGCCCCTCGGCCCCGGCGGGTTCACGCGGCGGGAGGCCGAGTGCGCCCCCGTCAGACGAGGGCGGTCTCGTGGAATCTTTCGCGCATGGACCGGAGGTTCCTCCAGACCTGCGCGCTGTCGTACGTCATCGCGGCCGAGTGGACCGCCAGCAGGTCGGGCGACGGGGAAATCCCCAACTCCTCGCGGAAGAGCCGCTGCGCTTTCCCGTAAACGCTCAAACAAGACGAGAAGTCCGCTTCGCCGTAAAGGGCGGCTATCAGAATTCCCCAGGACCGTTCGCGCAGCGGATGGTCGGCGATGACGGAGCGCGCCCGCATGGCGGCCTCCGCGTAGGAGCCCAGGAGCACGCAGGCCTCCGCCTGGTCCTCCACGGCGTTGAGCCTCATCTCGTCCAGGGCGTCGAGGCGGGCCCGCAGCCGGCCGGAGCTGGCCGCGTCGATCCCGGCGGGCCCGCGCCACAGTTCGAGGGCGGAGGTGAGCAGGCGGCAGCTCTCCACCGGGTCCCCCGCCGCGAGCCGGCGCCTGCCGGCCGCCGCGAGGCTGACGAAATCCGCCTGGTCGACCGTCGCCGGGGCGGTCGCCAGCAGGTAGCTGGCCACGCCGCGCCCACCGCCGCCGCGCCGGACGGCCAGGTCCGCCGCGGAGCCTAAGTCCTTGCGGAGCGCGCTGAGGTAGCCCCGCAGGTTCGCCTCGGCGGAGGCGGGGGGCTCGTCCCACAGCAGCCGGAGAAGCTCGTCGCGGGACAGCTCCTTGCCCGCATGGATGGCCAGTGCCGTCAGCACCCCTCTGACCATGGTCGACCGCGGGGCGTGGACCCCTTTTCCGGTTTCGACACAGACAGGGCCAAGGATGCGGATCATCGTTCCCCCAGCTTTGATGACGATCACTGAATCGGACACCGCGACGGTGCGGGCGAAGCCGTCGGGGCGGGACCGCTCCCTGTTCGCCCTCCCGGCCGTGTCCCGGCCGGCCCACCGGTCGCGCCCGTGGGATTCATCGCTCTCCTCGCGTCGGCGAGGGCCCGTCACCTCCCCGGGCGCCGCCGGTCCGGTGGAGTCCCCGGGGGACGTCCCCCGGGGACTCCACCGGACCGGGACACGGTGGTTC